>NZ_JBIPCQ010000003.1:0-842486 GCF_044006475.1 Flavobacterium sp. FlaQc-47 | reverse complement strand
ATGTAACTTCTTCTTTCAAATCCCACAAGCTTTTTTAAATCTTTTTTGAAAATAAATTTTCTCCTTGATTTCGTTTGCTTGTCAGTATTTCAGGGAACGTCTGTCGCTCTTGCGGGTGCAAAAGTAGCTCCTTTATTTACATTTACAAGACTTTTTATTGCATAATTTCAATGTTTTTTATAAATCGCTGGCTGGATGGTTTTTACAACTCGAAGTTTTTTTGATCTTTGGGCGATTTTATATGTTTTGTCGTATTTCATTGGGTTTTGATCCGTTTTTGCGCAAAGGTATTATGTCTCGAAAGTTGACTTATGGGTGTTTTAATGAATCGCGCAAAGGCGTAAGGGCGCAAAGTTTTACTTTTTTTTCTCTTTTATACCTGATCTTCTTCTGAAAACTACTTCCCTAGCCCCGATAGAAGTGGAAATCCTTTTGCTTTTTCCTTTAAAAAGCAAAAGATTGGAACGAATAGCGGGAAATAGCTCCTGATCTTTATTAAACTCCAATTTCTTTAAATCCCAAATTACAATCTTATGATGCTTCAACTTCGCTCAGCATGACAAATTTGCTTCTCCTTAAATACATGTATAAAAATAAACCCGACAGCTTTTGAAACTGTCGGGTTATGGGAATGAAAACTTACCTTATATATAGGAGTGAAAAACTCTCCTTATATCGTGTTTATAGTGTCTATTACTTCTTTTGTGATATGGATGCTTTTGAGTTTCGCCTGGTGATCGAAAATTGGGCCTGTTGCCATTAGCTCGTCTACTTTGGCGTAATTGATGAACTTTTTAAGATCTGTTATTAGTTGCCCTTTATTTCCTGTGAAAGTACATGCGGTCATTTGATTGACATGAAAACGTTCTTCTTCGCTCATAATATCATCCAGAGAATCTACAGGTGGCTGCAAACCTTTACGATCACCTCTAATTAAGTTTAGAAACATTTGATACAAACTTGTCGATAGTCTTTCTGCTTCTTCATTAGTGTCGGCTGCAATGATATTAACGCAAGCTATTGTTTTGGGCTTGTCTAAAAACTCTGAAGGCTGGAAATTTTCACGGTAAAACTCGAAGGCCTGAATCATTTGGCGTGGTGCAAAATGCCCGGCAAAAGCATATGGTAATCCATAAGCGGCGGCAAGAGCTGCACTTTCCATACTTGAACCCAGAATCCATATTGGCACATTAGTACCTTCGGCAGGAAAGGCTCTCACTTTTGCGGTGGCATTTTCGGCAGAAAAATAATCCTGAAGCTTGGTGACGTTTTGAGGAAAGCGTTGTGCCTGCTCAAAAAAGTCTTTTCGGATGGCTTCAGCTGTTGGCTGATCTGTTCCTGGTGCTCTTCCTAAACCTAAATCGATTCTATTAGGATAAAGTGTTTCTAATGTCCCGAATTGCTCTGCTACTATTAAAGGAGAATGATTTGGTAACATGATTCCACCAGAACCTACGCGGATATTTTGAGTATGACCCGCAATATAGCCAATTAAGACTACAGTTGCAGAACTGGCAACGTGTGCCATATTGTGATGTTCTGCCAGCCAAAAACGCTTATAACCTAAATTATCTGCGAGTTGCGCTATTTCTTTTGTTTTTTGGAATGTTTCAGGTGCATTGCTATCTTGTGTGATGATAGCTAATTCTAATATTGAGATTGAAATTGGGTCTTTCATATATAATGTAGCTTTTATGCAAAATTAATTCATTTACTACAAAGCCTAAATTCTTTCGTGTTAATAGAATTATAATATTTGTACCTACAACTGTTATGGATTGAATTGAAGGTTAATTAATTTATGCGTGGTATTGCCATTGTTGGAAATTGTAAAATCTGACTCTTTTGATTCTATTTCGAATTTTGAAGCTGTATCTATTGTTAGTGAAATGGTTCGATATCGAAATGTTTCGGGAATTTCAGGAAGTTGAATTGTAACCTCTACTTCTTTTCCTTTTTGTTCGTAGTTGATTTTAACTCTATCTCGCAGCCAAATATATTCATAGACTTCTTGCCAGGGTGCCATCCAGATGGAATCGTTGCCTTTTGAACCGTATTTATTTGCAATAGCTTTCATATAATATTTGAAATCCGGAAAACGTACACTTAAATTCCAAAGATTTCCGTTTCCTACTCCGTGCGTGAATTCGTTGTACCAAACTGGATTTGGCAATTTTGCCACCGAATCAAACGTTGCAAGAAAACGATCCATGGTTTTAAAGCCAATTGTATCTTTTGAGCTTTGAACAAAAGTTCTGGCATAAATCATTTTATCGAGATTCACTTTTTCTTTTACATTAATTACTGGCCCGTAGCCTGCATATGAAGCTACCGAGAAAGCACCATTCGCAAGCGCGTCTCTTTCATATTCTAATTGATATCCGGGATCACTTTCTCCGCCGGGAACTACAAATTGCGACATTGTAAAACCTAAATTTTGCTTTATTGAAGTTGTATTTTCCGTTACTTCGTTCAGGAAATTAGTTCCATGTTTGGTGGCATGATGAAAACCGTGATTCAAAATATCCCAACCTACATCGTACATTTCTTTTACCTCAGCCCACGAAAGATGTCCACGATAGGCAGAAAAATCACCAATTGTTGCGCCATTAATTGCTAAACCTAATTTGAACGGGATTTTATTTCCCAACCCATCTGTATAGAAAAGTCCTTTTGAGTTTGTTCCATCTCCACCCTGATCATTTTTCCATTCATTAATATTCTTTGGGCTTATTTTTCCTCCATTTAACAAAGGAAAAGCCGTTAAATAAGCCGATCTATATCCATCGTCTAGTGTAAAACTGTAAGCTAAATGTTTATTGAATTTTAAGGCTGCTGTTTCAATTTTTACTTTCTCTGCTGATTTTAATTTGATTTTAAATGAAATCAACTTTGATTTAGGCGGATCTATTGTTCTATTTGAAGCATTTGCCAAACAAATAAATCCTCCATTAATAATAAATAGTATGGTGACTAAAAATGGCTTTATTAGAAGTTGTGGTATTTTCATTTAAAAATAAGTGATTTAGAGTTTTTAAAGATACGTTTCTTTTGCTAAATTAATCCTTAGAAATAATAATGGAGCACTTTTGGTATTTGCTTTTTTTTGAAAGAATTTCTATTGAATTAAAAAAGAGACGTAATTTTAGACCTAAATTTGTACTTCAAAAAATGAATTTCGATCCTAGACTTTTCCTCAAATGATACATAAAATTTTAATTATAGACGACGAAGAAAAACTAAGAAGTCTGTTGGCACGCATTATAAAATCAGAAGGATTTGAAGTTTTTGAAGCTAAAGATTTAAAATCTGGTTTTAAAAAATTAGAACAAACCGAAATTGATGTCGTTTTGTGCGATGTAAAATTGCCGGACGGAAATGGCGTTGATTTTCTGCAAAATATTAAAGGAAGTTTTCCTTTGATTGAAGTTATTTTACTGACTGCTTTCGGAAATATTCCGGATGGCGTTCAGGCTATGAAAAACGGCGCTTTTGATTATATTGTAAAAGGTGATGATAATGACAAAATTATTCCGCTTTTATACAAAGCTGTTGAAAAAGCACATTTACAGAAAAAAGTAAAACAACTCGAAAAACGTATTGGTGACAAATATTCTTTCAATACCATCATAGGAAAATCAAAAGGAATCGAACAAGTTATTGATCTTGCCAAAAAAGTCGCCAAAACTGATTCAACAGTTTTACTAACAGGCGAAACCGGAACCGGAAAAGAAGTTTTTGCACAAGCAATTCATGAAAACAGTAATCGCGTTGGAAAATCTTTTGTGGCGTTGAACTGCAGCACTTTCAGCAAGGAAATTCTGGAAAGTGAACTTTTCGGACACAAACAAGGTGCTTTTACCGGAGCTTTGAAAGATAAAAAAGGTTTTATTGAAGAAGCCAATGGCGGAACTTTATTCCTCGATGAAATTGGAGAAATGCCCATTGAACTTCAAGCCAAATTACTACGCGTTTTAGAAACCAGCGAATATATCCCGATTGGTGATACAACTCCCAAAAAATCAAATTTCAGGTTAATTGCGGCAACAAACAGAAATTTAAAAACAGAAAGTGACGAACATCGTTTCCGTTCTGATTTATATTTCCGTTTGAATATTTTTGAGATTACGCTTCCACCTTTACGCGAAAGAATTAAAGACATTACACCGATTACGCAGTATTTTGTCAAACAATTTTCTGAAAAAACGAATAAAAAAACTTTGAATATTTCTGATGATTTTCTTCAGAAATTAGAAAATTATTCCTGGCCGGGAAATATCCGCGAACTTAAAAATGTGATTGAAAGATCTGTTATTTTAAATAACGGAGACACTTTAACTTCGGATGTTTTACCTTACGAAATGCAGCATCAGCCTGAAAAAGCTACAAAATCAATGTCGGCTTTTTCGATGCAAAGTATCGAAAAATTGCACATTCAGAAAGTTTTGAATTATACAAAAGGTAATAAGGCAGAAACGGCCCGATTGCTTGAAATTGGTATTGCGACTTTGTATCGAAAACTGGAGGAATATAATATACAGAATTAAATCCCAATATTTTTTAAATTCCAAATTCCAATTTAAAGCTTCAGCGGAGCAATATTATATTATTTTCTTTTGGTTGCAAAATATGTCACCCCGATGGGGTTCTATTAACTTAATCTATATTTTTCTATAAATATGGTGTCGCGCCGGAACTTAAATTCCAATCATCAGCAATGACAATTTTTAATTTTTAATTCCTGATTTTTAATTAAATAAACCTATCATTTCAATAAAAGCTTATCATTTTGATAGGCTTTTTTTATGCCTGATTTTTGGTACGAAACCTCAACGCCTTTATTGGCAACACTTTACCTAGCACTATGCTTTTTCGGTCTGACTTTTGGCATAAGTGGGAAGAACATAAAAATTCATTCTCATGAAAAATCAAGTCACTTCAATCTACAAACAAGCAGAACGTTTTGCCGACATCACCAAAAAATCTATTATTTCCGGTAATATTGTTCGTGCAAAAAAATGTCTGGCACTTGCTGAACGTCTCTTTATAACCGGAAGTATCGAAACTAAAAATGCTATTTCTAATGTGTATGTTTTTTCGGTTTCTTCTTTTATGGAAGTGCGTCATTGCAATATTTCACACCTTTTTCCTCAAACACTAAAAGCGGAATATATCAAACAAATTAATACATCGGGCGTCTAGTATTAAAATGTTTTTTGTGAAATGTAAAATGACTGTATTTCACATTCTACAAAAAACATCTCACTTCTTACTTCTAACATTTTCACATTTCACTAAAAAAAATCTATATGTTAATCACTTTTCTTTTACTCGCATTAGCCGTTGTGTTGTTTGCGATTTGTTTTAAATCAGTTGAATTTTTTGAAAAAATCTAAATCATGACTGCACTATTTATTATCTCGATCGCCGTTTTTGGCTATTTGGTTTATGTATTAATTAAACCTGAAAAATTTTAAATCATGTAAAAGGTGAAATGTTTTTATGTGAAATCAAAAAGTTAAAAGTCTCTAATAATTCATTTTACTTTCTCCTTTTACTGATTAGTTCACACATTTCACCAATCACATTTTACAATTAACAAATCACATATTATGAACACAGAATTACTAGGAGTCATCAGTATTTTTATCGTTTCAATAATTTTAGCCATTCCGTTAGGGAAATATATTGCTAAAGTTTATTTGGGCGATAAAACATTGTTTGATCCGATTTTCAGTCCAATTGAAAAACTTATTTTTAAAATCAGCGGTATCAATTCCACTGAAGAAATGAACTGGAAACAACACTTAAAAGCACTTTTAAGTATCAACATGATTTGGTTCTTTCTTTGCTTTTTCGTCTTATTGTTTCAGGGATCTTTATTTTTAAATCCTGATAATAACCCATCTATGAGTCCTGATTTGGCTTTTAATACCGCCATTTCATTTGTTGTCAATTGTAATTTACAGCATTACTCGGGAGAAAGCGGCGTTTCTTACCTGTCACAAATGTTCCTGATGTTCCTGCAATTTGTTTCTGCTGGTGTTGGTATGGCCGCTGCAGCGATGATTTTTACTGCAATGAAAGAAAGAACTACCGATAAACTGGGGAATTTTTACAATTATTTCATCAAAAGCTGTACTCGTATTTTATTACCGCTTTCTGTTATTGTAGCTACTATTTTAGCTTTTAGTGGTACACCAATGAATTTTGACAGTAAAGATTCTATCACCACTTTACAAGGTGATCACGTTGACGTTTCCCGCGGACCTGCTGCTGCTTTTATTGCTATCAAACATTTAGGTACAAACGGTGGTGGATTCTTTGGAGCCAACTCAGCGCATCCACTAGAAAATCCGACTTATTTTACCAATGCTGTTGAACTTTGGTCACAATTAATTGTTCCGTTTGCTATGATTTTTGCTTTAGGTTTTTATCTAAAGAAAAAGAAATTATCCTACGTGATTTTTGGAGTCATGACGATTGGGTTCTTATTACTGGTTATTCCAACAATGATGACAGAAATGAACGGAAATCCTGCTATCGAAAAAATGGGAATCTCTCAAACAACCGGAGCTATGGAAGGAAAAGAAGTTCGATTTGGTCCAGCTGTTTCAGGATTTTGGAGCATTGCAACTACAGTAATTTCTACAGGTTCTGTAAATAGTATGCACGATAGTTCAATGCCTGTTTCAGGCGCTATGGAATTGCTTGCCATGATGGTCAATGCCTTTTATGGGGGTTGTGGAGTTGGTATTTTAAACTTCTATATTTTCATTATTCTGGCTGTATTTATTTCCGGATTAATGGTGGGTCGAACACCTGAATTTTTAGGAAAGAAAATTGAAGCACGGGAAGTTAAAATTGCTGCTTTTATCGCAATCCTTCACCCTCTATTAATATTATCAGGTACAGCTTTAGCATCTTATTTTGCAGCACATGATACTGCAATGGGTTACTGGTTTAGCGGAAACGCAACAGGCTGGTTAAACAATCCGGGACATCACGGATTCTCTGAAATGTTATATGAATATACTTCGAGTGCTGCCAATAACGGTTCTGGTTTTGAAGGTTTGGGCGATAATAATCCGTTCTGGAATATCACTACAGGAATTGTGTTGCTTTTGAGTCGTTTCATTCCTATCGTTGGACCGCTGGCAATTGCAGGATTATTGGCTAATAAAAAATACATCCCGGAAAGTGCAGGAACTCTAAAAACCGACACTTCAATTTTTGGAATAATGGTTTTTGCCGTAATCGCAATTATTGCTGCCTTATCATTCTTCCCAGCTTTAGCACTTGGACCTTTAGCGGAATATTTTACACTAAAATAATAACTCATTTTTCAAATGCTGAAAATTTTTAAACACATAGAAACATAGAACTAAAAAGTCAATAAAAAGGGTATTCTAAAAAACTAGTTTTTACACATAGCTATGTGTTTGTATTTTAAATAAAATGCCTTGATTTCAAAGTAAAATCTATGTCTCTATGTGTTTAAAAAATTATTTAGTCAAACAAAACAATATAAAAAATGACAACTAATAAATCCACATCATTGTTTGAAAGCAAACAGGTAAAAGAAGCCTTAGTGCAATCTTTTGTGAAGCTGAATCCAAAAATGATGATCAAAAATCCGGTAATGTTTACCGTAGAAATAGGAACTGCCATTATGTTTGCCGTTTGTATTTCCATTTTAATGGGAGCGACAGATCAAGGTAGTTTTGCTTATAATTTAATTGTATTTTTAATTTTACTAGCAACGCTTTTGTTTGCCAATTTTGCCGAAGCAATCGCCGAAGCCAGAGGGAAAGCACAAGCGGATAGTTTAAGAAAAACTCGTGAAGAAACTCCGGCAAGACAAATTTTGCCAAATGGAGAAATCAAAAATATCAGTTCATCAGAATTGAAAAAAGGAGATGTTTTCGTTTGCGAAGCGGGAGACTTAATTGCAACAGATGGTGAAATTATCGAAGGTTTAGCTACTATAGACGAAAGTGCTATTACGGGAGAAAGTGCTCCAGTAATTCGGGAAGCCGGTGGTGATAAATCATCTGTAACCGGGGGTACAAAGGTGCTTTCTGATAAAATTAAAGTAATTGTAACTTCTGAACCTGGCGAAAGCTTTTTGGATAAAATGATTGCTTTGGTTGAAGGTGCAAGCCGTCAGAAAACACCAAACGAAATTGCATTAACCATTTTATTAGCCGCATTTACTTTAATCTTCGTGATTGTGTGCGTTACGCTAAAACCGTTTGCCGACTATGCAAATGCACCCATCACGATTGCGGCTTTTATTGCTTTGTTTGTCTGTTTGATTCCAACAACGATTGGTGGTTTACTTTCTGCGATTGGTATTGCGGGAATGGACAGAGCGTTGCGTGCCAACGTAATTACAAAATCTGGAAAAGCGGTTGAAACTGCCGGAGATATTGATGTTTTGCTTTTGGATAAAACCGGAACAATCACTATTGGAAACCGAAAAGCAACTAATTTTTATCCAACAAAAGGAATTTCTTTGGATGATTTTATTAAATCTGCTGTATTGAGTTCACTAGCAGATGATACACCAGAAGGGAAAAGTATTATTGAGCTTAGTAAAACGATAGATTTAAATGGAAAAATACAATCAGACATTTCACAATTTACTGAGAACATTTCACACACAATTAAATTTACCGCAGAAACCAGAACTTCCGGAGTTGTTTTAAAAGACGGAACTAACATTCGAAAAGGGGCTCAGGATGCTGCAAAAAACATTGCAAAACAAGCCGGGAATTCTTTTCCTGAAGATACTGCCCAAAAAGTAATTGACATTTCTACAAACGGAGGAACGCCATTGGTTGTCATCAAAAACGATCAGGTTCAAGGCGTTATAGAATTGCAGGATATCATTAAACCAGGAATGAAAGAACGTTTTGATCGTTTGAGAAAAATGGGTGTAAAAACGGTGATGGTTACCGGAGATAATCCATTAACTGCGAAATTTATTGCCGAAGCTGCCGGTGTTGATGATTTTATTGCCGAAGCGAAACCTGAGGATAAAATGAACTACATCAAAAACGAGCAAAACTTAGGTAAACTTGTTGCGATGATGGGTGACGGAACAAATGATGCTCCTGCCCTTGCGCAAGCAAACGTGGGTGTTGCCATGAACAGCGGAACTCAGGCTGCGAAAGAAGCCGGAAACATGGTCGATCTTGATAATGATCCAACGAAACTTATAGAAATTATCGAAATTGGGAAACAGCTTTTAATGACTCGGGGAACTTTAACTACTTTTTCTATTGCAAATGACGTTGCGAAATATTTTGCTATTGTTCCTGCTCTTTTTATTACTGCGATTCCTGCGCTTGAAGGTTTGAATATCATGCGTTTGCATAGCCCTGAAAGCGCCATTTTATCAGCAGTAATTTTTAACGCGATCATCATTCCGATATTGATTCCATTAGCATTGAGAGGTGTTGATTATAAACCAATCGGTGCAAGTGCCATCCTTAAAAGAAACCTGTTGATTTATGGTTTAGGCGGATTGATTGTCCCTTTTATCGGAATTAAATTAATTGATTTACTCGTAACCTTTTTTATCTAGTGAAATGTGATTTGTAAAATGTCAAATGACCTAATCAAATTCATATAACAACTTACAAATCACTTTTTACATCTAACATTTTACACTAGAAACAATGAAAACAATATTTTCACTATTAAAATTAACACTGCTTACCGTAATTCTGTTTGCAGTTATTTACCCACTTGCGATTTACGGAATTGCACAATTTGCTCCAAATCACGGAAAAGGAGAAACTATTCTGGTTAACGGAAAAGTGGTTGGGTACCAAAAAATTGGTCAGAAATTCGATAAGTCGAATTATTTCTGGGGAAGACCTTCCGCTGTAGATTACAACGCTGCTGGAAGTGCAGGAAGCAACAAAGGACCAAGCAATGCCGAATATTTGGCTTTAGTTCAAAAAAGAATTGATACACTTTTACTTGTTCACCCGTACTTGAAAAAATCTGAGATTCCATCAGATATGGTGACGGCTTCCGGAAGTGGTTTAGATCCTAATATTTCTCCACAAGGTGCCTTGATTCAGGTAAAACGGGTTGCCAAAGAAAGAAAATTAGCTGAAGATAAAGTAAAAGCCTTAGTTGAATCTAAAATTAATACGCCAAAAGTTATGGGAACTCCAACGGTTAATGTTTTGGAATTGAATGTGGCTTTGGATCAATTGAAGTAATATGTTTTAAAAACCTGTCGGGTTTGACAAAGATGATCGTTCGTTTTGTCATTTCGACGGAGGAGAAATCGCACTTGTGAGCCGACAAAGTTTGAGGACATTCTGTGTGGAATTTCTAGTGTGATTTCTCCTTACGTCGAAATGACAAACGAGATGCTGAACAAACTGAAAACTTACAATTAATATCTACAAGGTTTTGAAAACCTTGCAGGAAACGAAAATGACTTTTTTTTACCCCAAAAGTCCTAGCCCTGATGGGAGGGAAAATCCTTTTGTGCGGGGGTTCCGCACAAAAGATTGGAAGGAACAGCAGGAAATAGCTCAAAAACCTACTAATAAAAATTAATACACCTTTTTTACCCCAAATAATAAAAACAAAAATGAAAAAAATTATACTTACTGCTTTAATCGCATTTGGTTTTAGCAATTTACATGCGCAAGAAGAAACAAAAAGTCCGTTTACTTTTTCAGGATATGTCGAAACCTATTATAGTTATGATTTCGGGAAACCGGATAATCATACACGTCCCGGTTTTTTTTACAACTATAATAAAAGTAATGAAGTTAACATCAATTTAGGTTTGGCAAAAGTGAATTATCAAAAAGATAATGTCCGTGGAAATTTTGCTTTAATGGCAGGAACTTACGCTGAGTATAACATGGCCGCGGAACAGGGTTTATTGAAAAATATATACGAGGCAAATGTGGGCGTGAAGATTTCCCAAAACCATAATTTATGGATTGATGCGGGAATTATGCCAGCACACATTGGTTTTGAAAGTGCGATCGGGAAAGATTGTCAGACTTTAAGCCGAAGTATTCTGGCTGAAAACTCTCCGTATTACGAAACGGGAGTAAAAATTGGTTACACCTCTGAATCTGGAAAATGGTATTTGGCGGGAATGTATTTAAATGGCTGGCAGCGTATTGAGAAAGTTGAAGGCAATCATACGCCTGCTTTTGGAACGCAGGTAACTTATAAACCATCAGACAAAATAGTTTTAAACTGGAGTACTTATGTTGGAAATGAGCAACCGGATATTGACAAAAAGTGGCGTTATTTTAATAACTTTTACGGACAATTTAAAGTAACAGACAAAACAAATGTTACGGCTGGTTTTGATGTTGGATCCCAACAAGCGGCTAAAAACAGCAACAAATACGATACCTGGTTTTCGCCGGTTTTGATTCTGCAATACAAACCAACAGATAAAATTCAGCTAGCAGCTCGTGGCGAATATTATAGTGATGAAAAAGGTGTAATCATCGCAACAGAAACGCAAAATGGTTTTAAAACTTACGGATTTTCGGCTAACTTTGATTACTTAGTGACTGATAATGTAATGTTTAGATTAGAAGCCAGAAATCTTTCAAGTAAAGATCAAATATTTACAAAAGATAATCTTCCAACGGATACGAATACATTTGTAACGACTTCGCTGGCGATCTCATTCTAGCTTTAGGCTATAGGCTTTAAGCAGTAAGCTTGTAAAACGCAATCTGCCTAAAGCCTACAGCTTATTGCTTAAAGCATATTTTATGGAACAGAAAAATAACGCACAGCACTTTCTGGATTTAATTCAGAAATCACGAAAAGGAAAGTTTAAAGTCTATATTGGGATGAGTGCCGGTGTGGGCAAAACGTATCGGATGTTACAAGAAGCACATTCGTTGTTGAAGAACGGAATCGATGTAAAAATTGGTTACATCGAAACACATATGCGAAAGGAAACGCATGAACTTTTATCTGGTTTGCCCGTGATTCCGCGGCGAACCATTTTCTATAAAGGGAAACAACTGGAAGAACTTGATGTGCAAGCGATTATCAATCTTCGACCTGAAGTGGTAATTGTGGATGAATTGGCACACACCAATATTGAAGGCAGCAAAAATGAGAAACGCTGGCAAGATGTTCTGGAAATTCTGGAAGCGGGAATCAATGTAATTTCGGCAGTGAATATTCAGCATATTGAGAGTTTGAATGAAGATGTAAAACGCATAACTGGAATTGACGTTCAGGAACGAATTCCGGATAATGTTTTGCGATTGGCAGATGAAGTCGTAAATATCGATTTGACGGCTGAAGATTTGATTGCGCGTTTGAAAGAAGGCAAAATTTATACGGCTGATAAAATTCAGACTGCTTTGACGAACTTTTTTAAGTCTGATCAGATTTTACAATTGCGTGAATTGGCTTTGAAAGAAGTAGCCAGTCAGGTGGTTCGAAAAGTCGAAAGCGAAATACCTCAACTGAACGCTTTAAGGCACGAAAAACTTTTGGCTTGTATTAGCAGTAATGATAAAACAGCCAAAATTGTAATTAGAAAAGCGGCGCGTCTGGCGAGTTATTATAATGGATCCTGGTATGTTTTATATGTAGAAACACCTAATGAAAGCAGTACCAAAATTGCATTGGACAAACAACGCCATTTGATTAATAATTTTAAATTAGCAGTGCAATTGGGTGCAGAAGTCATTAGATTAGAGAACAAAAATATTGCGGATGCTATTTTGATTGCGGTTGAAGAAAAACATATTACAACTGTCTGCATCGGGAAACCGCATTTGAATTTATTTAAAGTAATTTTGTCTACAACGATTTTCAGACGATTGTTAAACAGTCTGTCATTATCAAATGTTGACCTTGTTATACTTTCGTAAAATGTTTTATGTAAAATGTAAAAAGATCTTTGTGAATACATTTTACATCTCACATAAAACATTTTACCAAAAAATAAAAAAATATGAGAATTAAAACTAAATTGAATCTTGGAGTTGGATTGTTATTTTTAATGATTATCATACTTTCATTAGTGAGTGGCTATTCTGTTTTTTTGATAAAAGCAGACACTGAGAATATTTTAAAAGCGAATTATAATACGCTGGAATATTCGAGAAATATGATTTTGTCTTTGGATGAAATTAAAATAAGTACTGATAATAAGCTTCATACTTTTAAGGAATATCTTGAAAAACAAACGCAAAACGTTACTGAACCCGGAGAAAAAGAAGCAACTGCTAATCTTGAAAAAAGTTTTGCTCTTTTAGAAAAAAACAGCTCTAATGAAGGCATAAAAACGCAAATCAGACAGGATATTTTTGCGATTATGAAACTCAATCTGGATGCCATAAAGCAGAAAAGTGATATCGCCAAACATACTGCCGAAACTGCTAATTTATGGATTGCCATTGTAGGGACTTTGTGTTTTTTAATCGCCTTTAATTTATTGGTTAATCTGCCCAATAATATTGCCAATCCAATTAAAGAACTGACTCAGAGTATTAAGGAAATTGCAAATAAGAATTATTCGGAACGTGTGCATTTTACCAATCACAATGAATATGGTGATCTGGCAAAATCATTTAATACAATGGCGCAAAAACTTCAGGAATATAACAATAGTAACTTGTACAAATTATTCTTCGAAAAGAAACGACTTGAAACGCTTATCAATAATATGCACGATCCTATTATTGGGCTAGATAATGAAGGTATAATTTTGTTTGCCAATGATGAAGCCCTGAAAATCATCGGAATGAAATCTGAAGATGTTATCGGGAAATCGGCTTCTACTCTGGCGTTATCAAATGACTTGATTCGGTCTCTGATATTAAAAGAATTAACCACCGATTCTCAGAAAAAGAAACCTTTAAAGATTTTTGCTAACGGAAAAGAAAGTTATTTTGATAAAGAAACGATCAATATTACGATAACTCCAACCGGAGAAGAAAAAGAAATCAATATTGGTGATGTGATTATTCTGCGAAATATTACTTTGTTTAAAGAACTTGATTTTGCCAAAACCAATTTTATTGCCACCGTTTCGCACGAATTAAAAACTCCAATTGCCTCTATAAAACTGAGTTTACAATTGCTTCAAAATGCCAAAACGGGCGATATGAATGACGACCAGAAACAATTGGTTGAAAGTATTAAAGATGACAGTCAGCGTTTATTAAAAATAACAGGGGAATTGCTCAATTTGTCCCAATTAGAAACCGGAAATATTCAGTTGAATATAGAGAAAAGTAATCCATACGCCATTGTAAATTACGCTACCGAAGCCGTAAAAGTTCAGGCCGATCAAAAGCAAATCAAACTTATAATTAATGCCGATGAAAATCTACAAGATGTAAAAGCCGACAGCGAAAAAACAGGCTGGGTTTTAATTAATTATCTTTCAAATGCTATTACCTATTCATCTGAAAAAAGCACAATTACCATTCGATTAAAAGAGGAAAATAATCAGATTGTATTTCAGGTGATCGATACCGGAAAAGGAATTGACACACGATTCAAAGACAAAGTTTTTGATAAATATTTTAAAATTCCAGGCAGCCAAAAATCAGGAACAGGATTAGGATTAGCGATCAGTAAAGAATTTATCGAAGCTCAAAATGGTCTTGTTGGTGTAGAAAGCAATTTAGGTTTGGGAAGCACTTTTTGGTTTTCGTTGAAAGTATAAAAAAGAGCCGGAGGCTCGACCAATATTGTAGGGCTGGATTTTAATCCAGTTCCGCAATAAAATAGGTCGTTCCTACGGAATTTTAAAAATGTGTAAATCCAATTTTCAACGGATTAAAATCCGTTGCTACAATATAAATCATTCCTACGGAATTTTATGTAGTCCCTACGGGACATTTTTACTTGTCGTGATCTTTTTCTACCAACATTTAACTCCTAACGGAGTATATCTCAAAGAGATTATATGACATAAATATTTCTTTTTTTTCTACCAATATTTAACTACTGATGGAGTAATATCTCAGAGAGATTATATATTGGTAGAAAAAATTTACACGCGATATGTTTGTCCCGTAAGGACTACACATTTAATTGAAAATGATATTTTTATTTTCATTGAAATTGTCATTGATATTGAGATTTTTACCATTCAATATTTAGCCAATCTTAATACAACTACTCCATTTAAAACCAACAGATTAATATTAACTTAAGGTTAGATTAAGCCTAAAACACCTGCATCGAACATTCGTTATTATTGCAACTTATAACAATAACGAAAGATGTTTTACAAAACGATTTTCCTTGTATTTCTATTCGGATTTTTTTCTGCAAATGCACAACAAAACGACTCCATAACAAAAATTGACAGTACGTCACATCCTTTAAAATTCAATTACAAACAATTGATCATTCCGGGGGTATTAATTGGATATGGCACTATTGGTATTAAAAGTGATCAGCTCTTAAGTTTCAATCATCAAATCAAAAATGAAGTCACTGAAGACATTGATGAAAAAATCACCATTGATGATTTCTCTCAATACGCGCCTGCGGCATATGTTTATGCTTTGAATGCGTTTGGTGTAAAAGGGAAGAATAATATGCGGGATCGGTCTGTAATATTTGTGACTTCGTATGCGATTATGGCAACAACTATTTTGGGTTTAAAGTCGATTGTACATGAAGAACGACCAGACGGAAGTTCTAATAATTCTTTCCCTTCCGGACATACTGCGACTGCTTTTGCCGGAGCAGAATTTTTATGGCAGGAATACAAAGATAAATCGATTTGGTACGGAATTGCGGGTTATGCCGTAGCAACCGGAACGGGATTATTTAGAATTTACAACAATCGCCATTGGTTAACGGATGTTGCTGCCGGAGCCGGAATAGGGATTTTGAGTACTAAATTGGCGTATTGGATGAATCCATATATTACCAGAAAACTATTCAAATCGTCATCTGAAAGTAATTCAACTTCTATGATAATGCCGTTTTATAACGGGCAACAATATGGGTTGGGCTTTGTGAAAGTTTTTTAGATTTCTTTTGCTACAAAGGTACTGACGTAAAGTTTATTTATAGCCTCAGATTTCACAGATTAAAAGGATTTTTTTTGAATAGCTTTGCCAAGTTTTTCTGCCACTAATTACACAAATTTACACAAATTCCATTCAAACTAATTCGTGTAAATTTGTGTAATTCGTGGCAAACAAAAAATCCTTTTAATCTGGGAAATCTGTGGCAAAAACTTTTCTATGTATTCGAAGTATTATTCTTAATCTCCATCACTTCTCTTTTCACTTCCAAAAGCAAATCTTTCATACTTTGAGATTCTGTTTGTTCATGACGTTTATCACTGCGTCCGATATTGCATTCGTATTCCCAAATTTCTAAAATATCTGAAGCTTTTACTTCATAATTCGGATAAAAACGGTTGTCTGATTCCAGAACCAACGCATTCTTTTTGTTTTTATTCAGGCGTTTATAAACCATTCCTTCATTTTTAGTAATCAGGATATAGGTCCTTCCATCCATAACTTCTCCCAGCCTTTCTACATAACGGCCAATAATAATGGAACCATCTTCGTGTGGCGGCATCGAATCGCCTTCTACAGGAAATCCGCGGTGTTTTCCCGGTCCTAAAAACGGAAGCGAAACTTGTTGCAGACTTTCGATATATTCCGGATCAGCATATCCGTTTAGATATCCTGCTTTTGCTTTTTGAGATACAATTTCAATATAATTTTCTCCAAAACTATCTACTTGTATGGGCAAAATAAGGCGGTTACCTTCAAGTTTTATTAGATTTTCTATGTTTATCTTTCGTATATCGACAGACAATATCAAATCAATACTCATATGAAAATATAAGGCAATCTGCTTTAAGATATCGTATGGTGCCTCAGACGTTCCGTCTTCGTATTTAACGTATCTTCCTCTGGTAATCTTTAGGTTTTCAGCTAATTTCTCCTGAGATATTTTATGCTTAACCCTCAATGCTCTGATGTTATCTGAAAATAAGGACATAATTAATTTGTTATAATTTGGAACAACAAATATACAAAAAAATGTTATTATCTGTACTAATTTTGTTTCATACAAAAACAAGGAAATGGCAAGGGCAATTGTACACATGGATTTGGATACCTTTTTTGTATCCTGCGAGCGACTAACTAACTCAGAATTAAAGGAAATTCCTTTGATTATTGGTGGCGGTGATCGTGGTGTCGTGGCCTCTTGTTCATATGAAGCCCGAAAATTTGGAGTACGCTCAGCCATGCCTATTCATATGGCAATGAAACTTTGTCCGCAAGCCAAAATAATGAAAGGTGATATGGAATTATATTCCCGATTGTCACATGATGTCACGCAGGTGATTCAGGAAAAAGCACCAATAATGGAAAAAGCCAGCATTGATGAATTTTATCTTGATATTACCGGAATGGATAAATTTCATGGCAGTTATAAATGGACAGACGAATTAGCTCAGTCAGTTATAAAAGAAACCGGATTACCCATCAGTTTTTCATTATCCGTTAACAAAACTGTTTCTAAGATTGCAACCGGCGAAGGCAAACCAAAAGGCAATTTAGAAATTCCGCAAGGTAATGTACAAGCTTTTCTAAATCCGTTATCGATCCAAAAAATTCCTATGGTTGGTAATGTGACTTTTCAGCTTTTATCCCGAATTGGCGTTCGTAAAATTCAGACTTTATCTGAAATGCCTCCCGAAGTTTTACAGCAAATGATTGGAAAAAACGGTCTGGACATCTGGAAAAAAGCTAACGGAATTGACAACACGCCTGTAGAACCTTATACCGAAAGAAAATCGATTTCTACAGAACATACTTTTTCTCAGGATACGATAGATATTATCATGCTAAAATCGATATTGATTGGCATGGTCGAAAAACTGGCTTTTCAATTACGCTCTGAGCAATGGTTAACGTCAACCATTACGGTTAAAATACGTTACGCCAATTTTGACACTGAAACCAAACAATGCAAAATTGCTTATACATCGGCAGATCATATTCTGACCAAAAATGTAATGGAGCTTTTTGACAAATTGTATCAACGCCGTATGCGATTGCGTTTGATTGGTATTCGCTTTAGCGGATTGGTTCGGGGTACTTATCAAATTGACCTATTTGAAGATACCGAGGAAATGTTATCACTATATGCAGCAATGGATAAAATGAAAAGCCGTTATGGATTCGATGCTGTGATGCGTTGTGCCGGAGCTTCTTTTAAACCAAATAACAAAGACGAAATTTTAAAACGTATCAAATAAATCATGTATCTCAATTGTCATTCATATCATTCGCTACGCTACGGCACTATTTCTCTCGATAAACTTATCGGGCAGGGTGTTTCTTGCGGCCTAGAATCGATGGCACTTACGGATATCAATACTGTGACAGGAATATATGATTTTATAAGAGCCTGTGATAAAGTGGGGATTAACCCTCTTGTTGGAATAGAATTTCGCTGCAATCATCAATTCCGATATATTGGCTTAGCCAAAAATGCCAGCGGACTTGGGGAAATGAATCGTTTTTTGACGGATCATAATTTCAGCGGAGAACCTTTACCATTGATTGCTCCGGAATTTGATTCGGTTTTTGTGATTTATACTTTAGAAAATGCTCCTGAATTTCTTCGTGAGAATGAATTTATCGGAATTCGTCCGGATGAAGTTTTAAGACTTCTTACTTCGGAACATAAAAACAAAATAGCTAAAATGGTGGTGTTGCAATCAGTAACTTTTAGCAATAAAAAAGAATTTAATCTGCATAAAATTCTGCGAGCGATTGATACGAATATCATTTTATCGAGACTTACAGAAACTGATTATTGTAAAACTTCTGAGAAAATGCTCCCGCCAGAATCGCTTTTACCATTTTATGAAAGTTATCCTGAAATCATTGCCAACACGCAAAGAATAATCGATTCTTGTAATTTTCAATATGATTTTTCAATTAAAAGAAATAAAAAATTCTTTACCGGAAGTCGCGAGAGTGATCTCAAAAAACTAACAGAATTAGCCAAAAAAGGTTTTGAATGGCGTTATGAAAAAGAAGACATAATTGCTCGAAAACGTGTAGAAAAAGAATTAAAAGTTATTGATGAATTACAATTCAGTGGTTATTTTTTAATTACTTGGGACATTGTCAGATACAGCAACAGTCAGGGATTTATGCACATTGGCCGAGGAAGTGGCGCCAATAGTATTATAGCTTATTGTCTCGGAATTACCGATATCTGCCCAATAGAACTGGATCTGTATTTTGAACGTTTTTTAAACTTAAATCGAAAAAGTCCTCCTGATTTTGATATTGATTGGAGTTGGAAAGAACGCAATACCATTTTAGAATATATCTTCGAAAAATATGGAAAAGATCATGTTGCTTTTTGCGGAACCAATGTCGAGTTTAAACACCGTTCTATTTTTAGGGAAGTCGGAAAAGTGTTTGGTCTTCCAAAAGAAGAACTGGATATGCTGGCCAAAAATCCTATGGCATTACACGAAACCAATTCTATCGTAAAACTGGTTCAGGAATATAGTTTGATGATGCATAAATATCCAAATCAGCGTAGTATGCACGCTTGTGGAATTATAATTTCTGAAGAACCAATTACGGATTATACGCCGCTTGAAATGCCGCCAAAAGGATTTCCTATTGTACTTTTCGATATGCATATTGCTGAAGAAATTGGTTTTGATAAATTCGATATTCTGAGCCAACGTGGGATTGGTCATATTGATGACAGCGTTAAACTAATTGAGAAAAACCGAGGAATTAAAGTCAACATTCGCGACACTTCGATTTCTAAAGATGAAGCCGTTTGTAATATTCATTTAGCTCAAGGCAAAACTATTGGCTGTTTTTATATCGAAAGTCCTGCTATGCGTGGATTACTGAGACGTTTAAATTGTGATAATTATAAAATTCTGGTAGCCGCTTCGTCTATTATTCGTCCCGGCGTGGCACAATCCGGAATGATGAAAGAGTACATTTTCCGTCATAATAACCCGGACCAGTTTCAATATTTTCACGAGGTGTTTAAAGAACATCTGGGCGAAACATACGGCATTATGGTGTATCAGGAGGATGTGATCAAAATCGCCCAGCATTATGGGGGACTTCCTGCTCCTGATGGTGATATCCTTCGTCGCGCCATGTCGGGAAAAGGTCGATCTCCGGAGGCTTTACAAAAAGTAAAAGATAATTTCTTTGCTTGTTGTGCCGAGAAAGGACATCCAGAAGGACTTAGTCAGGAAATTTACCGTCAGATTGAATCCTTTGCCGGGTTTTCGTTTTGTAAAGCGCACTCGGCTTCTTATGCTGTCGAAAGTTACCAAAGTTTGTATCTTAAGATTAATTATCCTGTAGAATTCATGACCGCCGTAATCAACAATCAGGGCGGATTTTACAGAACCGAAGTTTATATACATGAAGCGCGTATGTCAGGCGGTACAGTTCTTAATCCGTGTGTAAATAAAAGCGAATATCAAACTACGGTTTACGGAACTGATATTTATTTGGGTTTTATGCATTTGCAGAGTTTAGAATCTAAAACAGCTCATTTGATCGAATCAGATCGGGAGAAAAATGGAGAATTTCTTTCTTTGGAGGATTTTATCCATCGGATTCCAATTGGCATTGAAAGCATGAAAATTTTGATTTTTATAGATGCTTTTCGTTTTACGGGAAAAACCAAAAATCAGCTTTTGGTCGTTGCCAGTTTACTTTTAAACAATTTCAAACCCGAAAACAAAAGTTTGATGCTATTGCAGGAACCGGTCAAAGAATATAAACTTCCAACATTGGAACGTTCTTTATATGAAGATGCTTTTGATGAAATTGAGTTATTAAGTTTCCCGGTTTCATGTACTGTTTTTGATTTGCTTCAAACCAAACATCGCGGTGATATTATGGCAAAAGATTTAGTGGCTCATCATAAAAAACAAGTTCGAATGCTGGCGTATTTAATTTCAAGAAAGCAAGTTCCGACCAAAAAAGGCAATATGTATTTTGGGACCTGGATCGATCATGAAGGTACTTATTTTGATACGGCTCATTTTCTGGATTGTCTGGCACAATTTCCTTTTCAGGGCGGAGGTTGTTATCTCCTTTTAGGAATTGTAGAAGTCGATTATCATTTCCCTACCATTACGATTACCAAAATGGCTAAGATGCCCTTTATTCCTGATCCGCGTTATATGGATGCTAAAGACCAATATAAAACCCAGCGTTTAATAAAGGAAGATGTCAGTCCCACACATCGGGAACCTTATCCGCAAGCACATGAAATTAATTTACCACGACACCGAATGAAATTTCAAAACTAAAAATCGTTGACCATAATTTTTAAACACATAGAAACATAGTTTTAAAATAATAAAAAAGGCGTTTCACTTGTCTAAATACACATAGCTATGTGAGAAAATCATGATTTTATAAAAGGATCTTATATTTAAAAATTAAACCTATGTTTCTATGTGTTAAACATTTAAACGACACAAGAAGAAATTACGTTATATTAAAGAGATGAAAAAGCAAGAATATGCCATAGTAGATATCGAAACCACCGGTGGAAACGCCAGTGGCAGCCGCATTACCGAAATTGCCATTATCATTCATGACGGAGAAAACGTGATTGATCGTTACGAAACCCTTGTGAATCCGGAAAAAGAAATCCCAATTTCGATTTTTGCCTTAACAGGAATTAACAATGAAATGGTGGCTAATGCGCCAATTTTTGATGATATATCAGATAAAGTTTTGGAAATGCTTACTGATCGTGTTTTCGTGGCCCACAATGTCAACTTTGATTATTCATTTGTTCGCCATCAGCTTGAACAAGCCGGTTTTAAATGGACAGCAAGGAAGTTGTGTACCGTTCGCGCAGCACGAAAAATCAGACCGGGGCTGGGATCATATAGTTTAGGGAATCTGTGTAATTCATTGGATATATCTTTAGAAAACAGGCATCGTGCCGGCGGTGATGCAGATGCTACCGCTATATTATTTTCGCGATTACTGGAATGGGATGATGAAGGTCATATCGAAAAAATGATAAAAAATACGTCACAAGATCAGCGTTTACCTCCTAACCTTCCGCCTGAAGATTTTAATAATTTACCTGAAAAACCGGGTGTGTATTATTTTTATAATGAGGTAAAAAAAGTAATTTACGTAGGGAAAGCGATTAACTTAAAAAAACGTGTCGCTTCTCATTTTAGCGGTCATAAGATTAATCCGCAAAGACAGCATTTCTTAAGGGATATCCACTCCATTTCCTTTGAAGTCTGTGGCAACGAATTAATGGCGCTCTTGTTAGAATGCACAGAAATCAAGCACCTTTGGCCCACTTATAATAGAGCGTTAAAACGTTTTGAACCTAAATTTGGATTGTATCAATATGAAGCCCGGAATGGATACAAATATCTGGCAATAGGGAAACTCAATAAATTTCAGTCGTGCATCGAGCATTTCAGCAGTATTCACGAAGGAACAAATATATTGCGAAGTCTGGCAGAGCAATTTGAAATTGATTATAGATTTTGCAAGTATGTAAGACCTGAAGACGGAGAAATATTTCAAAATAAAGATATAACAGATTTGCCTGATGTTTCACTGCACAATGAGCAGGTCGACAATGCGATTGATTTTTTATTAAGTAACAGACCCACTTTTGCGATTATAGAGAAAGGGAGAACATCACAAGAACGAAGCTGCATCTGGATAGAAAACGGTCATTTTTATGGTATGGGATATATTCCTTTAGATGTTGCGATTACAGATCCGTTAGAGGTAAAAAATTATGCTACGCCTTATAAAAGTAATCAATACATTGTGCAGTTAATTTTTGCTTACGCAGAAAAAAACCCGCGTAAAGTATTCTTTAACAAACAGTTTCTGAAATAAGAACATGAATTTATGTAACTATAAAGGCGCAAAAAGCTGTAAATTTAATGATACAACTAATTAAATCTACTATGAAAATAGCTACTTATAACGTAAACGGGGTCAACGGACGCATAAATGTATTATTGAAATGGCTGGAAGAAGCTACTCCGGATATTGTGTGTCTGCAGGAATTAAAAGCACCACAGGACAATTTTCCGCTTAAAGCGATTAATGATGCAGGATACAATGCCATTTGGCACGGACAAAAGCAATGGAATGGCGTGGCAATTCTGGCACGCAATATGGAAATTGAGGAAGTAACACGCGTTCTTCCGGGAGACAACGAGGATCTACAAAGTCGTTATATCGAAGCTTTGATTAACGGGATTGCGGTTGCTTGTCTTTATCTCCCAAACGGAAATCCTGCTCCGGGACCAAAATTAGACTATAAACTAAAATGGTTTGATCGTCTGGCGGATCGTGCAGCAACATTATTGAGTTTAAAAGTTCCGGTAATATTGGTTGGCGATTATAATGTAATGCCAACTGAAATGGATGTTTATAAACCGGAGAAATGGGTAAAAGATGCCCTTTTTCTACCCGAAGTCAGAAAAGCTTTTGCAGCTATTGTAGCGCAAGGATGGACAGATGCAATCCGAACCTTATATCCTAATGAGAAAATTTACACCTTTTGGGATTATTTCAGAAAGGCTTACGAGCGGGATGCCGGTCTTAGAATTGATCATTTTTTGCTTAGTCCGCAACTAGCAAAAAAACTAATTTCCGGAGGGGTTGACCGCCATGTGCGGGGATGGGAAAAAACAAGTGACCATGCTCCGGTATGGATTGAAATTGACACAAAATAACCGAACAATGACACTATTTAGCGATACCGAATTATTTGCCACAGGTCTGGCGGGAAAAAAAGTATTTGACCTGCCGGATGCAGAACTTATTTTGATTGATAATTTCTTCACTAAAGAAGAATCTGATCGCTTTTACGAAAGAATACTACATAAGACTAAATGGAGAGAATATGAAATGGAAATTTATGACAAAACCTATACTGTTCCCCGAATGATTTCCTGGTATGAAGACAAGGATAATCCCGGGGCAGATCAAAACGGACCTGACTGGACTTATGACTTATTGACTATCAGAGGCAGGGTCGAAAAAGAAACACAGCTTGATTTTAATAGTCTTCTCTTAAATTTATACCGAGACGGAAATGATGGCGTTGGCTGGCACAGCGACAAAGAACACAATACAGGACCGAACCCGATTATTGCTTCGGTGACTTTTGGCGAAACCAGAATGTTTAAACTCCGTCATAAATTTAGAAAAGAGATTCCGCAAATAGAGATTCCTTTGCATCACGGATCATTTTTATTAATGGCAGGAACAACCAATAGTTTTTGGCAGCATCATGTACCTAAAACGGCCCGGAATGTATTACCAAGAATCAATTTGACTTTTAGACGAACACAACGAAGTGAATAATTTACAAACACCTTAAAATGAGTTTTTTTTCGCTGTATAACGATGAGGAAATTTCCTCCTCTAAAAGTTAAAATACTCAGTGCATGAACCTTTTATTAGGCAGGACCTTTCTTTTTCACTACTTTTGCAACCTTTTTTTATATATACATTACCACAATGGCTCACTCAAACAATGATTTATTGCGTTTTTTAGACGCACAAAACAAACTTTATCTTACTGCTCTTTCTGAAATCAAAAAAGGAAAAAAAGAAACTCACTGGATGTGGTTCATTTTTCCTCAGATCAAAGGTTTGGGCACGAGTGACACTGCCAATTTTTATGCTATTAACGATTTAAAAGAAGCAACGGAATTCCTCGAACATCCAATTTTAGGAAAACATCTTATCGAAATTTCCGAACTGTTTTTGACTTTTAAAAGAAAATCTGCTGATGGAATTTTAGGGGATTTAGACGCTCGTAAATTACGCTCTTCGATGACATTGTTTTCTTTGACAGAAAATACAAATCCTGTATTCCAGGAAGTTTTAGAAGCTTTTTTCTCCGGAGAATCAGATCCAGTTACTTTGTCTATTATTAATTCATCTATAAAATCTTCTCTTGAAACTGAAATGGTGTAATAAACACTACTAGTTTAATCAGAATTTAAATTAAAAAGACACTACTATTTGCAAAACAAAATGTAGTGTCTTTTTTTTATGCATCTCTTTAAATTGCAAAATTATTAGCCCACAGATTTAACGCATTAAAACATATTGGCACTGATTCTTTTTTAAAAGTTCGTTCAATTAATAATTCAAAGATTTATTAATGTTTCTTATATGGTGAAACCTACACCAGACTTGGTTTACGTAACAATTTTCCATTGGCATTTTCTTTAAACTTTGGAACAAAAACAATCTCTTTTGGCTTTTCAAATTTATCCAGAACATCAAAAAAATCCTGGTCAAATTCCTGTTTTTCTCCTTCAATAACCAGAATTAATTTTTCGCCTAGAGAAGTATCGGGAACTCCTGTGACAAAAAATCTATTATGTATTTTACCAATCAGTTTTGATTCTATCTGCTCCGGAATAAGTTTAACACCTCCACTATTAATTACATTGTCAATTCTGCCCAGAAAAATAAATTGGTTCTCTCTTATTACCTCAACTAAATCATTTGTAATAATAGGTTCTTCAGAAATAGTTGGAACTGTAATTACCAAACAACCGCGTTCATCCTGAACAATTTTAACATTTGGCAAAACTGTAAAAACGTTCTCCCCTACTTTTCTCGCTGCGATATGAGTAATAGTTTCGGTCATGCCGTAGGTCTCATAAACGTCAGTTTTAAGCGGTAAAACTTTTTCTTCCAGTGAAGCATCCATTTTAGCTCCGCCAACAATTAGTTTTTTAACGTTTACTAAAGCATCAATAGAATTTTGAACCTGTAAAGGCACCATTGCAACAAAATCATAAGTCTTTGTATTTAAAGATAATGGTTGTGTACTGGGTTCTGCAATATCTAATTCGAGTCCTAAAATGATAGCACGAACCAACATCATTTTTCCGGCAATAAATTTTACGGGCAAACAAAGTAATGCTTTATCGCCAGGTTCTAATTCAAAAAAATCACCTGTTGCTAAAGCGGACTGAATCATCGCTTGTTTTTCTAATTTTACCAACTTAGGAAGTCCGGTTGTGCCGGAAGTTCTCATTTCTATATAGTCCTTATCATCGAACCAATCGAGTAAAAATTCACCTATTGCCTGTTCATCACCATCACCTTCTTTTATATAATCATAAGCAACACTGCGCAACTGTTCTGCGTTTAAATGAAAACCATCTATTTTAAAATAATTATGAACATTTTTATGTGTTAATTGTGACATGATATTATTGATTTGAAATTTCTACAACATTTATTTTACCTGTTAATTTTTCTTTCCAGTTGTTCCATTTGTACTTCTTACTAAAAATAAAAAGCAAAATAGGGTAAATTACAACAACCGGAAGTATTACATCCAAACCTGCTGATGGTTCAGACATATCTTTAAAAAGAGAATGTGTCTGAAAAACGGACCAATCTGATGTAACTAATAATGCTCCAACTAAATTATTGGCAGCATGAAATCCTAAAGCTAACTCGATTCCTTCATCCATAAGTGTAATAACGCCCAGAAACAATCCGGTTCCTATATAATAAAACATTATAACGTAGCCCATTTTTGCCACTTCGGGATTAAAAACGTGCATGGAACCAAATATTAACGACGTCATCATTAACGGAAACCATCTGTTTTGAGCAAGATTTGCAAATCCCTGCATCAGATAACCTCTAAAAACATATTCTTCGGTACTGGTTTGTATTGGAATTAATATGGATCCCACAACAACTAAAATCAAGAACGGAATCAATTTAAAATTCCAAATAAAATTCTCCGGAGACTTAAAATATAATGCGACAAAACTTAAGATTGAAAAGAAAGACCATAAAAGGAATGAAAAGCCAATACGTTTCCAATCGACTTTACTCCTGGATGTTGTAACCGATAAAAATGTTTGATGGTGCAAATACTTCACAACATAATAAACTCCGGCAAGTGCAAAAGCGAAAGAAACCATAACCAAAAACAAAGTAAGATTCGGTTCAAATATTTTCATTACTGAAGCATTATCAAATGAAAAACCTTTTTTATTATTTAAAGTTTTATACAAAACTGCAACCGAAAAAGGAATTTGTCCAATAAATGAAGCGAGAATAATTAAAACTGATCCTAAAAGATAGAGCCAGAACTTATTGTGAGGTTTAATTCCTTGTTCTAAAAACATAATTATAATAATTTAAAAATGAGAATTCGATTTGATAAGTAAATCTTATTTTTGGTCTTGCTAAAATACCGAAATTTTAGTTTAATTATCTTACAACAGATTAAATATAATAAAATGATACAAATTTACCATAATCCACGTTGCGGAAAATCAAGAAACTGTCTGGCTTTTATTGAGCAAAAAAATGAGGAATTTGAGATTATTCCCTATCTGACAGAAACTCCAAATTTTAAGGAATTAAAAGAATTACTTGAAAAATTAAACCTTCAGCCAATTCAGTTAGTTCGAGTTAAAGAAAAAAATATGGATCGAAAATTACAAAGGAAGAGAACTCACAACCGATCAGGTTATTCAGGCTATGACAGATAACCCTATTTTAATCGAGCGTCCGATTGTTATAAAGGACGGGAAAGCAATTATAGGAAGAGATTTAGATCTCGTCGCCTCTTTTTTAGACTGATTATAAAGAACCAAATTAACATATTTTTGTGATTTCTCTCTTTAAACCAAAAGCTACATTTGCCGTCTAAAGAGTAAATGAAACCAAAAATAAAAATGAAACAAATCAAATTTGCTGTATTACTTGTGTTATTTCTTACAAGTTTTTACAACTATGCACAACAAGGACCACCTGCCGGAAACAAAGTAAAAGTTACCGGAAAAGTTTTAGAAAAAATAAGTAAACAACCGCTTGAGTACGCTACAATTTCGATTACTGCGCCAAATGATACTAAAGTTATTGCCGGCGGAATCACTAATCCAAAAGGTGAATTTGAAGTAGCCGTAGCTCCGGGAACATATGATATAAAGGTTGAATTTATTTCGTTTAAACCAAGTGAAGTAAAAGGAAGAAATATTCAGGGCGACACTAACTTAGGCGTTGTCAATTTATCCGAAGATGCTGCTCAATTGAATGAAGTTGTCATTCGTGCCGAAAAATCGACAGTTGAAATAAAACTGGACAAAAAAGTTTATAATGTGGGTCAGGATATGATGGTAAAAGGCGGAACTGTAAGTGATGTTCTTGACAATGTACCATCAGTTTCTGTTGATACGGAAGGAAATGTAAGTTTAAGAGGAAGTGATAATATCCGAATTTTAATTGATGGAAGACCTTCAAACGCTATAAACGTTGCCGAAGCTTTACGTCAGCTTCCAGCTGATGCAATTGATAAAGTGGAAGTGATCACCAATCCATCTGCGCGTTATGATGCAGAAGGGGGTTCAGGAATCATCAATATTATTCTTAAAAAAGGAAAAAATCAAGGTTTAAACGGAACTTTTATTGCCTCAACAGGGCTTCCTGAAACTTACGGAGTAAGTGCAAACCTGAATTACAAAACTGAAAAGTTTAACTACTTTACAACTGCAGGATATAACTACAGAACAAATGAAGGTAGAGGCTTAACTAATTCTGAATATTTTAATCCGGACGGGACAACTAAAAACTTCTTAGATGAAGATCGTGATACAAAAAGAACTTCAGAAGGATTTAACGGAAGAGCCGGAATTGAATGGACTGTTGCACCAAATACTTTCTGGACAAATGCCATCAATTATCAAAAAAGTTCAGGTGATACAAGAGACTTAATCAATTATAATAATTTTGATGCAGCTCATAATTTTACAGGAACAACCTATCGTTTAAACAACGGAGATACAGGAAGTGAAAACGTAGAATATACCTCGAATTTAATTAAAAACTTCAACGATAAAGGACACAAACTTACTGCTGATTTATCTGTTTCAAGAAATACAGATGACAGTAATAGTTTAATTACAGGAACTGACGATTTCAACAATACGTTAAACAACCAGGTTCAAAAACAAGTTCAGCTTCAGGCTGATTATGTTTTACCATTAGGAAAAGGAAGCCAGTTTGAAGCTGGATATAAAGGTAGTTTTGGTGATTTGAACAATGAATATTATGTTCTTGACAATGAAGGCGCAGCACTTCCAAATTTATCAAATACTCTTGAGTACAAAGAAAATATTAATGCGCTTTATACCTCATATGGTTTTAAGGTAAATAAATTTTCATATCTGTTTGGTTTACGTTGGGAAGACACAAATATTAAGGTAAACCTATTAGATACAAACGATTTCAATACTAAAAAATACAACAACTTGTTTCCAAGTGCGTTCATTAGTTATGAAATTTCAGATCAAAGTAATTTCACGGCAAGTTACAGTAAACGTTTGTCAAGACCAAGAGGACGTTTCATGAACCCGGCGGTAAACTACTCCAGTAATATTAATATTTTTCAGGGAAATCCTGATTTAGATCCATCTTTAACAGACAAATATGATATTGGATTTATTAAACGTTGGGACAAAGTAACGTTCAATACCTCAGCTTATTTTGAAGATACAAAAGACGTTTTCAGTTTTGTGAGATCTCCTACAGGTGAGGAAGTAAACGGAATTCCGGTTATTTTAAGCCGACCAATAAACTTAGGAAAAGAACAAAAATTCGGTTTTGAATTTACCTTAAATTATACTCCGTTAAAATGGTGGAAATTAAACAGTAACTTCAATCTTTACAACGTAAAAACTACCGGAGAAAACAGTTATACAGATGCAAATGGCGAACTTGTAGTTCAAAATCTTGACAATCAGGCAAATTCATGGTTTGCAAGAATCAACTCAAAAGTTACTTTACCATACAAAATTGACTGGCAATTAACGGCAATGTATAATGGGGAGCAAAAAACAGCTCAGGGTAAAAACCTTGGTCAGTTTGGTATGAATACCGCTTTAAGTAAAGATGTTTTAAAAGACAAAGCAACAATTGCATTCAACATTAGTGATGTTTTCAATTCAAGAATCATGAAGTCATATACTTATCTTGAAAACCAAACTTCTTATGGTGAAATGCAATTCCGTAAACGTCAGTTCAATTTATCGTTTACGTATCGATTTAACAAAGCGAAAAGCGAAAGAGATAAAAATGCACCTAAAAATGAAAATGGTGGTGATGGCGGAGGAGAATTTCCTGGATAATCCCAGTTAAATTCCAAAAATAAAAATTCCAAATTCCAATTCTAAGACTTAATAATTAAGTTTTACAATATTGGAATTTGGATTTTTTTTTATTTAAATTTTATTTTTTTTATTGGAATTTGGAATTTAAAAAATTTTGGAATTTATTTATTTTTTAGCATAAAAAAAAGGACTCGTAAAAACGGGTCCTTTTTTTATGAAATCAATTTAATATTTAATTGATTGTTCTTGTCTTTTCTTTGCTCTTTTCTCTTTGAACATTTCCCAGCTTGCTCCCGTTACCCAATAAGATACGAAACCAACTAAGAAAAACATCAACCAAAACCCTATAGTTAGTATGGTCAAGAAAAGTAAAAAACCTAAGTACTGTGAAAATTCAAACATGTTTTCCGGAATTTTTGAATGTAGGCACAAATGTATGTTATATATTTTTCCTTAGCAATAAAATCCAAATCAATTTTCATAAAATCACAATTATCCGTATATTTAAACTCATTTTAAATAAGGTTTTTTTTTCGATTATTATTTAACTGTCTAAATTAGAAGAATATGAGTATTTTCAGGAGCTATTTCCCGCTATCCGTTGCAATCTTTTATGTTTTTAAAGAAAAAACAAAAGGATTTCCACTACTCCCGATAGCTATCGGGACAGGGCTAAATATTCATTTCCAAAAGAAAATCCAAACACTCAAATAAAAAATACGTTTCAATCCGCGTCCCGTTAACCACAATATTTCACAACTCACAGATTACATTTCACAAATTACATATAACTTTTTACATAAAACAAATGAAATACAGAATAGAAAAAGACACCATGGGGGAAGTTCAGGTTCCAGCCGATAAATATTGGGGAGCTCAAACAGAACGTTCAAGAAACAATTTCAAAATTGGACCATCGGCATCCATGCCCGAAGAAATCATTGAAGGTTTTGCTTATCTTAAAAAAGCTGCAGCATACGCTAACGCTGACTTAGGTGTTTTACCTGCTGAAAAAAGAGATGCGATTGCTGCAGTTTGCGATGAAATTCTTGCCGGACAACTAAAAGATGAATTCCCATTGGTGATTTGGCAAACAGGTTCAGGAACACAAAGCAACATGAACGTAAACGAAGTTGTTGCCAATCGCGCGCAAGTTTTAAAAGGTTTCAATATTGGCGAAGGCGAACCGTTTATAAAAGCAAATGACGACGTTAATAAATCACAATCGTCAAACGATACTTTCCCAACGGCAATGCACATTGCAGCATATAAAGTTATAATTGAAACTACTATTCCGGGAGTTGAAAAATTACACGCAACTTTATCAGTAAAAGCAGCCGAATTTAAGGATGTTGTAAAAATTGGACGTACGCATCTTATGGATGCAACGCCACTAACTTTAGGACAGGAAATTTCAGGTTATGCTGCTCAATTATCTTTCGGATTAAAAGCACTAAAAAACACTTTATCGCATTTATCTGAAATTGCTTTAGGCGGAACTGCTGTTGGAACCGGATTAAATACCCCAAAAGGATACGACGTGAAAGTTGCCGAATATATAGCAAAATTCACTAATCTTCCGTTTGTAACTGCCGAAAATAAATTTGAAGCTCTTGCCGCACATGATGCTATTGTAGAAACACACGGAGCATTGAAACAATTGGCTGTTTCCTTAAACAAAATAGCAAATGATATCAGAATGTTAGCTTCAGGACCACGTTCCGGGATTGGAGAAATCCATATTCCTGAAAACGAGCCCGGATCATCAATTATGCCGGGAAAAGTAAACCCAACGCAATGCGAAGCCTTAACAATGGTTTGCGCACAAGTTATAGGAAACGATATGGCAATTGCGGTTGGCGGAATGCAGGGACATTATGAATTGAATGTTTTTAAACCTGTAATGGCAGCAAATTTCCTTCAGTCGGCACGATTATTAGGAGATGCTTGTGTTTCATTTGACGAACATTGCGCTCAGGGAATTGAGCCAAATTACAAACGAATTAAAGAATTAGTAGACAATTCATTAATGTTAGTTACCGCGTTAAACACAAAAATAGGTTACTACAAAGCCGCCGAAATTGCTCAAACCGCTCACAAAAACGGAACCACCCTAAAAGAGGAAGCCGTTCGTTTAGGTTACGTAACTCCGGAAGACTTTGACGCCTGGGTTAAACCTGAGGAGATGGTTTAAATTGAATGGTTAATTATAAATTATAAATGGTTAATTATAAATTGTAAATGGTTAATTATTTAGCAATATCATTATAAAAAAAGAGCTTTCTAAAATCTGGAAAGCTCTTTTTCAATTAACAATTTATAACTAATAATTCATAATTATTTACCATCTACATAATCTTGTAAATAGCTAAATCTTTTGGTTAGTTTTCCGTTTTCTGTGATTTTGGCGCGTTGTAAAATTCCGTCTTTATCTCCATTAAAGAAAGCAGGAATTACGTATTCCATAAATTGATCTCCAAAACCTTCACTGGCGTCTTTTGGAATTTCGCATGGCAAATTATCAACTGCCATTACCACAACAGAAGCCGGATGAAAAACCTCAACTTCTCTATCTTCTAAAGGGAAATAACCATAAATAGGTTCTTCAATTGTTGAAGATCGTAAAGTACAGGCGATGGGTCCTTTTACATCACACGAAATATCTGCAACCACTTTTAATTTGCAATCACCTGCATTCAACATTTCTCTCGACAAAATCATTGGCGCTCCTGTTCCGTAAAAATGCCCTGCAAAATAAATATCTGATACTTTAGTAAACTTTTCAAAATCAGAAACATATTCTTCCGGATGTTGTACAAAATCTATAAAATCTAAGACTTGCCCATCTGTTCGTTTATTGTATTCTAAAACATCTAATTGAACATAAACCGGCTGCGTATAATTTTTGGTTAAATAATTCTCGACCGTAATTTCTTTTATTTTTATCGCGTCCAGAATTTCTTTTGCTCCGCTCCCTACTTTTCCGGTTCCGGTAAGCACAAATTTTAATGCTGGTAAATTAATTCGTTTCAAATGCATGATTAAAGCATCTTTACCGTCAAGAGTTTCTGCTTTGGGCAATTTAAATAATTCAAATTTTATTCCAAAGGCACGAATTCCGTTATAAACACCAACCATTCCGGCATATTTTCCAAAACCAATTAAACGACGGTTCTGATCATCAACAATAGTTTCATGATCGTATAAATCGATGTTTTTTTCCAGGATTGCTTTTAGCAATTTCTGATTATAAGGTTGTTTTTTAATCGTATGCGAAAAAAAGAAATACGCTTTATTGGGAATCAAATTTTCTACAGGAACTTCCTTTACTCCAAATAAAACATCCGAGTTAGAAATATCATCGGTCACGGTAAGTCCAAGACTTTTATATTGAACATCAGAAAAAATCCTGATATCTGAACTTTCTACCTCAACGATGGCATCCTGGTAAGTTTGTTTTAGTTTTACGAGTTCATTTGGTGAAAATACAACACGTCTGTCAGGTGGATTTTTCCTTTCTTTTATAATTCCAAATTTCATTTATATCAGATTAAAAATAATTATTAATATAACTTTTACAACTCTATTTGTTTCAAATATAACAAATTTAGTTAAAGTTTTGTTGTTAAAATACATTTTAGAATACTTTAAAACTGTTAAAAGCTGACAAACAATCAACTAATTAAACAATGTCTTAAATTTTTGTTAAATCAAGCTTTTAAATTATTAAAAAAAGACAAAACATAAATATTGAATTCTATATATTTGTTTTAAAGAATGATGAAAATGAGCCTCCTTAAAAAAACAAATATACCACAAATACTTTTCTCACTACTAGTTTTAAGCTCTTGTGGTCAAGACAAAAAAATAAAAAATGATACTATCGCTGAAGTCGAAGATACTTTACCTAAAATGAAACCATTAGGTCCCGAAGCAAAAGTTTCACAAGCCTACATAAATTCAGTAACAGGAAGAATAAATCATTTTTATGTAAAAAACTGGCCTAACAATACTATGAACGGAAGTTTTTTAGTGGCAAAAAACGGTCAGATTATTTTTGAGCGATACAATGGTTTTGCGAATAAAAACGAAGGAACTAAAATTACGGCAGAAACTCCTGTTCAAATTGCTTCGGTCAGCAAAGTTTTGACAGCAACAGCAGTTTTAAAATTGGTAAATGCGGGTAAAATTGATTTAGATCAAAAAGTAAATACAATCTTAAAAACATTTCCGTATGAAGATTGCACTATCAGAATGCTTTTAAGCCACCGCAGTGGAATGCGGAATTATGCTTATTTTACGGATCACGATAAAACTGTTTGGGACAGACATAATCAACTCACGAATAAAGATATTTTAGAAATTCTTGCTACGAAAGATGTTGGTCTGGAAGCAAAAACAGGAACGCGTTTTAGTTATTGCAATACAAATTATGCAATGCTTGCGCTGATTATTGAAAAAATTACCGGTCTAAAGTATAAGGAAGCAATGTCTGAAATGATTTTCAAACCACTTGGAATGACACATACTTATGTTTTTGATGATGATAAGGACAGAAAAAAGATTGTTCCTTCATACAAAGGCAGTGGTGTAGAAATTGGTTTTGATTATCTGGATAATGTTTATGGTGATAAAAACGTATTTTCGACTGTAAGAGATCTTTTAAAATTTGACAGAGCCAGAAATGCACCGGGCTTTTTGAAACCTGAATTATTAAAACAAGTTTATACTGGTTATAGTAATGAAAGAAAAGGTACAAAAAATTACGGTCTTGGTATTAGAATGATCAATTGGGATTCTGGTCAGAATTATTATTTCCATAACGGTTGGTGGCATGGTAATACCTCATCTTATATTCCGTTGCAAAAAGAAAATGTTACCATTATTGCTTTATCAAATAAAATGACAACAAAAACGTATGCGGTTCGTAAACTGGCTCCTATTTTTGGCGATTATCCGTTTAAATTCAAGGATGAAGAATAATATTATTTTTCTGAAAATTTTATTACAAACATAAGTTCAAATAGTATAAATTTGCAAACTCATTTTTGGGGTCGACTGGTTTTGACAGCAAGTCGAATTGGAAAGTAAGCACGTCGAGCATTGAGACCTTGCTCGTAAATATAAGATCTTACAATTTTACACGGCGAAAATAACTACGCTTTAGCTGCATAATCTGAATTATAGTAAGATTAGCCACGTCCCTATCAGATAGGGAAGCTGGATTCTCCTTGAAAGCCTTGGTTTGTGGCGGTCAGTCCAGGAGAACCGTAAAAATAAACCTAGATTTCCATGAGCTTCGGGTGGATATCGAAATTAAGAAGATAAGTGTTGAGTGGTTGTTCCTGACCTAGCTCAATAACGAAAATCCAATCAGGAAATAAACGTGTAGAAAGCTCTTTAGTTGCTTGTTTGGACCCGAGTTCGATTCTCGGCGACTCCACAAAAAGGGATGATTGAAAAATCATCCCTTTTTTTTCGTTTTAATAACGAAGCTTTCAATTTTTCTATCTTCAAATTACCAGACATTCTGGTACGATTACTCCAAGTCTTTTACATTCTTCTCTTTATAATAATTACCGATCGCAGTGATAAAGTCACAGGAAACCATCAAGTTTTTAATCCTGAACTTTGGAGTTCAATGTAATTCTCTGATATATATTGGCGGACTGTTTTTTTACCAGTAAGATCTGTTCTCCCATAAAGATTCATTTCAGATCGTTTTTTTAGGACAAGACATCATCGATATCGAGAACTATGGTAAGTATAAGTACTCTTTATACTCTATTTTATTATTGCTGTTTTTATAAAAAATGTAATGATTTTCACCACCTTGAAAAATCATATCTATTTTTAATGTATCCCTTAATATCCAATTATAAATAATCTTCGCATCATTAGACTCTTGTTTAAAATTTTTCTGTGGTAATTTTTCCACTAAATCTTTTTTCAGGTAATCCGGTGATTCATTATAAAATATTTCATATGCCTTATTAAAAGTGCTTTCATTACATACACATGTTTTGTTTAAAGGATCATCGTATATGGATATTCCATTATCGTTTTCCTGGCATTTAAAAAGGAGTTGTTGATGCTTTTCATTTTTTTTAACAAACTGCATATATTTTCCAGAATACCAAACTACTAAATTATCTCCAAAAACGTATATTTTATTAAACGGAGGAGAGCACTTTGTGGTAATTGTTCCTCTGAATGTGTTTAACTCAATCTTAAATAAATCATAGATTTTTTTATGTAAAATTTTCATTTCATCTTTCAGTGTGTGATTATAAAAATGTCCCTCTACATAATATTCTAAGTTATGTATGGTATCAATTTCAAAATATGTATCGCAATTTTCATCACCTAAGATAAACTCACCATTTAATAATTCGAAATTATTAATTTGATGATTTTCAGAACTTGTATTTGATGATTTTTTAAGTTCCCATTTCCCTTTGTAATTTGATAAATTAAGGCGTTTGACCTTACCTTCATTATTTAAAAGATAGTTTACTTTGGTACTGTCATCTTGCTTTATAGTTAAAGTTTTACTATCATTATCCTGATGTTTACAGCTTACTAATCCAAGTAAAACTAGTAGTGAAATCTTTAATTTTTTAATCATTTTTTTTAATTTAAACGAAAATACATTTTTTTAAAATTACTAGTGCACTGAATCGTAAATTCCTTTTGAAAACATATCTCTTTCCTGTTTTCTTCTCTTAACATTTTGAGAACCAGTTTCTATCTCAGAAACAGCGGAAGCATAATTATTAGAATTAATATATTGTATTAAATTAGGAGCTTTAAATGCCGGACCTATATTATAAACATAACTAACCAAAGCATCGAATTCATACTGATAAAGAGGCATTTTTATTTTGTTTCTAACTGCTTTTTCAAAAATTAAAATATCTTTCTCAAATAATTTACTAGCCTCATTCTCAGAAACTCCATTTTTAAATTTATCTTCAGAAGCGCTGCCATCACATTTACCGTCATGTATTTTATGTCCATAACCAATTGTACAATTTCCTTCACTGTTATTATCTCCATCATTGTCATACATCTTCTTTTTAAACGATTCCCAATCTTTTATAAATTGTTTACCTTTATCACTTAGCCTTAGAGATTTTATTTCCCTTCTATCTCCTTTATTTATTTCAAATGTATTTTTATATCCTTCTAATAAAATATCAATTGAATCCAATAAGTCATCTCTGCGTTGAAAAGGTGAACCATTAAATTTATCTGTAAGCGGACTATTCAAATTTTCTCCCTTTTCAGCAGAAAAAATTTCAAAATGTAACATATATATATTTTGCCCTGTTATAACTGATTTTCCTTGTAATTTTCCTGTTTTTCCAATTACGCTTTCCTGCTTGATTATATCACCTTTTTTAACTTTAATACTATTTGGTTTTAATTCACCATATCTAGCAATAAATTTTCTTCCATCTTTCAATTTATGTAAAACTGTTACTTGATATGTTCCTGCATAAAAATCTCTAGCTTCCAGTACTTTCCCATCTGCAATAGCGACAACTTTAGTATTAGGTTCCGTATACAAATCTCTTGCCGCATGTTTTCTGTTCCCACTATCCCTATTAGAATCAAAGGTTGCTTGATTATGTCCATCATCATCTGTCCAATTATAGTTTTTACCCCACTTGGAATTAGTATCATTAATTGGTTTTTCTAGTAATGGAAAGATAATTTCCATATTCTTTTTGGGTTTAATAATAGCACCCACAACAGCATTCAACCCATTCTCCAAATAAAATTTAGATTCTACACCTTCTATTTCTACATAATACGAATCCGTCATTCCAAATAACGGAGTTATTGGACGCCATTTTTTGTCTAGAACAAATGTAATAGAAGCTTCTCCTTCGCTCTTAACAATAGTTTTCATTTTCAGTTGTGAGTGTTGAGCATCTCTTCTTCGAACTTTTAATACCACTTCGCTTCCTACCATGTTTAAGGTTTTAATTATTCCTTTTACGGTCGCTCCATAAGGTACCTGAATGAATGGATTCACACGAATTCCATCATACTCAAAATAAACATCAAGAATTTTGACATCAGTTGTAACAGATAAAACACTATCAGACTCGTAATTAGCTGGTGTTTTAAATAGATATGGCTTCCCATTTTGAATGCCTAATACTTTGAATCCAATTTTAGCATTTTTTCTATTTTGGAATCCAATATGTTTCCTGAAATCAGAATCAAATTTTATTTCCTTAAAAATCTCACCATTTTCATTGGTTATTACATCACAATAATAATTTGTTTTTATTGTATTTAAATAGAAATATATCCTAACAGTCTGATTACCATAATAAGGAATATTTGCTTTTATCCAATTGCTTTCCCCTGAAAAACCAGATTCTTGTTTTTTACTTCCGCCACTGAAAGTCCAGTAAGCTTCGGTTAATTGTGGTTGCTTTACTTCCAATTTAAAAACAGACTTCGCTTTGCTGCCTTTTTGAATGTCGCTGTAAGCTTCTACAATATAATGCCCCACTTTTTGTGGAATCGGCACATTATAATGACTCCATTGGTGGAGGTATACTTTTTCAGGATCATTATTTTTAGTCATAATTACAGATCCAGGAGAAAGATAGGGTTTATTATTAGCATCATAAATCATCCATTTCACATCTTCTTTTTCTGCATCTGTAGCAGGATTTATTTTAAAACTTTTAGCCTCTAACGTGATCGTTTTGCTTAGATCTCCCAATAAAAACACGTTATTGTTTGATGTTTTTTCGGCTTGAACAATACTCGTGACTTCATTTTTAATTACTGAAATTACAGATTCCTGTGTTAATACATATTGATCTTTACTAAATACTTTAATTTTATATTCACCTAAATCAGGCATTGTAAGTTTGATAATCCCTGTTGGGTCTAATTCTTGTTCCTCTGAAATTTTGGTTGCTCTATTGGCAGTCTTGTTTTCTAACTGATAGTAAAGTTTTAACGGATTTAATGTTTTTACTTTAGTGTTTTTCAGGGCTACTTTAAACAATTGCTCTTTTAAAGAAGCTCGTGTGACACCTTCTTTAAATGGAGATTTAATTACAATTTGCTGGGCAATTATTTCTAATTCTACAAAAGTAGATGTCGATGCACTTTTATTACCATTTATTGTAGGTTTGTAGCCAAAGGCATCAATTCTATAAACGCCAGCTGTATCAAAATTGTAATTAAATGAAGTTCCTTCGTTTTCAAAAACAATTCCTTTGTCGTTTTTGTTTTTAATATTACGGACAATCCAATTGATATTTTCCTTTTTATAAAGGTTTTGGTTTACAAATTTTTCATCAAGGAAAAACTCCAGACTTTCTCCAATAATAAATGACTTCGCAACAGTATTTTTAATTTTTAGCGCACCCTTATCTACGGCACTTCCTCGAATATCGTCATTACTTATTTCCCTCAGGAATACATAAACATCCTCTTTTCCTATCGAAGCATATAGTTTGTCTGCACTTAAATTTGGGTATATTTTAGTTTTAGTGGTTATTGTGATTGTATTTGGTAACTCATCTAATCCATGTACTTCTTTCAGCAATAAAAATAGCTCATCATATTGCTCAAAAAGGTTAGCAATATTCGTTGTATCGTCGCTTAATTGTTTTTTAATTATTTTCCAACGTTCTTTATTTACAGAAGAAATTTGGTCATTGAGTATGTTTGCATCAATTGACTCAATCATTTTTTTACGCACAACTTCCCAATTAAAATTTTGGGTCTCAGCTGAGGGATTTGATTGTTTAAGCGTAGCATACATTTGTGTAAATAATATATTATCTGGTTTATCATTAAAATCCTTAGCTGTTGCTCCTTCATCAAAAGCCTTTGAAATACTTGTCCAATACTCAATTCCAATACTATCATTTGCTTTTCTAGCAATATCTAATTCCTTTTTGATTGCTGCTTTAATAATTTCCAGAGTTGGTTCAACACTGTTTTGTTGAAATGTTTGAGGAATCGTGATAGTTTGCTGTGATGCAACACTCCCATAAGTTTGAGCCGTTGTGCCCCGACTAAAATTCAGTGTATTGTTTTCTACTCCTAAATTCGAAGGAGTAATACTGGCGAATGCAGAAGAACTGGTTGTTGTCTTTCCAATTATATCAGTAATGCCTCCTTCGATCAGGGCACTTGAATTTAAGTTGTTATAATTAATAGTTTTTCCCTCTGAATCCGAAGAAGTATTGCTGATCAATTTGATTGTTTTATCATTGGTATTGATAGCGCCTTCTCCGGATAAGGAATTAAAATTATTTGCAAAAAGAGCAGCATTTTGATTTTTTTGCTCCTGCCACATTTGTACGATATCTTTTTGCTCACTCATTTCTTTTGAGACTTTAGCTAACTCTTTTATAATTGTTTTAGTTAAGTCTTCTGAGCTTTTTATATCAGCAGTATTTTTTATTGAAAGATTAAAATTGTGAATTGAATTTTTACTCATCGCTAGTTGTTTTTCTGAGTGTAAAAGTACTATCAAAATTTGCGTTTTCTAAATTTAAAACTGCTTGTATTCAGTAGTTTCAGTAAGTTTTCATTCTGCTGAAACTACTGAATTCACAGGGCTTTTTTTTGTTCTTTTTCTATTCTTCCAACTTACTTTTACACTCTCAAAAAAGTAAAAATTATGCAATCTTAATTTGCAAATACTGCTGGTATTTAAAAAAAAAACAATCACCACTTTATATTAATCACACTAAAACAATAGCCATTATGGATAATTTATCTTCAAAAGGCATAAGAAAAATGCCTAAAATTCCTGACAAGACATTCTCCTATTTTGGATCAACCAATAGAAAAATCCAATTGAGGGAATTCATTAAATCAATAATTTAATTATACAATTTAAAAGCAGAAAAAAATGTCTATACAAAAATTAAACACTATAAAACAATGGTTTAGAACCGGATTAAAACCAACAGAAAGTCAATTTTGGGATACTTGGGATTCTTTCAGACATAAATATGACAAAATTCCCGTAAAAGATATAGAAGGGATTGATAATCTATTAGAAGGAGATAAAATTATTCCGTCTGGACAATTTTTAATCTTTAAAGTTAGTCCAAATACAGCTGATGAATTAGAAATTGGTGATAGTGTAATTGGATATTGTGAAGGTAATTTCCTGAGCGAAGCAACGTATTATGGCGGAGATACAAGTTTGATGAGCAGTTTTACTAACTCTAAAAATACTGTAGGGAAAATTATTTCATTCAAAGCTAACACTCAATATTACGGTGATGTTATTACTTATCAACTTAATCCTGAAGTATTACAAAGATCTTATAGCTGCGGTGCATATAACGGAATTTTTATCCTGTATAAAAGACCCGGAGAGCTCGATTTTTCAAGTTCATGGCCTAATGGCTCATATCCGGAACTATGGGTATCATGGTTGGAATTAACTCCAGGTACTATTATTAAATTAACAGATACTCTGGGTGATTTAGACGATTCTATAGAATTTATAATACCAAACGAAAAAATAAAATAAATATTAAAAAGCAAAATGAAGAAAGCAATTATAATATGCATATTAGTCATTGGGATGATGGCAAATGCACAAACCAAAAATCAGATTACAACTAAACCATTACAATTGAACACAGTAAACAAAGGCTTTACCAACGATAGTATACTTGTATGGGGGGAAGATAAAGTTGTGAAATTTATACCTAAAAGTGAATTTAGTTTAGGAGCCACTCCAAACATTGATCTGGAAGAAATGATAACTAAAAATGGTACTGTTACCGGAAAGCAAACTTTTAAATTAGAGAGTAATGATCATATAACTTCAACCTATATGACGAATAATGAGATGGGATCACAGAATTCATCTGGAAAAGTTTATTTAAGAAACAATGCTTTGTCTTTTTCTTCAGGAGGTTCCTGTATTCAATTATCAAAATCTACAAATCAAAGACCAAGCACACAAACCTTTGTGACAATGCCAGATAACAACGGACAATTGGCTTTAAGAGATGAGTTTGCGTATGACAGTTCTGCCACTAAAGCAATATCTGCAACAAATTTAAATTCAGACTTTACAAATGCCCCAAATGGTTTTAAAGTTAGAACGCAAATTGAAGACCCATCTGACCCATCAAAATTTATCATGTATGAAAAGACTTCTACAGGATGGATCCAATACTCCTTTAAAACAGTAAATCCTTAAAATCAAAAATATGAACAAAACAAAAATTGCAGTAATCGTGAGTTTATTAATTGTCTTAACAGGATTCATCGACACGAAATTGGATCTATTGAAAGAAGCAGGATTTTCATTGGTAACGATCAATAGAATCAAATTACTTGGATTGTTTCTATCAGCCGCTTTAACTGGCATTACCCCTTTATTTTCGAAAGAAAAAAAGTAAAACTGATTACAAAATGAACGAATAAAAATTTAAAAATTAACCTAATCTTTATTTAAACAAATACGCTCAAAATTTTAAAAGAATAATTTTTTCTAAAAATCTTGGGTGTATAGAAAAATATTGAATTTATCTATTAAATATAATTAAAGACAAAAACATGGCAATACAAACATTAAATACAATAAAACAATGGTTTAGAACTAGTTTAAAACCAACACAAACTCAATTTTGGGATACTTGGGATTCCTTCCGTCATAAAGACGACAAAGTTCCCGTACAAGATATTGAAAATTTGAGCGAATTGCTTTCAACTAAGACTGAAAAGAATGACTTTAAAACCATTAACGGCCAGCCAATATTAGGATCTGGAGATCTGGTTATTAGTAATCAAACCTCAACTTTAAATGAAATTTTAGCTTCCGGAAATGACGGATTTGACAAAACAATAAGCCTTTGGAACGGACAAGATCAGGTTACCGGTATGGCGGGAGGATCAGCAAATTATAGCTCTATCTCTTTTCAGAAAACTGGTGGCATGTCATTTAATGAAGTTTATTTTCAAGATTATAATAGTAGATCACAATTAAACTTTGGAATTAATGGTGATTACAGTGGTAGAATTGGCATTACAAATCTTGATGCAGCTGAAGGAGAATATTCTTCCTTTAATAAAGAAACTACAATAAATTTAAAGTTGGGAGATAATAAAGTTAACTACACTTTTAATAACATTAACAGACCTGCGGGATCTTACGAAGTAGCCACATTAAGCGATATAGCCGAGGGAACACCCGTTTCTAAAACAAAGTCAGGTATTATTGATAATACATCTTTGCAAGAACTTGGAGGCGCTGATAAATTAATCAACGGCGTTAGAATTGGTCAGGGCGAAGGCACCGGAACTTCCAATACTGTTTTTGGTGTTAATGTGTTATCTGGAAATACGAGTGGTTCAAGTAATACCGGTATTGGTTTTGGAGTATTAAAAACAAACACCACCGGAGAATCAAATAGCGGATTAGGAGAGTCCGCCTTAAATGCAAACACAACCGGATCTTACAACGATGCCTTTGGAGGATATGCATTGAACAAGAATACCACGGGTTATGCTAACACTGCAGTTGGTGGATACGCATTAACAGAAAACCAAACATCTCAATTCAATGTCGCAATTGGTTGCAATGCTTTATCAACTATGGTTTCAGGATTAGGGCAATCTACTGCAATTGGAGCATATTGTATGTCTGATGCTACAAGTACAGATAAAAATGCCGCTATTGGTACCTACGCTTTGCGTTACAATACAACAGGATTTTCTAATACAGCTATTGGCCATACTGCCATGGGACTTAATACTTCTGGAAATTCAAATAATGCATTTGGTAACTATTCTTTGGGAGCTATAACGACAGGAGCAGCTAATATTGGTATTGGAAAAGCTGCAGGAAGATATATAACAACAGGAAACAGCAATATTTACATAGGATCAGAAGGAGTTTCAAGTGATGCTCAAGCTTCGGGAATCATCAATATCGGAAATAGATTCATTTCAAAAGAATCAAAAATATCTCTGATTGGTACACTAAATTTAGGAATTACACCGGTTTACGAAAATAACTCAACTGCTTTAGCAGGCGGTTTAATTAAGGGAGATGTTTATCGTACACCAACAGGAATATTAATGATTGCCTATTAATTTTTCTATTGATGTAAGAAAATAAAAAATAGTTTTATATCATAAATCATATTCCTTTCTATTGATACATCGAAGTTTACCAAAGTGCTTAAATGCTCTTTGGACTTCGATGTATTTTTATTAAATGCGAAATGCAAATTATTTGAAAGCGTAAATGTTAAAAGATTAAACCAGACTTCAACTTAATAAAAATTAACAGTAATCAACTAAAAAACAAACACTTAACCATATTTTGTTTCTACTGAAACTACTGAAAACGAAGGTTCAGTTTTTCGTTTTTCACACTCTTCTGCCCTATTTTTACATACTGTAATTTTCAATAATAGCCTCTGTTATATACACGGAAATTACCTCATACTTTCAGAATATTCAGAAGGTCCAAACCTCAACTTTAAGATCATTCTTAATTATCATATTAACAATTAAACATTTAACCAATCATGGATTATACACCAAGAGATTTAGGAGAAACACCTAAAATACCAGACATGAGTAATTTCAAAAATCCTTTGGGACAAACATCTAAAGCAAGCATTTTTATAGAGAGCTTCAATATTACACCTCTAAATGGTTCCGAGAAAAGTGAAAGCCTTTCTGAAGCCATAAGAAAAGAAAGCAGGGATAGCGCTATTTAAATATTCAGGAAATCATCAAACTTATTTCAGCTTAAACAAATCTTTAAAAACTATAAAAATGCCAGACGAAATAGCCATCCAAAAATTAAAAGAAAGATACGGTACGGTTTTAAAACTTACTTCAGATGACCAATTTATCACTACTTACTGCAAAAAACCATCCTTTAATACCTTTTTAAACTACCAGAATAAATACAAGGATAATCCGCATGAAGCGATCTTGTTTTTATTTAAGGAATGTGTATTGGATAATGAAAATTATGATGACGACTTCATGCTTTCTGCCGGAAATTCTATTGTAAACATAATTAAAAAGGACAGTGAATTCACAATTGATGCAACGCCCCAAAAAGATGAATTCAAAAAATCAGCAGCACTTATCAGATCAGCTTTTCACTTAGATCCTTATCAATTATCCATAGATGAGTTTTATAAGTTACTCGAAGAAGCACTTTGGTTACAAAAACATACCGAAAAAAGAATGGAGAACACGCTTATGACTGCATTTGCACAAACATTTTCAAATTAAATAAAATAAATAATTATGAAATTCAATTTTAACGTAAACGAAATTTTAAACACTAAAGAAACCGAATATACCGGAATTAATTATAACGAATCAGAATCGAAAGATTTTATTATTGATAAAACCGGAGGCGAATTTAACCTGAGGGTTTTTGCTCCTTTAGTTTTTGAACCTCTTGTAAAAAGCGATCTTAATTTACCAAGTCTTCGCATCGACGCTGTTACTGTAAATCTAAATCGTTCAAAAATCATTAAAAAAGAAGGAGTTGAAGGAAGAGATTCAACAATTAAAGAACATATTACAAATGGCGATTTTAGTATTTCGATAGAAGGATTAATCGCTAATGAAACCGGAGATGAATATCCTAAAGATAAACTTTTCCTGTTGAAACAATTCTTAAATGCCCCCTATTCTTTAAGAATTACTCATGCAATCCTGAACCGTTTTGGTGTTTATGAATTAGTGATTGATTCCTATTCAATTCCTTCTATTTCAGGGACAAAAAATATTCAAAAATTCACTGCCAGTGCCACATCAGATGAAACTGTAGAACTAATAATCAGAGACAATGCTTAAACTAAATGCCAAAATTAGAGTTTACGAAACCATAGGACTTATCCCCACGCCTAAGTTTTATGAATTCACCTATGTGAAAAATGTAGAAATAAACAGTTCGTACAAATCCCTTACCGATACGGCAACTATTGTAATGCCTCAAAAAGTATATACTGATACAAAGGGATTTGATCAAAGCTTATTTGCAAATGCAAGCGGTGAACAAAAAACAATTCACGACTTTTTTAAACTGGAAAATTTTATAGAAATATTTCTGGGTTATGATGGCAATTACAAACCTGCATTTAGAGGTTATATTACAGGAGTGCAATCAGATACAAACGCAACCATATCTTGTGAAGATGCGATGTACGCCTTTAAAAAAGTAAAAGCGGTAAAGAACGATGATGTTCAGGACAAAAATGATGTTTTGAATATTGTGTCAACAAATCCAACTACAAATGTTGAGAATTTTAATCCTAAAACTTTCTTCGAAAGAAGAATCAAAGAACTCAATTTACCTTTTAAAGTAAATGCCCTTGACGAAGAATTAGGAAATATCATGATTAATAGAAATCATAGTCTGGCTCAGGTTTTTGAGATGCTAAAAGACAAAGGAATTTACACGTATTTCAAAATCGAGGATCTAGCGCCAGTACTTACGATTACCAATAATCCGCAAGAACATACAATATCTGAATTAGCCGGTTTTATTGATCGAAATTTCATTAAAAGTCCGTTAGCAGGCACACTTGTCAAAAAATTAATTAATCAGGGACTTAGTCTTTTAAGTTCTAAGCTAAATAAAATTGTTCAAACCGTTACCGGAGGTTTTTTAGGAAGAGCCACTTTTAGATTTCGTTATAATATTATCGAAGACAAATTAGTAGTTGTAAAGGAATCCACTAAAAACACCCGCATAAGAGTTGAAAAATACTTTAAAAATTCAAATACACCAATTTATATTGAACTGGGCGATCCAAATGGTCAATTAATAAAAACACATGTTTTGCATAATGATTCTGATGATTTACCTAAAGATCCTACAGCTTTTGAAAATGCAGCAACTAAAGTAGCCTCAGAATTGTATCAATATGCCGCTTTAAGGGCAATGGAATCTAAACCTAGCGGATTTGAAGGCTCTTTTCTCACATTTGGCGAACCGTTTGTGCGTCCTACAGATAAAGTAATTCTTGAAAACGCAAAGGATAAAGAAAAAAACGGAACATTTCAGGTGGAGAAAGTTGAACGAAGCTACGGCGAAAACGGCTACAGACAAAGGATTTTTATAGGCAGAAGAGTAGAAGTAATCTAAAAAAACACAAATGGGAAATATAACAGATTTAATAAAAGATGTTGCCGGTAAAAATCAAATTATCGAAACTTTTGCGGCAAAAGTCATCGAAATAAATAAAGAAACAGAATCACTTCATAATCCGGAAGATGCGTACACTGTAAATATTATGCGAGCTGATGGTGCAATCATTAAAAATGTACGATTGAAAGCTTCAATTCTGGATCTGGAACAAGGAATTGTTACTATTCCTAAAAAAGACAGTTGGGTGTTAGCCACAATTATTGATGGAGTCGAAACGAGAGCTTTTGTTTCGCAGTTTTCTGAGGTCGAGCGTACTTTTATTCGCTTTAAAAATGAGCAGAATCAATACCTGGAAATCAATACTAATGCAGATAAATTTCAAATGTTATTCAAAGACAAAGAAGATTCTACTTCAACTTCGACACCTGAATACAAAAATATTGCGCAACTGGAATTTAATGGCAATCGATCAGATTCAAACATTAGCACAACATTTTATGATGCTGATGGTAAAGAAATTTCTAAAAACATCTTTACTGTAAATGAACAAAAAATTAGTATTAATGATGGAAAAACAATCTTTAATTTAAAAGATAAGGAAGCCAAAATCACTATCGAAGATGGTTTTGAAGCTATAATTTCCGATGTTAAAACTTCATTTAAAAAAGACAGCTTAACTTTTGAAATGGATGATAAATTTAAGATTGATGTTGGCGGAAAAAGCTTAAAAACAAAACTGGAAGAACTGATAGATGAAATAGGTAAAATCACCGTGACAACGCCGGTTGGACCATCTGGTCCTCCAATTAATTTACCTCAACTTACACTATTAAAAGGAAAACTAACAGAACTTTTAAAATAATAAAATTATGGCTTTAAATAAATCACTTTTAGAACAAGCAATAAAATCTTTTTTAATTGAAGAGAAAACAAAAAAAGATGATGGTGCTTCATCCATAGACAACATTGCAGCAAAATTAGCCACTGCTATTGACACATTTGTCAAATCAGGAACCGTCACGACCACAGTAACCACAACTGGTTCGGCATCAGCGCAAACCGGAACAGGAACCGGATCTATTTCCTGAATATTTTTGAATTAGTGTTAAAACCCCTCTTACTTAATCGCAAGAGGGATTTTTTATTTTACAGCAAACGGCAATTTTTTTACAAATCTTAATTCAGCTTCTTCCTCAAAGCCTCTTCCATTTCATAGAATTTACTTTCGAGATCATGAATCTTTTCATAAATATTAATTGGATCGGGCATTTGCTTAGACGCGTACATACTTGCGTACCAAACTTCCAGAATATCTTCGGCATAAATAGAATACATGGGGTAATTTCCGTCTCTGTTATCTGATTTCAGGATTAATTTTCCGCTTTCCCTGATTCGGTTTAAAACTCTTTTTACCACCACTCCATCATTCTTGCTGATGATAACATAAATTCTTCCGTCGAGAATATCATCAAAATTATCGACATATTTTCCAAACAGATAATCGCCGTCATGTATTGTAGTTGACATCGAATTTCCTTTTATTTCAAAACACCTAAAAGTTCCGTTTTTTAACATTGGCATACTAAAAGATGGAAGACTCTCCATGTATTCCGGATCAGCATATCCGTCTAAATAACCGGCTCTTGCTTTTACTCCAACAAAATTAATATTTTCTTCACCGTCTTCATTTACGGTAATAATCTTTGGAAGCTTTAAACCAACTTCTGTAGTAGTTACTGCCTGATTGATAAACATTTGATCACTCTCTCCAAAAAAATAATCCGGATTTACATTACAATGAGTGATTATACTTTGAAGCAGGTCAAAACCTGGTTTGGTTTTCTTTCTGTCTCCATCTGCCTGCAATCTGCCAATTGTGATACTATCTATTGTAGTACTGGTTACTCCTATCAACTTTGCAAATGAGTTATTATTTAAATTCATCTCATCTATAATACGTTTTATCTTAGTATGTATTTCCATGTTGTATTGCTTATATTTTTATTGTGTAATATGTTTTGATTAACATAAAACATTCCACTATATGTTGCAAAATTAAATAATATATAATAAATAATTGCAATCTTTTACAATTATTTTACAAAATACCTGATATTCAATACATTTGTAATTAGTTTCTTATTGAATTACTTTAATATCGAATCAAATTAAATAAATCATATTACTGAAACTATTGCATTTTTTAGTGTAATATGTTGTATATTTTAAAACATATGTTGTATATTTGTAAAAAAATAATCCATCATATGATTCTAAAAGACTTTTATACCGAAAAGAAGATCGCAATCGAAAATGAGCTTTCTACGTTTGCACCAACCGTACATTTATACAGTGATGCTATTTTTAAAACTGAAATTACTGCACCTGTAGTAATGTTCAAATACGATACAATAACATGGGAAACATCATCTGAAAAAAACTATAAAGCAGATGTCGCTTTTTGCCTTTATGTTGTACTTCCTGTTGGAACTATTTCATCAACAAGTTATGAAAATGTATTTGAAATTGCACACAGGATTGACAAAGCCGTCTTGTCAAATACCGCAAGTAATTCATTTATAGATACAAATTCAACATTTAAAGTTAGAGAAAAGCAATGTAATAACGATGATGTTCATTGGGATAAAAACGATTACTTTATTTGGGAGATAACATACAAAACGACGTTAATAGAAAATATCCTAAAAAAGAAATATATCCTATTTAACAACGGATTAAGTAATGAAGCTCTTGAAGAACTTGGATATAATTTGACATCAGACATAATAGCAATAAACCCTAATCAGGTTGAAGGCACTATAGATTTAAATACCACAAAATAATCCGGTTAAAATAATGAATTAAAATTGTCAAACTTAAATACCACACTTTTAAAAAATATGACATAAAACTACAGACTCAAACAATACCACCTATTAAAATAAATCAAACCATACTTTTTTAAAATCCCAAACATGAAAAGAAGCAGAACACTATTAGACAAAAGGAGAGATTATGTGATCAACTACCTAAATAGAAATCAAGCTAAACAAATGAAAGTTGTAGTATCTGAACTTTCGGATAGTTTGTTCCTTACAGAACGCACTATTTATACTATAATTAATGAAGGGCTTGCTACAGAAGCCAGAGCTTAAAGCACTGAAACTACTGGTTTTGAGAATAAAAAAAATTGGAAAAAGCCATCTTAAGACTTAAATTTGTACACGATGGGAAAAGCAAATTTACGTCTTGGCCAAGAGTAAAATCCAATTAAAAACCAGCTTACAAAAAACGTCCAAAAATACCAATCTGCTTTTTGGATTCTACAATACGAATACTTTTTCAACACATTAAAAATTAGCAACAACTACAAGTTTAACCACTTGTTACAGCCAGTCTTTTGTCATTTTTTAAGCAAAAACAAATTTTAAACATTTAAAACAATTTATATTATGAGTACATTAAACGATGTGGTAATTACCAAACTATCAGGCGGATTAGGAAGAAGAAATCCGGAACAAGACATGGTTTCAGGATTACTTTTTGACGGAGTTGCCACTACAAAATTAACAGTGAACAAAATTGAGCGTTTGGTTTCATTAGAAGATGCTGAAGCTTTAGGTATTACTGCTGATTATGATGTAGTTGGACAATCTGCTTATTATCAAATTCAGCAATTTTTCAGAATGAATCCTTCCGGAGATTTGTATATTATGGCAACTACAGGAAGTTCATATCAGGATATCGCGGAAAAGGCGATGAATATGCAAGAGGAGGCAAATGGTAATATTCGCCAAATGGCAATTATTTTTAGTGGCGAAACATCATTTGAAGCAACAAAGGCCACAGTTACAAAAGCACAAACGCAAGCATCTCTTGGTTATAAAGATTATATGCCTTTTGAAGTAATTTTAGAAGGAAAAGGTTTTGATGCTGATACAGCTACAAGTTTAGCCGAATTAAATGCAGAAAATGTATCTGTAGTGGTAGCTATGGATGTCGAGAAAGCATTTGAACAGAAGTTATTTAGAGAAGACGATAATACAGTTTACAATCTCGCTCCCGGGGAAAAATTGGCACGAATAGAAGATACAAATGTTTTTAACGTGATTACTACTGAGGGCTACAAAGAAGAAGATGGCGCTTTTCTTCAATTTCTTTACAAAGAGGTGTACAAAAACACAGCAGCAGTTGGATTAGCTTTAGGAGCTGTATCAAGAGCAAAAGTATCTGAAAACATTGCATGGATCGAAAAATTCAATCTTACTGGTGAAGGTTTTGCAAAAGCAGGTTTTATTGGCGGACAGGAAATTAAAACTCTTGGAACTTTAAGCGAATTAAACGAGAAAAGATACGTTTTCACGAAAACACATACTGGTTTGGCTGGTGTTTATTTTAATGACAGTCACACTTGTACAACCGGTACATCTGACTTTGCTTATGTAGAGAACAACCGTACAATCAATAAAGCAACTCGTTTATTGCGTACCGCTTTATTGCCAAAATTAGCTTCTCCGGTTTTAGTTGACATTGATGGTAAATTGCCACAATCTGTTTCTAAAAACTTTGAGGGTTTGTGCAGAAGTGCTTTAGAAGGAATGGTTGCAAATCAGGAAGTTTCTGATTTTGATGTGTATGTTGATCCAAAACAAAACATTTTAGCCACTTCAGAATTAAGAGTAAAAGCAGAAATTACTCCTATTGGAACTGCCCGTAAAATTATGGTTGATTTAGGATTTAAAAATCCTTTTGGAATCGACAAAGCATAATTATTAAGTCCAATATAATTTTCAAATAAAAATAAAAATTCACCAATTATATCGCCACAAATTCATTTGTTACAAACGCAAATGATTTAAGGTGATAGTTCCTGAACGTTATCGGGATTTCTAAAAATAAAAAAACTACATATGAATAAATTACCATTAATTAACGGACAACAACACAGCTGGTCATCTATTGAAGTAAGTATTGCAGGTAATATCGTTACCGGAATTACAGCAGTAAACTATAGCGATTCAGTATCTAAGGAAAATCATTACGGAGCCGGAGATATGCCTGTACACAGAGGTAGAGGAAAATATGAGGCAAAAGCTTCAATCACTTTATACAATTATGAAGTAGAAGCAATTTTAGCCGCTTTACCAAAGGGACAAAGATTGCAGGATATCAATCCTTTCAGCATCATTGTGAGCTATCTAGACGACAGCAATGAAGTAATTACACACACGGTTAGAAACTGCGAATTTAACTCAAACAGCAGAGGAATTAGCCAGGGAGATACTAAAATCGCGGTTTCTTTTGATTTGATCTGTTCTCATGTTGAGTGGAACTAATCTGCATAAATTACCACTACTAAAACCATAATACCCATTCCCTGTATCTAAAACCGACTAAAAAGAGAAAACCATTATCAATTGCGTCATGCAAAAAGGAGTTCCAGGAACATGATTTTTGTTTGCAAACTTATTATACAAGCTCTTTATTAGTCCGTTTTTAGTCAGGGAATCTTCTTCAGGAGGCTGCTTCGAGAATATTCAACTCCAAAACAATAACTCAGGCAGTCTCTTTTTTTATCATCCAGTCAACGAAATAATTCTCATTTCAAAGACTTTATAAAAACATCATTACATCAGAATTCAACTCTTCAATCATAAAAAATAAAACCGTTTTAAAATGGAAAAAACAATCTCAAAAACCGTAGATGTTCTTGACGGAAATATCACTCAGGCTCAGTTAAATCAATGGAAATACAAACACAAAAAAGTAGTCAAACTCACGATTGCAGATGATGATGAAACTATTTTATTTGCGTATTTCAAAAAACCGGATATCGCTATTCGTTCGGCCGTATTACAAGCTTCAAAAATGGACGAATTTAAAGCTCTCGAAGTATTATTTAAAAATTGTTATTTGGGCGGCGATGCCAAAATTGAACAAGAAGACGATTTACGTCTTAATATTACCACAGCATTCTCAGATCATATTCAGCCAAAACCTGTTAAAGTAGAAATACTATAATAAACACCTTTTTTTATCCTTTTTCTGTAAAACCAAAATCATGATTAAAACCCATAACATAGAACTAAATGACACAAGCCCTTCAGAAATGACAAGGTTTAGACAAATTATGCTCAACATTTGGCGACAGCAGATTGAGGATAATAGGAATGCTGTAGAGATGGAGAAGTTTCTGATAGAGCGATATGAATCTCCTAATTTACTCATTAATAATTCAAAAGAAGGAAGCCCCATATATGGGCTTGACGGTGAGTATTTAGGAATAAATCTAAACACTCCGAAAAATAATGATTCTGCTTTTCTAGGAGAAAAAGATGGTAAAGACGGATTTAAAAATCTTCGAAAAATTACAGACAATCATACTAAATTCATACAAAAGGCATCAACTGTATATGGAGAAAGTTCTGCTTATAAATCAGACATGACAGAAGATTTAAAGAAGGAAATGTTTGCAATTGCTTATGTTTTAGAGCGAAATACTGTTGCATATGGAGAGAATAGCGAATTAGCCAAAAAATTCAGATCTACTTCAAAAGAAAAAAGAAATGGAACTAAAATGCAATGTGGGATAGCTGCAGAAATAAATGTTTTAATTAATGGATTTGATTACAGTTCTGATGCTGATGCATGGGATGGTCAAGAACAAGCTTTGTTTAATTCTGAAGATTATCGCTTTTCAACAGGAAAATTTGAGTTACATAAAAATACACTTGGATGGAAAATTTCAGAGGAACATTATAAAATATGGTCGAAAAATATTGGCAGGAATTTTGATGCTCCTCAAATTAGTTTTACGGCATATTTTGACAAGACATCTGCCACGGAATTTGATAAGAGATTTATTAAAAATCATAAAAATCATAAAGAAGGCAGAATTAATCTTAAATCTACAGCTGTATATAACAAAACTATTTTTTGGAAGACTTTAAAAGGTAAAGATATAATAAAAGCTTACCCTTGGAATATTCCAAATCTCCCAGCCGAGCCTGGATTTTTAGATAATTTTAAAAAATAATTCATGAAAATTCAAAAACTTCTCTTTCTCCTAATTTTAGCAACAATCATAAGTTGTAATAAGACGGTAAAAAAAGATGAATCTAAATCTCTAGACAAAAAATCTACAGTAAAAAAACATTCTATAATTACTTTGACTATAGACAATGAAAAGATATGTGATTATTATTTTGATGAATCTAAAAAACTAGTTAAATTTCAGGAGCGCAGTAGCAATGGAAAATTGTATCAAGAAATTAATCTAGAATATAAAAATGGTAAATTTGATTACGCATTTTTCGGATCTGATAAAAAGGAGAAAGATGACTGGTCTTCCAATTACTATTCAAATATTGAATCATATAATGATTTTTTAACTACAAAAAATATAAAAATTGATAATCCTTTTATGCTTTCTAGTGAAGTAAGTGATATTGAAAAGTTAATGGCCAATATCGAGAGTTTTCAAAAAATAAGCAGAAATGATCAAACTATTTTCAAATCTAAAAAACTAAATCTCAATATAAGATTTAATCCATCTAAAATAACACTATTTATTCCCCTTAATTCTATTATAAGTAATTTCGAATATTTACTAGATAAAAATGGATATTTGATCAAAGAAACTATTATATTTAATGATGGTGTATTAACTGTAAAGTATTTTTACAACAACCAAAAGATAAATAAAATTATTTATTCTGTAAGATATAATGATGGAGAAATGTTAGTGTCAAATCAAAATTATATTTATCTAAAAAGCTAATGAACCTAAAATAAATCAAATGTAAAAGTTTTAAATAGATTAATTTATATACTTAATGAACTTAACAGAAATTCAAGAATATTTTTCAAATAGTTTGGTAGTATTCGCAAACAATGATATGATTAATCAGTATGTTTCAAAAGAAACATCAGATATTCTATACAATATTGGATTACCGAATCACACTACCTTTGGTGGAGATTATGAGTTTTTTGGAAATGTCGAATTATTAGATAAAAAGTTTTTAAAACTTGGTACTAAAAATACTTTTATTAATGAGCCATTCGGGTTATGTGTTGACATTGAAACTCAGGCAATAATAGGGAGAACCCATTATCGTACTGTAGGAATAAGAACATATACTATAAACAAGAATCTAAAAACATATCTGGAATATTTATACACATACATACGCTTTAGAAGTGAAGTGAAAATTCCTCAAACATTGGGACAATACCATTTACATCATGAAAAATATGCTCTGGAATTAAAAAACAGATTAATGGCTGTAGATAAAGATGACGTTAATACCGATTTTTGGTATAGTTCTATTGGAGAAATGGAATTGGGAGTTATCTAATAATTTTAAATACAAAATTTGGGTTTCAACTATTCTAAGTAATTCGAATTTGTGCTCAAAATCTCATGTATTTAAATAAATTCATAAAATAAAATAAGGCACTATGAATAATTTGCTTAATCTGGATTTTTTATATTTAAAATTTAATGAAAACTAAAAAATCTCAAATAAATATTAACCTTGCAAGAGCAATTGCAGAAGCTATAGGACTTAATCCGAAAGTTTACCCTCATTTTGATGATAATAATTTAAACAGTATAGATATCCTGGAATGTACTGATCCTTTAGATCAAAAAAAAAGTTTTTTTTGTACCATAGGTCTTTCAGATATTCCTGTGAAAATTCTAAATGATGAGCAAGATTTTGGTATAGAAATATTTATTGTTGCTAAAGACAAAAACGAATTTGCATCTACATTACTTTCGTCATGTTCTTTTTTTATTGGTAAAGATAATTGGGAAGCCAGACCCGGAACTATATTTAATGATCTCATAACATTATACGACAAAAACTTAGAGATGAAGCATATCTATTTTACAGAACCATTTTTATGGCAGGATAAATTAGAGCAAATATCATCTAAAATAAAAGAAAAAAATGTTTTGTTTCTACTCGCAGTTCCCATTTCAGAAAGTGAATTATTTTACAAAAATAAAAATGGAGATGAAGAATTTGAAAAATTACTTTTCTTAAACAATGATATTGATTTATTTGATTTCAACAGAAAATCTGTTATCTAAAAAACAAACTGCTTAATGAATGAATACAAAAGAACAAGTAATTGAAAACTTAAAAAGCTGGTTCAAAAAAACGAATGTACTTACCTACGACAAAGACATTGGCTTAAACTATAGAGAAAAAGAATTAAAAGGATTAAGAGACGGTAGCGAAAAAGAAGTTTTTATTGTCTCTTTTAAAACAGAAAGTGATATAGAATTTAATGAAAATGGTGAAATTACTTCATTATTCGAAGGAATGTATTGTTTTGCTTATTTTGATGCAGAAACATTAGAGTTGCTTTATATAATGAAAAAAGCAGGATACATAGAAGTTGATGGTTCTTATTAATCAAGCATTTAGTTTATGATATAATTATGAATACAAAAGAACAAATAATTGAGAACTTAAAAAATTGGCTTAACAAGATAAACGTAATTTCATACGAAGAACGTATTCCCTTAAATTGTTGGGACAAAGAATTAAAAGAATTAAGAGATGGAAAACAAAAAGAAGTTTATGTAGTAACTTTTAAAACAAAAAGTACCAATATAGAGTATGATGAAAACAATAAAATTATTTCATTTTTCGAAGGAATGTATTGTTTCGCTTATTTTGACGCATACACATTAGAATTGCTTTACATTAGTAAAAAAGATGGATATATCGAAGTTGATGGTTCTTACTAGTCTTTTTAAAAGAATAAAATATGGGAAATCATTTATACGAAAACGGAGACTGGATATTTATTAGTAATTCAACTATTAAAGAAAAAACTAATAGGGATTTCTATCCTGTTGATTTAGAATCTAAAAATAGAAAATGGGGAAGTAATAAAAATTTAGACTTAAAATATTCTATCGTTTTAGATCTATTAAAAGAAGTTGTTCCAGAAAAAGTTAATAAAAAAGGAATAATAGATATTGAATTTTCGAGGGAAGAAATTTCAGAAATAAAGACAATCTTTGAACGTGAAATAAATCACTTATTATCTATCAGAAAACTTGCAAAAGATGGATATACTATAATAGTTTTTAATAAAGAAATCAAAGTTGACACAAGAAATCAAGCTCAAACAGATGGCCGCCTAGTAACTTTTAATGATATTTATTTAATTGCAAAAGAATGTCTGGATAAAAACAAGCCAATGTATTTAAGTATTGATTAAATTCTATTACAAAAATATAATCCATTACAAACCCCTTTTTCAACTCTAGAAAAACGGGATTTTTTTGTCATTATCTTCTTTTCAAGCTATAAAACAAAGCTACAAAAAGTAAAATTTCTTCTACTGAAACTACTGACTTACAGCTCCCTATTATTTTTCAAACACGCTATTTCGGCGTATTTTTACAGTGTTCTTAAAGCTTATGTCACTTCTTAAATGTGATTCATAAAAAGAGGCTTTCTCGATTTATTTACCCGTTTTTCTTAACCGTAAATAAATCCTAAAACATAAATAATCTTACCTAATAATAAAAAAACCTAATTGTCTTTAAACAATTAGAAAGGCTTTTTATTCTCAAAATTTGAAATCATTAATACATACAAATATGGATCAAACAACAAAAAAACACATTGATTTACTTCATCCTTCGGTCAGGGACGAAGTTGCAAAAATCATCGAGGAATGCGATCTCGCTTTAACCGGAAAAGCAAAAGTTCGCATTACGCAAGGACTCAGATCTTTTCAGGAACAAGAGGATCTTTATGCTTTTGGCAGAACAAAACCAGGAAAAAAAGTAACGAATGCAAAAGGCGGTCAGTCCATTCACAATTATGGATTTGCCGTAGATATTTGCCTCATTATAGATGGAAAAATAGCTTCGTGGGATACGGCAAAAGACTGGGATAATGATCAAATTTCGGATTGGCAGGAATGTGTCGATATTTTCAAGAAATACAACTGGAGCTGGGGCGGCGACTGGAAAACTTTTAAAGATCTTCCGCACTTTGATAAAAAAGGGTACAGCGACTGGAAAGTGCTCAGTAAACTAAAACGCGATAGAAAGAACTATGTAATCTTATATAAATAACTGATGAAAGATTTAAACTTAAAACCTCTTGCCCTATTAATTGTCTTTTCTTTTGCGATTTCTTCCTGCACCTCAACCAGAACAGCCTTATTCGATCAATATTCTTATGAAAAAACAATTGAGTTAAAAGTTGAAACAACAAAATTAATCAATAAAGCGACAACGCCTTATGATTCTCATAAAGAAGAAATTGAGAATCTATTCCTGAATATCGAAAAATTAGCCGAATATGAAAAAAATAAACCCAATAACGAGATCACATTTGAGATGTGGAAAATTTTAACTGATAAGGAAAAAAAACTTTTGGCTGGATTGTTCAAACACTGGCAAACAAAAGGAATTTTATCTCCAGTTTTTCTGGATGAATCCAAAAAACAGGTTTTAGATGCTTTGGATTTATTGATTCAATATGAAAGTAAAAAAGACAAAGAATCTAAAGATGCGCTTTTAGAATTAATCAACCTCAACACCTAAAAACATGAATAACGATCTATTATTACAAGAACTAAAAAGTAAATTAAAAACTATTATAACAAAAAGTTATAAAGATATTCAACCCGAATTAGAAAAAGATCTAAATGTATTTTTAGAAACATCCAGAGAAAAACTGGAACGCTGGATTTTTCTTTTTTCTACCGGCGATATAACGGAAGAAGAATTAGAATGGCTCTTAAAAAGCCAACTTGATCTAGTCACATTGCAGGCATTACAAACAACAGGAATTTCAAAAATAAAACTGAATGCTCTTAAAAATAATATTTTAAAAACCCTTTTTAAAATTATCCTGGAACTAATAATTCCGGTTGTTTAATGTCATAATCCAAAGACTAAAAACAGGAAAAAAAACATCACAACAAACTGATTACGAGGTGATTTTAAAAAACACTAACTTACTGAAACTACTGATTAGCAAGCCTTAAAATCTTGGTTAAGGACAAATCATAGCGTATTTTTACAGTATCAAATAAAACATCATCTTTTTATTATGGCGCACTAATCTAAAGGTGATATTACTAGAAAAAGCATCTCATAAAAACAACAAATAATAAACGATATATGAAAGATTTTATCATCGAGGATGACTTGTTAATTATAAAAGGAGATTTTGCAATTAATGATGCAGATCAACAAAACATTGAACATTTACTATTAACTCAAAAAGGAAGTTATAAAGAATTTCCAATTCTTGGTGTTGGAATCAAAAAATACATCAACAGTCCGGATGCTACATCCAGGCTTAGACTAGAAAACGAAATAGACAAACAATTATCGTATGACAAATTCTATGTAAAAACATTAGATGTCAACGATTTACAAAACATTAAAATCGATGGGAACTATTAAACCACAGGAAAACCAAAACATTTTTGACATTTCTTTACAAGAATATGGAAGCATAGAAAAGGTATTTGACCTTTTAGAAGACAATGATCAATTCAATCTTACAGAAGATCTTTCTGTTTATCAGGATTTAAAAATAGGCAGAGAAGCCTTTAAAAAGGATATTGTTGAATATTACAATTCCAGAAAATTAAAACCCGCAACTGCTATTACAGACGAGGAACAATATTTACTGGATAATTTCTCCGGAATTGATTATATGATTATTGAAGATGATTTTATCATTTATTAGTCGATAATTTTTTAAATATCCCGAAAATCCCGGTTCTAAACTTCTTCTTTTTAGAAATCTCTAAAAGATAAACTACGCTCTGTAGTATTCACAAAAAAAAACATAAACAATTATCTATAAGCATTTTACACATGTCTTACAGGCTAAACTATATTAAAAAATTAAAATATGGCACGTACAATTGCTGAAATACAGAATGAAATTCTGGAGGAAAAAAAGAAACAATCCTCTTTAAGCGGCTTAACTGAGTCAAAGACTGCGATTTGGCAACTTTGGATCAATATTGTAGCTACTGCGATTTGGATTCATGAAAAAATAGTCGAAAAAAATGCGCTGATATCAAGACCTCACACGTTAAACTGGTATCGGGAACAGGCTTTAAATTTTCATTATGGAATTTCGCTTGATCCGGATATAAGTAACGGAATTTCGCTGATCTGGAAAGAAGGTTCTTATCAGTTTGACACTACAGGACTTACAGATACAGAAATAGAAAATTCTAAAATAATAAAACATTGTGCAGTAAGTGAAATTGACTTAGAAACGGTACTAAAACCTAACGCAAATATTGAAGAAATTTTCTCTGATTATTTTCATAATAAAGTTGGGGTCGTTTTTATAAAAGTTGCTACTGTAAGAGATGACAAAATTTCGAGAATTGATGTTCCAAACGAACTTTTTGCCTTTAAGGAATATATAGCGAAAATTAAAGATGCAGGAAATCAAGTTTATATCACATCTGATCAGGGTGATAATCTAAAATTAAGTCTGAATGTTTACATCGATCCTTTAAGCATTTTTATCAATCCAAAAGACATAGGATATTATCAGTTAAAAAGTTTAAGCAGAGATTTAAATGCAGAGGAACAAATCAAATTATCGAAATACGAAGAGGATCTGGCTGTTGATCCGTTAGATACAAGAAACGGTTCCTTAATCTTAAACAATAAGGAATTTCCAGTACTAAATGCTGTCAAAGACCATTTAAAAAATATCGAGTTTAATGGTGCTTTTGTCAAAACATATTTGGTTGATGCGATTCAGAAAGCAGAAGGAATTAAAATTCCAATATTAAAAAAGGTTGAAACCGGATGGGCAACTAATCCTAGTGATGAACCAAAGACTCTTACAAACGTAACAAATATTGAATATTTCATTCCAAACGCAGGTTATTTTGATATGGATACGCTTCAGGTTGAAGTAAACTATATTCCGTACACATTCTACCGAGATAAACAATAATCTAATATAAACAATGAATAAATACACCGTTTTAAAATGGGAAAAGCTATTGTTATGGCTCATCCCTCCTATTCTTAGAAAAAAAACCCATGTTGACTGGCTCGATGTTTTACTGACTCCGCTTCATACTATTTACGGAGAGATTCTTTATAAAATGCAGCATACAGGTCAGGTCATATATCTTGAAAAAGTACTGAACGATACTTATAATCCAACAAAAATTTACAATCCGAATTTAAGTACTGAACAAAAACGATTAGAGGAGTTAATATATATCGATGAATCGGTCAAGCCAACTTTACAATATGTATTTCTCCACAAAGAATATTACGAACCGGATGGAACTTTAATGATTCCGCAATTGAAAGTATATAAAAATCGTGAATATAAAAACAGAAACAAAAAGCCTGTTTATCTCGCTCATCTTAAAGATTATACCAAAATAACGTATGCCAATTTCAGAGTCTTTATTCCGCAAGCTCTAATAGCAAACCTAACGATCGTTGTAGAACCTAATAAAGATGGAACCGGACAAACTGAAGCTATTAAAGTAGCCAATATAGAATACCATAATCTGCTGAACTTCTATAAACTGGCTGGTAAAAGCTATGAAAGTTATTCTTATTCAAAAGAGTAAGATCAGAAGTAAACATTTGACATTCTAAGTATAAACAACAGACATTAAAACACATAAAAATGAAACAAATAAATTTTAGTCACGAAGGAGGATTTCCTCTGGAACAAGAAACTTTAGAAAGACTTCAAGCCGCTTACAGATCTGAGTTATTTGGAGCTTTAAAAGCGCATTTAAGCATTGACAATTATCAAAATTATATTGTAGCTCACGCAACAAACTCCACAAAAGGCTGGGCTATTATTCAGGAAGACGAAACTCAACTGCAGGATTCAGGAAGAGCATTGCCAATAACAGAGGGAATATTATATCCTGTTGATAAAGGCGAAAACACCGGATATCTTAAAACTACCAGAACAGGAACAAATTTAGTATATGGAACAGGAGTATCTCAAATTGCATATTATGACTATGAAGCAGCATATATAAGTGAATCTGAATTTGTGAGTGGAGTTTCTCAGGATAGCGATGCTCTAAAAATCTCTTATCATGATTTAGGAAATTTCAAAATAGTCAAGGATCTTAATGCAATTGAAGAAATTCTACAAGCAATAGAAGTTAACATTGATGCGATCGAAACAAACATCAATCAAATTGAGGCAAAAATTACTGAAATCGAATCTGATATTAATGTGATAAATCAAACGTATCTTCCGCTTGACGGCTCAAAGGCCATGAAAGGAGATTTAGATTTAGACGTTTATAAATTATCTAAATTAGATACAAAAGAAAGCGGTTTCGCAATTGTACGATCTGCCGATTTTAGATTGGGATCAATAACCAGAAAAGGGAAGTTAAATCCCAGCGATTCTACTGGACGAGCTTTATCAGACACTAGTGACGAATCTAAAACAAGTCTTTCTTTAAATTATCAATCTGATTGGCAAAATACAATTATTGGCGGAAAAGTACATTTAAATGATATAAACACATCAAATTCAACTGGTTCTTTGTTAGTTGTAGATGGGTCAAATCAGGTTACTAAAAGCAATTCGCTACTAGAGTTACTAAATCGCATCACAGTTTTAGAAAGTAAAATATCGACCGCAACAGCATTCCCAATTGGAATGATTGCCATTTGGGGACGTCCTGCAAACGAGATTCCTGATGGTTGGGAAGAGTATGTGCCATTAAGAGGAAGAGTACCTGTTGGGGTAGATATTTCAGATCCTCTTTTAAACAAAACCAGAAATCAAGGAGGTAGCAAAAACGCAGTTGTTGTTTCACATGATCACACTATTTCCAACTCAGGAAACATAAACGATGGGAAAACTGGTGATGAAATAACTGATAAAATAGCTAGGTGGGATCGAGGTAGTGGCTCTCTGTTAAATGGAATTGTATCAACAGTTGGTGAATCCGGAACGAATAAAAATATGCAACCATACAGCGTTGTTTATTTTATAGAATATACAGGAGTCGCAAGTGATAAAACACCGCCAACAACACCAAATTTAAAGCTATCAAATATTACCAATACAAGTGTAGATTTAAGTTGGACAGCTTCAAGTGATAATGTTGGTGTTACTAATTATCATATATCTATAAATGGCGGTTTATCATTTCCTGTAGGTAATGTTCTTACTTATAATGCTACTGGCTTATCGCCCAATACCACGTATAATTTCTATGTTATAGCACAGGATGCAGCAGAAAATTTCTCAGCAAATAGCAATATTGAAAGCGCAACTACAACAATAGTTTTTACTCCAACAATTCCCTTAAATATACAAGCCTATTCAGAAGGTCAAGGTCAAATAGGTGTGGAATGGGGGGCTTCAACTGATAATGGTGGTACGGTCAGTTATGAATTATTTAGAAAAACGATTGGCGGAACTTACAAGACTATTAAAAAAACAAATAGTACCTTTTATATGGATTCGGGTTCACCAAACACAACATATTATTATCAGGTAGAAGCTATAAATCTCCAAGGAGTTAGATCTGGCTTTGATGGCGAAGCATATGTAACTACAGATCCACCAGCAAGCTCATGTTTTGATGTAGAGTCATTGGTAACAATGGCATCAGGACAATCAAAAAAATTAAAGAATATTGTGGTCGGTGATAAACTTCAGGCATTTTCTTTTGCTAATCAAATCGACGAATCCGAAGGAGATTATATGTTATGGAGCGGAAAACTAAATGAAGCGACAAAAACAGAAGTTATAGTTGTAAACAAAACAACAAGTATACAACCCAATTATTATGAAATTAAAACCGCAGATACTACATTAAAAGCGACTGAACAGCATCCTTTATTAGTTACTGAAGATGGTGAAAATGTACAATGGGTATGCATCAAAAATGTGACCGAAAGTATGTTTTTAATTGATAAAACTGGGAAAACTAAAGCAATTGAATCAATCCAGTTTAAAGAAGAACCTCTTGAAGTTGCACTTTTAGATGTTGAAACTGTAGATAATTATATCATTTCAGGTATTGTTGCTCATAACAGTAAACCATAAATAAAATAATTAAAAATCTCTTGGGGTATAAAAACCCCAAAAGATTTCTTTTCAAAAAAACTATTAAAATCAAAAAACAATACACGAAAATTGCAAAATATATTTTTACAAGTTCAGCATTGCTTTGGCTATTAGATTAATAACAAATAAAAAAAATGATGATGGAAAAGATTTCAGAATACTCAAACGAAATGAAACTATTGCTGTATGGAATTTTTATTTACTTAGAAATTGATATAGAAATTGTTAAAGTGTTATTTTACCTCATGGTAATTGATACCTTTTTAGGCATTATCAAAACCATAGTATTAAATAACCCATTCAGCTTTAAAAAATTGGCACTCGGATTTGTATCCAAATTAGCCGTATTACTTATACCTACTGCTTTGGCATTGATGAGTATAGGACTTAATTATAACTTTAAATGGTTTGTAACCATAGTAATGGACTTACTTATTGTTAGCGATGGGATTTCAATTATCAGCAATATTATTGCTATAAAAACAAAAAAAGAAGTAGAAAATTTCGATGCCATGACATTGATTCTAAAGTCGGTTAGAGATCGTTTGATACAGCTTTTCAAAAGGCTTTTAATTACAATAGATCCTAAACTTCATATAGAAAAATAGATGAAAGAAGATGAAAAGTATAATTTCCCCAAGCCAACGCCAGAAAATCGTCTAGTGTTGGCTTTGGCATGTACATTATTTAAAAACACACACACAGTAACAAATTTAAATTACAATTTTCTATGAATTTTCTTGTTTTTAACAATCATATTGATAGTTTTGCGTTCTAGAAACAACCTCAAATTTAACCTACAAACCTTATGAGAAAAACCATTTCTTACTTTTTACCTTTTGCAATCTTCGCAGGTGTACTTTTTAGTTGCAGCGATGACGATTCAAAAGGTGATGACTACCAACCCAATTATTTAGCAACCATTGATGCCACTGCTTTACCACCGGAAAACCGCCCAATGAGTATGTTTGCAGACGACGAAAGTCCTGCTAAAATGTATGATAACAAAGACCGTTGGTTTCGTGTAAATGAGCCCATGCAAATCATCCAGAAAGGAAAAGATTCTGTACAAATTTCCCTTTATTCCCCAGTTGGACTTAGCAATGTAAAAGTCTATGCCAAATTAGCCAATTACGACAAACGTTTTTTAATGTTTGAGTTTTCAAAAGTTCCTGCATTTCATCGTTCTTTCCATCAGATTCCTTTGGTTGCGGAAAAACATGATTATATGTTAGAAAACGGAAAAACTGTCACTATTGATAAAATTGAAGGTTTTTCTTCAGGAGCAATCGAATTTTCGGTAGAATCTGATGATCCTTTATTTGCTAAATTCAAAAAAATAAAATCGGCGAGATTAGTTCAGTTCAGCGATCAATATCATAAAAATGAATATGGTAAATATTTACCTATGAATCCTGTTTTGGCTAAGGAAGCGATAACCATGATTATCAACTTTTCCTATGCTATAAGTCATCCTTTGTACTATGACACTTTCATGAATTTTGACCGATACAAAAAAGAACAGGCAGCAACCGCAGGAGCAGCTATAAATGGTGCATTAAATTGGCACGGAAATGCTGATGACGTCGATGGCGTTTACGATTATCTGACCAAAGCCCAAATTGAACAGGCTTATAATACCTACATTGATAGCCGAACTTTGAATATGGCAATGGTTGGCGGAGATTCTGCCTGGGGCGGAGGTCCTCTGGCATCGCAATGGGAATCAGATTATATAACCGGACACTGGAAAGGCGAAATGTCAATATGGTCACACGAATATTCACATCATAGCGGCTATAACCACAGCAGTAATTTAGCTAATAGTGGCGAAGGCGGTGGTCAACAGGGAATGTTAACTGATTTTTACAAATATCTTATAAGTCTTAATGATCTTCCTTTTACAGATCCTGATGTATTAAAAGGATATACAAAGACAACGTATTTAACCGGTTCTTATAAAAAACCCGTTTTTACAATAAATCCAAAAAACCCGTTTTTATTAAAATATAAAGGAGAAGGAAAATGGAACTAACCTACAAAACTATCATGAATAAAATACCGTTTTTACTATTGTTACTTTGCCTTTTTACCAATTGTAGTAAAGATGCAGAAAGTGAAGAACCAACGACTTACGATTATTTTTACCCAACAGATGAAGCATCGATTACGGCTGCTCAAATTGGAACCGGAACCGGGACTTTAGACCCGAAAGGAATCGCAATAGCAAACGAAAAATTATATGTTGCAAATGGTAATGTGCTTGAGATTTTCAATGCGGTAACTCTGGCACATATAAAAACAATCACTGAATATAAAAAAGGAACCACTACCATTCCTTTAACCGAAATTACTTCTGTTGCTGTTGATAATGGAAGAATTTACATTGGAAGTCGCGAATCCAGACTTTTTGTAATAGATGAAAATACAAATGCCGGAATCAGTACTGTTGGAAACGGTCAATGGTGGCAAACTTTTGTGCACGTTTTTGATGTTGTAGTAAAAGATGGATTGGTTTTCGTTAAGGAAAAAGAAACGTCGATTAAGGTTTTTGAAACTTCGCAAATAACGGAAACAAGCGACTGGAAATTAAATCCTATTGCTAAACTAAATACATTAGAGGGGTTTGATCAAATCTATTCAATGGATGTAGAAGCAGGAAATCTTGTTGTTGCAGGAAGAGATGCAAAAAGCTATTTGTATTATGACATTGCTGCTATTAAAGCGAATGCTGCAAGTTCACTTACCGAACCCATAAAGCCTGTTTCCTCTACTTTTATTGCTAAACCTACTGCCATTAACTTTAGCAAGGATTTTGCTGTAACTTCAGAAAACTCAGGAAATGTAAATTACCTTCGTTTATATCCTAAGGCTGATTTCATGACGCGTAATTATTCGGCTAGTGTAAATGTTTCTGATATTATGGGTAAAAATCCTTTCGGAAGCATTGTAGGTATTGCACAACTTAACGATCGTCTGTTTTTATCTGATAACACCAATAAAACAATCAGAGTTATAAAGCTTAACAAATCGACAATTGCTGAGCAGAATTAGTTATTCTGAACCTAAAAATAAACCTCTGAAGTTTCGGCTTTGGAGGTTTTTTTATGAGATTATAAAGCCTGAAAAATTGAAACCGAAAGTATTTTATAAATGATAAAATTCATTTTAAATTTCTACTTTTAAGAAGTATATTTTTTCAATATATTTCACAAAGCTTATGCTAAAAAAATACAGCGCTTTACTTTTATTTACTGCAATCGAAATTTGTATTGCCTTTATAAGTTTCAATAATTACATCAGGGATAATTCAGTTTTACAATCTGTTTTTACTGCTTTATTTTTAGTTGTACTACCTGCATTTTATTATTTTCTAACTCATAAAAAAGAAACGGAATTTACTTTCTGGTTTGTTTTTTATTCTGTTTTTAAGCTTACTCCTTTTATATTTCAGATGGAAAATAATTTTTTTGAAGTAATTTTTCAGTTGAAAATTTATTTCAACATTGCTTTTCTGATTTTCTTAGTATGGAAAACTTTTCAATTTATTCGAAATTTCAGAAAAGCAATCAAACAAAAAGATACTATTGAACAAGACGAATATTCTATTATTTCAGAATCTCTAAAAGAATCAATTCCATTCAAAAAATTAGGAAATACAATTGCTTTTGAAGTCTGCTCTTTCTATTATTGCTTTATAAAATGGACAGGAAATAAAAACAATCAAAATAATTTTTCAGGATATCAGGAAAGTGGTGTAACTGCTCTTTATATTGGTTTGATGCTGGCTTCGGTTTTTGAAGCGATTGGTGTACATGTATTTTTAATTTCGCGAAGTAAAACTGCTGCGCTTCTTTTGCTTGTGCTTCATTTCTATTTAATTATAAATTTGACAGGCCACTTAAAAGCTATTTTCTTCAGAAATCATCTTATTTTATCTCAAAAAATCGTCATTCGTTACGGACTTTTTGATACTTTGGAAATCCCATTAGATTCGGTTACCTCAATACAAAAATTTGAAGGAGATTATGAAAAAAGTAATCAGCTTGTAAAATTTGCATTATTAGGAAAATTAGAACCTCATAATATTTCGATTGAATTAAAAAACAATATTAAAGTTCATTTACCATTTGGAATCACAAAGCAACCCAACAGAATATTATTGTATATAGACAACGCGAATGACTTTATTAAAACTATAAAAACCAATACAGAAGAGAACGAAACTCTTTTTAAAACAAAAACGCTGCAAATAGAAAAAAGCATGTAAAATTACTATTTCACATGCTTTTTATTTTTAATCCACAACTAGTTTAGATTTTTATTTCTTTGGCAGCAGCATCTTTCTTTTTTGCTAACTGATTTACTCTCCACATTAATAATATGGTCGAAAGCGTAATAACAGCAATAACATATCCTAAAATATCATAGTTTTCTAAGGGAGATGATTTTGTTTTTTGATGTACAATAAAACCTGCACAAACAGCTGCGATTCCGCCTGCAATTTGCTGTAATGATGAGGTAATTGACATATATGCGCCGCGATCTTTCATTTCAGGAATAGCAGTATTTAATGTCGTTGCCGGAATCATACGACTCATAATTCCCATAAATAAAATCATATTGATGACTACAATTTCCCATAACGGAATTGGATTTAGATTCGTGTAAATTAAAATCATAATCACAGAAATTACAGATCCTGCGGCAAACAATTTAAACTTGCTTACCTTATCACTTAATTTCCCTACTAAAGGCATGATAAAAAGTACCGATAGTCCGGTAAAGAAGAATACCATTGGTAATTCGAGATGGCTAATATGAATATTGTTGACTAAAAAAGCAGTTCCAAAAGGCTGTAACATAAAACCTCCAACAGATAAAAATGCAATAGCCATAAAACCTATCTGATAGTGTTTATTACTCAGCGTATGCCAAAGATGTAAAAAAGGACTTTTATCTGATTGTAACTCTAAATGTTTCGTGATTGGCTGCATTTGGGTAATAATAGCAATTAGAATAAAAACTCCTAATACGGCAATCATAATAAAGGATGAATGCCATCCCCAGTGATTTGCAAAATACAATCCTACGGGAATTCCTAAAATCTGACTTGTTGCAAACGCCATCTGTATGAATCCCATAACGCGTCCTCGTTGATGAATCACAAACAAATCAGTTACGATTGCTAAGGAAACAGAGCCAATTACGCCACCAAAAAGTCCGGTAACTATTCTTGCCATTAGCAACATCATATAACTGGAAGAAAGTGCGCAGAAAACGGTTCCTATAATAAAACCGGTATAAAAGAAAATCAGTAATTTTTTTCGGTCAAAACGATCTGCAAAACCTGCTGCAAGTAGTCCCGAAATTCCGGCACTAAACGCATAAGCTGAAACAGCAAAACCAAAGTTGGCCGTTGTCATATCAAGGGTTTTCATTAAGATATCTCCTAACGGAGAAATAACCATAAAATCAAGTATTACAGTAAACTGTAAAAGAGCTAAAATTGCAATAATGATTTTTTGGTGAAAAGTAAAAGCGGAGCTGTCACCTATTGTTTTTTCCATATGGATGGTTTATTTTTTATTAATTTAATTCCTGGCATTCATGACCAAATTTGTTGATCATACCAATAATTGTTTCCGGTTTAAGCACGTTTGAAACAACGCGAAGTACACAATCGACATCTTCATGATCGATACTCCATTGCTCAATATCCTGATGGTCATCCAGCGTTTTGCGCATCTCGCAAGCCGGATCAATATTTGTAATATTCGTTTTAAAAACGTAGATTGAGTTTAAATCTATTTCCATAATTTTTCATGGTTTTAAGGCTTTTATGGTTCGGCTAAAAGCTTCTTTCATAATTTCTTTGGTAAGTGTAAACGGTTTTCCTCCCATACTCTTACCCTCAGTATGCAAGTTTAACAATGTGTATAACGGTCCATAAGCCACAGCCCAAAAGGCTTCAAATGTCATGGGGACCAATTGTTTATTACGATGTCCGTTATCGATAAACTCAGTCATAATCTTTCTAAAATCTGCAAACTCCTTAATAGATTCTAAAATAATTTCTGAGTGAGGCGAATGTTTGACAATTTCAAAAAAAGCAACTTCCTTAGGGTATTTCATGGTAAATGCCGCACGGTTTTCCCATTGCTTCCATAATCCGTCTTCAAACGACATTGTGGGTGAAAAATCTTTTACCGTACCGGTAAAAAATTTAAGTGCAATCACTGCACCTATCTTTTGTATTAAATCATCTTTGTCTTTGTAATAAATATATAATGTTCCAACAGAGATTGAACAGGCTTTCGCCAGCTTATTCATACTGAAACCCTGAAATCCGTCCCGAACGATTTGATCAATTGCGGTTGTAATTACCAGTTTCTCCTTATCAATATCCCGAATTCTCATATTGTATTTTTTTACAAAGATAAATTAATAAATGAATGAACATTCTTTTATTAATTATTTTTTTTTAAAATTTATTTTGATTGGCAAACTTGTCGGGTTTAATATCAGTAACGAAAATTCATTCCATAAAAAAACTCCTGTTCAAAGTGAACAGGAGTTTCAAAAACAAATCTAATTTCTATTTCTAATCTAAATTTTCTATTTAATTATGCTAAACCACGTGTTAACCAACCACTTTTATTGGCGGTAACAATAGCATATGGAGTAATCCAAAATAAGCTGAACGTGTAAAAAAGACTGTATGAATACGCCCAAAGCGAATCTGAAAAACTATATCTTTTAGCATAAAACAAAACCGGAAAACTTGAAACAATCAATATTCCCAATAATGTTGAACTTAAAAACAATAACGGATGCATTGCAATAAAAAGAAACATGAAAATCATAAATGGATACGCCATAACAATTTTAAATGCTTGATTTAACCATAAAAGTCGTGCTCCAAATTTAGATTCTTTTCTAAAATCTGTAAAAACATATTTTGCCATTGCAATATTTTCACGCACATTACTTCTGCTCCATCTAATAAACATTTTGTACAATCCTGTATATTCTTCCGGCACGTTAGTAAGTACATATGCATTTCTTTGAAATAATACATGCTGACCTTGTTTCAAAATCATATTCGTCATGGCACGATCTTCACCAATATCAGATGGCTGCCCCATAAAAGTCTGGTTAATCCACTCGTCAAGACAAGCAAAAACGGCTGTTTTACGATATGCTGCTGCTGCTCCCGGAGTACAAAGTACAGAGCCTAATTGACTTTCGGCAGAACGCATGAATTCAAAACTCATTACAAAACTTACATTTAGCATTTTAGGCAATATTGCCTTTTTACTGTTCAATACATGAACATTTCCGGCAACTGCACCACATTTTTCATTTACCACAAACGGACTAACTAAGTTACGAAGAGTATCTTTTTTCACAATTGAATCACTATCAACTGTTACAAAAATTTCTCCCGTTCCCAATTCAAATCCACGGTATAATGCGTGACGTTTTCCAGCGTTTACAGGTTGTTGAAAAATCGTTAAACGATCTCCTAATTTTATTTTGGCTTGCTGCATCCAGTACCAGGTATCATCCTTACTACCATCATCAACAGCTAATATTTCTAATTTATGTGCAGGGAAATCACTATCTGCCAGACTCAATAAAGTATCCCAAACCAGTTTTCCTTCGTTATACGCAGGAACAATAACGGTAACTGTTGGCAACATTTCATCCGAAACAGATTCGATAGGTTTGTATTTAAAATATAAATATAAATTATAAAGAAAAACTCCAGTCTGAAAGAAAAATAATAGTCCAGCAACGATCAAAAACGGAAGTCCCCAGCTAGAGTTCATTCTGTCAATTTGAAACTGATCAAAATCAGGCTGCAAATGATATACGGAGTAAGCCCCAACGAACATTAAGACAAATGTACTGACAAGCACAAATAATCCAAACTTACTTTTGGTACGCTCGTTTACTTTTTTGGCTGATACGTTTGAATTGCTGATACGAAAAATAGAACTATTTAAGGCTTGTTCACTATTAAGATCTGGATTTGAAGTATAAAATTGGTCTGTTGTTAGGGTTTCACTTTTCATATGACACTTACTTTTTGATTGCTTTGTATGGCTTTTATTTAATTTGCTTTCCTCCCGATTCTTTATTTCCATTTATCGTGAGGTTTTTTACATTATCCCATTTTGCAATCCTTGTGCCATTATGATTTTTTATTGGTTTCTAGCAGTTTAGCTATTTCACGCACTTGCCATGTGTATAATATTTATACATTTTCAGGATACAGTATACAATATTTGTTGAGGTTTCTTAAGGTTTTTATATAAGAGCGTGCAATGATTTTTTTGCTTATTCATCTTAAAATTGCGATTATTCGGGTAGATCATTTACAGTATCTTTTTGTTGTTTTCTAATTGATCCATCTTCCTATAACAAAAAAAATGCCTTACTTAGAGCAAGACATTCTTTGTTTAATCATTTACGAAGTAGTAAAAAGTTTAAAGAAACAGCAAAAACGAGTTTAATCCGTTAACCTATGGGCAATTCCACAAGCCACCATCTTAAAACTTTAAACCCAAAACTAAACTTTTAATCTTTAGGCTTTGTTAAATAGTATACCGGAATTCCCGTTAACATAATCAAAACTCCCCAACCGCAGGTGGAGAATTTGGTCAGTAATAACGAAATACAAACCGCCGTTGCAATCACAATGTACAACATTGGTAAAAATGGATATCCAAAAGCCCTGTAAGGTCTTTCGGCATCCGGCATTTTTTTGCGTAAAATGAAAATTCCATAAATGGTTAAAATGTAGAATATCAAAACGATGATGATTACGAAATCTAATAAATCACCATATTTCCCTGTCAAACACAATGCCGAAGCCCAGATACATTGTGCCCAAAGTGCCCACGCCGGAACACTTGATTCATTTAAAATGGCAGCTTTTTTAAAAAATAAACCATCTTTTGCCATTGTATAATATACTCTCGCCCCTGCCATAATTAATCCGTTATTACAGGCAAAAGTCGAAATCATAATCATAATTGCGATAATCAAAGTTCCTATATCGCCAAAAATATATTGTGAAGCCACAACCGCTACTCTATCCGATTTTGCCGTTGCGATTTCGTCTAGCGGAATTACAGCCAAATACATCAAATTCGTCAAAACATAAATGATAGTCACAATAAAAGTTCCTAAAAACAAACTGAAACCAACATTTCGTTTAGGGTTTTTAATTTCTCCCGCAATAAACGTAACTCCGTTCCAGGCATCACTGGAAAATAATGATCCAACCATTGCAGCCGAAATTCCGGTAATCAAAGCCGTTCCGCTAATGGGCAGCCATGATCCTGTATCTTTATTATAAGAACGGGTTGTCCAGGCATCAGCCCAGTTTGCGTCCCAAACCGAAGCTTTTGCCGCTAATGTTAATCCAAAAACGATTAATCCCAACAATGATAAAATTTTAATAATCGTAAGGACTGTTTGTAGAATTTTTCCATTCTTCACACCACGGCTATTAATATAGGTCAATACCACAATCGTAAAAATTGAAACAATCTGTGCAGCGTTAAGTTTAAAGGATCCCAACTCATACAATATATTTTCATCGCTTAGTGGTTCATATAAATAAGCCGCAAACTTTGAGAAAGCCACACCAACGGCAGCAATAGTTCCTGTTTGAATTACAGCAAAAAAACTCCAGCCGTACAAAAAGGCTATTAATTTATTATACGCTTCTTTCAGGTAAACATATTGCCCGCCTGCTTTTGGAAACATTGCGCTTAACTCGCCGTAACTTACAGCAGCAATAATAGTAATCAATCCTGAAATCAGCCAAATTAGTGTTAGCCATCCTGCAGAACCTACTTGTCTGGCAATATCGGCACTTACAATAAATATCCCTGATCCAATCATAGAACCAACTACAAGCATGGTTCCGTCTAATAATCCGAGTTCTCTTTTAAAATTTTCCTGGTCGTTTTCCTGCATGGTTTTGTTTTTTTGGGTTGGCTAAAGATATACTTTTTTTAGAAATTTTAGAATTTAGATTATTGATTTTCGATTCTGTTGAAAGTTATAATTTTTAGGTTTAATACGGTTATCAAATTAAACATTTCAATATAAAAATCTTTTGGGCGTATCCCTTCGGGTCGGGCTTTCGGCTTTATCTTTTACATCGCTTCACTGGTAAAAGGATACCGCCTCTATCCCTTACGCAAATCTCGTTTATATTATAAATTCTTTAATAATCATTTACATTATGGATTTCCATAAAATTATACTTTTTTGTCTGTTTACATTTGAATAACATTTCAATTATTAATTAAATCAAAAAAAAAAACATGAAGTTAATTATTACTATTTTAATTTTTCTTCTTAGTATTAGTTGTAAACAAAATGAAGAAAAAAAAATTATTATTGAAGACCAAATTCAAAAAACAAACAAAGTCGAAGAAGTATATTTAAAAAACTTTAGCTACGAAGATGTTGCAAGATATACTATGGCATCAATCATGTCACAAAAACCAAAAATAATTACTGCTATCAAAAAAGACAAACTATATCATGTGTCCTATATTAGGAAATCAGATAGACAGAAATTTGTTTATAAAATAAAGTTTAAGGGTAATAAAATTATGTGGGGAAATATGGATGGAAGATGGAGAGATTCTCAATATGATGAAAAGCTTAGTTTTATAGAAGTTAATAATAAAATTTCTATAATTCAAGTTTTTAGTGATAGTTCTGAAGATATTCAAGAATACAAAAAAGGAGAATGAAAATTAATTTATAAATAATAAAAAGGTATTTTATATTTTAGCTTTTGATAAAACTTTTGAATTTATTTTATGCCAAATCAACAACAAGAAATAATCAACAAAGTCGCACAAGATAAAATTGATTTAAATTTTGGTTTAAAACTTTTATTAGAAGATTCTGAATTCAAATTTCAAGAACTTTTTGCAACTTTAAAAAATTACATTTTTAACGCTATTCCAGATAAGACTAATTATAATACTAAAACGTATCAAGATGCTATCAATACAATTCCTTTAAAAGCGACTTATACTCCAGTTGTAATTTTAAGGTCTTTTTCTACAAAAATTGCTTTTAATAAATTAGCAGAACTTCCCAAGAATGAAAATGAAAAAATAATATTCTCTTTACTTTGGATTTTTAAAGTTACAGACACAGAAAGGAGAAATACAGAATGCAAAAATGGCTGTGGACATTTTTGGCATGAAATTGAATAAAAGTAATTATTTCAGTTTAAAAGCTTAAAGCAATCATTTTAGTAAAGGCAATAAGTATTACTATTGCAAAATACGATTTACCTGTGAAAAGGTTCTTTGATAATAAGCTTCTTTGGTAGATGAAATCATAACGCCTCCATGAGTGGAAGAATGAACAAATTTAATTTCTCCATCTGCTACTTCTACAACCATTCCAACATGATTGATTTGGCTGCGTCCGTTGGTTTTAAAGAAAATTAAATCTCCTTTTTGTGCTTCGTCAGTATCTACTTTAGTACCAATTCTGGATTGTTCGATCGAACTTCTTGGCAATTTAATATCAAAATTATTAAAGGTACAGATCATTAAACCTGAGCAATCAAAACCTGCTTTTGTAGTTCCGCCGGATCGATAACGTGTCCCTATATTTCCTGTCGCATTCATAATCAGTTGATTCACTAAATCAGAATGGTTACTTACTCGAAATATTGTAGTAGTATCTCTTTTAATTTCTGAATTATCTGCGACCTGAGTTGGAGTTGATGAATTATTTTCTAATTCAGGACTAGTAGGGTTTAACGCTTGTGCTGCCTCAGCTTTTTCTTTTGATGTATTTATTTTCAATACATAACCTACCGGCAACTTTCCTTTAATAAATGGATTTTGTCGTTCCAGTTCGGCAACTGTAAGACCATATCTTTTAGCAATAGCAAATTTTGTTTCTTTTGGCTGGACTTCAACAACTATATCAACATTGCTGTTCGCAGATACTATTTCAGGTTTTAATTCACCGTTTTTAATTGTATTTTCTGAAGTTACGACAGCTTTATCCGCCACCTGATTTTGAGTTGTATTTAATGCCTGTGCTAGATCTGCTTTTTCTTTTGAAGTCTTAATTTTTAAAACATATCCTACAGGTAATTTTCCTTTGATATACGGATTTTGACGTTCTAGTTCTGCAACAGTTATTCCGTATTTTTTGGCAATTAGATATTTTGTTTCTTTTGGTTTTACTTCAACTACAACCTCAACATCTGTTGAAGAAATTAGTTCTGGCTTTTCTATATTTTGGTTTTTATTTGTAGTTGGAGTCAATGCGATAGTTTTAGACGCAATATTAAGCTTCTGCCCTATTTTTAAACCATCATTTTCTAAGGAAGGATTTGCTTTTTTTAAATCATCAACAGAAACATTGTATTTTTTTGAAATGGACCAAAGCGTTTCCTTTTCCTGTACTTCGTGTATATCTGAACTTAGTGTTGCTGTGGGAATTGTACTTGCAACTGTTTCAGTTTTTTTTGTCGTGGACTTTTTGTTGACATTCGGAATGAGTAAAACCGAATTTAATTTTAAAACTTTTGGAGCGTCGGGGTTGGCTTCCTCAATATCTTTGGTTTTTACGCCATATTTTTTAGCAATTACAGATAGGTTTTCTCCTTTTGATATTTTGTGCCTGATAAACTTTTCCTGAGAAAAAACGCCGACACTGAAAAAAAACAACACTATAATTAATCTGACAACCATACCTATTAAAGTTTAATGAATACTTCTTTAAGTTTAAATAATATAACTTTTAGCCTGAATGATATAAACTAAAGAAATGTAAATATATTATATAAAAAGCGAATTTAACTTTTTTAAGTAAAAGACACACGTTTTTTAACAACTAATTTACCTCAACTTAACCACGTCAATTTAAAAACAGCGCAAACACTTTGAAAATATGCATTTTAAGAATTAGCGTTACTGGCTTTAAACATAACTAACTTTAAACAGAAAAAGTATTAAAAATCATTTTTATTTTGAGTTTAAAAGAAAACAAATGTTTGAAGTGGTCGAAAAATAATCTTGTAATGAAAACGAGTGTCCTAGCCCAGATAGGAACGATATCCTTTTGTGGCAGGGTTCGCCATAAAAGATATAGTGTATAGCTGGATTAGCTTCTAATAAAAAACGCCCTGTTTTCACAGAGCGTTTCCAGTATAATGAATCTTAAAGATTAAGCTTTTCCGGCAGCTATTAAGTTTAATGCTGAACCTGCAACGAACCAACCAATTTGTCCGGCGTTGTAAGTGTGGTTTGCTAAAATAATATCTTTTGTACCATCTGCGTGAACGAACTCTAATGTTAAGGGTTTTCCCGGAGCGAACTCAGTTAAATCAGTAAAATTAATAGTATCGTTTTCCTGAATTTTATCGTAATCTGCTTCGGTTGCAAAAGTCAATCCTAAAAGACCTTGTTTTTTCAGGTTTGTTTCGTGGATACGGGCAAAAGATTTTACTAATACCGCTTTAACTCCTAAGAAACGTGGTTCCATTGCAGCATGCTCGCGTGATGAACCTTCACCATAATTGTGATCTCCCACAACGATAGACGGAACTCCAGCTGCTTTGTATGCACGGGCTACAGCAGGAACTGCGTCGTAAGTACCTGTTAATTGATTTTTAACAGAGTTTGTTTTTTGATTGAATGCGTTTACAGCACCAATCAACATATTATTAGAAATGTTATCTAAGTGTCCGCGGAAACGTAACCATGGTCCTGCCATAGAGATATGATCTGTCGTACATTTTCCGAATGCTTTGATCAACAATTTAGCGCCTGTTATGTTTTTGCCATCCCAAGCGTCAAACGGAGCTAATAATTGTAAACGCTCTGATGCTGGATTTACCGCAACCTGAACGCCTGAACCATCAGCAGCAGGAGCCTGAAAGCCAGGATCTTCTGCATCGAAACCTTTTGGAGGCAATTCGTCTCCTGTTGGAGCGTCTAACATTACTTCTTCTCCATCTTCGTTGATTAGAGTATCCGTTAACGGGTTAAAACCTAAATCACCTGCAATTGCCATAGCTGTCACTAATTCCGGAGAACCTACGAAAGCTAATGTATTTGGGTTACCATCTGCACGTTTTGAGAAGTTACGGTTGAAAGAGTGAACGATTGTATTTCTTTCTTCTTTTTCTGCTCCTTCTCTGTCCCACATACCAATACAGGGTCCGCATGCATTAGCAAAAACTGTTGCGCCAATTTTTTCGAAAGTTTCGATAAATCCGTCTCTTTCAATTGTATAACGTACTACTTCAGAACCTGGAGTAATGGTGAATTCAGATTTAGTTTTTAAGTTTTTAGCACTTACTTGTCTTGCTAAAGAAGCTGCACGTGCAATATCTTCGTAAGATGAATTGGTACAAGAACCTATTAAACCTACCTGAATTTGTAATGGCCAGTTATTTTTGATCGCTTCTTCTTTCATTTTAGAAATTGGAGTAGCTAAATCCGGTGTAAAAGGACCGTTTAAATGTGGTTCTAATTCGGTTAAATTAATTTCGATTACCTGATCAAAATATTGTTCCGGATTTGCGTAAACTTCCGGATCTCCTGTTAAGTAAGGAGCTACTTTATCTGCAGCATCTGCAACATCTGCTCTGTTTGTAGAACGCAGGTAACGGCTCATTGAATCATCGTAACCAAAAGTTGAGGTTGTAGCTCCAATTTCGGCACCCATGTTACAAATAGTTCCTTTACCGGTACAAGACATAGAAGTTGCGCCTTCACCAAAATATTCAACGATAGCACCTGTACCACCTTTTACAGTAAGAATACCGGCAACTTTAAGAATTACATCTTTAGGAGCAGTCCAACCTGATAGTTTACCGGTTAATTTTACTCCAATTAATTTAGGGAATTTTAATTCCCAAGCCATACCGGACATAACGTCTACGGCATCAGCTCCACCAACACCAATAGCGACCATTCCTAATCCACCTGCATTTACAGTATGAGAATCGGTACCAATCATCATTCCTCCAGGGAATGCATAATTTTCAAGTACTACCTGGTGAATAATTCCTGCTCCCGGTTTCCAGAAACCAATTCCGTATTTATTAGAAACTGATGATAAGAAGTCGAAAACTTCATTACTTTGTGTTTTTGCTCTCGCCAAATCGGTTTTAGCATCTACTTTTGCCTGAATCAAGTGATCACAGTGTACCGTTGTAGGAACTGCAACTGTTTTTTTTCCGGCGTGCATAAATTGTAATAATGCCATTTGAGCTGTTGCATCCTGACATGCTACACGATCCGGTGCAAAATCAACATAATCAACTCCTCTTCCAAACGCCTTAGACGGATTTCCGTCCCAAAGGTGATTGTACAAAATTTTCTCTGTTAAAGTAAGTGGACGACCAACAATCTCGCGTGCTTTATCAACACGACCAGGCATGTTTTCATACACTTTTTTAATCATTTCTATATCAAATGCCATATCTCTTAATTTAATTATTATACATTATAACTTGTTAAAAGCCTTATTAAAAAGTGCTTTCCAACAGTTTGTGAGAAGGTGCAAATCTGGTTAAATGAATTCCTTCTACTGCAGCTACATATTCCTCTATTGTAGGAGTTCTTCCAAGTATTGTAGACAAAACTACAACCGGTGTAGAAGAAAGTAATGATTCTCCTTTTTTACCTTCTGTATCTTCTACGACTCTTCCCTGGAAAAGACGTGTAGAAGTTGCCATTACAGTATCTCCTTTTGCAGCTTTTTCCTGATTACCCATACAAAGGTTACATCCCGGACGCTCTAAATACAACATGTTTTCATATTCTGTACGTGCTGCACCTTTAGGAGCATTATCGTCAAATTCGAAACCAGAGTATCTTTGTAAAACTTCCCAGTCACCTTCGGCTTTAAGTTCATCAACAATATTATAAGTTGGCGGTGCCACTACAAGCGGCGCTTTGAACACAACCTGACCTTGCTGATCTTCTATATTTTTAAGCATCTGAGCAAGAATTTTCATGTCGCCTTTGTGAACCATACATGAACCAATGAATCCAAGATCTACTTTTTTCTCTCCTCCATAAAAAGACAAAGGTCTGATGGTATCGTGAGTATATCTTTTAGAAACATCAGCATTGTTTACGTCTGGGTCAGCAATCATAGGCTCAATAATCTGATCAAGATCAATTACTACTTCAGCATAATATTTAGCATTTGAATCCGGAGTTAAGGCTGGTTTCTCAGCTGATTTTATCTCGGCAATTCTTTTATCTGCTTTGTTAATCAATCCCTGAAGAACTTGTTTTTGATTGTCCATTCCTTTGTCGATCATGATCTGGATTCTGCCTTTTGCGATATCTAATGATTCAATCAAAGTATCATCTTCAGAAATACAGATAGAAGCTTTTGCTTTCATTTCTGCAGTCCAGTCAGTAAACGTAAATGCCTGGTCAGCAGTAAGGGTTCCAATATGAACTTCAATAATTCTACCCTGGAATACGTTTTCTCCACCAAATTTTTTAAGCATTTGAGATTGTGTAGCGTGAACCACATCACGAAAATCCATATAGCTTTTCATTTCTCCTTTAAATGTCACTTTAACAGATTCCGGAATTGGCATTGAAGCTTCACCGGTAGCAAGTGCAAGAGCAACTGTTCCTGAGTCAGCACCAAATGCAACACCTTTTGACATTCTTGTATGAGAGTCACCACCAATAATGATAGCCCACTCGTCTATTGTGATATCGTTTAAAACTTTATGAATTACATCTGTCATTGCATGATAAACTCCTTTAGGGTCACGCGCTGTGATAAGACCAAAGTTGTTCATGAAGTTCATTAATTTCGGAATGTTTGCCTGAGCTTTTTTATCCCATACCGAAGCTGTATGACATCCCGATTGGTATGCACCATCAACGATTGGAGAAATTACTGTAGCAGCCATAGATTCTAGTTCCTGAGCAGTCATAAGACCAGTCGTATCTTGTGAACCTACGATGTTAACTTCTACACGAACATCTGAACCTGCATGTAATACTTTACCCGGAGCAATACCAACAGCATTTTTATTAAAGATTTTTTCTACTGCTGTAAGTCCTTGTCCTTCAATAGAAATTTCTTTTGACGGAGCAAATACAAGAGGCGCTTCAATATCTAAAATTTTAGCTGCTAATGTTTGTAGTTTTTTACCAAATACAATTGCATATGATCCTCCGGCTTTGATAAATTCCATTTTTTGAGGCGTGAATGCCTTAGAAATATCTATTAGCTCCTGATCGCCATTATAAAGTTTTTTTGTTTTAGTATTTATTGTAAGTACAGTTCCTGTAGCAACAGAGTATGTTTCCTCAAGAACAGGATCACCACTTTCATTACGAATAACGTTACCATCTGAATCCAGTTTTTTAACCCAGTTTTGAAGATCTAAACCAATACCACCTGTAACGTCAACAGTTGTCAGGAAAATTGGAGAAATACCGTTTGTACCAGCAACAATTGGAGCAATATTAACGAATGGAATATATGGGCTTGCTTGTTTACCTGACCAAAGAGCCACGTTATTTACTCCTGACATTCTTGAAGATCCAACACCCATTGTACCTTTCTCTGCAATTAACATTACACTTTTATCAGGATGTTGTACTTGCAACATCTTAATTTCGTCCTGTGCTTTAGGAGTAATCATGCATTTACCATGAAGTTCACGGTCAGAACGTGAGTGCGCCTGGTTTCCGGGAGAAAGCAAATCTGTCGAAATGTCTCCTTCACCAGCGATATAAGTCACTACTTTAATTTCTTCAACAACATCCGGTAGTTTTGTAAAAAACTCCGCCTGAGCGTAACTTTCAATAATTTCTATAGCTGTTGCGTTACCATTTTTAAAGGCTTCTTTTAAACGGTCTGTGTCTGCCTCATAAAGGTAAACTTGCGTTTTAAGTACATTTGCAGCTTCTTTTGCTATAGCAGCATCGTCACCAAGAGCTAAATCAAGCAGCACTTCAATTGAAGGTCCGCCTTTCATATGTGACAATAACTCAAAAGCAAAAGCAGGTGTAATTTCATTTACCACTTGCTGACCAAGAATAATTTCCTTTAAAAACTTAGCTTTTTCACCAGCAGCACTTGTTGTTCCCGGTATTGTATTGTAGATAAAGTATTTTATAGAATCTTCTCTATATTCGTTATCTAAATCTTTAATTTGTTCAATAATTACGCTTAATAAATCAGCGCCATCAATTGGTTTTGGATGAAGTCCCTGAGCTTTACGTTCTTGAATCTCTTTAATATAATCTGCATAAATATTATTCATAATAGAAAGTCTTTTTTTTTTTAATGTTAAAAGCAGATTGGAGATAATCCGTACTGCCGTTTTTTGTTTACCAGTTTGCTTAAATTAAATAATTTCTAAGCTGTTACAATTTGAAATGCAACACGATCCGGAGCAAATTCAACATAATTTACACCTCTATTAAGAATTGGAGAAGGCATTGAATGCCATAGGTGATTGTATAATTTTTTTTCTATTAAAGCAAGTGAGCGACGAATCAAATCGTGTGCTTTATCAACACGGGTTGTCTTATTTTCGTACACTTTTTTAATCATTTTGATATCAAAAGTCATAGCAATTAGGTATTTTATTTTTTTTGTACGCAAATTTACGTATTAAAGCCGACAATTAAAAAAAATATAATAGAAGTCGCCTTTTCAAAAATTATTATTGTTAAAAAACGATTTTCACTGCTTGTTTTTGCCAAAATATCAGTTTTGTATTAAAAAAATGAATTATTAACATTTTAAAATCTTTTCTTTAACAAAGTCGGAATTTGATGTTATAATTGAAGTCAGATTTTACTTCGTTTTTAACTAAGAACCTTTCTAAATTAGCTTCTATAACGTTATAGTTTGTGCAATTTCATCTTATATCTACTAACCAATTATCTATTTCAAACTTAATTTATAGCATTCAAAAATAAATGAAATAAAAAACCGGTAATTCATTTTTTCTCATAACTTTGCAATTCAAAGTACTTTTAAATAATTACAATCATGAAACACAAATCAGATTTTTTAGAATATTATATTCAAAAGCCGGGAGTTGTATTTAGTCTAATTATAACGATTTTTAGCAGCGTTTTGCTAATTGGCACACTTGTCTCCAAAAATATTCATTTTGACTATTTTATTGGTATAGCATTAATGGGTTTAATATGTGAATTTATTTATGGTGTCGGTCTTTCTTTTGTAATTCTTAGAAAAAAAGAAAAATACATTCATTTAACTCCCTTCTTAATTACAAATTGGTTGATTGGGTGTTTCTGTTTAAATACTTTTATTCCCCTGTTTCATGATTTACCAATATGGGTTTACCTCGCGACCCTTGCCTTTTGTTTGTCTAATTTTTTTATTTACAGAAATTCAGATGAAAGTCGCGAAACCAGCATTTCCTTCTTTATTAACGGTTTGTCATTTGCCATTATCTTGTATTTTACGATTTACCTACTCCCGCTTATGCCATTTTCGTTTGTAGCAATCTTAGCCTTAGGATTAGGCTTTTATGGTTTAGTTCCCGCGCTTGTTCTTATAATTCATATCATAACAATTATACGCCATTTGACCACAAACAGAATCAATTACATTTCGTTTGGTGCAGGATTTTTAATTGTAATAACTGGTCTCACTGTTTTTACAATCGGCCTAAGTATCGAAAGCAGAAAAATAGCTGAAAGCGTTACTATGCAATCATTTGATCAAAATGATAGTCTGCCCAATTATATTGCGATTTCGCAGCGTTTAAAGCCTAATTTTTTTAATGAAATTCTGCTAAAAAAAGATATTGTTTACATTCCGCTTCACGACATATTTGCCTTAGGAGGTTTTGACTCTTTTGGCAGTAAACAATATAACGAAAGAAAAATACACAATCCAATTGTTTCTATTGCTTATTTATTTTGCCAGGATCTTAATTTAGATAATGATGATAAAATCAATATTTTAAAGTCAAACTTTGACAAACGATTAGAAGCAGAAGAGCAATTATGGAGCGGTCAGGATTTAATTACCAAAAATATTAAAGAAGATGTAAAAGTATATCCTGAATCACGTTTGGCTTATACTGAAATTTCAATGAAAATTGAATGTACTGAAGATTCGTGGAGAGATCAGGAAGCTATTTATTCTTTTCAATTGCCGGAAGGTTCTGTCGCAACTTCACTTTCATTATGGGTGAACGGAATTGAACGAAAAGGTGTTTTGACGACCAAAGAAAAAGCCAAAGCTGCATACCACCAAATTGTGGGAGTTGAAAGCCGCGATCCATCATTAATGCAATGGAAAGAAGGAAACAAAGTGGTAGTAAGAGTTTTTCCTGTTAATCGCAAAAATCCGCGTACCTTTAAATGTGGTTTTACAACTCCGCTAAAAGTCGAAGATAATGAAATGAAATACCAAAGTCTTGCTATAAAAGGTCCTAACATTTCGAATGCCGAAACTATTTCAAGAATTCAAACAGTTGGAAACACAAAAATAACTACCAGCAAAGATTTTGAGCTTAAAAACAATTTCTACATCAATCAATCAAAAGGTTTAGAAAACTGGGAAGCTCTTATGCCTTTATCCAAAGTTTTGCCATCAAACTCATTTGCATGGAAAAATAAACTTTATGAAGTTAAAGACATTCAGAAAATAATTATTCCGTTTACACCTTCAGAGATTATTTTAGATTTAAACAGCAGCTGGACAACAAAACAAATTGAATCTTTTATGGATTTAAACAAACAAAAATTGTTTGTGTATGTCAATGGAGAAAAAAAGGAAATCAATAAAGAAAACTTTAGAGCTGTTGAACAGGATTTTGAAGATTTACACTATTCGTTATTACCTCTTTCCAAGATTTCTGAAAACAGTTTGATAATTACAAAATGCGGCACTTTTTCTGCCAATTTTGAAGAACTAGAGCATTCTGATTATTTAAAGAAGATCAAAACCGCAACAAAACAGAGAAACTTAAAAGTCATTAATATTTCGGCAGATATAAATCCGTTTTGGCAGACCGCGAAGGAACAAAAATATGTAACGTATTTTCAGACGAGTTTAAAAAACAGTTTGAAATTGATTGAACAAAAGCAGTTCATTGTATTCAAAACCGATACAAATGCTGTGAATATTGAACCTGCAAATATCTCTATTGTTGAAAGGCCGCAAAATAATAGTTTAAAAAGTAATGGACCTAATCATATTTACAGAATGTACGCTTTTGGAAAAGTGCTGGAAGAACAGGTTAAAATCCAAAATAACACTTTAGTCCAAAATCAATATGTTGAATTAGCAAAAGATGCCAATATTGTAACTCCAATTTCATCATTAATCGTTCTTGAAACAGATGAAGATTACAAAAAGAACGGAATCGAAAAAAATGTTGATACTTTAGGAAATGCTTCAATCAATAATGACGGCGCAGTTCCGGAACCACACGAATGGTTATTAATTATTCTGGGCTCAGCAATACTTTTCTTTTATTACAGAAAAAATAAAAAGCAAACTACCTAATGAAAAGATTAACGCAGCATAAAAAAGCAATAATTTCGTTTGTTTTAGTTTGCCTTTTGGTGATAAACTACCCTATTATACTAACCGCTTTAGACAGTAATTTTTTCGGAATTATATTCTCAATCGTATTATTTATTATTGGCGGCAGAAAAACGAATCTTAAAATGAGTTATCCGCTTTTAGCAATGGTGATTATTTTAGAATACATTAGCTATCAATTGCATACTAAGTCCGTACATTTTTTAGCTTTAGCAATATTGGTTTGTTTTGTTTATTATAGTTTTACCGGAAAATTTTCGTTCATTGCTTTTATCTGCGTTATATTATTCTCTTCTCTTTTTAATACTTTTTTCAATTATTTAACCGTCGAAATTAAGCAGACACTTTGTTATGGCGTTTATTTAACTTTAAAAAACTTCATTCCGATTACTAAAATTGAAGGCGTTAATTTTTATATCAATAATGCCAAAATTACAATCGACACTGCTTGCATGGGATTATCAATGTTTAAAACCGGATTACTTTTTGGCGCATTTTTATTGACATTAGAAGAAAGAAAACAACAAAAGCATTTCAATATCAAACAAATTTTCTTATTCTGCATTTTAATAATTGTACTGAATATAATTTCTAATTATTTCAGAATCATAACTTTGATTCTATTTGATTGTACTAAAGAAAACACTTTACATTATACCATTGGTTTACTTTGTTTTGTATTTTATCAGATATTCCCAATCTTGTATTTAATCCGTTTTTTCAAACCACAAAAAGAAGATTTGATCAACACTAATCCTTCACCCTTTTCCATTATATCCATCATAACAGGATTCGCAATAGTATTGGTGACAAGTTTCGAAATTAAAAAAGAACAGCAGCACAACTTACTTAAAAATCTGGATCCCTCCTATGATATTCAGCAAGGAATCTGGGTCAATTCCGAAGTTTTTAAAATTGCAACACCGGAAAAGCTTGTATATATTAAAACTCCCGCACACAATCCTTTGATTTGCTGGACTGGGACTGGCTATAAAATAATTGAATCAAAAATTATCATCCGAAATAATGAGAAAATATCGTTCGTAAAAATGGAAAAAAATGGCGTTCAATATTTTTCGTATTGGTGGTATGAATGTGACAATAAAAAATATACTTCACTTGTTGAAGTTCTTTTGATAAAACTTTTTCACAATAAATCTGCCCGACTAATAAACGAAACAAGTAAAATAAAATTGACATAAAAAAGCCTGATATTTAATTATCAGGCTTTTCAATTTATCTTGTTGTCTATTACATCAGTTTCTGAATAATAATTTCTTCTGTGATTCCTTCAGCGTCTGCTTTATAATTTTTAATAATTCTATGTCTTAAAATTCCGGTTGCAACTGCTTTTACATCTTCAATATCCGGTGAGAATTTACCATTGAAAGCAGCATGAGCTTTGGCTGCCAAAATTAAATTTTGTGATGCTCTTGGTCCTGCTCCCCAATCTAAATAGTTTTTTACAAATTCGTTAGACAATGCATTGTCCGGACGTGTTTTACTTACCAGAGTTACGGCATATTCAATAACATTATCAGCTACAGGAATTCTACGGATTAAATGCTGAAAATCGATAATTTCCTGCGCCGTAAATAATGGATTAATGGTTGTTTTTACGTCTGATGTTGTACGCTTTACCACTTGAACTTCTTCTTCAAAAGTTGGATATTCCAGTTTAATGGCAAACATAAAACGGTCTAATTGCGCTTCCGGTAAAGGATAAGTTCCTTCCTGCTCAATTGGATTTTGAGTTGCTAATACAAAATAAGGCAAATCTAATTTATAATTTTGTCCTGCAATTGTAACGGAACGTTCCTGCATTGCTTCAAGTAAAGCTGCTTGCGTTTTAGGCGGCGTTCTGTTGATCTCATCAGCTAAGATAATATTAGAAAAAATGGGGCCTTTGATGAATTTAAACTGTCTGTTTTCATCTAAAATCTCACTTCCTAAAATATCGGATGGCATTAAATCCGGCGTAAACTGAATTCGTTTAAAATCTAAACCTAAAGCAAGTGCAAGAGTATTTATCATTAAGGTTTTTGCCAAACCGGGAACCCCTATTAAAAGTGCATGTCCGCCAGAAAAGATACAAAGTAAAATTTGGTCTACAACTTCATCCTGGCCTACAATGATTTTTGCTATTTCGGTTTTTAATTCATTTCTTTTTTGAACTAAATTATGAATTGCTGCTACGTCAGACATTTAGATATGTTTTTAAAAATTGAAAAGAGTTAGCTCTATGAACTCATAAAACTAACTCTTTTTATTTATTTAATAAAAATTATTTTTTCAACCAGTTGTACACAAAATTACAATCTCTATACTCTCCAATAATTTTAATGTAAGTATCTTTTATTTTGGAATCAAACCATTTTGCAATTGTTGTGATCTGTTTTTCTTTTAATGCTAATTCTTTAATTTTAGTATAATCTTTAGCATAATCAGCAGTATGTGAATCGATTCTATTAGTGATCGTAATTAACTTGTATGTTTTTTTGCCTTTATCGTCAGTATTTAAAAGAGGCTGAGAAATTTCATTATCCTTTAGGTTAGAAACCTGGCTGTACAATGTAGGATCCATTTTAGTCAACTCAAAACGAGTATCCTGAGTATTAGGATTTACTAAAGTTCCTCCGTTTGCTCTTGTTTCTTTTTCATCAGATTCTGTTCTGGCAGCTTCGGCAAAAGTAATTTCTTTGTTTTCTATTTTAGCTCTAATATTATTAATTCTTTCTTTAGCGTCTTTTAAAGCCGTTTCAGAAACTGTTGGTGCAATTAATATATGACGTAATTCTACTTCTTGCCCTTTTATTTTATCAACCATAATAATATGATATCCAAAGTTCGTTTTAAAAGGCTCAGAAATTTCCCCTTCTCCTAAACTAAAAGCAACATCCTTAAACTCTTTTACAAAAGGAGTTTTTCTTGTCATTTTATAAAAACCTCCGTTTGGAGAAGATCCCGGATCTTGTGAATATAGTACTGCTTTTGTTGCAAAACTGGATCCTTCAAGAACATCTTTTCTAATAGCGTTTAATCTGTCTTTTACCTTTTGTTCATCTTCTGCAGAAACTTTAGGTTCTACAACAATTTGTGCCACTTCCATTTCAGCTCCAAAAGTTGGCAATTCGTCTTTTGGTATTTTTTTAAAGAAATTACGAACTTCTTCCGGCGTAATTTCTACAGCATCAACAATTTTCTTAGTCATTTCTGATGCTAATTTTTGCTCTTTTAATATATCTGCAAAATAAGTTTTAAACTCTTCTACTGAATTCTTTTTATAATAAGCAACCACTTTATTGATGTCTCCAACTTGCTGAATCATATAATTCAATCTGTCGTCCATCATACTTCTTACTTCAGCATCACTTACAACAATACTATCCTGAATTGCCTGGTGCGCATATAATTTATCTTCTAAAAGTTTACCAAGCATCTGGCATCTTGTAATATCTTTTGTAGAACCTCCCTGAGCAGTAATTTCTAAATATCCTTTATCAATATCTGAATCTAAAACAATATAATCCCCAACTGTAGCAATAATACCATCAATTTTTTGCTTTTGTCCTGAAGGAATTTCAACTGGTTTTTTAATCACAGTATCTTTAATAATTTCCTGAGCTGAGATAATTGAGGTGAAAAAAAATAAAAAACACATTGTCAACATTAACTTGTAATCAATTGTTTTTAACTGTAATTTTTTTAATAACATTATTTTAAATTTAATTTGAATGTAAAGATCTTGCTTTAGAATTTTCGGTTTAAACTACAATCATTTTAAAATGCATTTTCAATTTATTTAATGGAAAATACTAAATAATTAAGATCTAGTTCTTTTTAACTTATAACGAACAAAAATAACAATTCAATTACATAATACAACTATCGTCTATACTATTAACAAAAAATTATATGGAACACCGTTAAATTTATTAGAAGCGACCGAATTATAAGAGATTTACTTCTGTAAAACTATATAATGTCCTATCTACAAAAAGTACAGATAAAAATTTAACCGTTTACTAGTTCAACTCCAAATGATTCACTTGCAATGCAATAAAAAAAAGTTATCAATACTACAACGTTTTCGTAAGATAAATATTTTCTTATAAAAAACAATCAAATGAAAAATTATATACTTTCGATTAATAATTGATAATTTATTGGCCTTTAAATTACGAATAGTTCTTTTTTATTTCAAATAAATATCAAATTACAAACTTTATTATCTAACCTTAAACCAAATCTCATTATGAAAAAACCTATTGTCAAGATTTTTCTGCTTGCAGCAATCACATCATTTATTTGTTCATGCTCCCAAAATGAATCAAACGAAGTAGATTCAAAAGCTGAAAGTCAGGAATTTAAAATTATTAATGTTACGCATCACGACGGAAAACCTTTTAGTACAGGAATTTCCAATTCATCCATAACAGGAAAATATGTTGATAATCCCGGCGGAGGTGTAATGATGCAGGCCTTTTATTGGGATGTTCCTGCCGGAGGAAATTGGTGGAATACTGTAAGCGGGAAAGTTACCGCCTGGTCAAATGCCGGAATTGGATCTATATGGCTTCCGCCAGCTTCTAAAGCTCAAAATGGAGCATTTTCTATGGGATATGATCCAACGGATTATTTTGATTTTGGAGATTATAATCAAAATGGTTCTGTAGAAACCAGATTTGGTTCAAAAACCGAATTAGTAAATTTAATTACAAATGCCCATACCCAAAACATGAAAGTATATGCCGATATCGTAATTAATCATAATAGCGGTGGACAATCAGAAGCGAATCCGTTTACGGGAACAAGCACCTGGACTAATTTTACAGGAATAGCTTCAGGAAAATTCAAACGTACCTATAATGATTTCTATAAAAACAGCTACGGAAATAATGATGAAGGCGCTTTTGGCGGATTTCCGGATCTGTGCCACCAAGTTCCTAATGTACAAGATTGGTTGTGGCTAAGAGCTGACGGAGTTGGTAAATATTACAAAAATACCATGAAATTTGATGGCTGGAGATTTGACTATGTAAAAGGTTTTGCTCCGTGGGTTGTAAATTCATGGAACGCAAATGTAGGCGGATTTTCGGTTGGGGAATATTGGGACGCTAATGTAAATACGCTTGAATGGTGGGCAAATAATGCCAATAGTTCCGTGTTTGATTTCGCTTGTTATTATAAAATGAATGATGCTTTTGATGGAAATAATCTTGTGTTATTAAATGATGACATGATGTGGAAGAGAAATCCATACAAAGCTGTGACTTTTGTGACCAATCATGATACTGATGAAATCTCCAGTAAATTATTAGCCTATTCTTATATTTTAACGCACGAAGGATATCCAACGATATTTTATAGAGATTACGAAGAATGGCTGGATAAAAACAAATTAAACAATTTGATTTGGATTCATAATAATAAAGCTACCGGAACAACTTCTATATTATATTCTGATAATGATGAATATGTAGCCCGAAGAAATGGATATAATGGAAACCCAGGATTAGTGGTTTATATTAATAATTCAAGTTCATGGCAGGAAAGATGGGTTGAGACTAATTGGGCAAATACGCAAATTAAGGATTTTACAGGAAACTCAACTTGGGTTCCAACAACTCAAGGAGATAAATGGGTAAAAATTCAATGTCCGCCTAAAGGATATACTGTCTGGTCAATTAACCAATAATTTAAAAAACAACAATTTCAGGGCTGTTCACGTAAAACAGCCCTTTTTTTTGTTTAAAATTTATCTTTAATAAAATGAAAGACTTCCTAATTTAAGAAGTGAATATTTTTATTAAGCCGTAATTAGTAGTACTTTTGCAACCTATTTATACGAAATATGAGCTTTTTAAAAGAAATACAACGCAGAAGAACATTTGGAATTATATCGCATCCTGATGCCGGTAAAACAACTTTAACTGAGAAATTATTGTTGTTTGGAGGAGCTATTCAGGAAGCAGGTGCTGTAAAAAACAATAAAATTAAAAAAGGAGCAACGAGTGATTTCATGGAAATCGAACGCCAAAGAGGTATTTCGGTTTCAACATCTGTGCTTGCTTTTAATTATCAGGACAAAAAAATCAACATTCTTGATACACCAGGTCACAAGGATTTTGCCGAAGATACTTTTAGAACTTTAACTGCTGTTGATAGCGTTATTGTTGTTATTGACGTTGCAAAAGGGGTTGAGGAACAAACAGAAAAATTAGTGGCAGTTTGCAGAATGAGAAACATTCCTATGATTGTTTTCATCAATAAATTAGACCGTGAAGGAAAAGACGCTTTTGACTTAATGGACGAAGTGGAACAAAAACTTGGTTTGACAGTTACTCCTTTAAGTTTTCCTATTGGAATGGGTTATGACTTTCAGGGAATTTATAATCTTTGGGAACAAAACATCAATCTTTTTAGTGGAGACAGTCGCAAGAACATCGAAGAAACTATTGCCTTTTCAGATGTTAAAAGCCCTGAATTAGAAAAAATAATTGGTCAGAAACCAGCGGATAGATTACGTGAAGAATTAGAATTAATCGATGAGGTTTATCCAAAATTTGATCGTCAGGATTATTTAGACGGAAAACTTCAGCCTGTATTTTTTGGCTCTGCTTTAAATAATTTTGGAGTTCGCGAATTGTTAGATTGTTTTGTGAGCATTGCTCCATCTCCAAGAGCTAAAGATTCCGAGACTCGTCTAGTAGATCCTACTGAAGAAAAAATGAGTGGGTTTGTTTTTAAAATCCACGCTAATATGGATCCTAAACACCGTGACCGTTTAGCATTTATAAAAATTGTATCGGGAACTTTTGAAAGAAATAAACCATATTACCACGTTCGTCAAAAGAAAAATTTAAAATTCTCCAGTCCGAATGCCTTTTTTGCTGAGAAAAAAGAAATCGTTGACATTTCTTATCCTGGTGATATTGTTGGTTTACATGATACCGGAAATTTCAAAATTGGTGATACTCTAACTGAAGGAGAAATAATGAGTTTCAAAGGAATTCCGAGTTTCTCTCCGGAACACTTTAGATATATTAACAATGCTGATCCTATGAAAGCCAAACAATTGGACAAAGGTATCGATCAGTTAATGGATGAAGGTGTAGCACAATTGTTTACTTTAGAAATGAATAACCGTAAAATTATCGGAACTGTTGGAGCACTTCAATATGAGGTTATTCAATATCGTTTAGAACATGAATACGGTGCAAAATGTACATATGAAAACTTTCCTGTTCATAAAGCTTGCTGGGTAAAACCTGATGACGCAAAAAATGAGCAATTCAAAGAATTTAGACGAATTAAACAAAAATTCCTAGCTCATGATAAATACGGTCAACTGGTTTTCTTAGCTGATTCTGACTTTACTATTCAAATGACACAAAGTAAATATCCAACTGTGAAGTTATTTTTTACTTCAGAATTTGATTAAATATTTTAATAAAAATGCCAGCTTAAAAGCTGGCATTTTTGTTTACAACATATCCGGTTATAAAAACAAACTGCAAAGAAATTGACTTTTAAATCATTCTCTTTGCAGTTTTTAAATTTTTATTATTGACTAAAACTAAAAATAATAAATTTTAATTTTTAACTAATTTGACAGTTTTTGACTGATTGTTTTCATTCGTTATCTTTAATAGATAAATTCCGTTTGGAATACCACCCAAATTTAATGTAGTCGTTCCTGAATTTACTTTTTGTGTCTGGATCATTTTTCCTAATATATCAAATAGTACAGCTGTTCCATTAGTATCACTATTGATAAAAAATGCACTGCTGGATGGATTAGGATAAACTTTTAAACTTGAAGCGAACTCTTGATTATGGTCACCAACACTAAGAGTTGTACAAGTACTTCCTGTTTGGATAATTGAACCGGTTATCCAGTTAGAAGTTCCTGCAGACAAATCAAAATCTGTTAATGCACCATCATTTCCATTTCCACTTGAATCTGTCAAGGTTGAAACTGCTGAATTATCTGCTCCTTCAACTCCTTGATTGAATTTATAATAATTTATTAATCCAGGTTGAGCTCCTGATAATTCGCAATTCATATTGTTTTGGATTTCAGCTTGCGTTAAAACTTTATTCCAAATACGAACTTCATCTATTGCACCATTAAATAGATTCCCGGCCGGGTCAAATGCTCCAATTCTTACAACACTTCCTGTAAAAGCAGGCACATTATTATTTTCACTTATAGCTACACCATTTTTATACAATATCATTGTGGTCGTGGCTAAATCATAAGTTACCGCAATATGATACCAAGTGTCTATATCTAATGGCTGAATGTCTTCTACTGCATCCCAATCTCCATTATGCCCTGAGGATAATACACCATTAGGAATATAAATCGCATGCTCACCATCTACGCTACCACCTGAAATAATATTATTTACATTTGAAAAATTATTTACCTTTATCCAGGCTTCTTTAGTATAAGTCGCAGGCATGTTATTAGGAAGTTCTACATACCCCCCCTGAAACTCTAAGGAAGTACCATTAAGATCAACAATATTTACCTCTACTTTAGTACGTAAGCTTTCACAAGATAAAGTTTGAGAAACATAATACGATCCAGTTGATAAAGGAGTTGTAACATCTAATGGACTGCCACCAACAGCGTCAGCGTACCATTTTATGTCATTTCCTGTTGCGACCAAATCAGAAACTTTTGTATTGATATTTAATTTTTGAGGCGACGTTACTGAGGCTTCAGGAGTTGCACATGCAATACCCACAGTACTTATAAGTTTAGGAATATTTAATGCGACAAGGACACCATCAATTCTAAAAGTATAGGTTACACCTGCTTTAATAAATGCAGTAGGCTTTAAGCTAAATTCTTGTTCAGTAAATTTATCCTGACTAGCAGGTAAACCTACAAAACTATTAGAATCTGCACTGAAAAATAGTCCAGGAACAAATGAGCCAGGATCTCCTGTTGCTAATTGCTGGGTAGTAGCGGTTTCATGAGCTACATCTGGACTAACTTCGAAAATAAATGGAGAATTTTGAATTGTAATGCCCTGCCAACTACTTCCGTTATTATCTGAAAATTGAATTTTCGAACTAAGGCCTACAGTCGCTCCACTATTTCCAGTAGAAGTCTCTTCTACAGCTATTCTAATTCTTAAAGCATCAAAGTTAGTAATTTCTACTGGTGTGTTAAGTGGCGCTTTCCAGGTAGCTGTAGTTTCGGTACCATTATTATTTCGCCAACGGTAAGCTGTAATTCTAGTACTTGCATTAGCAAAAAAGAAGTTAGCAAGCAGTAATGTAAAGAGTAAAGTTTTATTCATATTATAAATTTATAAATTGTTAAATTAATTATTTGTTTTTAAAATTTTTCATTTGTGTCCGTTCTTATAGTTTTAGGTTTTAAATAGGTTAGATAAAATAATATAAACAGGATAAGAAGCCAATTAAAAAATAAAGGATACTTCGTAAATAATGATAAAGTATTATTAGGCTGAACAGATCCAAAAATCAAAGTACTACTTGTATCTTTTTTTTCAGAAATAATCGAACCGCTACTATTTATGATGGCATTAATACCGCAATTATTAGCAACGGCTATATCTTTACGATTTTCTACAGCTTGTAATCGTGCATAATAAAAATGAAGATCTGAAATGTAATTATCTTTAAACCACCCATCATTACTGAAATTGAACAAAAAATTAGCACCATTTTTTACTTGTTCTAATCCGCAATTCTCAGAAACAACTTCATTGCAAATTAAATTCCCGGCTTTTCCAAATTTTGTTTGAACTGGCTTTTGATTTTTACCTTTTGATAAAACAAAACCTTCCTGACTTAAAAAAGGAACTAAATACTTTCCTAAAGGCTCTTCTATTCCTTTTAATAGAATCTGTTTGCTATAAATTCCATTTACTTTATTGTGTTTATCAATATAAAAAACCGAATTGTATAATGCCTTATCTGCATTATTTTCATTATTAATACCAATGACATGAGTAACATTGTGAGTATTGCTTATCCTTATAATTTCTTTTAATAAATCATCTTCAGCAGTATAAGTCCAAGGCAGTGCTGTCTCGGGCCAAATAATAAAATCAGGTTGAAGATCCGTTGCATCTTTACACAACTGAAAGTATTTATTAGCAAAAGTATTTCCGTTCTCACTATTCCATTTTGTTTCAGGATTCGTATTGTCTGAAACTATAGCAACTTTAAAAGATTTTCCAATAAATTTAGGTGAATATGTATAATAGCAAATACTTCCTATTACAAGCATTATGGCTAAAGTGGATAAACTGTATATGAGATAAATTTTCTTTTTTTGTATGTAAAATTCAGCTAAGCACAGGTTTATTAAGACAGTCAAAAAGCTTAATAATGCTAATCCTCCAATACTTGATAGTTGAACAAAATAAATATTAGTAACAAAAGGAAAACCAATTCTAAAATAATGTAGCGGAAAAGATTCCAATGCAAATGCTAAGCCAGATTCTAAAACTGTCCATACTGCAGCTATGCACAATTTATTTAAAAATAATGACCTACTTGATTTTATGTTTATTATATAAATGCTCTTAGTAATAAAGGAAACTAAGGCAAAATAAAGTCCTAAAAAAATACTACTAATAAGATAAATAAAAATTCCATACAGAAACCCGTTTCCTGTATAATGGTTAATTCCTTTAATCATCCAAAAGAACATACCTAATCCAATTCCAACTCCATATAAAAATCCCATAAAAACGGATTTGCTTTTAGAACTTTCATTAAGTAAAACAAATAAAGGAACAACACTAAAACATACCAGTAAAATAGAAAGATGAGTATTGGCAAAATTAAGAGCAAGCCCGGAAAGCAACAATACAATTGAAATTTTTAAGTTTTTTCCCATTTTTAATGATTTAAACGCAAAACGAACATTAACTTTAACACATATAAAGAAGTAAATATAATATTTTAACATTCGAAAACATTAGCACTGTTTTTTTAATCTATGAATCAGCAAATAGTTTTTGTAGTACTAAAAAGACAACATGAGATGGGTTGCCTTACTTAATTAAAACGCATTAAATTAATTATCAACAACTTAAAAAACAAACAAATAACAAATCTTAAATTTATTATTAAAAAATAATTAAATTAAAATTTGCAAAAAAGAACAGATATTTTTAAGTTGTAAAGTAAATTCTACAAAGATTTTTTCCTTCTGTAATCAGTCCTGACATTTTAGTAAAATAATCCTCTAAAATTAAATCATAAGTGCAACGCAATAATCTACATAGAAAAAATCTAATTTTTATGAAGCATAAAAAAAGCGCTAATGTATAATTAGCGCTTTTTTTGAATTTGAATTAAACCAACCTTAACAAGTTATTATATTCCAAAAATTAATACTTTTTTAGAAGGAGAGACTAATTTAGAGTAACAGATTTATAATGCGAAATTTAATCGATTAAAGTAAATTAAATCAGATGAATTGCATAATACTTAGTTACTTGTTATATATAAAAAAAGCCCCACTATAAAATGGGGCTTTCTTATCTTATGCTTGTCCTGCCGGACCAAAATTAAGCGGTATTGGTGCTTGTTCAGTCTCTTTGATTTCGCCATGAGCGGCTTCAAAACGATGAATATTTTCTCCAATTGCTTTTAATAATCTTTTAGCATGTTGTGGTGTCAGGACAATTCTTGACTTTACCTTGGCTTTAGGAATACCTGGCATAATACTCACAAAATCTAAAACAAACTCTGATGATGAGTGGTTGATAATCGCAAGATTAGAATAAATTCCCTCTGCAATAGTTTCGTCTAGCTCAATATTAATTTGCTCCTGTTGTTGTTTCGGATTACTCATAGTTTCCTAATTAATAGATATATTCTTCTTTATTAGCCATCATTTCATTGTAATCATCTTTCGATCCTACGATTGTATTATCGTATTCTCTCATACCAGTTCCCGCAGGAATTCTGTGTCCAACAATTACATTTTCTTTCAATCCTTCCAGATTATCTACTTTACCAGCTACTGCAGCTTCGTTAAGTACTTTTGTTGTTTCCTGGAATGAAGCAGCAGAGATGAATGATTTAGTTTGTAACGAAGCTCTTGTAATACCTTGTAGAACTGGCGTTGCAGTTGCAGTAATTACGTCTCTTGCTACTACTAAATTTTTATCATTACGTTTAAGTAATGAATTTTCATCACGTAAATCACGAGGCGAAATAATCTGACCTGGTTTCAATACCGCAGAATCTCCAGCGTCTTCAACTACTTTCATACCGTATAATTTATCATTTTGAACGATAAAATCTTTAGTGTGAATTAATTGATCTTCTAAGAACAATGTATCTCCCGGATCCTGAACTCTTACCTTACGCATCATTTGACGAATTACTACCTCAAAGTGCTTGTCATTAATTTTTACCCCTTGTAAACGGTATACCTCTTGAATTTCATTTACCAAGTACTGTTGAACAGCAGCCGGACCTTGAATTCTTAAAATATCATCTGGTGTAATTGCACCGTCAGACAATGGTACTCCTGCTCTTACGAAGTCATTTTCTTGTACTAAGATTTGGCTTGAAAGTTTAACTAAATACTTTTTAATCTCACCAAATTTAGATTCGATAACAATTTCACGGTTACCTCTTTTGATTTTTCCAAAAGAAACAACACCGTCAATTTCAGAAACAACCGCTGGGTTTGAAGGGTTACGAGCCTCAAGCAACTCAGTAATTCTTGGTAAACCTCCTGTAATATCTCCTGCTTTAGAAGAACGACGTGGAATTTTAACCAATACTTTACCTGCTTTAATTTTCTCTCCATTCTCAACCATAAGGTGGGCTCCTACTGGTAAGTTATACGAACGAATCAATTCACCTTCTTTACCGTAAACCAATAAAGTTGGAATTAATTTTTTATTTCTGGCTTCAGAAATTACTTTTTCCTGGAATCCTGTTTGCTCATCGATTTCAACCATGAACGATTGACCTTGCTCTAAATCCTCGTAAGCAATCTTACCAGTAAACTCAGAAACAATTACACCATTATATGGATCCCATTTACAAATAGTAGAACCTTTAGTAACTACTTCACCATCCTTAACAAAAATACTAGATCCGTAAGGAATGTTATGTGTATTTAAGACGATTCCAGTTTTCTCATCAACTAATTTTAATTCAGTTGAACGTGATACTACAATATCTACCGCATTACCTTCACTATCTTCACCTTTTACAGTTTTTAAATCTTCAATCTCAAGTCTACCGTTGAATCTTGTAACAATACTAGATTCTTCAGAAATACCTCCCGCAACCCCTCCAACGTGGAAAGTACGAAGTGTTAACTGTGTTCCTGGCTCTCCAATAGATTGAGCTGCAATAACTCCTACAGCTTCACCTCTTTGTGTCATTTTACCAGTAGCTAAGTTTCTACCGTAACATTTAGCACAAATACCTTTTAAAGCCTCACAAGTTAACGGAGATCTAACCTCTACTCTTTCAATCGGAGAAGCTTCGATAACTCTCATGATTGCTTCAGTAATTTGGTGACCTGACTGAACTAATACTTCATTAGTAAGAGGATTAATAACATCTTGCAAAGCAACACGTCCTAAAATTCTTTCTCCTAAAGATTCAACAATTTCCTCATTTTTCTTCAAAGCAGAAACTTCAACACCTCTAAGAGTACCACAATCTTCAATGTTTACAATAACATCTTGTGATACGTCATGAAGCCTTCTTGTTAAGTATCCGGCATCGGCAGTTTTCAGAGCCGTATCCGCAAGTCCTTTACGAGCACCGTGAGTAGAAATGAAGTACTCAAGAATCGAAAGACCTTCCTTAAAGTTAGAAAGAATCGGGTTTTCAATAATCTCTCCACCACCGGCAGTAGATTTTTTAGGCTTAGCCATCAAACCACGCATACCAGTTAACTGACGAATCTGTTCCTTAGAACCCCTCGCTCCAGAGTCAAGCATCATATATACAGAGTTGAAACCTTGCTGGTCTTCTCTAATATTTTTCATTGCTAATTCTGTTAACTGAGCATTTGCTGAAGTCCATACGTCAATAACTTGGTTGTAACGCTCGTTATTAGTAATAAGACCCATGTTATAATTCACAGAAATACCTTCAACTTGCTCTCTGGCATCTGCAATTAATTGTGTTTTTTGTTCTGGAATTCTAATATCACCTAAAGAGAACGATAAACCTCCTCTAAATGCAAATTTATAACCCATATCTTTCATATTATCCAAGAAAGCTGCCGTAGTAGGTACATTAGTCACACTTAAAATGTGTCCAATAATATCTCTAAGGTTTTTCTTAGTCAATACATCATTGATATATCCGGCTGCTTCAGGTACCACTTCGTTAAATAATACACGTCCAGCAGTTGTTTGAATAATTTTGTACACTAATTCTCCAGCCTCATTAAAATCTTTTGCTCTAATTTTCACACGAGCATTCAATTCTAATCTTCCTTCGTTTAATGCAATATTTACTTCTTCAGCAGAATAGAAAATTAAGTCTTGACCTAAAATTACATGTTCTGGTGTTGAGATACGTTCTTTGGTCATATAATACAGACCCAAGACCATATCCTGAGAAGGTACAGTAATTGGCGCACCATTTGCAGGGTTAAGAATATTGTGAGAAGCCAACATTAATAATTGTGCTTCTAAAATAGCCTCTGGTCCTAATGGTAAGTGAACCGCCATTTGATCCCCATCAAAATCGGCATTAAAAGCCGTACATACCAATGGGTGTAACTGGATCGCTTTTCCTTCAATTAATTTTGGTTGGAAAGCCTGAATACCAAGTCTGTGTAACGTAGGAGCACGGTTAAGTAATACTGGATGTCCTTTAATTACATTTTCAAGGATATCCCAAACTACAGGCTCTTTTTTGTCTATGATTTTCTTAGCAGATTTTACTGTTTTTACAATACCTCTTTCAATCAATTTACGGATAACGAAAGGTTTGTATAATTCAGATGCCATATCTTTTGGCAATCCACATTCGAATAATTTTAATTCTGGCCCAACAACAATTACCGAACGAGCAGAATAATCCACACGTTTTCCAAGCAAGTTTTGACGGAAACGTCCTTGCTTACCTTTTAAGGAATCAGATAATGATTTTAATGGTCTGTTAGATTCTGTTTTAACAGCAGAAGCTTTACGAGTGTTATCAAATAATGAATCTACAGATTCCTGTAACATACGTTTTTCGTTTCTTAAGATAACTTCTGGAGCTTTAATCTCCATTAATCTTTTCAAACGGTTGTTACGGATAATTACACGACGGTATAAATCATTTAAATCTGAAGTTGCAAAACGACCTCCATCAAGTGGCACAAGTGGACGTAATTCTGGTGGAATAACAGGAACCACCTTCATAATCATCCACTCAGGACGATTTTCGCGGTTTAAGTTAGACTCACGGAAAGACTCAACAACTTGTAATCTCTTTAAAGCTTCAGTTTTACGTTGTTTAGATGTTTCGTTATTAGCACTGTGTCTCAATTGGTAAGACAATTCATCTAAGTCGATACGTGCTAATAAATCCATAATACATTCTGCTCCCATTTTGGCAACAAATTTATTAGGATCCATGTCATCCAAATATTGATTTTCCTGTGGAAGAGTATCTAAAATATTCAAATATTCTTCTTCAGTTAAGAAATCTAATCTTTGTAAAGATTCTCCATCTGCATTTTTCGCAATACCAGCCTGAATTACTACATATCTTTCGTAGTAAATGATCATATCTAATTTCTTAGATGGAAGACCAAGGATATAACCAATTTTGTTTGGAAGAGAACGGAAGTACCAGATGTGAGCAATTGGCACAACAAGGTTGATGTGTCCTACTCTGTCACGACGTACTTTTTTCTCCGTAACTTCAACACCACAACGGTCGCAAATGATACCTTTGTAACGAATTCTTTTATATTTACCACAAGCACATTCAAAATCCTTAACAGGCCCGAAGATTCTTTCACAGAAAAGTCCGTCACGCTCTGGTTTGTGCGTTCTGTAGTTAATCGTTTCTGGTTTCAAAACCTCTCCTCTTGATTCTTTTAAAATAGACTCAGGTGAAGCTAATCCTATCGAGATTTTGTTAAATCTTTTTATAGGATTCTTATCTTTATTATTATTATTTCTATTATTCATCATAGTTTTTACTATTGATTTATCTGCAATTAAAAATTGATTTTAACTTATAACTTCCTCTTTAAAAAGAGTACAACCATCAAGTCACTACCACGGATTACTTCTCTAAACTTCAATGTTGAAGTGCTAATTACAAAACCTTATAGGTTTAAATAAAAAATCGGAACGGGTTACGGGTATAAATCCTAAAAACTTTTATTTTAATAAACAGCTTCAGTCTCAGCTTTCAGTGTTGAACTGAATACTGAGACTGTAACTGAAAACTTTATTTATTCTTCTAAACGAATGTCAAGTCCAAGACCTTTCAATTCATGCATTAATACATTGAATGATTCCGGTAATCCTGGTTCTGGCATAGATTCACCCTTTACGATAGCTTCGTAAGTTTTAGCTCTACCAATAACGTCATCCGACTTAACTGTTAAGATTTCACGTAGTGTACTTGATGCTCCATAAGCTTCAAGTGCCCAAACCTCCATCTCTCCAAAACGCTGACCTCCAAATTGAGCTTTACCTCCAAGTGGTTGTTGAGTAATCAACGAGTATGGTCCGATAGAACGTGCGTGCATCTTATCATCAACCATGTGTCCTAATTTAAGCATGTAAATTACACCCACAGTTGCAGCTTGATGGAAACGCTCTCCAGTACCACCATCATAAAGGTAAGTATGTCCAAAACGTGGCACTCCAGCTTCATCAGTTAATTCATTAATTTGATCTAAAGAAGCACCATCAAAAATTGGAGTAGCAAATTTTCTACCTAAATTTTGTCCAGCCCATCCAAGAACAGTTTCATAAATCTGACCAATGTTCATACGTGAAGGTACCCCAAGTGGATTCAATACGATATCAACCGGTGTTCCGTCTTCAAGGAAAGGCATATCTTCATGACGAACGATTCTTGCAACAATACCTTTGTTACCGTGACGTCCTGCCATTTTATCCCCTACTTTCAATTTACGTTTTTTAGCGATATAAATTTTCGCTAATTTCAAGATTCCAGATGGTAATTCATCTCCAACTGTAATAGTGAATTTTTCTCTTCTTAAAGATCCTTGTAAGTCATTCAGCTTAATTTTATAGTTATGAATTAAATCATTAACCATTTTATTAGTAGCATCATCAGCAACCCATTGACCTTTGCTTAAGTGAGCAAAATCTTCTACTGCGTAAAGCATTTTTTGAGTATATTTTTTACCTTTTGGTAAAACTTCTTCACCCAAATCATTCATTACACCCTGAGATGTTTTTCCGTTAACGATCAGGAATAATTTTTCAACCAATCTGTCTTTTAATTCAACAAATTTAGTTTCAAACTCCATTTCTAAAGCGCCTAAAGCATCTTTATCCTGAGTACGTTTACGTTTATCTTTTACGGCTCTTGCAAATAATTTTTTATCAAGAACTACCCCATGTAAAGATGGAGACGCTTTTAATGACGCATCTTTCACATCTCCTGCTTTATCCCCGAAGATTGCACGAAGCAATTTCTCTTCAGGAGTAGGATCTGATTCTCCTTTTGGTGTAATTTTTCCGATTAGAATGTCGCCAGGTTTAACCTCTGCTCCAATTCTGATCATACCGTTTTCATCTAAATCTTTAGTAGCTTCTTCAGAAACGTTAGGAATATCGTTTGTTAACTCTTCATTTCCTAACTTAGTATCTCTAACCTCTAATGAATAATCATCAACGTGGATAGAAGTAAAAATATCATCACGAACTACTTTTTCAGAAATTACAATCGCATCCTCAAAGTTGTATCCTTTCCATGGCATGAACGCAACTTTTAGGTTTCTACCTAAAGCTAATTCTCCATTTTGAGTCGCATATCCTTCTGATAATACTTGCCCAAGAATCACTCTGTCACCTTTTCTTACGATTGGTTTTAAGTTGATACTTGTTCCTTGATTGGTTTTTCTAAATTTAATTAAGTTGTATGTTTTTTCATCAGCATCAAAACTAACCATTCTTTCTTCTTCAGTACGGTCGTATTTGATAGTAATGATATTAGCATCAACATATTCTACAGTTCCATCTCCTTCAGCATTAATCAATACTCTGGAATCTGAAGCCACCTGACGCTCTAAACCTGTACCAACAATTGGTGCTTCCGGACGGATCAAAGGAACCGCCTGACGCATCATGTTAGATCCCATCAAGGCTCTATTCGCATCATCATGTTCCAGGAAAGGAATTAATGAAGCCGAAATCGAAGCAATCTGGTTAGGAGCAACGTCAGTATAATGTACTGCAGAAGGTTCAACAACCGGGAAGTCACCTTCCTCACGGGCAATTACATTACTAGCTGTAATTTTACCTGTTGCATCCATTTCAATGTTTGCCTGAGCAATCATTTTTCCTTCTTCTTCTTCAGCACTTAAATAGATAGGTGTACTTACCAAATCAACTACACCATCTGTAACTTTACGATAAGGAGTTTCGATGAAACCCATTCCGTTAACTTTTGCATAAACACCAAGAGATGAAATCAAACCAATGTTTGGTCCCTCTGGAGTTTCAATCGGACATAAACGACCATAGTGTGTATAGTGAACGTCACGAACCTCAAAACCAGCTCTCTCTCTCGAAAGTCCACCAGGTCCAAGTGCAGATAATCTTCTTTTGTGTGTAATCTCAGCTAATGGATTCGTTTGATCCATAAATTGAGACAACTGGTTAGTACCAAAGAAAGAGTTGATAACTGATGATAATGTTTTAGCATTAATCAAGTCAATTGGTGTAAACACCTCGTTATCTCTAACGTTCATTCTCTCACGGATAGTTCTAGCCATACGTGCTAAACCAACACCGAATTGTTGAGACAATTGTTCTCCAACTGTTCTAACACGACGGTTTGATAAGTGATCAATATCATCAATCTCTGCTTTAGAGTTGATTAATTCGATCAAATATTTTACAATGGTAATGATATCTTCTTTGGTAAGCACTTGCTTTTCCATTGGGATATCTAAACCAAGTTTTTTGTTCATTCTGTAACGACCAACTTCACCTAAGTTATAACGTTGATCAGAGAAGAACAATTTATCTATAATACCACGAGCAGTTTCCTCATCAGGCGGTTCAGCGTTACGCAGCTGACGGTAAATGTGCTCTACAGCTTCTTTTTCAGAGTTTGTTGGATCTTTTTGTAATGTATTGTGGATAATACCATAATCTGCCTGGTTATTATCTTCTTTATGTAACAAAATAGATTTAACGTTTGAATCAATGATTTCTTCAACATTATCTTTATCGATAATTGTATCTCTATCAAGGATGATTTCGTTACGTTCGATAGAAACTACTTCACCAGTATCTTCATCAACGAAATCCTCGTGCCAAGTGTTCAATACACGAGCAGCAAGTCTTCTTCCAATATATTTTTTGATACCAGTTTTAGAAACTTTAATTTCTTCAGCAAGGTCAAAAATTTCAAGGATATCCTTGTCTCTTTCAAATCCAATTGCACGGAATAAAGTGGTAACCGGTAATTTTTTCTTTCTATCGATATAAGCATACATTACGCTGTTAATATCTGTAGAAAATTCTATCCAGGAACCTTTAAAAGGAATTACTCTGGCAGAATAAAGTTTTGTTCCATTTGCGTGGAATGATTGTCCAAAGAAAACCCCAGGAGAACGGTGTAGTTGAGATACTACCACACGTTCAGCACCATTAATAACAAAAGTACCGCTTGGAGTCATATAAGGTATTGTTCCAAGATATACATCTTGTACAATAGTTTCAAAATCTTCGTGTTCTGGATCTGTACAGTATAGTTTTAACCTGGCTTTTAAAGGCACACTATAAGTAAGACCTCTCTCTATACATTCTTGAATTGTATAACGTGGAGGATCAACAAAATAATCTAGGAACTCCAATACAAAGTTATTTCTTGTATCTGTAATTGGAAAGTTTTCCATGAAGGTGTTGTACAACCCTTCGTTGCCTCTTTCGTCAGATTTAGTTTCTAATTGAAAAAAATCTTTAAAAGACTTAACCTGAACATCTAGAAAATCCGGATAGTCAGGAATATTTTTTGTAGAGGCAAAATTCAATCTTTCAGTCTGATTTGTTATCATCAATGGACAAAATTTTGATTAAAAAAAAGTAGTTTTTTGTGTAAAAACACATTGTCTAATTTATACCTTCTTTTTAAAATCAATACATCTTTAAAAATAACCGAGTAAAATTGGTCAATTTTTTTTCTTCGTATTGATCAAAAACTTTTTCGTATTTTAAACTATTTGATAATAAAACTTGTTATATTTTATTATACGAAAAATGGTTTAGGTCATGAGTTTAACTCAAGACCTAAACCTAGTTCTTAAAACTGAGTAAACTTATTTAAGTTCAACTACAGCTCCAGCTTCTTCTAATGATTTTTTAAGACCTTCAGCCTCTTCTTTAGAAACACCTTCTTTAACGTTACTTGGAGCACCGTCAACTACATCTTTAGCTTCTTTAAGACCTAAACCTGTAAGTTCTTTAACTAATTTTACAACTGCTAATTTAGAAGCACCAGCTTCTTTTAATACAACTGTAAATTCAGTTTGTGCTTCTTCAGCAGCACCTTCTCCACCACCAGCAGCAACTACAACAGCTGCAGCAGCAGGCTCGATACCATACTCGTCTTTTAATATTGTTGCTAATTCGTTAACTTCTTTAACTGTTAAGTTAACTAATTGTTCTGCGAATTGTTTCAAATCTGCCATTTTTTCTATCGTTTAAAATGATTTGTAAAATATAATTTATTTATTGTGCGCTATTTAAGCAGCAAGGAAATAAAATTCCCCGCATGTGTTATTATGCTTCAGTTTCAGCCTCTTCGCTTTTTGCGAATTGGTTTTGTAAAGCAGAAATAACTCTTTGTGCTGGTGATTGCAATAATCCAATAAGTTCTCCAAGAAGTTCTTCTTTAGATTTAATAGTTGCTAATGCATCTAATTGATCATCTCCAATATAAATTTCAGAATTAATGTAAGCTCCTTTTAATACAGGTTTAGCCGATTTTTTTCTGAAATCTTTAATTATTTTTCCAGGTGCATTTGCAACATCTGAAATAAATATAGCACTATTACCAGTCAATACTGAAGGTAAATCACCATAGTCATTAGCAGAAGCTTCCATTGCTTTTGCAAGCAAAGTGTTTTTTACAACCTCTAATTTAATACCTGCTTTATAACAAGCTCTTCTCAAGTTTGAAGTCGTTTCTGCGTTTAATCCAGAAATATCAGATACATAAATAATATTTGTACCAGCTAACTGTGCAGTTAAATCTTCAATCGCGATTGATTTTTCTTCTCTAGTCATACTAAAAATTATTAACTACCAATTATACTGCTTTAGGGTCCAATGCAATTGCAGGACTCATAGTGCTTGTAAGGTGAATACCTTTAATATAGGTACCTTTAGCAGCAGTTGGTTTAAGTTTGATTAATGTTTGAATAATTTCGTGTGCATTGTCATAAATTTGCTCAGCTCCAAAAGAAACTTTACCAATTCCTGCATGTACGATACCAGTTTTATCAACTTTAAAGTCAATTTTACCAGCTTTAACCTCTGCAACAGCTTTTGCAACATCCATAGTTACAGTACCCGTTTTAGGGTTTGGCATTAAACCTCTAGGTCCTAAAATACGACCTAATGGACCTAATTTACCCATAACAGCTGGCATAGTGATAATAACATCAACATCTGTCCAACCATCTTTAATTTTTTGTAAGTAATCGTCAAGACCTACATAATCAGCTCCAGCAGCTAAAGCTTCTGCTTCTTTATCTGGAGTAACTAATGCTAATACTTTAACGTCTTTACCTGTTCCGTGAGGTAATGTAACCACACCTCTAACCATTTGATTCGCTTTTCTTGGATCTACACCCAAACGAACTGCGATATCAACAGACTCATCAAATTTTGCAGAAGCTATAACTTTAATCAATGCAGCTGCATCTTTTAAAGAGTATAGTTTGTTCTTTTCAATTTTTGAAGCAGCCTCTTTTTGCTTTTTTGTTAATTTTGCCATTTCTTTCTCTTAATTAAAAAGGAGCATCTCCTGATACAGTTATACCCATAGATCTAGCAGTTCCAGCGATCATGCTCATTGCAGATTCGATTGTGAATGCATTTAAATCTACCATTTTATCTTCAGCAATAGCTTTGATAACGTCCCAAGTAACACTAGCTACTTTTTTACGATTTGGTTCACCTGATCCAGACTTTAGCTTTGCAGCTTCCAATAATTGGACAGCAGCTGGAGGAGTCTTAACAACAAAATCAAATGATTTGTCTTTATACACAGTAATTTGTACTGGGCATATTTTGCCAGGTTTATCTTGTGTTCTAGCATTGAATTGCTTACAGAACTCCATGATATTAACCCCAGCAGCTCCTAAAGCAGGTCCAACCGGTGGCGACGGATTCGCAGCACCTCCCTTAACTTGTAGTTTAACTACCTTACTAATTTCTTTAGCCATTTTTTAAAAAATTTAACACCCTAATCATTGGAAGCGATTACGGTGGTTATTATAGATGTAACAAAAATTATACTTTTTCAACTTGCATAAAACTTAACTCTAATGGTGTTTTTCTTCCGAAAATCTTAACCATTACTTCAAGTTTACGCTTTTCATCATTGATTTTCTCAACCGTACCGTTAAAACCATTAAAAGGACCATCGATCACTTTTATAGTCTCACCTAAACTGAAAGGAATAGCACGAGTATCTGTATTTACAGCTAACTCATCTACTTTACCTAACATACGATTTACCTCAGAAAGTCTCAAAGGAACAGGTTCTCCACCTTTGATCTCACCTAAAAATCCAATTACGCTAGTAATAGACTTAATAATATGAGGTATCTCCCCAATTAAATTGGCTTCGATCATAACATATCCAGGGAAGTAAACTTTATCCTTAGACATTTTCTTTCCTTCTTTTACAGTAACTACTTTTTCTGTAGGCACTAAAACTTGGGAAACATAATCACCCATACCTAATCTGGCAATCTCAGTTTCGATATAAGCTTTGACTTTATTTTCTTGTCCGCTTACAGCTCTAACTACGTACCATTTTTTCACATTATTATCTGCCATCACAAAAATATTATCCTTTTAACCAGTTAAAAAATCCAGCCAAAGCTTTTGCAAAAAATTCGTCTACTCCCCATGTTGCCAAGGCGAATAAAACCGAAAATACAGCCACAACAATTGTCAATTTTTGAACCTCAGCCCAAGCAGGCCAAGTAACATTTGACTTTAACTCCTCGAAAGCCTCTGATAAATAATTCGTAACTTTTGTCATTTGATATATTTTTTATTGCACGGGCGGAGGGATTCGAACCCCCATCAACGGTTTTGGAGACCGCTATTCTACCCTTGAACTACGCCCGTAATTAAAAGCCAGTGATTTCAGTTAAGAAAATCAACTGGCTTTTTATAATTTTATAGGATTATCCTACGATTTCAGTCACCTGACCTGCACCTACAGTTCTACCACCTTCACGGATAGCAAAACGTAAACCTACGCTCATTGCGATTGGGCTTAACAAAGCAACATTGATAGTCAAGTTATCTCCTGGCATTACCATCTCTACTCCTTCTGGTAAAGTAATAACTCCTGTTACGTCAGTTGTACGTACGTAGAACTGTGGACGGTAGTTATTATGGAATGGAGTATGACGTCCACCTTCTTCTTTTTTCAAGATATAAACCTCAGCTTTGAAAGTAGCGTGAGGTTTTACTGATCCTGGCTTAATGATAACCATTCCTCTTTTGATAGATTCTTTATCAACACCTCTTAACAATAAACCTACGTTATCTCCAGCTTCTCCTCTGTCAAGGATTTTACGGAACATCTCAACTCCTGTAATAGTAGAAGTTAATTTATCAGCTCCCATACCAATGATTTCAACAGCATCTCCTGTATTAGCAATACCAGTTTCGATACGACCTGTAGCAACAGTTCCACGACCAGTAATTGTAAACACATCCTCAACTGGCATCAAGAATGGTTTTGCAGTATCACGAACTGGCTCTTCGATCCAAGAATCTACAGCTTCCATCAATTCAATAATTTTAGGAACCCAAGCAGGATCATTATTCAATCCTCCTAAAGCAGAACCTTGAACAACAGGACCATTATCTCCATCATATTCGTAGAAAGATAATAAATCTCTAATTTCCATTTCAACAAGCTCTAATAACTCAGCGTCATCAACCATGTCAACTTTGTTCATGAAAACTACCATTCTAGGAATACCAACCTGGCGACCTAAAAGGATGTGCTCACGAGTTTGTGGCATTGGACCATCTGTAGCAGCAACTACCAAGATAGCTCCGTCCATTTGAGCAGCACCAGTAACCATGTTTTTTACGTAATCCGCGTGACCTGGACAGTCAACGTGAGCGTAATGACGATTAGCTGTTTCATACTCTACGTGTGATGTATTAATAGTAATACCTCTTTCTTTCTCCTCTGGAGCGTTATCGATTTGATCAAAAGATTTTGCTTGACAGTAACCAGCATCAGACAATACTTTTGTAATTGCTGCAGTTAATGTAGTTTTTCCGTGATCCACGTGTCCAATTGTACCTATGTTTAAGTGCGGTTTGGAACGATTAAAATTCTCCTTTGCCATTTTACTTAATTTTTAATCTTAGTTATATATTAATTTTCAATTTCCTACTTACTTGAGCCAACTACGGGAATTGAACCCGTGACCTCTTCCTTACCAAGGAAGCACTCTACCTCTGAGCTAAGTCGGCAGAGAGTTCTGATTTAGACTGCATTTATAGATTTAGATTTAAAACCTGAAATCTACGCCCTAAAACCTTAACTTCTTTTTTTTGTGGGGAGAGCAGGATTCGAACCTGCGAAGTTCACACAGCAGATTTACAGTCTGCCCTCGTTGGCCGCTTGAGTATCTCCCCTTTTTTTATCAATAATCGCATGAACAATTTCAAATCGTATTTGAAATATTTAGAGCCGGCGGAGGGACTCGAACCCACGACCTGCTGATTACAAATCAGCTGCTCTAGCCAACTGAGCTACGCTGGCAATATCAATAAAAAAGTCCGCTATTTCTAACGGACTGCAAATGTAGCTATTTTATCTTTGAATCAAAACATTTTTTAAAAAAAATTTTCAATTATATGTGTGCTCTTATTTTTTCTTTCCTTTTCACTAATACACGCTCTAAAGATTCTGCCGAAAGTTCGATAGCCTCTTCAAATGTTTTACATTGTTTTTTAACCAAAAAATCATCTCCAGGAACATTAATCTTTACCTCTACCGCCTTGTTTTCCTTATCACTTGTTCTTTCGACTTTTAAAAAAATGTCGGCCGAAACAACCCGGTCGTAATATTTTTCCAATTTATCCATTCTTTCCTGAATAAAATCTACCAATTTTCGGTCAACAGTAAAGTTAACTGCATGAACATCTACCTTCATAATACAAATTTTAGGGTTAAACATTTCAGAACTATTATTTATTTCTAGGATGCGCATTTGTATATACCTTTTTAAGCTCTGCTAAACTATTATGGGTATAAACTTGCGTAGAAGCCAAACTTGAATGTCCTAATAATTCTTTAACTGAATTTAAATCTGCTCCGTTATTTAATAAGTGAGTCGCAAAAGTATGCCTGAGCACATGCGGACTTTTTTTTACCTTTTCAGAGACGTTACTAAAGTAAGAATTTATTAATCGATACACAAAAGATTCGCTTAATTTTAACCCTTTTGCAGAAATAAAAAAATAATCTTCATCAACTATCTTTTCAACAGAAGCTCTTTCTTTCAGATATAAATTAAACTGATCGACAATAATTGGCAACACAGGAATAATGCGCTCTTTATTTCGCTTCCCTAACACTTTAACAACATTTGAAGACAAATCTACATTATACTTCATTAAATGTATTAGTTCCGCCCTACGCATTCCTGTTGTGTAAAATAAATCCACAATTAATTTATTTCTTACTTCTTCAAACCCTGAAGGATTCTCAAAATGATGCATTAAATCCGTCAACTCTTTTTCTGAAAATGGAATTTGCACAATTTTAGGTGTTTTGAGCGCCTTATGCTTCAACATTGGGCTCACATCAATTCGCTTTGTTTTTAGCAGAAATTTATAAAATGCTTTTAAAGAGGACATTTTTCTATTTACAGAAACATTGGAAACATCCTGATCAACAAGTGAAACAATCCAACTTCTGACCTGACTATAATTTGCCTGCTCAATATTTTCCTGTTCAAAATTATCCTTATTGAATATTTCAAAGAATAAAATGTCGTTCAAATAAGCATTAATTGTATGTGCTGAATATTTTTTTTCGAGCTGAAGATAATCACGAAATGCTTCTTTATTTGATTTCATAAGAATAAGTAATTTCTACTCTACACTATAGAGAATATTATTTATCTCAAAATTAAGCATAAAAAAACCGTTAGTATCAAAATTTGACAGCTAACGGTAATTATTTTTAACAAGCTATATACTAACTTTCTAAACCATCTTTCATGTTTTGAATGTAAGCTGCTTTTTGAATTTTGATTCTATTTTTAACAGAAGGCTTAATAAAAGCAGTACGCGCTCTTAGTTGACGAACAGTTCCTGTTTTATCAAATTTTCTTTTATAGCGCTTTAATGCTCTATCGATATTTTCTCCGTCTTTAATTGGTATAATTAACATAATATAGACACCCCCTTTCGTTAAGGGTGCAAAAGTATATATTTATTATGAATTATGAGTTATGAATAATGAATTATTTTTGAGGAAATAAAAAAAGAATATAGAAAAAAGAGCTAAGACCTTATCTTACAACTAGCTTTGATTGCAAACTTACTCTTATCACTGCCTGTTTATTTTTAAAAAAACCTTATTCATCCTATAAACCTATATCATAACCGAGAGTGCGTGAGGGATTGAAACGGAAATCCTTTTTATTTTTCTTTAAAATAAAAAGATTGGAGAGAAAAGCCCGACCATAAAAATAAAAGCCACTTAACGTTTGCTAAATGGCTTTTATTTTTATGGGCACGCCCAACTTATTATTTACTCTTTTAGTAAATTTCTTGAAATAACTAACTTTTGAATTTCGGTAGTTCCTTCACCTATTGTACACAACTTAGAATCTCTGTAAAATTTCTCTACAGGATAATCTTTTGTGTAGCCATAACCACCGTGAATTTGCACGGCTTCATTTGCTACTTTGACACATACTTCTGAAGCATACATTTTTGCCATTGCTCCTAAGGTTGTAACAGGTTTATGTTGTTGTTTTAAAAATGCAGCTTTGTGAAGCAATAGTTCTGAAGCCTCGATCTCAGTTGCCATATCTGCCAATTTGAACGAAATTCCCTGAAAACTACTGATTGGCTGCCCAAACTGATGTCTTTCTTTTGAATACTTAAGCGCAGCTTCATAAGCCCCTTTTGCTATTCCTAATGATAAAGCGCCAATTGAAATTCGACCTCCGTCTAATATTTTCATAGCCTGAACAAATCCCTGCCCTACTTCTCCTAATCTGTTTGCATCTGGAACACGGCAATTATCAAAAACTAATTCTGCTGTTTCACTGGCACGCATTCCTAGTTTATTTTCTTTTTTACCTGAACTAAATCCTTTCATTCCTTTTTCAAAAACAAAAGCTGTCATTCCTTTAGAATCTCCTTTTTCTCCGGTACGCACGATTACAACTGCAACGTCACCTGAAATAGCATGTGTAATAAAGTTTTTAGCCCCGTTTACAATCCAATCGTTACCATCTTTAACCGCTGTAGTATTCATTCCGCCGGCATCAGAACCTGTATTGTGCTCTGTTAAACCCCAAGCTCCAATATGTTCTGCTGTGGCTAATTTTGGCAACCATTTTTTCTTTTGTTCTTCATTCCCAAAAGTTAAAATATGATTGGTGCATAATGAATTATGAGCAGCAACTGATAAACCAATTGACGGATCTACTTTTGAAATTTCCTCGACAACGGTAATATATTCATGATACCCTAATCCTGAACCTCCATATTCTTCAGGAACCAAAACTCCCATAAATCCCATTTCTCCTAATTTCTTAAATAGGTCAATTGGAAAAATTTGAGCCTCATCCCATTCCATTATATTAGGTCTGATATTTTTTTCGGCAAAATCTTTTATTGATTGTGCAATCATTGATTGCGTTTCGTTATAATCAAAATTCATTGTTAGCTGCTTTTGTTTAGAACTCCAAATATAAACTAATTATTTTTGCTTTATCAACAGGAAAACCTTTAATTTTTGACAAATCCTCAATATTATTAATATTTCCGTTCATGCTTCTATAAGTTACAATTTGTTTTGCCAGTGTATATCTGAAATATGAAAACTGTGATAGCTCTTTTAAAGACGCATCATTTATAGCTATTTTTTTAAATGTTGAAGGTATTACAACTTTAAAATGGGCATTTAATTCATAAACAACTTCTGGTGAAAGTCCCCAAATATCATTCATTTGTTCCATTGAAACAAAACATCCTAAAATTTCTTTCTGCTTCAGAATCCTTATAGACAAAGCTTCTCCAATACCATAAATTTTAACTAAATCTTCCTGAGTTGCCTGATTGATATCTAAAATTACGATTTTTTCCTTTTTGGCAAATTCTTTTCTGACAAACTCTTTTCTTTCTGCCTTTACGTACGATTTATTATTAGTCCAATCCGGAAATTTGAAAAGTGGCGAAATTGCATTTAGCAAAGAATCTGAAATTTTTGTTATCTCCTGAAATTCTTTTGCAGAGCTCACATATTTATTTTTTTTACGAAAAGCAAATAAACGATCTATCTCCTGAAGAGACATTCCTAATTTATATCCTTTATAGTCAGTAATAAAATTTGGATTGAAAGTATACACTTTTGGCTTTTCATTGGATTTTGTAAATTTCATGGCATCTATTTCTGACTGCAACGACATCCATTGTTCTTTTTCCGGAAAAGTTTTTTCAGGTATGGTAAAATCGACAAAAAAATAGACGCCTTGTAATATTACTATTATTCCAAAAAGTAAAAAAATCCCTGTACGCTGTTGATGTGTAAACTTCAAATATTTTGTAAATCCTTTAAAATTCATTCTATATGTAATTTCAACTTTTAATAAAAGGCCAAAATTACAGCAAAAACATTAATTTATAAGATTAATATTATAAATATATCAATTTTAAAAATTGCATATTTCATTAATAAAGCACTATTAATTTAATGAATGTAAGGCACTGAGGAGTGATTACCCTTTGTTTTATCATAAATTTTAATATTTTGTAACTTAAAAAGAGATAATTGTTTTTATTTTTTACAAAAAACGATACATTTGGAGCTTAATAACAATAAACCAATATAATAATATGTCAATTTGGAAAAGAAAACCATTAGCACAGCTTTTAGCCGAAGCTGCTGATTCTGAAAAAGGGTTAAAAAGAACATTAACCGCCTGGTCATTAATCGCCTTAGGTATTGGCGCCATCATTGGTGCAGGATTATTTGTTAGAACTGCAACTGCTGCGGCACAAAATGCAGGTCCATCTGTCACCATTGCCTTTATTATAGCGGCTATAGGTTGTGCATTAGCCGGATTATGTTATGCAGAACTTTCATCTTCAATTCCAATTTCAGGTAGCGCTTATACATATACTTATGCTACAATGGGAGAATTTTTAGCTTGGATCATTGGTTGGGATTTAATACTTGAATATGCAGTAGGTGCAGCAACAGTAGGGATTGCATGGAGTGAATATCTCAACAATCTACTGGTCAATGTCCTGCATATGAGTCCAATTCCATTTGAATTTTCTCACTCTCCATTTCAAAAAATAGTTGATCCGGTAACACAACAAGTGACACATGGAATTATAAATCTTCCTGCACTTTTTATTGTTAGTGTTATTAGTTTATTATTGATTAAAGGTATACAGGAATCTGCTTTTGTAAATGGAATCATTGTAATTGTTAAGGTCGCTATTGTTATCTTAATAATTGTAATTGGCTGGAATTTTATAAATCCTGCAAACCATTCGCCTTATATTCCACCAGCATCTATTTTTACTGATGAACACGGAGTTGGACACAGTTATGGTGGTATTATGGGAATATTAGGAGCTGCAGGAACTGTTTTCTTTGCTTTTATTGGTTTTGACGCTGTAAGTACAGCTGCTCAGGAAACAAAAAACCCTAAAAAAGCAATGCCAATTGGTATCTTAGGATCATTAGCTGTGTGTACGCTTTTATACATTCTTTTTGCACACGTATTAACTGGTGTTGCAACTGTTGAAGATTTTAGAACAGGTGGTAAAGAAGCTTCTGTTGCTTTTGCTATCAATAAATATATGATTGGATACGAATGGTTAGGACAATTAGTAACCGTTGCCATTCTTGCAGGTTTCTCTTCTGTAATTTTAGTGATGCTATTAGGACAATCAAGAGTATTTTATGCAATGGGTAAAGATGGTTTATTACCTAAAGCTTTCAGTGATGTTCACCCTAAATACAAAACTCCATATAAAGCGAACCTTGCAATTTTAGTAATTGTTGGTGCATTTGCAGCTTTTATCCCTGGAGATATTGTAGGAGATATGACTAGTATTGGTACTTTGTTTGCCTTTGTACTTGTATGTATTTCGGTTATAATTCTACGAAAAAAAGAACCAAATATGGTTCGAGAATTCAAAACTCCATTCGTTCCATTTGTTCCAATTTTAGGAGTTGTTGTATGTTGTGCAATGATGTACGGTTTAGGATGGACAAACTGGTTGAGACTTTTTGTATGGATGGCTTTGGGTGTTATATTTTACTTTACTTACGGTAAGAAAAATAGTAAACTGAATAATCCGGAAAAATAGTTTTCTATAAAATTAAAAAAGGATCATAGAGTATAATTACTTTATGATCCTTTTTTTTTGTTTTAAAATTTGATTATAAATCAAAAACGGAGGTTCTCTTTGCACGGATTAAATCCTTTAAACGAATCCAAAATGCTAATGTTAAATAGACTCCAAATCCTAAACCTGCTGTTACAAATGAAATGTAAATAAAAAACAACCTTACACTCGTGACACGCATTCCTAACTTATCTGCAAGTCGTGATGAAACATGAAATCCATATTTCTCAAAGAAAAACTTAAGTTTTAAAATTGCTGACATATTTTAGATTTTAGATTTATCCTTTCATATTGGCTAAGGATTACAAAAGTACAAAATTATCTCATTGGCATATTTTTTAATTACTTTTAAGCAATTCCATTCCAAATGCGCACTTTAAACAAGACTTATGGTTGCAATATTCATTTTTAAGTTCTAGCAATGTTTGTGTATCAAATGCATTTTTAGAAGTAATTCCAAAAGACTTAAATTTATCAATAATTGCATTTTTTTCAGGCGTAACTTCATTCATAAATGCAATTAAATCTTCTGCAATAGATTCTCCCATAATATTAGAGTAAGCAAATTGCATAGGAATTATGGTATTTATAATAATTAAATCTAAAAAAGAATTTGATAGAGCTTTCTTTTTTTTTACACTCTCTTTGTCAAAAAGATAATGATTCTGCCAATATAAACTAGCAGAAACACCCAACAAATTATAGACATCATTAACTGATTTAATAACAATTATTCTTGAAAATAAATTTTGATGTTTCTGATATAAATTTGCCAATTGAGAAAGACGAATAGTTGGAAAATTATCTGGTCGGTGTTTAAAAAACTGCACGGAATCTACATGACATTTTTCTAATTGATGCTTATTAAAAAGGTAATAATACCTGATTTTCAAGTCTGTAAAATAGACATCTTCTTTCTCATCATCCAGTAAACCTGACGTACCCAAAAGTAATGCTTCAAGGTTTTCCACTTCAAAGCTTTCTTTTCGAATTACTGAAAAAGGAATAGATTTTGCAATTTGAAAAAAAGCATTATTATTAGTATTTAGCCCAAAATTTTTCGCTAATAATAAAAATAAAACCGCTTCCCAATCTTGATTTGTTTCTTCTAACAGATCATAAATAAATTTTGATTTGCGCTCTAAACGATCAAAAAATAATCTTTCCTGCCAATTTTTAAATATAAAACCATCAATTTTGCCAATGCTTTTCTCACAAAATATCCATGTTTTAGGTGTAACCAAAGAATTATAATTTGAGAGAATTTCTGAAGAAACATAATCTGCGAGAATCAATACGGGAATTTCTACATTATTTTTACCAAATATTTCAGTGTCATGTTCCCATACTACATGTAAAATAACGTTGTTGTATGCAACATCATTTTCATGACCATGAACATACCAATCCGAAGATTTTAAATGAATTTCAATATTTCCTGCCCATTTTTGATCTTCTATTATAATTTGTGCATTAAAAAAATCAGGTCCTGCAAGTTCAAGATAATCACCTGCTTTAATAATAGTGATCTGCTGGTTTCGGGCTGTTTGCAAATTTAAGGTGTCAAACTTTTTGAATCTCCAGAGATAGTGCAGAAAATCTTCTTTCATTTTGGCTTTTACATTAATTTATAAAAGCTAAAATTAAACAAAAATAATACTAATCTTACAAATAATTTAGTTTTTATCTCAGCATATATAATTTCGCACATGCCCTTGCATCAGATAATGCTTCATGATGGCTTAATTGAATTTTCATTTCCCGACAACAATCACTTAATTTTGTGGGTTTAAAGCCTTTTGCCTTATATATTTTAACGGTACATTCCCAACGATCTGCTATATTCAAATCTTCATATTTCAATCCATAAAGTTCCATGGATTTACTTAAAACATTGCGATCAAAACTTTCGTTATGGGCAACTATAATCCTATTTTTTAATCTTTTTTCTATTTCCGGATAAACCTGTAAAAAGGATTTTGCGTTCACAGTATCCCTTGGGTAAATGCCGTGAACACGAATCGTAAAGGGATTGTATTCATTTTTGGGCGGCTTAATTAAAGTAACAAACTCATCTACGATTATTCCGTTTTCGACAGTAACAATCCCAACAGAGCACGGATGATAACTTGTTGCAGTTTCAAAATCTATTGAAGTAAAATTCATTTTTTAAATATATTATACTATAAAAAAATCCATAAATCCAGTTGTTAAGCTAGATTTATGGATTATATAATTATTAATTGCTTTATTTTATTGATCCAATTATATCGTATTTCGTAATAATATGATGATTTCCATTTCCAAGATCTACTAAAACAGCATCATTTTCTTTTGTAAATAATTTAGATACTTCTTCAATTGGAGTTCCTAATTTTACGATTGGAAAAGGTTTGCCCATTACTTCCTTAATTGGTTTTTCGGCTACATTTTTATCTGCAACATAGCTTCTAAACAAATCTGTTTCATCAACAGAACCTACAAACCCGTTAATATCTACAACAGGAATTTGAGATATTTTATATTTACGCATACGTTCAATTGCGTGCGAAACTAGTTCTTCTGTACGAACAACAATCAATTCCTTATCAATATGATCTTTGATAACATCTTCGGCTTTTGTTACATTTTCTTCAAGGAAACCACGCTCACGCATCCAGTCATCATTGAACATTTTACCAACATAACGACTTCCAGAATCGTGAAAAAGTACTACCACAACATCTTCCGGTTTAAAATGTTCCTTAAGTTGCAGAAGTCCTTTGATACAAGCTCCTGCAGAGTTTCCAACAAAAATAGCTTCTTCAAGAGCAATTTTTCTGGTATAAACAGCGGCATCCTTATCTGTTACTTTTGTAAATCCGTCAATTAAAGAAAAGTCAACATTTTTAGGTAGAATATCTTCTCCAATTCCTTCTGTAATATAAGAGTAGATTTCATTTTCATCAAAAATACCAGTCTCATGATATTTTTTAAAAACAGAACCATAAGTATCAATTCCCCAAATTTTAATATTTGGATTTTGTTCTTTTAAGTATTTTCCAACTCCTGAAATAGTTCCTCCTGTTCCTACTCCAACTACAAAATGAGTAATTTTTCCGTCAGTTTGTCTCCAGATTTCCGGTCCTGTTTGCTCGTAATGTGCTAATGAATTAGACATATTATCGTACTGATTTACGTACCATGAATTTGGTGTTTCTTCTGCCAAACGTTTTGAAACCGAATAATACGAACGTGGATCTGTGGGTTCAACATCAGTTGGACAAACTACAACTTTAGCCCCAACTGCACGTAAAATATCCATTTTTTCTTTAGACTGTTTGTCTGATATTACACATATCAGTTTGTAACCTTTAATGATCGCTACAAGTGCTAGTCCCATTCCGGTATTTCCAGAAGTACCTTCAATAATAGTTCCTCCGGGTTTTAATCTCCCATCTGCCTCTGCATCTGCAATCATTTTTACCGCCATTCTGTCTTTCACAGAATTTCCCGGATTAAAAGTTTCGACTTTTGCTAATACCAACGCATCAATTTCAGCAACAATTTTGTTGAGTTTTACTAATGGTGTATTACCAATTGTTTCTAAAATGTTATTTGAAAAGTCCATCTTCTATTTAATTTAATATTTGGTGTTTAAGTAATAAAGTTCTTTTTTATTGGAAGAAATTCCAAACCAATCCAAATCGAATAACAAAGTCACGATAAGGATTGTTAGGCGCTGAATAATAATCACTTTTAGAGAAAAGAGCGTTTATATGTTCTGCTTTAAAATAAAATCTGGTCTGACGAATTCTGGCATTTACAAAAAGATCAAATAATGGATAGCCTCCAATTTTTTTGTCTTTTTGAACAAAAAATTCTCCAATAACAGGATTATAATCATTGCCGTAATATTTTGTAAAATAATTAAAAACAATTCCGGTTTGCATATATAATGCTTTCTTAAAAAAGTGACCTGAATAATAAAACGTATTTCTTGTCACAAAATCAGGTACATTTAAGATTAAATCTGATTGATCTACTTTTTGATATAATAATGTATTGTCTAAAGCAAAACGACCAAATTTAAATTCACGGCTCGCTTTTATTTCTAAGTAATTAATTGCATTTCCGTATTGTGCCGGATTTACAATTTGTGTATTAGCTGCAATTTGTGCCGGAGTAGAAACATCTGCAAAATACAAATGATCTTTTAAAACCGTATATTGAACTTCGGCATTTAGCCAAGGCGTAAGAACACTGGCACTTAATGAATTAATTTTCTCGTTTTTAAAACTATTTGACCAATTATATTGTACATAACTACTTTGATATAAGTTGTAATTATTATTTGGCAATTTATTAATGTTTCGATATCTAAAATCAAATTGAATTTTTTCATTCCAATCATATTTCAACTTAGCATCTAAATTTGACAATGACTGACTTGTTATTGATCTTGAGTATAAAAAACGTCCATTCCACTTGTTTTTTTGATATTCATATTGTCCGCCTACATTATTAATTTGCAGAAATAAATTATCCGGTATTACTGTTTTACCACTATCTTTTACTATAATTCTTCCGTACTCATAATTTGATCTGTAATCATCTACAAAAAAATTGAATTTTCCCAAAAGAGAATTCTCATACGCCACTCCTGCCTTATTATACAATCGTTCATAATGTGTGTGATCATTGATTCCCTGAGTAACATATGATTCTCCAAACCGCTGTACTGGTGTAGAAGTCCCAACCGTTGACAAAACGGTTGCCTGATTATATTCAAAAAATTTATTTTCGTAATTAAATTGATGTGTTACGTATAAATTATTACTTCCATCTGTTGGATTTATTCTAAAAGCATGGTCAAAAAACAAACGTCTTCCTTTTAAAAATGATTTAGCATCTGTTAAGTAAACTTGTAATCTCTGACGGTTTTTATAATCTTTATTATCACTTTCAAAATCCGAAGGCGTTGTTATTCCGCCATTTTCCTCATTCGAAATATCCTGATAGGTATAATGCGCATTTATAGCATATCTTCTGTTTGTTGTAGCGTAACTTGTTGTAAATCTAAAATTTCCCGCACTAACTAATTGATTGATATAATCTCCTTCTGAACGTAATCCTTTATAAGCAATAGAAAAGTTAAGATTTTTAGAAGTATTTAAGGTAATAAACGAATCTACGTTTTGCCCTTTATTAATAGTTGTGTTAAAAAATAATTCTGTTAAAGGAGTCGCTACCGAATAATAATTGATTTGATCAGCCTCCATATAATTAAAATGTTTACCACTAAAACCAATTTCCGGATAAGGAGAAAAATTTGTCAGACTGTATTGTAAAATATTGAAGGTTTGCCCGATGTTTGAAAAAGGCAAAAGTCCAAAATCATCTTTACGAAGGTGATTTTGTTTATAAGCACTTTTAAGTGTAAGCGAAGTATCGACATAAGTCGTATCATGTTCCAGCGTAATAATCTGGTATTGATCTATTGTTGCAATTTTTGCTTTTTGCTTTTTTAAAGTATCTGTTATGCTTGAATATTTTGTATTCATATCCAAATTATTTTTAGGAGTAGTTTTTTCCTGAGAAAACAATAAAGTTGGTACAACTAATAGATATAGAAAAAAGAATATTCTCATTTGATGGCTTTATATGTAATTATTTCGGTAAAATTTGTCAAGCAAAGGTAAAAGATAAAAACGTATAAAAAAACAAATCATTGTTATTGAGTTTTTTTTTCAAAACATCGTATATAAGCAAAAACCCCCAACCAGAAAAGTGATTGAGGGTTTTCAAAAAAATCAAAATATTTATTTTATTACCATCCTGTGTTTTGACCTAAACCTGGATTAGTATTCAATTCAATTTGTGGTATTGGCCATAAGAATTTATAGTCAGTACCTGGAATAGCAGCAACGGGAGTAGTAACAACGAAACTATTTCCTAATACAAACGCAGCAACAGCAGGAGTAGCACTAGCATATTTTGCAGGAATTCCGTCAATAGCAACAGATGCTATTGGATCTCCTTGCAATCTATGTATATCAGACCATCTACGACCTTCTTGTAAAAACTCAATTCTTCTTTCTTTAAGAATACCCGCAACTAAAGCAGCATCTGTAGCAAAAGAAGCAGCAGTATAAGCTTGAGTAGCTGGAATAGCCAAAGATCTGTTTCTTACAGAGTTTAACAAAGTCAAAGCAACTGTTGAATTTGATAAACGTGCCTGAGCTTCAGCCATATTTAATACTACTTCAGCATATCTAATAACTGGAGCAGGATCTGATTGGTTCGTAATATCAATATACTTATTAGTGTATTTAATACCCGCAGCAGTATAGATAAATTTACCATCTTCTCTACGTTTATCATCAGCTAACCATTTTGAATCTCTCCAAAGAATTGGACTAATACAAACTAAAGCTCTGTTTTTCAAAACACTAGGTAAAGAAGCGTTTACACCAGGATTAGATGTAGCAGAATGTATAATAGAGAAAATAGACTCCGAGTTGCTAGTTGCAGTAGTACCAAAAGGACCATAAGGGTCAGCCGTCAGAGAAAAAATTCCATTTAATTTCGTGCCTTCAGTAATTACATTTGCCCAATCTCTTTTTTGAAGATAAACTCTGGTTTTGAAAGCAATTGCTGCCCATTTAGAAGCTTTCCCAAGAGCTCTGGTTGAAACACTAGTTCCATTACCGGTCGTTATTAAAGTTTCTGCATCATTTAAATCTGCCAAAACTTTTGCATAAACTTCAGCAACAGTATTTCTTGGTTTTGCTGTTTCTGAGGCAATTTCAGCTGTTGTATTCACACCAACTTCTCTATAAGGTATACCTGGATGTGTACCGCCTGGAGTAAAATTATATGGTCTTGCAAAATAAGTAAGTATTTCAAAATGAGTTATTGCTCTTAAAAATTTAGCTTGTCCAATATAATCATTTGCCACAGCCTGAGAAATAACACCATTAGCTGCCGCAGTTGTTGTTCCTTCGATCATAAGATTACATCTGTTGATCAATCTGTAACCGTCAACCCAATAGTAAACGTTATTAGCAGTTGTTGGATCATAGGTTGCCTTGTACGTCAACTCATAAAAAGTAGCCATATTTACAACATCTTCTCCTCTGGCCTCTCCTTGTTCTACGAAAGCCGCTCCCCAAATATACCCTCTACCACCATTTGGACTAGTAGGTACAGCGTTATATTGACCAATTGCTGCCGCATTATAAACACCATTCATATATGATGCTATTAAAGTAGGGGTAGTAAAAGCATCAGGATCCAGAATATTGTTTACTGGTTTTAAATCCAATATTTTTTCTTCTGTACATGAGCTCATCCCGAGTACAACTACAGAAAGTAGAATTGTTTTTATTATATTTTTCATATATATTTATTATAAACTTACATTTAATCCAACTGATATCACTTTAGAACGTGGTGTACCATTAATATCTACTCCAGATGTTTCCATTTCAGGATTTATACCCTTATAGTCTGAAATTAACCAGATATTTTGAGCCTGAACAAAAAGCCTGAAAGTATCAACTCCTATTTTATCCATCAACATTTTAGGCAATGTGTAACCAATACTAATATTATCAAGTGAGATAAAATCACCTTTTTCTACAAAACGAGTACTTGCGCTTCCAGTTAGATTTGACGCAGTATTTGTACTTGCATATAATCTTGGTGTCCATCCGTCTCCAGGATTATCAACACTTTGCCATCTTCCTAAAATTTCTGTTCCGTTATTGTTGAAATTTGTGTTCATTAACTCTCTTCTTGTAGAGTTGAAAATTTTATTTCCTCCACTAAATCTAAACATAAAACCAAAATCAAGGTTTTTATATTTCATACTTGAAGTAAATGCACCATAATAAGTAGGCAATGTATTACCTAAAATAGTTTTATCAGCAGTTGCTAATGTTGCTGCTGCACCTACTGCAGCTGGATTATTAGGATCATAAACAGAGAAAGTTGCACCTGGTAAATTTCCTTGTACTAAACTACCATCAGCTTTGTAATAAACCGGATTACCATTTGCTTTGTTAACTCCATAATATCTAAATCCATATAAAGAGTTAATAGATTCTCCCTCTTTAATAATAATATTAGGAGCAATATTGGTATCTGTAGATGAACCTCCTACTATTGCTTGTCCTTGGTATAAAGCAGTAACTTTATTTTTAGTAAGCGTTAAGTTAGAAGAAACGTCCCATGTGAAATTTGCAGTATTAATTGCTTTAAAACTAACAGCAAATTCGTATCCTTGATTGTACATTTTACCAACGTTTTGGTTGATTGTATTATTAGGAATACCAATAGAAGGAGGAGTTGGCGCAGCTAACACTAAACCATCAATATCGTTTTTATAGTAATCAAATGCTAATGTTAAACGATTGTTTAAGAATCCAAAATCTGCACCAAAGTCAATTTTATTACTCGTTTCCCATTGTAATGAAGCGTTACCAAATTGGTAATAACCAATACCTGTTGAATTTCCGTAAGGCGAACCTACTGTAAGACCTTTTGAAGGATAAGCAGCTCCATTTAAAATATCTACGTTACCCACTTCAGAATAAGAACCTCTTAATTTAAAGTCAGAAATCGTGTTGCTGATTCCTTCCATGAAGCTTTCTTTAGAAACTGTCCAACCTGCAGAAATTCCCGGGAAATTATGGTATCTAACATCTGATTCGAATTGTGAAATTCCGTCACGTCTAATAGAACCGTTAATAAAATACTTCTCTTTATAGTTATATGTAAAACGACCTAAGTATGATATGATTCCTTTTTCAGAAACACCACCACCAGAATCTTTAGTATTATAAGTATTACTTACTAAATTCTCATCAAAGAAATCACTTAAAATATCAGTTCCTGTACCCCAGAAATTTTTTGATTTTGATTTTTGATATTCAGCAACCCCTGTTGCCCCAATGTTATGATCTTCAGCAAAAGTGTGCTTATAGTTCACAATATTTTGCCAGTTCCATCTTAAAAGATTTGTATTATCCTGGTACGCATATCCATTTGATCCACGTCCGTCACCATGAATTGGATTCCAATATTGAAAACCATCAGTTATAGCGTTATCACCACTCACTTGTAACTTATAACTCAAATCAGAAGTAATTTTTGCATTTGCAAATGCGCTTGCAATAATTCTCGTTGTAGTTGATTTATATTTATTGTGATCAAGAACATAAAGAATATTTGTGATATTATCTCCTGCAGGAGCTAAATTGTCCCATTGACCAACTGTCGCATTATTTGACGAAAGGTTATAACCTGTTGGATCAAGAGCATCATAAATAGGTGTATTTGGCAATTGTCTGATTGTATTAAAAATATTTCCTGACAAACCACTCGCACTACTATTCAATCCATTATACTCAGTTCTGTTCACGTTTAAATTTGTACCAATGCTTAACCATCTGTTAATATCTTGGTCAATATTAGCTCTAACAGAATATTTTTTCATACTATTCGCTAAATTGATACCATCTAAATCCATAACACCTAAAGATAGATAATACTTCGTTTTATCAGAACCTCCACTAAAATTAAGATTATGAGTCGTTTGTGGAGCATTTCTTAAAACAGCACTTTGCCAATCTGTATTAAATGTATTACCAACAGCCCATGGGGTTTGTCCTGCATTTGTTCTTTTCTCATTAGAAATAACTAAGAAATCAGGAGTCTCCAATACATCGTATTTTTTAGCTGCACTAGCAACACCAAATACACTTGAATAACTTACTTTTAAAGCACCTTTTTTTCCACTTTTAGTTGTAATCAAGATAACTCCATTTGCAGCTCTAGATCCATAAATAGCTGTTGCAGCACCATCTTTTAAAATATCAAAAGATTCAATATCTTCCGGGTTGATATCTGCCAAACCATTTGTTGATGATACACCACCTATATCTCCAGAGTAAATAGGAATACCATCTACAACAATTAAAGGCTCTGTACTTCCAGAAATAGATGCAATACCTCTAATTCTAATTTTTGGAGCAGCTCCAATAAGACCTGTATTAGTTAATACCTGCACACCTGTCGCTCTACCAGCTAAAACACCCTCAAAACTTGGAGTTACTAAGTTAGTGATATCTTTTCCAGCAATTTTAGAAATAGAACCGGTTACTTCTTTTCTCTTTTGTACACCGTAACCAACAACCACAACCTCATTCATTAATTGAGCCTCAGACTCCAATTCAACATTTACCGTGTTTGAAGTACCAACAGTAACTTGCTTGTTATTCATACCTACATATGAAAAAACTAACACATCTCCAGTTTTTGCTTTAACAGAATAACTTCCGTCAAAATCTGTTTGAGTATTTGCCTTTGATCCTTTCACAGCAACATTTACTCCTGGAATTACCCCTGTCTTATCAGAGACTTTTCCAGTAACAGTTCTCTCCTGAGCGAAAGAAAACTGCATAGACAACGCTATTAGTAGCGTACAAATCCATTGTAATTTTAATTTCATTTTAATTTATTTTGAATTAGTATGTCGCAAACATCTTAATTATTTCTTAAAACACCAAAATATTTTAACTTAATTTTAATCTAAATTATTAAACATCTATTAACATCAATCATAAAATTCACAAGTTTCAGCATTTTTAGTAGTTATATTCTTTAAAATTTATTAAAAACTCAATTTAACTATAATGATTTAGTTAACACAATTTTAACACAAGCAAGTCCTAATTCATTAACTTATTAAAAAAGTGCACAATCTTTTATTAAGATCGTTAAAATGGCTATGTTTTTTGATTTATTGATAATTCCTAAGTAATTCTCAACAATAAGCTTAATTATTTTACAATATTCTATAAAGAATAAAATACATTCAAAAAAATTGTCAGGTATATTCTTAAAAAACGTAAACAAATAGACCAAACTACCTTATTTCGCTGGTTATGTAGATTTCTATTTTTTCTACCATATCAGATAAATCTATTGCAATCAATCTTATTCTTTTTTATTATTTCTTAAGATCACAATATTATGAATAAAACTTATGATTTAATTTTACTTCCCAGAGCAATCAACTTTGTTTAAAATTAAAATTTTCTAAAAATTGTAGTCATAAAACAGAAAATTTCGTAATATTCGCCAAAAAACAAAATGCTCGCAAAAAATTTCTCAGGTTTTATTTTAGAAACAGGAACAGACGAAGCTGGTCGCGGTTGTCTCGCCGGACCTGTAACTGCTGCTGCAGTAATTTTACCCGCTGATTTTGAGCATCAATTTTTAAATGACAGTAAACAGCTTTCTGAAAAAACAAGAGAATTATTAAAACCCATTATTGAACAACATGCAGTTTGCTATTCAGTAACACATTTACATGCTGATGAAATTGATGAAATCAATATCCTGAATGCTTCGATGAAAGGAATGCACGAATGTATTTTAAAACTAAATCAGATTCCTGAATTTGTTATTGTAGATGGCAACAGAGCCCTGAACTCAAAATTAGGTTTGAAAAACAATTTTGGAAAACAATTTTCTACAACAGAAATAGAATTACTAAAATCTATACCTAATCAATGTATCATAAAAGGAGATGCAAAATTTTTAAGTATTGCTGCGGCTTCTGTTTTAGCCAAAACATATCGTGATGAATATATGCATAAAATCCATGAAGAATTCCCGATGTACAATTGGAAGCAGAATAAAGGTTATCCAACTAAAGAACATCGGGAAGCCATTAAAAAATACGGAACTACAAAATACCACCGAATGAGTTTTAGACTCTTACCGGAACAACTGGAATTAGAATTTTAAATTATGAGTGGATTTTGTTTTAAAACAGAAATCAATTCGTTTTCCCATTCGAATATATTTTCAGGAGAAGCTCTATCTGCTTTATCAAAATAAAAATGTTTTTCAATTTCTAATCCGCAATAAGTAAAAATTCCTGTATCTGAAGTTAAGGCTAAAGCTTTATCCATTCCCGTTGCTTCATATTCAGCATTTGATTTTCCGTGCGAATTTATAATGATTGTTTGTTTTCCTGTCAATAATCCTTTTTGAATTCCCTGATCATATCTGTAAGCGAATCCATAACTGAATACACGATCAATATAACCTTTCATAATCGCAGGCATTCCGGTCCACCAAATTGGGTAAATAAAAATAATACGATCCGCCCAAGTAATAAAATCTTGTTCCGTTTTAACATCTTTAGTAATTTGCCCTTTTCTTTGTCCGTGCATATCATCAAGAGATAAAACCGGATTAAAATTAATTTGATTTAAATCACGAATGACAATTTCTTGTCCTGATTTCTCAAGACTTTCAATAACAGTTTGTTTAAAGAAATGATTTAAACTCGTCGAATTTGGATGTGCGTATACAATTAAATTTTTCATGTTTTCTATTTTTAAAGATTAACATGACAAATGTAGAACGCAAGGTTTAGGTACAATTGTATGAAAACGAAATGAGAGTTTACATTGTTTTTGAACCACAAATATCGTTCTGGAATTTCAAAAATTTTGTTGGAGAAATATTCATATAATATTTAAAGTCATGTATTAACTGACTTTGATTATAATAACCACATTGATCTACTATAGAAATCCAATCTGTTTTGGTTGAAATAACAGCATTTTTCATCCTTTTTTGTATTTTAGAAAACTCTTAAACAAATTCTGCTTCAAACAAATGAGTCAGATGTTTTACAATTTTAGCTTTTACTTCATCTTCATCTACTTTTTCCACGCCTAATTCTACTTGTAACGAAGTAACGCCTTTCCCGCGTATTCCACACGGAATTATATTATCAAAATAACCCAAATCTACGTTAACATTAAGAGCAAATCCATGCATGGTAACCCAACGTGAAGCACGAACGCCAAGTGCGCAAATTTTACGTGCAAACGGAGTTCCTGCATCCAGCCAGACTCCTGTTTCTCCTTCACTCCTACCACATTTTAAACCGTATTCTTCTAGAGTCAGAATAATAGCTTCCTCCAGAAAACGCAAGTATTTGTGAATGTCTGTAAAGAAATTTTCCAGGTCCAAAATAGGATAACCTACAATTTGTCCCGGCCCGTGATAGGTGATATCGCCACCACGATTGATTTTATAAAAAGTTGCTCCTTTGGCTTCGAGCTGTTTTTCATTTAATAATAAATTTTCCAGATCACCACTTTTTCCTAATGTATAAACGTGCGGATGTTCTACAAACAATAAATAATTTGGTGTCTCTAAATCGAGTTCTTCTCTTCTGTTTTTGATTTTTAAGTCGACTATATCCTTAAAAATTTCTTCCTGATATTCCCAAGTGGATTTATAGTCTCTACTTCCTAAATCCTGAAGTTGAATTTTTTTATTCATTTTAATTATTTTTCAAACTCAACATCAAAGTTAAGTTTGTCAGGATTCTCCATATAATCCGTGAAAGGGTATTGAATTGTAATTGTTTTTCGATCTTCACTAAACAAAGCACCTGGATTAGATACTTTTTTGACTTTTTTAGGAAAATGATATTTTATAGTATAACTGGAAGAAGCAAAAATCATTTTAGACATATCTGCCGACGAATCTTTTGCTTTTGCTGCTAGTTTTTGTTTGTCGATTACTGATTTACGCGTAAATTTCTTTCCATCGTATGTAAAACTCAAATTACTATTATTGTTTCCTAAACCATTACCAAAAGGGGTTGCAGGACTGCCTGCTCCTTCTAATTTTTGTAACGCGCTTAAAGATTGCAGCACATCATGCAATTCATTTACATTTTTAAAATCAGTAGAAAATGCCATTAAAAACTCTTTTTTCTCTCCGTTCATTTTAGTATTTACGGCATAGTTTTCCAGTTTTTTAAGTTCTTTTTGAGTCTCTGTCGATAATTTTGCAATACTGTCTTTTTTCTCTTCAAATAATTGTTTGAAGGTAAAAGTAGAATCTATATTTTTTTTAGCGTCGGCTCCCATTTGATCACCAAGCTGATCGCCAGCCATTGCCATTAACGATGAACCATCAATATCAACAGAAAATTTTCCGTTTCCGTTATCATTTACATACATATTTTCGGTTACTGTACAACTTGTTAATGTTGCAAACAAAAAAGCAAAACTAAGTAATTTGTATAATTTCATATGACTAATTTTTATCAAAGATACGAAGACTATTTTTAATTGTTAATCGTTGATTTGGGAATTTGTTTATGCTGAAATTGCTCAGCGATTTAACAGATTTAAACGGATTAAACACAGTTTAATTCTGATTGAATGTTTGTCAAATTTAAAACTCTAACAAAGATCGTCACCTCAAATAAAAAATCAGCTTTCAATTTGTTTAAATCCTTCAAATCTGTGGCTGATAATTCACTCTAAAACAATCTCTAAATTCGTCATTTCAGGGTTTTGCATACAATCTGAAAGTAGGAATTCTGCGGTTACTGTTTTTTTATCCGGACTAAGAATCGCTTTTTCATTTGAAACTGATTTTATTTTCCCCGGAAAATGATACCGCAAAACATAGGATTGTGTTAGTTTTAATGCGCTATATTTAGCTCCTAACTTTTTAAATTCCTCTTTCTCTTTTTGAAGTTGGTTTTGATTTGTAATCGAAACTAAACGTTTAAAAATTTTTCCCTCAAAGGAATATTCTACTTTAAAATAATCATTTTCTGCTGTTAAAGCATAATTGTTTTTTAAATCACTTGCATAACGTTCTGTTTTATACAAATCAGCAATATCGGAAACTTTATTAAAATCTTGGGTAAATGTATTTCGGAATTCTTTTTCGAAAGAGCTTTTTTTAATATTTACTTTTACAGTAGAATAGCTTTTAAACAATTGCTGTTCCAGCGGTGTATATTTTAAAAATGTTTCATTATATTTTGTGATAAATTCCTGAAAAACATATGTTGTATCCTTAAAAGCTTCTTCTCTTGAATACTTTTCTCCGGACATTTGCATGTAACTATTTTCATCACGAAGCTGAACAATTTCAATGCTCCCACTTCCGTCTGAATTTATGTTTATGGTTTCCGTAATCTGGCAACTTGCAGAAACAATTAATAAAATTAATATTGATATGTATTTCATTCTTTGAAGGTTCTGAGCTTTTGAGTGGCTAAGATATAGCGTTTTGTTTTGCTTTCATCTTTTAGCAAATAACATTTTTTATTCTGTATTCCATTTTGACCAAGTAGAATCACACTCGTAATTCGACAAAGATTGGCAATTTTCTTTATGGAATTTCGATTACTTCCCTTAACATTTATTTTCATATGAATTCAGCGAATTTGATTTGAAGCGAAATCCTTTTTTGCTTTTTCTGCAAAAAAACTCAAGGGAATAGCGGAACAAAAGGGGATTAAAAACACAAAAATTGATGCTGCAAAAAATCTAAAAACTGCATTCAAAAGTGTACATTCTTTTCTTTATCTTTGCACACTTAAAAAAGAGCACAAAATGGCATTATCAGAACAAGAAATCATTAGAAGAGAAAAACTTCAAAACTTACGCAACTTAGGAATCAATCCTTATCCTGCTAATCTTTTTCCAGTAAATCATACTTCGAAGCAGATTAAAGAATCTTTTGAAGAAGGTAAGAAGGTGATTGTTGCCGGACGTTTAATGAGTGTGAGAGATCAGGGTAAAGCTTGTTTTGCTGAATTGCAGGATAGTGAAGGACGTTTGCAATTGTACGTGAATCGCGATGTTTTGTGTGTAGATGATGATAAAACTTTATACAATACGGTATTTAAAAAATTAACTGATTTAGGTGACTTTATTGGTATCGAAGGTGAATTGTTTACTACAAAAGTTGGTGCGCAATGTATTCGTGTTGACGGATTTACTTTTTTAAGCAAGACTTTACGTCCGCTGCCTTTACCTAAAGTTGATGAGGAAGGCAACATTCATGATGCTTTTAATGATCCTGAACTGCGTTACAGAATGCGTTATGTAGATTTAACAGTGAATCAAAATGTTAAAGAAACATTTATAAAACGTACCAAGTTATTCACCGCTATGCGTGGTTATTTTAATGATGCAGGTTATCTTGAAGTTGAAACTCCGGTTTTACAACCAATTCCGGGTGGCGCTGCGGCAAGACCTTTTACTACGCACCATAATTCGCTTGATATTCCGCTTTACATGCGTATTGCAAACGAATTGTACTTAAAAAGATTAATTGTTGGTGGTTTTGAAGGTGTTTATGAATTCTCGAAAAACTTTAGAAATGAAGGAATGGACAGAACACATAATCCTGAATTTACCGCTATGGAAATATATGTAGCCTACAAAGACTACAACTGGATGATGGAATTTGCCGAAGGTTTATTGGAGCATTGTGCCATTGCCGTAAACGGAACCAGCGAAGTTACCTTTGGTGAACACCAAATTAACTTTAAAGCGCCTTACGCCCGTGTAACAATGACGGATTCTATCAAACATTTTACAGGTTTTGATATTTCAGGCAAAAGTGAAGATGAATTGTTTGAAGCTGCGAGAGGAATGGGAATCGACGTTGATAAAACAATGGGGAAAGGAAAATTGATTGATGAGATTTTTGGCGCTAAATGCGAAGGAAATTATATTCAGCCCACTTTTATTACTGATTATCCTAAAGAAATGTCGCCTTTATGTAAAGAACACCGCGATAATCCTGAACTTACTGAGCGTTTTGAATTAATGGTTTGTGGTAAAGAAATCGCAAATGCATATTCTGAATTAAACGATCCAATTGATCAGCGTGAGCGTTTTGAAGATCAAATGCGTTTATCTGAAAAAGGTGATGATGAAGCAAACGGAATTATTGACGAAGACTTTTTAAGAGCACTTGAATACGGAATGCCTCCAACATCCGGAATGGGAATTGGTATGGACCGCTTGATTATGTATTTAACAAACAACGCATCGATTCAGGAAGTTTTATTGTTCCCGCAAATGCGTCCGGAGAAAAAACAAGCTCAGATTGAACTTTCTGATGAAGAGAAATTTATCGTTGATTTATTGAAAGGAAATGAAAATAAAATGGATCTTCAGCAATTAAAAATTACTGCAAATTTAAGTGGTAAAAAATGGGATGCTTCTATGAAAAACTTATCTAAACACGGTTTAACTAAAGTGGCTGTTGAAGGTGATTTTAAAATGGTTGAGTTGTTGGGATAGATTCCTTTAAAATTTCAATTTTAGAAAATCCAATTCAATAATTGATTCAATAGTATTTAAACCCGACAGATTTTTTTCAATCTGTCGGGTTTTTATTTAAATTTAATGAATTAGAAAACCTTATGTCAAAAATTAAAAATTACCTTCTCAATACGATATTTATTTTAGCCACAATACTGGGAATTTATCTATTGATCGATTCTTTTATAAATCCTGAATTAGAATTTCCTGAAACCGTTTTAATTAAAAATAGATTTATATATGCCAATACTATTCTTTTCTTTGGAGGTCTAGGCTACATCTATTATCTTATTAAAGAAAAGAAAGTTGACACAAATAGGAACACATTTGAAACCAATATTTCTATGTTTTTTGCTTGCTTAATATTTGTTTTAAATTGTTTGTTTCTTATTTTATATCCTGAAGAATTTAAAAGAGGCAATAATGTAATCAAAATGATTATTGGTTATATTGGATTATTATTTTTTGGATCAGGTTTAATTATGGCAATCTATAAATTGATTAAAAATTTATCTATTCGAAATCAGTCGTAAACGTAATTTTTTAAAACGAATACTTCTCTAATTTCTTGCCCTGAAGATCCAAAACCTTTGTAGTTTCTTTCGAAACATCACCTTTCCAAACTTCCTGAACTGATGGATTTGATGGATACTTTCCGTTTTTCATTTTTACAAGATGAAATTTTCCTCCGGTTTCAAATATAAGATCATAAAATTTATCTGATGATGTAGTTGTCACAAAAATCGGGAAATCAGTTACAGTAAATTTGTTGATTAAACTACCGTCATTGTTTAAAATATATCCTGTACAGCCACCGCTTCCGCAGAAATAGGGATTTGAGAAACCTATGAAATACTCGTCTTTTTTATCATTATTCAAATCAAAAGCTTCGTAGTAAAAAAATCTGTCTTCTTTTGTCATTGCCGGAAGATCTTTCTTTAACAAAATATTCAATTGTTTCCGAATCAATTCAACTGCTTTATCATCTTTTCCAGGAGCGTCACTTACATCGGCAGTTCCTGCAGCTGTTTTTGATAAAGTATCTTCAGCAATTGTTTTAATGATACTTTTTGATTCGTTTTTATCTTTATTTTGGCATGAAATCATTCCTAAAATCATAAATGCCATTACTATTTTATTTCTCATACTTCCTGTTTTTTAATTCTTGTGATTACGTTTCTAAACCCGACAGGTTTTAAAACCTGTCGGGTTTGCCAATCTAATGCAATTTATTTTTTAAACCAGCAAAGCTGCTTTGTTTTCAATATCATTATTAGTCAGTAAATCTTTTATATTACTAAAAGTCACCAAAGCAATTTGCGTTAAGGCTTCATTGGTAAAAAACGCCTGATGTGCCGTAACCAAAACATTCGGAAAACTCATTAAACGCTGAATCGCATCATCCTGAATAATATCTGCAGATAAATCTCTGAAGAATAACTTTTCCTCTTGTTCGTAAACATCAATTCCCAGATAGCCAATTTTGCCTTCTTTCAAACCTTCAATTACACAAGCAGTTTCTATTAATCCGCCACGACTGGTATTAATAATCATAACGCTGTCTTTCATTTCATCGATAGATTTTTTATTGATTATATGTTTCGTTTGATCGTTTAAAGGGCAATGAAGCGAAATAATATCACTGGCTTTAAAGATTTCTTCCAAATAAACAAATGCAACGCCGTCTTTTTCCATTTCAGAATTTGTCACAATATCATAAGCCAAAACTTTACAGCCAAATCCTAATGCTATTTTGGCAAAAGCCTTCCCAATATTTCCCGTTCCTATAATTCCAATTGTTTTCCCGAATAAATCGAAACCTAATAGTCCGTTCAAAGAGAAGTTTTGTTCACGAACTCTGTTATAGGCTTTATGTGTTTTTCTGTTTAAGGTCAAAATCATTGCCATGGCATGTTCTGCAACTGCTTGCGGAGAATATGCAGGAACTCGGCACACTTTTAAATTGTATTTTTTCGCAGCTTCCAGATCGACATTATTAAATCCCGCGCAACGCAAAGCAATGATTTTTACGCCCTTTTCTGCCAATTGCCTGATTACCGCTTCATTTACAATATCATTTACAAAAACGCAGACAATTGTAGCATTTTCGATTAGAATAACTGTCTGAGGATTTAATTGGGTTTCAAAAAAATCCAACTCAAAACCAAACTCGCTATTATACTTATTAAAAAATGTTTTGTCGTAAGGTTGCGTCGAAAAAAAAGCAATTTTATTATTTGATTGGATATCTAAACTCATATTCTTTTTGTTTTACTTCATGTTGTACTAAATTAAGCAATTATTTTTGAAGTAAATTTCTTATCATACAAAAAGAGCTTATAATCGAACTTTTTTTATGATTAAGAAATGCAATAGTCAATTTTATATTTCGTTAAAAAAATTATAATTATGATTATCAGATTAAACCTAATTAATTTGAGAAAGTCTAAACGATATAACAATTAAAAAACTTACATCATGAAAAAATTATTTATCGCAGCTTTGTTATTCGTTGGATTAGCAAGTTTTGCACAAGACGCAGATCAAAAACCTGCACGTGAACCAAGAGAAAAACTAACTCCGGAACAGCGTAATGAAAAACATTTGCAAAAACTGACTACTGACTTAAATTTAGATGCGAACCAACAAGTACAGGTAAAACAATTTTTAGCTGAAAAAAGTGCTAAGGCGGAAAAGTTTAAGGCAGAAAGAAAAGATCGAAAAGACAGCAATGTAAAACCAACTGCTGCTGAAAGAGAAGCTTTTAAAAATCAAATGATTGCTGAAAAAGAGGCAAATGATACTAAAATGAAAGGAATTTTAAATGCCGATCAATACAAAAAATGGACTACTATTCAAGAAGAGAATAAAGACAAGGCCAGAGAGAAAATGAGAGAATACAAAAAAGAAAATAACTAAATATGGTATATAGAAAAGAGGCGAATAAGCCTCTTTTTTGTTTCGGATTCTATTAAGTTTTCATTAATAATTTCTGTTAATTAAAAGATAAATCTGACAATGTAATTAAACTTAGCAGAGTTATTGAAGTCTAATCGATATAAACCTTTAAAAAAAACGAATTATGAAAAAATTATTTATCGCAGCTTTATTATTCGTTGGAGTAGTAAGTTTTGCACAAGACATCAATCAGAAATCAACACGTGATCAAAGAGAAAAATTAACTCCGGAACAACGTAATGAAAAGCATTTACAAAAGTTAACATCTGAATTGAGTTTAGATAAAAAGCAACAAGAACAAGTAAAACAGCTTTTAGCAGAGAGAAGCACGAAAGCCGAAAAATTTAAAGAGGCTAAAAAAGATTCTAAAGTAAAACCTACTGCCGCAGAAAAAGAAGCTTTCAAAAAACAAATGGAAACGGAAAAAGCGGCAAATGATGCTAAAATGAAAGCAATTTTAAATGCTGACCAATACACAAAATGGACTGCACTTAAAAAAGATCATGAAAAAGATCGTCACGGTAAAAGCGATCACAAAGGCAAAAGAGATATGAAATCTCCACAAGAACGTGATCAGGCACATTTACAAAAATTAACAACTGATCTAAACTTAAACGCTGATCAGCAAAAAAAAGTAAGTGAACTTTTATCTGACAGAAGTACAAAAATGGCCATGCTTAAAAAAAGCAGAGGAGATAAAAAACCTACCGATGCTGAAAAAGAAGCCATAAAAAAACAAATGGAAGAAGATCACAAAGCTAATGATGCAAAAATGAAATCTATTTTAACTGCCGAACAATACACAAAATGGACAGCGATTCAAAAAGAACATAAAGACAAAATGAAAGATCACCGAAAAGATAAAATGTAATTGAGATCAAAAAAAAGAGGCTTTTAACAAGCCTCTTTTTGATTCTATATATTTCCTATTTCGGATTAAGAATTAAATCAATTCGTTTGATACAATCTTCATAATGGTATTTTGTTTCTGTATTTACAGGTCTTGCTTTCGCTGCTGAAAGTGTATTTTTTAAAGCCGTTAATTCGCCACGAACCAAAGCTCTCACATCAGATTGTGCTACATTATAATAAATAGTTGATCTGTCTGTAGGTTTAATTTCTTCCGTCATTAAAGCGCCCATTCTGTCCAGATAACCACGTTGCAAATTTCTTCGGTATATTGTTACATTTGCCGGCGTTGCAGCCTCTTTCCAGATTCCTTTTCGAGTATCTCCTAATAAATCCAAAGCTTTGTAAGTATCTGCACCAAGAATTTCATTATCCATTAATCGTCCAATTCGACCAATACTTAATAAATTATTTAAATGGCGAACCTGTAAATTTCTGAACCTTTCTGAATAACCTGCAAAATCAGTATTTTTTAATGTATTGACATTCACAATCCAGGTTGGCGAAGCAAAAGCATTTGCCTGAAGCCAGTTCATTGCTTCTGTTTGTTTTGCTTTTGGGACTACTTCATAAACATTTCCTGCCTGATTTGGTCTTTTCATATTTTCATAGACGCCACCAACATTGGTTACAACATGACCCACATATCTGCTCCAAACATCGAGCATCTCCTTGTACAATTCGTCTAAATCAGTATAATCATTGGTAACATTGCTCGTCCATTCATTTAAATGAGCAGCAACATATTCCAGATTTTTCATTCCGTAACTACTCGCCTTCATAGAATTATTCCCAATATCTTCCGTTTGGGTTGTAGGATCAAAAGCACTGCTTTGTTTCCCAAATTTATAAAGCGGATTTCCTGCTTTCTCCAGAATCCATTTGTCTAAAGTTGCCGTTTCATCCTGAGGAGATTTTGCATTCGGGATCACTCTGTAACCCCAGTTTACCGCATATTGATCATAAGCCCCCATTTTTCGAATAAAACGAATATTTTTATCTCCCGGCTGGGCAATATAATTATAACGGGCATAATCCATGATACTTGCCGAAATTCCGTTTTGCTGCGTGAAATCACCATTTCTGTAACTTTCAACATCATAAGCGCAACTTGCCCCCATATTGTGCGGAAATCCTAGCGCATGTCCTACTTCGTAGGCAATTACCATACGCATCATTTCGCCCATTTCTTCATCGCCGGTTTGCAATGTTCTCGCTAACGGATTTGCTGCTCCGGTTTCTAACATATAACGGTTCCTGTACGAACGCAAATGGTTGTGATACCAGATAACATCACTTTCGATAATTTCGCCCGTTCTGGGATCAGAAACGCTTGGTCCAACTGCATTTCGGGTTGTACTTGCAACATAACGAATTACCGAATAACGAATATCTTCCGGACTAAAATCAGGATCTTCCTCTTTTGTTGGCGCATCTTTTGCAATAATAGCATTTTTAAAACCTGCCGCTTCAAAAGGTTTTTGCCATTCTTCAATTCCTTGCTTAATGTATTTTCGCAACTTTTCCGGTGTTGCAGGATCTAAATAATAAACAATTGGTTTTATTGGTTCAACTAATTCTCCTCTGTTGTACGCTTCAGGATCTTTGGGTTCTAATCTCCAGCGGCGAATATAGGTTTTAAGGTCAGATTTTAATTCGTTGCTTCCGTAATCGTATTGACTAACTGTGAACCAACCTACTCTTGAATCTGCTAATCTTGGTTTCATAGGGATTTCCGGCAATAAAACCATTGATTGATTCATCTGGATGCTTATCGACTCTGTATCTTCCAGCATGGATGGTTTTGATGCATTGTAAGTCATATCCTGAATGACTTCGATATTCATGGGGAAACTTTTAATGGTATTAATAAAGCTTCTTGAATCATCAAGTCCTTTTACTTTATACGTTTCTCGCATTTGTGCAGATATTCCGCTGATTGCTTTGACATCTGTATTATAAAATTTAGTAACATCAATCACTGTATTTGCTGAATCCTTGCTAAAAGCCACAATATCAAAAGCAAATAATGTAGGATCATAATTATTGGATTTTACAGATATACTAATAGGCAAACTATCATTTGCAACCGCATTATATGATTTTGATTTGATGAGAATTTTATCCTGAAAACGCTGCCAAACTATTAATTGTTCGTTAGTTTCAGATCCGGCATTTACATATCCTCCACCTAAATTTGAAGGAAGTTTAGCTAATCTGCTTACTAAAAGCATATCCTTGTTCAGGTATTTATTCGGGATTTCGAAATAATATTTTTTATCGACTTTGTGAACCTTAAAAAGTCCATCATCAGAAACGGCGTCTTTAGTAATTACTTTACTATATTCTTTAATGGCAGATTCGGATTTTTTTTCAGGCGGTGGAACTACAGTTTCCTCTTTTTTAGAATTTTTCTTATTCGATTGGGCAAATTGGGTAGTAGAAAACAGCATAAAAAATGCCATTGTAGTAAAAATGAAAAACTTCTTCATTTATTGTAGGTTTAATGGTTATTCAATAAACAAAAATAATTTTTATTCTAAATATATGCAGAGAATCAGCCTTATTAACTTTTCATTAACTACTCTATTTTACTTTTCCAATAATGAAAAAGGTCCGGCTTTAATAAAGAAGCCGGACCCTAAATTGAAAAATATATTTTATTTTCTAAGATTAAAATGTTTTTGAAACCTTATCAATTGCTTTAATCGTAAAATCTAAATCTTCATAAGATAATGCATCCGTAATAAACCAGGTTTCATAAGCAGATGGTGCAATATAAATACCTTCGTTTAATAAACCATGAAAGAATTTCTTAAACGTTTCATTGTCTCCTTTTGCAGCAGTTTGAAAATCAACAACCGGATTCGCATCAAAATGTACCGAAATCATAGAACCCACTCTATTGATTGTAAAAGCAACATTATTTGCTTTTAAAACAGCATCAATTCCAGCTTCTAAATAAGCCGTTTTTTCTTCTAAACGAGTAAAAATAGCGCGATCATTATCAAGAGATTGCAACATTGCTAATCCTGCCGCCATTGCTAACGGGTTTCCTGATAATGTTCCTGCCTGATAAACCGGACCAAGCGGCGCCAGATGATTCATGATTTCTTCGCGTGCAGCAAAAGCACCAACCGGTAAACCTCCGCCAATTACTTTACCGAAAGTTACAATATCAGCATTGATATTATACAATTCCTGAACGCCACCGCGAGCTAAACGGAAACCTGTCATTACCTCATCAAAAATCAGTAAAATTCCGTTTGCAGTACATAAATCTCTTAAACCTTGCAAGAAACCTTCCTGAGGCGGAATACATCCCATATTTCCGGCAACCGGTTCAATAATAATAGCTGCAATTTCGTTTTTATTAGCTTCGATTAAAGTTTTTACATTCTCTAAATCATTGTATTTTGCCAGTAAAGTATCTTTTGCAGTTCCTTCTGTAACGCCTGGACTATTTGGAGATCCAAAAGTTACTGCCCCACTTCCTGCCTGAATCAAAAATGAATCCGAATGACCGTGGTAACAACCTGCAAATTTTATTATTTTATCTCTTTTTGTAAATCCGCGAGCCAGACGAATCGCACTCATACACGCTTCTGTACCTGAATTTACAAATCTTATTTTATCAATATTCGGAACCATTGAAACCGCTAAAGCTGCAATTTGAGTTTCCAGTTCTGTTGGCATTCCAAATGAAGTTCCCAATTTTGCTTTTTCAATCACCGCATCAACAACAGGCTGATACGCATGACCTAAAACCATTGGCCCCCAGGAATTAATATAATCTATAAGCTTATTTCCATCTTCATCATATAAATAAGCACCTTGGGCACTTTTTACAAAAATAGGAGTTCCCCCAACCGCTTTAAAGGCTCTTACTGGTGAATTTACGCCTCCCGGAATTACTTTTTCTGCTTCAGCAAAAAGCTGACTACTTCTTTTATAGATCATTTTTTGATTTTAGATTTTAGTCCCGATAGCTATCGGGACAGATTAATTTTAAAACTGAAAAACTGCCTCTGAGACTGAAAACTAAAAAAACTTATTTCACTTTCAATCGCTGCCCGATAGAAATTGCATTGTCTGAAAGATTATTTTTTCGTTTTAAGTCATCAACTAATACGTTGAATTTTTTTGAAATCGAATATAACGTATCGCCTTGTTGTACTTCGTATAAATTAGGATCGTTTGAATTAGCATTTGAATTTGAAGAACTTTTTGACGGAGTTGATTTCTCAAAAGGCTTGTAATTTCTTCCCGTCACCTGGCAATCATATTGATGCAGATTGTAACGCTCGATATAACTAATTAATTTATCCGGATAATTAGGATCTGTGGCATAACCCGCAGCTCTTAAACCTTTTGCCCAGGATTTATAATCGTCTTTTTCGTAAGTAAACAAAGTTGCGTATCTCTTTTTTCCAACCAAAAACAAAGCGTGATCCCTGTAAGATTCTGCCGCTAAAGGATATTTTCTAAAACATTCCTGAGCCGAATCATCGTCATGGCGAACACTTTCTCCAAGCCAGTCGTTATGACATTTAATGCCGAAATGATTGTTTGCTTCAATCGCTAAATCACCTCTTCCCGCGCCTGATTCTAAAATTCCCTGTGCCAGAATAATACTCGCCGGAATACCATATTTAGTCATATTTCCCATTGCAATATCTTTAAATTGCAATACATAATTATTGATTAAATCGCTGGTTACAACAGTTTTTGAAGTTGATTGAATAACCTCTGTATTTACATTTGTAGAAGGATAACTTTTAACAGTCGGTTTTACAGGAGTTTGCTTTTTGGTCGCTGCCACTCTTGGTTTCTGAACCGCTGCTGCTTTTCTGGTCGTCGCAATTGCTGGTTTACTGGAAGAACAACCTACTATAGTTGCCAATATTAAGAATGCTATTATTTTTTTAACCATTGCTTTTGAGTATTGGTAATTTTTTCTGCATCAATTTTATATTCATCCCTTCAATACCCTGCAATCCGCCGGTATGAAGTAGTAATATCTTTGAATGTTGAGGAAAATAGTTTTTATGTATTAGATCTATAACGCCAAAAACCATCTTTCCTGTATAAATTGGATCTAAGGGTATTTTATTATCTTCAAAAAAAGCATTGATAAATTCAATTAATTCTAAATTTATCTTTCCGTAACCTCCAAAATGATAGTCAGAAATTAAATTCCAGTTATCTTTTTTTGCAAAAATACGAATTTCATCGGTTAAAAAGTCACCTTTTAACGCCGGAAACCCTAAAATTTTCTGATGTGGCAAGGCACTGTTGATTAATCCTGAAATTGTTCCGCCCGTTCCAACCGCGCAACAAACGTAATTAAACACAGTATCTTCATCAGTCAAAATCTCTTCACATCCTTTTACCGCAAGTTCATTTGTTCCGCCTTCAGGCACTAAATAAAAGTCGCCAAACTTATCCTTTAATTTCTCTATAAAAGCAATTTCACTTTTATTCCGATATTCCTCTCTCGTCACAAATTCAAACTGCATTCCGTTTTCCTGAGCGAATTTTAATGTTGGATTTTCATTTATTTTATCAAAAAGTTCATCGCCCCTAATAATGCCAATCGTTTTAAAACCCTGCTCTTTCCCTGCATGCGCCACCGCGGCAATATGATTGGAAAAAGCACCGCCAAAAGTTAACAGAGTTTCTTTATTTTCGGCTTTTGCCTGAAGTAAATTGTATTTTAATTTCCTCAATTTATTCCCTGAAATAAAGGGATGATTTAAGTCCTCTCTTTTTATTGTCAATGAAATGTCATTGGGAAAGCTGATATGAATTTCCTGATTCAAAATCTGTTTTATTTTAAAATTATGTAATTCAAAAAGCCAAATAAACGGCGGTTTTTCAAATAATGTAAATTGGTTTCATTGGCATAAGCTTCTCTTTCAAAACTTATATTCTGGTATGCCAAATCTTTGTTTTTGTATTGAATTAACCTGATTATATATTCTGAAAAATAGAAAAAATAAAACGGAAAAATCAATAATTCTACTTGTTGCCGCAAATGAATTTTTTCATGATTGATAAAAATAGGATTCCCTTTATCTCCATCATATTTTAAAATCACAAATGGAAACACGGTCATTCCGCGATATCCTTTCGGAATTAAATATTTAGCAACAATCAGAAACATTAGCTGTAAAATTTATAAATTTGTAGATAAAAATTGTTCGATTTCATTAAAATCACAATCAATTTAATTCATTTTGATTTTAAGAAAACTGGAACATCAACCCAATGCAGATTTATGAAAGAGCAAAGTAATGAAAATAAATTAATCGAAGGCGAAGATTTTTACTATACGCCCGAAGGTTATAAATGCTTTACTGAAAAACACCATTTAAAACGAGGTTATTGCTGCAAAAGCGGCTGCCGCCATTGCCCGTACGGGTTTGATAAAAAAACAGGACGAATAAACAAACCGTTATAACATTACGCAATTATTTTAACACATAGGAACATAGCCAATAGGAATGTAAAAAGGCGTTTCACTTTATCAAAATACACATAGCTATGTGAAAGAAACTAGTTCTTTTTTGCAATCTTTTAAAGCATAAAAAATCTATGTTTCTATGTGTTTAATTTTTTTACAAATTACCCGACAGATCAAAAAACAATACAAAATGAAGGTTTTTATAAATAAAAATATACCTGAAGCCGGCATTTTATTGCTTCAGGAAAAAGGCATTGATCTTACCATAAACCCCACGGAAAATGTATTATCAAGAAATGAGTTTATACAAATTTGTCAGCAAAATGATGCTCTCCTGAACGTTGGAGCCAATAATCTGGATGAAGATTTTTTTGAGCAATGTCCTAATATAAAAGGCATTGCTTTATTTTCTGTAGGATTTGATTCTGTAAATATTCCATCGGCTAACAGCAGGAAAATACCTGTTGGAAATACGCCCGATGTTCTAAACAGAGCAACATCAGATCTTGCTTTTTTATTGATGCAAAGCGTTGCCAGAAAGTCATTTTTTAATCATAAAAAAATTATAGACGGAAAATGGGAATCTTTTAATGCATTAGAAAATTTAGGACAGGAACTTTACGGCAAAACACTGGGGATATTTGGTTTAGGAAGAATTGGTTTTGAAATGGCAAAAAAATGCAAAGCTGCCTTTGGAATGAATATTATTTACCACAATCGCTCTCATAATGTAAGTGCCGAAAAAGAACTTGATGCTCAGTTTGTCAATTTTGAAACATTACTTGCGCAAAGTGATGTTTTGAGTATTCATGCTAATTTCAGTGAAGAAAATAAAGAACTTTTCAATAAATATACTTTTGCAAAAATGAAAAGCAATGCGATTTTCATTAATACAGCAAGAGGAAAATTCCATAATGAAGCTGATTTGTTTTATGCCTTAACAAATGATATTATTTGGGGCGCGGGACTTGACGTTACAAATCCGGAACCAATGAAACAAGATAATCCGTTAATATCATTGCCAAATTGTTGTATTTTGCCACATATTGGTTCAGCAACTTACGAAGCCAGAAACGGAATGGCAGTTTGTGCCGCACAAAATATAATAGCACTTTCTGAAAATAAAAAAATGCCGTTTTGTGTTAATGATGAGGTTTATATTTAAAATCAAATTCCAAATTCCAATCTAAAATCTGAATTCTAAAATCTAAAATAATTATATGGATATCCGTTCAAGAAAATTTAAGATTACGATCCACAAATCGTATCACAGGTCGGATATTCGTTATCCTTAGTTTTATCAGAGAATGTGTCAAATTAGTGAATGTGCTAATTAGATAATTATTTTGAAACGATTTATATATCGCTCCTCAGGAGTTTTTATGAAATGACGCGTATTGTTTTCTATAAATATTACTCCTTTCCAAGGCTAAAAAAACTCCGTTAGGAGTGGCATATTTATAGAATAAAACATTCTCATGGCTTTGAGCTCCAGTGGAGCGATCTAATTAAACATAATAATTTCAGATGTTGAATTTTACGTTCTACAAAAATCAACAATCTAAAATTTGAGCTCCAGCGGAGTGACATAATAAAAAAACAAAAAATTAATCTGTTGTTAATCTAACTAAAATACCTTAGCGTCTTAGAATTTTAGCAACTTAGCATCTCTAAAAAAATGACTTTCAAAGAACAAATACAAGAAGGAATTCCCTCGATATTACCTCCAAAAAAAGACTATGATTTAGCCATTAACCACGCGCCAAAACGAAAAGATATTCTTTCGGCAGAAGAAAAAAAACTGGCTCTAAAAAATGCTTTGCGTTATTTTGAAGCCAAACATCACGCCGAATTAATCAAAGAATTTACCGAAGAATTAGAAACTTACGGCCGTATTTACATGTATCGCCTGCGTCCTGATTACCGAATGTACGCACGACCAATCGACGAATATCCCGGGAAATCAATACAGGCAAAAGCGATTATGCATATGATCCAGAACAATCTGGATTATGCTGTGGCGCAACATCCGCATGAGTTGATTACGTATGGCGGAAACGGCGCTGTTTTCCAGAACTGGGCACAGTATTTATTGACCATGCAATATTTGTCTGAAATGACAAATGAGCAAACGTTGACGATGTATTCAGGACATCCGATGGGATTATTCCCCTCGCATGCTGAAGCACCAAGAGTTGTGGTTACCAACGGAATGGTAATCCCGAATTACTCCAAACCGGATGATTGGGAAAAAATGAATGCGCTTGGGGTTTCTCAATACGGGCAAATGACGGCGGGAAGTTATATGTATATTGGTCCACAGGGAATTGTACACGGAACAACAATCACCGTTTTGAATGGTTTCAGAAAAATAAAACTAAATCCTGAGGGAAATCTTTTTGTGACTTCAGGACTTGGCGGAATGTCCGGTGCACAGCCAAAAGCCGGAAATATTGCGGGTTGTATTACGGTCTGCGCCGAAGTAAACCCTAAAATTACTAAAATTCGTCACGAACAAGGCTGGATAAATGAAATCGTAACCTCAACAGAAGAATTGGTTAAGAGAGTCAATTCGGCGAAAGCTAATAAAGAAGTCGTTTCGATTGCTTATTTAGGAAATGTGGTGGATGTTTGGGAATGTTTCGATAAAGAAAATATCAATATTGATTTAGGTTCAGATCAGACTTCGCTTCATAATCCGTGGGCCGGAGGATATTATCCGGTTGGAATTTCGTTTGAAGAAGCCAATGAAATGATGGCGAATAATCCTGATGTATTCAAGGAAAAAGTACAGGAATCGTTGCGCAGACAAGCCAGAGCAATTAACAAACATACTGAAAAAGGAACGTACTTTTTTGATTACGGCAATGCTTTTTTGCTTGAAGCTTCTCGTGCCGGAGCAGATGTAATGGCAGAAAATAATATCGATTTTAAATATCCGAGTTACGTTCAGGATATTATGGGACCAATGTGTTTTGATTACGGTTTTGGACCTTTTAGATGGGTTTGTACCTCTGGTAAACCGGAAGATTTGCAAAAAACAGATACTATTGCAAGTCAGGTTCTAGAAGAGTTAGCAAAAACTTCTCCAAATGAAATTCAGCAGCAAATGCAGGATAATATCAAATGGATAAAAGGTGCGCAGGAAAACAAACTGGTAGTGGGTTCTCAGGCAAGAATTCTTTATGCCGATGCTGAAGGAAGAATTAAAATTGCCGAAGCTTTTAATCAGGCGATTGCCAAAGGCGAAATTGGAACTGTTGTTTTAGGGCGCGATCATCATGATGTTTCAGGAACCGATTCTCCTTACAGAGAAACTTCTAATATCTACGACGGTTCTCGTTTTACGGCTGATATGGCGATCCAAAACGTAATTGGAGACAGCTTTAGAGGTGCAACCTGGGTTTCAATTCATAACGGCGGCGGAGTGGGCTGGGGAGAGGTTATAAATGGTGGCTTTGGTATGGTTCTTGATGGTTCTGAAGAGGCTTCAAAACGTTTAGCATCAATGCTTTTTTGGGATGTGAACAACGGAATTTCAAGACGAAGCTGGGCCAGAAATGACGAAGCAATTTTTGCGATAAAAAGAGCAATGGAAGTTCAGCCTTTATTAAAAGTTACTTTACCTAATATCGTAGATGAAAATCTATTTTAGGGAAAGTTTCGTATTTATTTAAAAAACATAAATCCTTAAATATATGAAAACATTCAAATTAGTACCCGTTTTTTTGCTTTTAATATTAGCCTCCTGCAGCACTGTTAGTGTTTATTCTGATTACGATAAAAACGTAGACTTTGCCCCTTATAAAACCTATGCTTTTTTTAAGCCGGGAATAGATAAGGTCGAAATTTCTGATTTGGATAAAAGAAGAATCCTGCATGCAATAGAGGAAGAAATGCAAGCCAAAGGTTTTACAAAAAGCGACAATCCTGATTTATTAGTAAATATTTTTACAAAATCAAGAGAACAGGTTAATGTAAACCAATTTAGCGCCGGCTGGGGATATGGTTGGGGTTGGGGATGGAATCCTTACATGATGTATGGCGGAAACCAAACTACTGTATCAACATCTACCGAAGGAACTTTATTCATTGATTTAATCGATGCTAAAAAGAAAGAAATGATCTGGCAAGGTGAAGGAGTTGGAACTTTAACTAAAAACATCGATAAAAAAGATGCGAAAGTAAAAGAAATTGTATCAAAAGTTTTAGCGCAATATCCGCCGGTTAAAAAGTAATTTTTAGTCGCAGTTTTCAGTGACAGTTTTCAGTTTTTTACAAAAACTAATAAATGCTGAATATTTCGTGAAATAATTAATATATTTGCGATTCAAATTTCTGAAATGAAAAACTTAAATATCATTATTATCTCTATTAATATTATTGCAATTCAGCAATAATGGCGAGGTATTATATAAATAAGTAAACAATATACAATTTATTAAACCTCCCAAATCGGGAGGTTTTTTTATGTAATGAAATTTTAAAATAGCCAAGAATTACACAAATTAGCACGAATTAATATTTTAGCGTCAAGCAAATAAAAATTAGAGAAAATTTGTGTAATTCGTGGCAAAAAAAATGTAACATCGAATATTGCCAGGCATTTTTTTTCGCCAGATTCACACAGATTAAAAAATCTTTTGAATTATTTTAATCTGTGGCAAAAACAAAAAACAAAACAAAATGAATTTATTTAACGAAGTACTTGCTGCTCAAAAGCAACTTGAAAATGTAGTTGCCGCTACTCCCCTCACGCAAAATTTAAATCTTTCGGACGAGTTTCAATCGACTATTTTATTGAAACGGGAAGATTTACAAATTGTGCGGTCGTATAAAATCAGAGGCGCTTACAACAAGATTTCTTCGTTGAACGAAAAAGAAAAAGCAATTGGAATCGTGTGCGCCAGTGCCGGAAATCATGCGCAAGGTGTCGCCTATTCTTGTCACCTTTTGCAGATAAAAGGCAAAATTTATATGCCAAAAACCACTCCGAAACAAAAAGTAAAACAAGTTCAGTTATTTGGGAAATCATTTGTTGAGATTGTACTTATCGGAGATACTTTTGATGATGCTTATGCTTCGGCAACGGCCGATGCAATTAAAAATCACAAAATCTTTATTCATCCTTTTGATGATGAAAAAGTAATTGCGGGTCAGGGAACTGTAGGACTTGAAATTCTGGAAAGCTATAAAAAACCTATAGATTACGTTTTTGTACCAATTGGCGGTGGCGGATTAGCTTCGGGATTGTCCGAGGTTTTTAAACATTTGAGTCCCAATACAAAGATTATTGGCGTTGAGCCAAAAGGCGCTCCTTCGATGAAAACCTCTATTACAGAAAATAAAAATACGGCTTTAACTACAATCGATAAATTTGTTGATGGCGCTGCCGTAAAACAAGTTGGTGATAAAACTTTTGAAATCTGCCGTCAAAATTTAGATGATATAATTTTGGTTCCCGAAGGAAAAGTCTGCACTACAATTTTGCGTTTGTACAATGAAGAAGCAATGGTGGTGGAACCTGCCGGAGCTTTGACAATTGCTGCTTTAGATTTTTATAAGGAAGAAATAAAAGGAAAAACAGTGGTTTGCGTTGTCAGCGGAAGCAATAATGACATAGAAAGAACCGCCGAAATAAAGGAACGTTCTTTACTTTATGAAGGTTTGATGCATTATTTTATGATTCAGTTTCCACAGCGTCCGGGTGCTTTAAAGGAATTTGTAAATAATATATTAGGCCCGGATGACGATATCACTTATTTTCAGTTTGCGAAAAAAAACAGCCGTGAAGTAGGTTCTGTAGTCGTTGGTCTGGAATTGAAAAAGAAAAAAGACATTAAGGCAATTAAATTGAACATGACCAAATATGGTTTTGAGTTTCACTACTTAAATGATAATCAGGATTTGTTCACGCAATTAATAGGATAAAACCAAAAAGGCTGCCTGAATTGAAATCAGACAGCCTTTTAAAATCAAAAATAAAATTACTAATTAAATTTCCGACTTTTTAATTATTGCTTCAGCACTTTTTTTGAATAAGATGCTTTACTATCATTAACTTTTACAACATACATTCCTTTTGGTAATTTAGAAATTTCTATTTCTGCTTCATTTCCGTTTACAAAATCAACGCTCCTTTTTAAAACGCTTTGACCTGTAACAGAATACACTTCAACCTGACCGGAACCTGAATTTGGCGTGTTGATTTTTAAATAATCATTCGTTGAATTGATATAAAGAGAAAAATCAGAGTCAGCATTTACTTCTTCTGTCGCAACTTTCTTAGCTGCCGAAGCTTCAACCTGAACCAATTGCCATTGTTGATTTAAACCGCCTGTATACGACCAAACCTGAAGATTTGCGCCGTTTGCTGTCGAAACATTTTCAACATCTAATGATTTTCCGCTGTTTACATTGATGATTTTGTAGTAACCTCCACCAAGACTTGTAACTGTCCACTTAAATTCATTTGATGTTGACGCTGTTCTTTGCTGCACTTTTATTCCATCGGCAGTACTATTATTCTCCGTTGCTAAGTACATTCCTGTCGATTTTACAATAATGTAATAATTGCCACTTCCGTCAGCAACAAACTTCCAGCGTTGGTTATTTCCTCCGCCATTGGTAATATCATACTGTTGGATTCTGCCTCCGCTTACAGTAGCATTATCTGCAACATCTAATCCTTTATTACTGTTTCTTGAAATGATATTATAATATCCGGGTAAACCCGTTACCGGAGGTGATCCTGCGCCCCATGTAAATGTTACGGCAGAAGATGCCGGAACTGCATAATTAAACGCTGATGATCCTGAAACCACTTTGATTGTATTTGCCCCTCCGGAATTGTAAATTACAAGTGCAATCGATCCGTCAGGGTTTTTAAATCCTGCCGAAACAATACTTCCGTTTGTACTTGATGATGAAACTCTTAAAGCACCAGGTTTTACAAATTTTGAGATTTGCCCAATAATATAATAGGCAACATTTTTAGTATAACTTGTACTATTGTTTACCGTAATTGCGCCTAAACAAGTATTGCATCCGCCAGGAGTTCGTGGTCCAAGGCTTGAATTATTTGCTGCGTTCCATTCTAAAACTGTTTTTGCCCAGTTGTTAGTACTGCCAATAACAACGTTTTGCATATGCCAGCCAAAATCTCCGCCAAAGCTTCCGCCCGATCCTGTGTATTGTTCTGTAAAATAAACATTTTTGTTTGTTGCATTTCGAACGGTTGACATGGCCGAAATATTTCCTAAATACAAATGAAACGCTGCACCATCAACATAACTGCTATTGTTTAACACATCAATTGGGTACGCTGTATTATCACAATTATGATCAAAAGCTATGATTTTTATATTTCCGTAACCTGCCGATGCCATTTGTGGACCAAGTTGCTGATTAATAAAATTCTTTTGTTCTGTCGAATTCATTAACATACTTGGTTCGTTATTTGGATTTTCAGGTTCGTTTTGAGGTGTGATTCCCCAGATCGAAATTCCCTGCGCCTGCATTGCTGCAAAATATTTTACAAAATACCTGGCATAAGCCGCATAATATTGTGTTTGTAAACTTCCGCCAACCCACGAGTTATTGGTTTTCATCCATCTTGGCGCTGACCACGGAGTTGCAAGTATTTTTATATTCGGATTAATAAGCAAAATCTTTTTAATGATCGGAATTAAATACGTCAAATCAGGTCCGTTCAAGCTAAAGTTATTCATATTTACATCTCCCGAAGTTTCGTTATAACTGTATGAAGAACTGCTCAAATCAGAAGCTGCAATACTAATACGAACTACATTTGCGTTTAAACCTGTAACAGGATTATACAAATCATTTAGTAATTGGTTTTGCTGTGTGGCAGCCATTCCGCTAATTACTTCGCAACTTCCTTCGGTTAGTGTATAACCAAATCCGTCCATAGTTTGATACGTTGTTCCTGCATTAACTGTAATAGTGGAGGCATTAGTTCCTGAATTTGCCGCAAAGCTTACAGTAGATTGTTGCTGCAGTAATTTCGTTTGATCTCCGCTCGTAATCCACGGACTAACCGTTTGAGCATTCATCATAATAGTAGATGAAATTAAAATAACAACAAACATCATTATTTTTAAATTCATTAAATAAGGTAGTTTTTGGGTAGTGTTTTTCATTTTTACTGAGTTTTTAATAATTAAATTTTTCTTATTTTTTAAGATTAATATTATTAATTCACATCAATATTATAGTAAATTTAATTAAATTCATATTTTTTTAACTTTACAAATACACATCATTTTAAAATTTTACCTTTACAAAAACTTATCTGATTATTTTTTAACTAGTTGATTTACACAATTTTAAAATTAAAAAACCAATAAAAATCTTACACCATTTTTGTAGTAATTTTAAAAACATCTTTATTGGGACTTTACTAGTAATATCGCATTTTAAAAACTTAAGCAGAAAAGAATGAATAAACAGGAAATGATAAATATCAGTAAATAAAAGGCTTGTTAAATTGTACTTTTGTAATTGATTTAAAACAGGAAAAACATGGCTCTTCAGGATATTTCTAATCTGGACGATATTAAACTTTTAGTAAATACATTTTACGATAAAGTGCAAAAAGATGATTTAATTGGTCCCATATTCAATGAAAGAATAGTAGGAAGATGGCCTGAACATTTAGAAAAAATGTATCGCTTTTGGCAAACTATCTTGTTAGAAGTCCATACTTATTCCGGAACTCCTTTTCCTCCACACAAACATTTACCTACTAATCAATCTCATTTTGATCGCTGGATGGAAATTTTCACTGCAACTGTTGATGGATTATTTGTTGGAAAATTAGCCGAAGAAGCTAAAGTTCGTGCAGCAAATATGGCGTATATGTTTAATTATAAAATTGAGTATTTCAGAAATCCTGAAAATCATTAAAAGTTGCCAGAAACCGAGATAGCGAAGAAAAAACTTTAGGAATGATATAACTGTCCATTTTTAAATTTGTTCTTTCCATCTTCCCAAACTCCATATTCATTGGTTGATTTAAATTCTTCGGGATTTGCTCCTTTTAGAATGGCATTTTGAAAATAAACATTTTTTGCATCTTTAGAATATTCATCTGAAAGAATTGTGAAGCTGGAATAATCTGCGCCAACGATTGTTTGACAATTGTAGTAAATGTTGTTTTTATCTTTTGAGAAATCACGGTCTAATACTTCAAAACTTTCCGCATCAACTTCAGGATATACAACTCCTTTGCTAATCAAAACATTATCGACAATTATTTTCCAATAATCAATTGCTTTGCTTGTTTTAATGAAGTCGAAAGTATGGATTTCAAATTCGGATGATGTAAAAGCAGAAACAACCGAATTACCAATCTGAACGTATGTTTCATTTACAGGATGAATTTCGCCTTCGATCATTTTGTGTTTTTGAATTACTTCATCAACCTCACACGCTTCGGTTCCTTCGCCTCTGTAACTAATAATAGCGTAAATAAAATGAGCATCGATTGCAATTGTGTCATTTAAAGGTTTGAAAGTTTCCGGATCTCCCTGAATTTTTTTATTCTTATAATAAACAAATTTAGCATCTTTAAACCAATTGTTGCGTCTGTAATCCTGAATTGACGGATCTAACAATTGATATGTTTTTGGATCTGCATCAGTGATTATTTCCAGTAAATCAAAATTTTTACCATTCAAATGGTAGACGTGATTTTTGTCTTTAATAATTTGTAAATCATCTATTTCAAAAGTATTATAATCAACAGATTGCTTTTTTCCTTTCCAGAAAATATTATGTTTATCTTTTCCAAAACTTTCATTTATAGGCTGAAAACTTTCCACATCTGCATCAGATTCAAAATAACCCAACTCAAACCAGTTTCCCATTGGTGAATATACAATACCATTTTTTCTATAATGATGAAAATAAGAATTGGATAGTTTTAGATTTACGGGATCTCCTATTTTAAAGAAAAAATGTCTGATCCCTAAAAAAATCAAAATAATTATTGCAGAAACGATTAAAAAAGTTGTCATGATTATCTATAGAATTCAAATGATAGTATTTGTAAAACTAACTTATTTTATTGTATTGCGGGAAACATATCTTTAGAAAAAATCAGAAAGGAAAAAACACCTATTTGAGTTTTGATATAGAAGCGATTAATTAAAGATTGTGTAATAAAACGATCTTATTATTAAAAATCTATACTAAAAAAAATTATTTTAGTACTCTAAATTCGTAATTTTACATTCTTAATCTACAACGTTTTCGAAATGAATGCAAGTATTGAAACAAATCCGTTATTAGAGCGATTGCCTAAACATTTAAAGCAATTTATTAAACCTCAGGATTATAGCGATTACACTCCTATAAATCAAGCGGTTTGGCGTTATGTAATGCGTAAAAATGTAGATTATTTATCGAAAGTAGCTCATAGTTCGTATTTAGACGGTTTGCGCAAAACAGGCATCGAAATAGATGCTATACCAAGTATGTATGGCATGAATAGAATCCTGACCGAAATTGGCTGGGCTGCAGTTGCGGTTGACGGGTTTATTCCGCCAAATGCATTTATGGAATTTCAGGCATATAATGTTTTGGTTATTGCTTCAGATATTCGTCAATTAGAACATATTGAATATACTCCTGCACCGGATATTATTCATGAAGGCGCCGGACACGCTCCTATTATTGCAAATCCAGAATATGCTGAATATTTACGCCGATTTGGCGAAATTGGATGCAAAGCGATTTCGTCACATAAAGATTATCAAATGTATGAAGCGATTCGTTTACTTTCTATTTTGAAAGAAGCCGAAGATACGCCACAGGAAAAAATAGACGAAGCCGAAAAAGCCGTTGCCGATTTACAAAATAATATGGGTGAATTGTCTGAAATGGCTCAAATTCGAAATCTGCATTGGTGGACGGTTGAATATGGCTTGATTGGAACTGTTGAAAACCCAAAAATATATGGCGCAGGATTACTTTCATCTATTGGAGAAAGTGCCTGGTGCATGACAGATAACGTGAAGAAAATCCCGTATGACATATCAGCTGCAAATCAAAATTTTGATATTACACAGCTACAACCGCAACTTTATGTAACGCCCAATTTCTCGTATTTAAGTTTGATATTAGAAGAATTTGCCAATAAAATGGCTTTACGTACTGGCGGACTTTCGGGCATCCAGAAACTGATTCATTCGAATGCTTTAGGAACAATTGAATTGAGTACAGGTTTACAAATTTCAGGCGTTTTTACTAATGTTATTGAAGAGGAAGGAAAACCTCTTTACATTCAGACTACAGGAAAAACAGCTTTATCCTACCGTGAAAAAGAATTGGTTGGTCACGGTACTTTAACGCATCCGGAAGGATTCGGAAGTCCGATTGGGAAACTGAAAGGATTTAATTTAGCCATAGAAGACATGAGTCCAAAGGATTTGCAGGCTTATAGTATTGTTGAAAATGAAACGGTTAAACTGGAATTTGAAGGCAATATTATTGTTGAAGGCGAAATTATTACGGGTTCCAGAAACTTACACGGAGAGATTATCCTGATTAGTTTTAGAAATTGTACCGTAAGTCATGGCGAAACGATTTTGTTTCAGCCTGAATGGGGAAATTATGATATGGCGATTGGTAAAAAAGTGGTTTCTGCTTTTTCCGGTCCAGCCGATGTAAATAGTTTTGATTTGATTAATTCAGTTCCTACAACTACTACGATAAAATCAAAACACACTGATGAACGCGACGATTTAGAAGTTCTTTATCAAACGGTTCGATTGATTCGGGAAAATAAAGATTCTAAAGCTGAGCTGAAAGCTGTTTTCAAAAAACTAAAAGAAAATCATCCTAATGATTGGTTACTTTCGGTTGAAATTACTGAACTTTTGAAGGATTCAAACGAAGAACAGCTTTTACAGGAAGTATTGGTTTATCTGGATCAATTGAAAGTTAACCGTGCTGAGGTGGCGCATTTAATTGCCGGTGGTCTCGATTTGATTTTTAATAGCTCGTTGCCGCTAAGCCGCTAAGAAATATATTTTTCTTTTGCCCACGGATTTTACTGGTCTAAACTGATTTACACTGAGTTATTTCTCGCAGATTTGGCAGATTTTAAGCTGGTAAGATCCGCAATCTTGTCATTTCGAGGAACGAGAAATCGCAATAGAAATTCCGCAATTGAGATCGCCAATCTTTGTCGATTCACTAGTGCGATTTCTCGTTCCTCGAAATGACAAAAATTCAAAAAACCTTTTAACCTTTGCCTCCATGAACCTTTGCGCCTCTCGTCTACAACTTCAAATCCTCATTAAAATCCTTATCAGATTCTATTGTTTTTCCTTCGTATTGTAATTTCCAACCCATTGAATTTGTCAAAATTAAGATTTTAGACAATTCACTAATTAATCTGTTTTGGGCATTGGTTTTTAGAGTAGATTTTTCAATTTTCTTAGCAAGATTTGCTTTTACTGATTTGTTTATTTTGTTGTAATCGTCTCCTGTAAACGGATTCAGTTTGCTTTGTTCTACATCATAAAACTGAATATCAGGATTAATTGTAATTTCTTCTTTTGGGATATTTAAAATAGTGATGGTTTTATTTTTTTCATCGATATCGTATTTCATTTTGTGCAAATCGTAAGCTACGGTAACATTTGCATTTACGACAACAAGGGCTTTCTTTTCGAAAGAAACCATGTCCATTAAATATTTCTGCTGATTTTTATAGGTAATGACTTCTGAAAAATGTCCTTCGGTGACCACCAATTTCCCCACATTTAAGATTTGCTGCTGAATTAAATTGGTGTTATAATCGATTGTAGAATCGTCTTCTTTTTTGAACTCACAATATTTGAAAGCCAAAACGATCACAAGTACAATTGCAGCTAAAACTATTATTCTCTTTACTAAATTTTGCATTCTATTATTTTATTAGACCAATTTACAAAATGAGAATTAAAGTCTGCCACGAATTGCACTAATTTTCACTAATTCAAAGTTTGCATATATCAGATCAATTTCACGAATTTAAATTTAAAAAAATCAATTTTAAAATTCGTGCTAATTCGTGAAATTCGTGGCAAAAAATCTTAGTAAAAATCTAAAATGGATAACCAATTGCAATATTTAAAATCAGGTTATCTTTTCTCCATGGTCCGCTTCCGAAATCAATATCTTTAAGTACCCATCTTTCGCCTTGTGGCAAATACGGCTTTCTTAAAGGGAACGCCAAGTCCGTTCTTAAAACCAGGAAAGACAAATCAAAACGTAATCCTGCTCCGGCTCCTACTGCAATATCTTTCATGAAATCTTTAGTAATTTGTCCGCCGGGTTTATTGGGATCTGCGTTTAAAAGCCAAACATTTCCTGCATCAACAAATAATGCACCACGAACAATACTGAAGAGTTTTGCCCTATATTCTGTACTAAATTCCAGTTTTAAATCTCCTGATTGATCCGGTAAATAGTTGTTAGTTGTTTGTGTATTCAAATAACTTCCGGGCCCGAGTGATCTTGCTCTAAAGGCACGAATACTATTGGTTCCTCCCACAACAAATTGTTTTGATGTTGGCAATGCACCTGAATTTCCATACGGAAGTCCGGCACCCACAATAATTCTGCTCGCCCATTCACTCTCCTTACTCAATTTTAAATAATGCCTGAAATCGGCTTTCAACTTTACAAACTGACTAAACGGAACATCAAATATTTTAATCGTATCGTTCTTTTTTACATTTGCACCTGTAATCAAACCTGTTACGTTTCCTGCTAAATCTAATTCACCATTAAAATAGAAGGTATTCTTTTTACGCTTTTGCATTGTATTGGTATACGTAAACGAATATGTTGGACCAAAAATCAATTGCTTTTCAATTACTTTACCCAAAGAAGCATCTTCCAGAATATCCTGACGATATTCTGCGGTAACATTATTCGGACTCACATAGGTAACATCAAACACATTTAATTGATGCTCTTTACGAATGTTTTCTTTCCATAAGTATCCAAAAGATCCTTTAAAAGAATTCAACGCATATAATTGTGTTCTGTTTTGAAATTCATATCGCAATGTTGCTTTAGTTCTGGGAATAAATTCGCTTGAACCTGCAACTTTAAAAAATGGTATAATAAATCTTGGCCATGTCAAACTGGTTTCGGTTCCCAGTTTATAAATATTCTTGCCGTTATTTGCTCCTGAAAGCTGAAAATCGGCACCACCAAAAACAGAAACGGTAAGCAATTCAGCACCACGAAATAAGTTTCGGTTGTTCCAGTTTACATTTACTTCTGTACCTGTATAACTCGCCGAATTCGTTTTCCCCAAAACCTCAACCCTGATAAATTTCTTGGGCAAAAGCGTTAAATAATAATACGAATCCAAGCTATTCGGAATACTGTCTGAAAGTTTAAATTCATTTTTCACAAAGCTAAAAGTTCCCAGATTTACAAAACGGTTCAAAGTCAGATTGTGATCTTTACGGCTGTATAAATCGCCTTTTTTGAAATAGATTGTTCTGTCAAAAACTCTTGGTTTAAAAGTATTTGCGGTATCTATTATCGTAAAATCCTTGTACTGTAAAATATCCTTTTCGGTATATTTAACGCTGTCTTTTGAAACGGTAAAATTTGGATATACAATAATTTTATTGATTTTATAGGATGTAAGCGCTTTTGGCGGTGTATCAGGTTTTATTACCAGTCTTATTTTTACTTCATGATCGCCTTTACTGCTATCCACCTGTGCTAAAATATTGTCCGGATTAAAGTAAAAATAACCGCGTTCTTTAAGTCTGGCGTCTATTCTTTCTCTTTCTGCTTTTATAATATCCAAGTCATACGGTTTGCCTACTTTCAATAAGCTTCTTCGGCTTGACCGTGCAATTATTTTTGACATTTTTAAAGAATCATCCGGAAAAGTAACACTTGTAATAATATATTGTTTTTTAGGAATCACTGTATATTCTGCCGTAACCCTTTTATTTCTAACGGTTGAATCTGCACTTACACGGGTTTTAAAATAACCACGGTTTTCTGTGAAATTTCTTAAAACCGAAGCGTTATAATCTAAATCGACTTTACTGAAAAGAACCGGTTCTTCACCTACTTTAGTGCGCAACCAATATCGAATCCCTTTTTGCTTTTTGGGTTCTCCTGCCAGATTATAAATCCATAATTTAGGACGCAATCCTAATATTTGTTTGTTGGGTTTAGGACGCAATAATCCTTCGAGTTCTTTCTCCAGTTCTTTTCTGTCTTTCTTTTTAATAATAGAATCTTTTATGGTCACAGAACCGCCTGTGTACAATAAATCTCCTTCTGGCAAATATTTTGTATTGCTGCATCCAAAAACAAAAAACAAGGACAGCATCGCAAAATATTGGATATATCTGGTTTCGATATTGCTATGTTTTTTGCTCATTTCCTTCAATTTGATTTTCATCTTTTTCTTTGTCTTCTTTCTCTTTCTGTTTTCTTTTTTCCTTGCGTAGTTTTTCTTCTTTAATCATTTCCTTTTCTGCTGCACTACGATGAAAAAGCTCTCTGAATTTATTGTAACTCATTGTGATAATAAAGGCAACTCCTGTTTCAACAACCTGCCCTTCTACCGCAACCTGATATTCATTTTTTCGATACGCGCGAACCATATAACGTCCGTCCTTTGTAAGTTGATAATCCAGCGCAACGTCTCCGGCAATATTGGTGCTTTCTTCATTGGCGCGTTCCTGACCTTCGACTGCAAAACTGCTTCCTACGGTTACTTTTAATCTGTCGTCTAAAAGTTTTTTAGAAACGCCAACATTCAAATCAGTTCTGTTTTCTCTGGTACCCGTTGTATAATCATCTGTAGATTCAAGATCAAATTCTAACTGAACGCCCGTAATTAATTCTCCGGCAAGATCATTTAATTGTTGCGAAAGTATTTTACTCACACTTTGTCTTGCTAAAGATTCTGCACTTGTTCCGCCGCTTTCACTTGCAAATGGGTTTTCACCAATAAATCTATTCAATAATAAAAGGGCAAAAACCTGTTTGTTTAATTCTGCAGGTTCTTGTCGCAATTGTTGCAGTTTTGTTTGTGTAAGCGAAACCACATCTGTCGAAACATCATAATTCCCGTCAGGAAGTATAATGTCAAAAGTTATTTCAGGTTTCAACAATTCCCCGTTCATTTTTAATAACGTCTGGAACGGAATTTTCTGTTTATACGTATTTCTAACGGTTGGGTTATCTGTTGGCAATTGGTTTCCTAATAAATCAATTGGTGCCGTTTCTACTTTATAAATCGCCGTAATATTTAAATTTGCCATTGTAGGTTCTCCATTCCAAATGATAGAACTTCCCTTTTGAATGTCAAATTTACGTCGGATCATGTTGAAATTCATTTCATATGCCCCATCAGAAAACTCGTATTTACCCGTTAAAGTCGTTTTTCCGGAAGGATCAATTCCTCCTGTAAGCTGTGCTTCACCTTTTAGATTTAAATAATCTCCATTTCCTTTATCGATTACCAGCGTTAATTCTGCTTCTTTATCAATAGAAATTTCAACGCTCACATCCATTCCAACAAGTTGCGACTGATTCAGTTTGTTCTCCATTGCAATGGTTTGTTTCAGATACATATTATCTTCATCAACAAACTCTACAATACCTTCACGATCAGCAATTGACGGATCTGATTGTGGTAAAACAACTGAAAATTTAGTGTCTTTGTTTATTTTGATATTTCCGCCAATAACAGGATTTTCAAGCGTTCCTTTTATGTTTAGTTTAGTGTCTAAAATTAAATCGCCATAAAACAAATCATTATCTGCTTCTTTAGAATGTATGGCTCTAAAATCATCTGCAACAACGGTTAAACCAAAATCAAACTTGGTATAATCTGCTGATTTTATTGTTCCGTCGATGGTTAACTCATTATCATTTTCATCATGAAAAGTAAATTTATTAAATGTAATCAGGTCATTTTGAAGCGTGATTTTTTCATTCTGAGTTTTAAAGAATGAGTTTAATTTTGCTACTCTGAAACCTGCATCCTTAAAATTCAATTCCCCATTTACTTTTGGTGCACTTGCATTTCCTGTAATTTTAAAATTTCCGTCTAAAGCTCCAGTTCCATCGGTAATATTTCCCATGGTAAAACCCTGAATACTTTTCATATTCAGATTGTTTAAATCTAAATTGAAATCAAGATTTCCATCGTCCATTCTATAATTACCGGTCAGTTTCATATCATTTCCTTCGCCGGTAAGTGTAACATTTGCAGCTAACAAATTATTGGTTTTATTATCAACTTTTATCGCAATATCTCCAACAGGTTCACCTCTAAAAGCAAACTGATCTATTTTTAAATCAGATGTAAAAGTGGGTTTCGTCATTACATTTTCAACAACTGCATTTCCATTAATTAAACCTTGCATCAAAAGTTTATCTTTTTTAACAATGTTCATAATGGTTTCGATTTTGAAGTTTACAAAATCTACTTGTAACGGCGCATTATCCTGCTCGCCTTGTGACTGAATTTTTAATTCGTTACCGGAATTTGCTAAATAAAATTTATTGATGTAAAGTCTTTTTCCTCCAAATTCAACTGAATTTTCAGAATCAATTGTCCATTTATCATAATTCAGGATAAAGTTTTCCGCATCAATTTTAAAGATGTTTTTAGAATCTTCCGTTTTAAATTCCCCGGCAATAAAATATTGTTGTTTGTCTTTGGTATCTTTTACTTCAAGGGCATAAGTCAAAATATTATTTTCGACTTTTCCTGACAAACTTGTAAACGGTATTTTTAAAGATCCGCTTTCAATTGTTGCCACAGAAACCATATATTCTAATGCATTTTCTTTAGCTTCGATATTTATTTTTCCGTCGGCAATGGTGTTTTCGGCATAAACAATTCTTGGGATTGTACCTTTTATCTCTAATGAATCTGTTACATTATTGTATTTTCCGGTAATATTTATAGGTTCTAAACCTGTCAATTTAGGAACCAGTTTAAAAAGTATCGGATCATTATCAATTTTTACGGTAAAGGCTAATCTTTGTTCGTCTGCTTCACCATTTACTTTTGGATTTTTTAAATCAATATATTTTGATAATGATTTTTTTATTGCCGATGTTAAGGTTGTCAGTTTGTATTTTCCGTCAACTTCGGCTTTTAAAAACTGAGAAGAGATTTTGATATTATTTCGGCTATTATCGGCGAAAGCAATTATACGAACCGAATCTAAAACAATTGGCTCTGCTTCCTGTAAAACCTGAATATTTGATAGAAACACTTTTCCGTTTAAAAAATCAGGATTACTATTGGCAATATCTGCATCGATATTTCCGCGTAATTTCATTGGACCTGCATGAAGGTTCAATTTTTCTAAATCGGCAATATCAAGGTTTAATTTTAATTTTATCGATGGATATTTGTCTTTTGTATCACCGCTTGCCACAAGATCAAAATGCAAATTAGGATCTTTCATTCCTGATTTTACAGCAAATGATCCGTTTGCAATATTTCCTTTTAAGGCTAAATCTCTATAAGTGTATTTATTGAAAACTGCTTTCTGAACTAATCCGTCAACTTGTGCCTGAGCCGTTTTTGGATCTAAACCATTTCCTTTAACTTTCGCTTTAAGCGTAATTTTTCCAATGGAATCATTTCTGATTAATTTTCCTAAATCAAAATCCAGCAAATAAACTGTTGCATCGTATTTCTCTTTTTTCTTAACGCGCTGATCAAATAAACCATCAACTTTCGCATTTCCAAAACTACTGTTTAATGCCAGATTCGTTTTGAAATTCTGAACTGAACCTTTAAATTTTCCCTGCAAATTTAATTGCGAAGGAAGTTGAATGTTTTTGGGAATTGTTCCTGCGGGAATAAACGAATATATATCTTTTGACGTACTTGACAGTTTCTTGATATCAACATCATAATAGGCTTTTTTAGCATCCGGCAAACCTTTTATTTTTCCCGAAAGAGAAACTCTGGTCGTTCCTATTCCGCTCATTTCGAATTGCGGAATATCAAGGTCTTTTATTTTTCCGCTTAAGCGTGTATTCAAATACAAAATTGCATTTGGATTACTTTTAAACGGATTTGTGTTTTGTAAATCAGGCGCAAATAATAAGATGTCCTTAAAGCCAATTTTGGATTGATTTAGGTTCGCATCTAACGAAAGATTGCCTAAATCTTTAGAAATCGTCTTAATAGAAGCATACGCAACTTTGACTTTATTTTGAAGTAAAGTTTGCGGTGTTTTTAAATATAAATCGTTTAAATAAGCATTTTTAGGTCCGTAAAAAAAGTTCGTTTTTAAGGACTGAATCTGTAACCCGCTTTTATCGTTTGCCGTTAATGCTTTTATATTTCCTGAAATAGTATCGTTTCCGTAATATAACTTCTCTGCTTGTAATTTGAAATTACTTAAATCAAGATGACTGTAATCAATTCCTTTTACTACAGGTTTTGAGTCCATATTATCAAATTTAAAAGCGATATCCTGCATGTCAACATCGTTCAGTTTTACTTTCCAGCCTGCCTGTTTAATTGCTGTTGAATCTAAATCAGGAGTTTTAATTTGTTTGTCTTTTGATCCTAATCGTAGATTTCCTTTTAGATTTTTTAGTTCGAAAGTATCGAAATCCAAAAGCTGATTGTTCAAATCAATTTTGTTAACGGATAAATCCAGATTGCCTAATTTTATTCCTGAATCTAATTTGGAATCTTTATTGTCATAAGCGATATCAATTTTAGACAAACTGATTTTACCCAATTTTAAATTGAAGTCTTTTCGTTTTGAAATAGTGTCGACTGTTTCTACTGAAACTTCGGCAATTTTTTGTACAACATCCTGATCTAATACTAGTTTTAATCCGTCTAATTTAATATTCGGAATATCAAATTTCATTTTATCCAGGTCAAATTCCTTGAATTTTGTGTCAAAATGTGTCAGATTTACTTTGATGTCATTCTTCGCAAAATCATCCTTGAAATTGAATTTAACATTGTCAAGATTCACATCTACCACAGATATTTTGAAAGGTTTACTATCCGGATCTTCTACTTTTTGTTCTTTTGATTCAAAAGCTTTTATGATATAATCGAAATTGAAAACGCCGTCTTTATTTCTGGAAATATTTGCCGTTACATTTTCAAGTGAAACGGAATTGATTTCTAATTCGCTGCTTATCAATTTAAAAAGATCAACATCAACTTCTAAACGTTTACCTGCTAATAAAGTATCTTTTTTTTGATCTTCAAAATAGAAACCTTCAAGAACTACATCTTTAGGAAATTTAATAGAAATATGGTCTAAGGAAACTTTGGTTTTTATCTTGTTATGAAGATAGGTTATCGCCTTATCCTTTGCGTAATTTTGAATAGATGGAACCTGAATTAAAACTATTATAAGCAATAAAAGTGCAATAATAGAACCCACGCACCAAAGCAGTATACGTAGTGTTTTTTTAAGAAAATGAATTTGTTTTTTATTCATACGTCAATAAAACACGTTTAAATTAAAGTTGCGTTAGTATAAAGATATATTTATACAGCCTACAAAATTGAGAATTTTAAAGAGTAACAATTTACATAATTACGTGCAATTATTCTAAAATTTCACGAACAAATAATTATTTTCTTACTTTTTACTAGGTAGAAAGACTCGAAAGATGCTAAGTTTTTTATTTAAAGTGATTTGGATCAAAACGTAATATGCGACCAGCTTTTTTCGATAATGCTTATTTTTTCCTGAAGTTTAGCCAGGAATTTTTTATGCTGTTGTGATTCCGGATTGAAGCTTCGATGACGCAGGCTTTTTTGAATATCAGAAATTTCAATCATAGTTTTAATACTATTTTCAGTCATATAATTCTCGCTGAATTTATGCCAGATATAATCGATCGCAACCTGATTGGGATGCAACATATCCTCAGTATAAAAACGATAATCACGAAGTTCGTCCATCATGATTTCGTAGGAAGGAAAATATTCTAATTTTAAACTGTTGATTTTAGATACTAGATTACTGTGTAGCGAAGCAAATAAATGCGATTTACTGACTTGATTTTCTGCAAAACCATCTTTGATATGTCTAACAGGGGAAACTGTGAATAGGAAGTTGATATCAGGATTTAAAACATGAATTAAAGCAATTGTATTTTGAATGCTTTGCTCAATTTCATTTACTGACAACAACTCTTTCGTGAATTGCTTTTGAGGTACTTTATGGCAATTGGCTACAACTTCATTGCTTTCTATGTTTCTATAAATCCATGAAGTTCCATAAGTTATAACGATATTCGTAGCTTCTTTTAATTGTTTGCCGGTTTCTGAAATTGCTTTGTTTAGCGTTTCCAGCAATTCCTCTCGGTCTGAATTACTTAAATCAGAATGTACTTCGTAACTGTGCCAGCGTTCGTTATAAAAAAAAACATCTTTCTCTGTATACAATACCTGTTTAACTATTCTACTAATTATTTTCTCGATCGAAACTGGATTAAAAATTATGCCAAACGGATTTGTCGTGTTTTGAAACTTAAAGTAATCAAATTTCTTCGCCATATTTTCTGCAAAACAAGAACCTATAGAAATTATCTTTGAGTTATAATCTATTGGATTATTGGTTTTAGAAATTGGGATTTGGGTTCTGAATTGCATGGTTTTGATTTAAACACGAATTTCACGAATTTTCACCAATAAAAAAACCAAATACAGAAGTATTTGGTTTTTCAGGTAAAACTATTTTAAATCCCAAAATCCGCTTTTTTGCTGATTTAGATTTATTTTTATTGTAAAAAAAAAAAACTAATTAATAAGCAATTTCAAGTTTTTCAGAATCTTTAGCATCTCCTACGAAAGCTTCAGTAAGGAAATTACTACTATTGTATTTATTTGTAGTTGTTACAGTTGCAGTTTGAGTAAGTTTTCCATTAGAATCATAAGTTGTAGTAATGTTTGTTACTGTATTATTTACTGATGAAAAATCAAAATTATCATCTAAATCCAATAAAAGTTTTATTCCTGTTATGTTAGTAAAAGGACTTTTCTTATCATCAAATGTACTTGTGATTTTTTCTGATCCTGCATCGCTGTATAATGTCGAAACAAGATTTCCGTTAGAAAACGTATAAATAGTTTTAGAGTCATAAGGAATTTCTACCTTGTTTACTATTTCGGATACTTTTACAGTAACAGTACCATCTGCATTATAAACTAAAGTCAATTTTTCCTGAGAAGAAGTACTAAAAGCGTTAGCCGTAATTTTAGACATTAATTTTCCGTTTTCATAAGCATAAGTATCAGTAGATTGTAAAACTCCTGACTTATATGATTCAACTTTAGTTATAACATCACCTGTATAAGTATAAACAGTTCTCGAAGCATCTGTAGTAGCGATGTCTTTTAACTTGTTTCCGTCGTAAGTTAAAGTATAAACAAGACTTCCTGATTTTCCGTTTTCAACAGTCGTTTCAGTTATTTTTTGAGGTAAAAGTGTTGCAGAACCCTCATCTGTTGAAGAATCATCACTAGAACAAGAAGAGATCAGTACCATCGATAAGGCACTGAAAAGGAATAAAATTTTTTTCATTTTTTTATAGGTTAAATTTGTTTGCTGCAAACGTAATATAACCCAAAACCAAATCCTTACGGGATTCCACATTCAAACTTAAAAAATAAACAGACAACATTTAAAGAATTAGTAATGCACTAATAAACAGAAACATATAAAAATAATTGTCTTCGTAAAAATTTAGCTAAAAGTAAAATACAGTATAAATACCCAGCTGTTTTCTTAAGTATTGTATCGCGCCGGTTTCACAAAATATTTTTCATAAAAAATTAAAGCATTCATGACTTTAAAAAAATACTCCGGTAATTTCAATTGTGAAAAAAATTACAGTTTTAATAACAAAAAGCAACTTTAGAAAGCCAAACTATTCACTACTTTTGCATCTCTAAATTCAAACTCACCTATGAAATTATTATATTCTTATATAATTAAACACAAAATGCTTTTGCTTTTTGCGTTGATTATGGCCTCTATAAACATTTGTTTCAGCTTATCAGACTCTATTATTACCGGTAAATTAATGCAGGATTGCGGTGTTGGACTCCACAAATATGCAGGAAATGAAATTGGTTTCATTAAATCATTATCTTTCTGGCTTGGACTTTCTCTTGGTGCTGCCATGATTTCAAGAATTACCAAAAACTTTCAGGACTATTTTACCAATGTCGTGATTCAGCGTACAGGAGCGCAAATGTATACTGACGGAATTAAAAAATCACTTGATTTGCCTTATGCAGAATTCGAAGATCAGCGAAGCGGTGAAACTTTAAGTAAATTGACAAAAGTTCGTTCTGATTCAGAAAAATTAATTACGCTTTCGATCTCTTTGATTTTTCAGACTATTATTGGATTCATATTTGTAATTGTATATGTTGCCAGAATCGATTATCGAATTTCGCTTATCTTTTTGGTTACGGCCCCAATTATTGCTTTAATCAGTTCGTATTTAGGTAAAAAGATTAAAGTTGTTTCCCGAAAAATCGTGAATCAAACAAACGCTCTTGCCGGTTCTACAACCGAAAGTTTAAGAAACATTGAACTTGTAAAAAGTTTGGGACTTACCTATCAGGAAGAAAAACGTCTGAATTTAAATACTTTTAAAATCCTGCAATTAGAATTAGAAAAAATTCGCTTTATCAGAAGCTTGAGTTTTATCCAAGGTACAACAGTTCACTTTTTAAGAACCTGTGTTGTATTTACTTTATATTATTTCTTATTTGGACAAAAAATTATTGTTGGAGATTTATTGACGATGGTATTTTTTACATTCTTTATTTTTGGACCTCTTCAGGAATTAGGAAATTTTATTATTGCTCTGAATGAAACCAAAGTTTCAATGGAAAATTTCAAAACTTTATTGAGTGCTCCAAAAGAATTTCGCCCAAAAACTCCTAAGCATGTTGGTGCAATTCGATCTTTGCTTTTTTCGAATGTGAGTTTTAAGCATAAAACTGCCAAATTCAAAGCGGTTGAAAACATCAATTTCGAAATTAAACAAGGCGAAACCGTTGCTTTTGTTGGCCCATCCGGTTCCGGAAAAACAACATTGGTAAAATTATTGGTTGGATTATACACTCCCGCAGAAGGGCAGGTTTTTTATAATGACATAGATTCTACCGAAATTGATTTACTTGATTTAAGAAAACAATTAGGATTTGTTACGCAAGATGCTCAGTTATTCTCCGGAACAATTCGTGAAAATTTATTGTTTGTTAGACCTAATGCAACGGATGAAGATTTATATGATGCTCTTAAAAAAGCGAGCTGTGAAAAATTACTGCAACGTGCCGAAGATGGTTTAAATACGACAATTGGTGAAGGCGGAATTAAAGTTTCAGGTGGTGAAAAACAACGTTTGTCTATTGCCCGCGCAATTTTAAGAAATCCAAATTTATTGATATTTGATGAAGCAACTTCTGCTTTAGATTCTATTACCGAAGAAGAAATCAATGCCACAATCAGAAATATATCCGATCAAAACAGAATCACGGTTTTAATCGCCCATAGATTATCAACTGTTTTACACGCCGATAAAATCTTTGTACTGGAACAAGGTAAAATTATTGAATCTGGTAAACATGAGGATTTGATTGTTGAGAAAGGTTTGTATTATGCTATGTGGCGTCAGCAAATTGGTGAAAGAAAATAGCTTCAAGTTCCTAAGATGCTAAGGTTCTAAGCTGCTAAGTTTTTTTAGCTTTCCTGAGATTAAGCGTACTATTTGTCATTTCGACGAAGGAGAAATCCTCGCGAGAAACTCGACAAAGATTTATTTTCGTTACTGAGTTACTTACGGAGATTTCTCCTTCGTCGAAATGACATAAAATGAGGAAATACAATAGTATAAATAGAAAACCCGATAGTTTAAAAAAACTATCGGGTTTATTTTTTAACGTATAAAAACTTAGAACCTTAGCAACTTAGATTCTTAGATTCTTAGCAAACTTACTTCACAAAATCAACTGCGTGAACTAAAGCCTCAGCAATTCCAGCAGTATTTTTACCTTTTCCGGATGCGAAGAAAGGCTGTCCTCCTCCATTTCCTTCAATATATTTTCCTAACTCTTTAATAACAGCATTTGCATTTAAGCTTTTACCTGCCACCAATTCTTTAGAGATATAACAGTGAATATTTGGCAAACCATCTTCTACAGAAGCTAAGAATACGAATGAATCAGCTTTTGAACTTCCTAAAGCAGAAGCTAAATCTTTAGTCGAAGCCATGCTTAAATCTACTTGTTTTGCAAGGAAATTTACTCCGTTTATTTCTTGGAAATCTTTTTCTAATTCTGTTTTTAAAGCGTTTACTTTTTCTTTTAATAATTGCTCTACTTGCTTTTTAAGCTTAGCATTATCATCCTGTAAAGAAGCTACTGATTTTAAAATATCCTGTGGATTTTTTAATGTCTCTTTTATTTCAGCTAAAGTATTCTCCTGATTTTGATAGAAGTCTTTTACTGCATCACCCGTAATGGCTTCAATACGACGAATTCCAGCCGCTACCGCACCTTCAGAAATGATTTTGAAATGCCAGATTTCTGCCGTGTTTTTGACGTGAATTCCACCGCAAAGTTCTTTACTTTCACCAAATTCAATCATACGAACATTATCTCCGTATTTCTCTCCAAATAGAGCCATTGCACCTTTATCTAATGCTTCTTTAATTGGAATATTTCTGTGTTCTGTCAATTGCAATTGTGCTTCAATTTGTGCATTTACACTTGCTTCAACCTGACGTAATTCATCCTCTGAAACTTTAGAAAAATGAGAAAAGTCAAAACGCAAATAATTCGGATTTACCAATGAACCTTTTTGCTCAACGTGAGTTCCAAGAAGGTTTCTCAAAGCCAAATGCATTAAATGCGTAGCCGAATGATTTTTAGAAGTTGAGGTTCTTAAATCGTTATTTACTTTTGCTGTAAAAGCAGCTTCAATATTTTCTGGCAATTGTTTTGCAAAATGCAAAATCAAATTGTTTTCTTTTTTAGTATCGATGATTTCAATCGTTTCATTTGCAGAAACCAAAGTTCCTTTATCACCAACTTGTCCTCCACCTTCCGGATAAAACGGTGTATTATCCAAAACGATCTGGTATAAAATTCCGTCTTTTTTAGAATCTACTTTACGAATTCTGGTGATTTTCACTTCGTTTTCTACTTTGTCATAACCCACAAATGTCTCAACATTTCCTGAAATCAAAACAGTCCAGTCTTCTGTTGAAACTTCTGATGCTGCACGTGAACGATTTTTTTGGATTTGCATTTCTTCATCAAAACCTTGTTCGTCTACTTGTAAACCTTTTTCTTTTGCAATTAAGATTGTTAAATCAATTGGGAATCCAAAAGTATCGTATAATTTAAAAGCTGTTTCTCCTGATATGATTTTTTTACTCTCATGAGAAATAACATTCCCCTCTGGAGAATAAAAAGTAGTAGTTAAAGCAAGTACTTCTTTTTCAAAAATTTCTAAACCTTGGTCAAGAGTTCTTAAGAAAGAAGCTTCTTCTTCACGAATTACATTGGTAACAAATTGTTGCTGTGATTTAATCTCAGGGAAAAATTCACCCATTTGGTTTGCCAGAACTTCTACTAATTTATTGATAAAAGGTTCTTTTGTACCCAAAAACGTAAATCCGTAACGAATTGCACGACGCAAAATTCTACGAATTACATAACCCGCTCCGGTGTTAGATGGTAATTGCCCGTCGGCAATTGCAAACGCAACTGCACGAATGTGATCTACAACTACACGAATTGCAATATTGGTTTTATTTTGTTCTTCTGAAATGTTTTTTATCTCATTAGAAGTATATTTTAAACCTGTAATTTGTTCTACTTTTTCGATAAGTGGTGTAAAAACATCGGTATCATAATTAGATGTTTTTCCTTGTAAAGCCATACACAAACGCTCAAATCCCATTCCGGTATCTACGTGTTGCGCAGGAAGTTTTTCAAGAGATCCATCTGCTTTACGGTTGAATTCCATGAATACATTATTCCAGATTTCAACTACTTGTGCGTGATCGTTATTTACTAAGCTTTTTCCTGAAACTTGTGCTTTTTCTTCTTCTGAACGTAAATCAACGTGAATTTCAGAACAAGGTCCGCATGGTCCCTGATCTCCCATTTCCCAGAAATTATCTTTTTTATTTCCAAGAATAATTCGGTCTTCATCGATTAATGTTTTCCAGATATCCCAAGCTTCCTGATCAAACGGTACATTATCTTCTTTGCTTCCTTCAAAAACAGAAACATACAGATTTTCTTTTGGTATTTTATACACTTCTGTCAATAAGGTCCAAGCCCAATTGATTGCTTCTTTTTTAAAATAATCGCCAAAAGACCAGTTACCTAACATTTCAAACATAGTATGATGATAGGTATCAAACCCAACATCTTCAAGATCATTATGTTTTCCTGAAACACGAAGACATTTTTGCGTATCGGCTATTCTTTTACTTTTTGGAGTTCCGTTTCCTAAAAAATATTCTTTAAACTGGGCCATTCCCGAGTTATTGAACATAAGAGTTGGATCGTCCTTAAGAACGATTGGAGCAGATGGAACGATTAAGTGTCCGTTGCTTTTAAAAAAGTCTAGAAATTGTTTACGTACGTCTTGTGATTTCATGTTTATTAATGAGATAATTTGAAAATGTGTCAATTAGATAATTCATCAATCTGAAAATGTGAACATTAGAAAAATTCAATTAAAACTTAAAATTTAAAACAATAAATTTCGTTTTTAAAGCATTATCTAATTATCAAATTGACACATTATCTAATTGTTTTTTATTCTTGAAAAAAGCGGTCAACAACTGAAACATTTATTAAATTTGTTCGACAAACTATTTTACAAGCTGCAAAAATAGGGTATTTTAAAATATGGCGAAAGTAAAATATTATTACGACTCAGAAAATCTGGCTTATACGAAAATAAAAACCAGAAAAAGAATCAAAATCGGTTATGCATTACTGTTTTTGCTGGCTTCGGCGTTATTTGGCTTTTTAGTTTTTGTACTTTTAATAAACACTCCGTATTTCGAAACTCCAAAAGATCGTTTACAAGCGCGTGAAATCGAAAATTTGAAATTGCAATATTCGATTTTGAACAAAAAGATGGATGAAATTGATGATGTAACAGACGCTTTAGAAAACCGGGACAACAATATTTACAGGGTTTACTTTAATAAAACCGAAATTCCTGATTCTATCAGAAAAGCCGGTTTTAGAGATCCCAAACGTTATAAGGATTTAGAAGGCTATAATAACTCGCAATTGGTTTTAAATACCACAAAACGAATAGACCGGTTATCAAAACAATTAGCGATTCAATCTCAATCATTAGATGAAATTTTGAAATTAGCGAGTCTAAAAGGCAACTTATTACTAGCGATTCCGGCAATTCAGCCTGTTAGAAATGAAAATTTAAAACGAATGGCTTCGGGTTTTGGATACAGAACGGATCCTTTCACGAAAGTGAGAAAAATGCATAACGGAATGGATTTCACCGCAAATACAGGTTCTCCGGTTTATGCCACGGGCGATGGCGTTGTAGAAAGAGCAGACGCAGCGGCTTCAGGATTTGGAAATCATGTGGTGATCAGGCACGGTTTTGGATACGAAAGTTTGTATGCGCATTTAAGCAAATACAATTGCAGAGCGGGTCAGCATGTAAAACGAGGCGATGTTATTGGTTATGTGGGAAGTACCGGAAGATCCGAAGGACCGCATTGCCATTACGAAGTTCATAAAGACGGAAAAGTCGTCAACCCGTTGAATTTTTATTACGGAAATATCTCGGCGGAGGAATATGTAGCAATTTCACAAATGGCGAACCAGGAAAACCAGTCATTAGATTAATCCTCCAAAAAGTTGTATTTTTGGAATAAAAACAGAAAATTACAAATCATGCATATCGAGCTTTCAAAAGATAAAAGGTATTATAGCATTGGCGAAGTTGCCAAAGCTTTTAATGTCAATGCATCGTTGATTCGGTTTTGGGATAGTGAATTTGATATCTTAAAACCAAAAAAGAATGCCAAAGGCAACAGAATGTTTACGCCCGAAGATATCACCAACCTGCAATTGATTTATCATTTAGTTAAAGAAAGAGGTTTTACACTTGATGGCGCAAGAACACATTTGAAAGAAGGACAAAAGAAAACATTAGATAAATTCGAAATAATACGTAAATTAGAGACCATAAAAGCGCAACTAAACGAAATTAAAAACGAATTATAATATATTTATTACATAATTTAGAACAAACTTAAATCAAAACAGATATGAAAAAATGGTTAATCCCCGTAGGAATTATTATAGCACTTATCGCTATTATTGCTTTTTGGTCAATTGGAATTAAAAATACCGGATTGCAAAAAAATCAGGCAGTTAATAAAGAATGGGGAAATGTTAGTACAACTTACCAAAGAAGAAATGACCTTATCGGGAATCTTGTAAACACAGTAAAAGGTGCTGCAGATTTCGAAAAATCAACTTTAACAGCAGTTATCGAAGCAAGAGCAAAAGCTACATCTGTAACTATTGACCCTAGCAATGTAACTCCTGAGCAATTAGCGCAGTTTAATCAGGCTCAAAGTGGTGTATCATCTTCTTTATCAAGATTATTAGTTTCTGTAGAACAATATCCAACGTTAAAAGCAAATGAAAATTTCCTGAAATTACAAGACGAGTTGGCAAGTACAGAAAATCAAATTTTAACTGCAAGAACCCGTTTCAACGAAGCTGTTCAGGACTATAATGGTTATATATTGGCTATTCCTAACAATTGGTTTCTAAGCTACAAGGAAAAGCCATACTTTGAAGCCGTTGCAGGTGCTGATAAACCAGTTGAAGTAAAATTCTAAAAAATAATTTTTTGGTTGACGATTTCTGATTTAATCCGAAATCCGAAATCTGAACTCTAAAATAATTTCAATGTCAAAAGTAGAAGATTTTTTGTCCAAAGAAGAAGAACAAGATATTGTTGAAGCTATTCGCGTAGCCGAAAAAAATACTTCTGGCGAAATTAGAGTACATATAGAACAAACAACTTCTAAAGTTCCTTTTGACAGGGCTTTAGAAGTTTTTTATGATTTAAAAATGAATGAAACCCGACTTCAGAATGGGGTTTTATTTTACTTTGCAGTAGCTGATAAAACATTTGCTATTTGTGGAGATAAAGGCATTAATGATGTTGTAGCAAATGATTTTTGGGATTGCACGAAAGACATTATGGTAAATCACTTTAAATCAGGAAATTTTAAACAAGGTATTGTTGATGGCATTCTAAATGCCGGCGAACAATTAAAAAAATACTTTCCCGGTTTTGAAGGCGATACCAACGAATTATCAAACGAAATATCAAAAGGTTAAATGATGAAAAATTCCAAAAATAAAATCTCAAATTCTACAAGATTTTTTCAGTTTACTTTTTTGCTATTAGCATTTTTTACTTGTAATTCTATTCTTGCACAGTTTACAATTCCTGAAAAACCAAGTTTTCAAACTTCTGTTTATGATTATGCAAATGTTTTAAGCGCATCTGAAAAAGCACAGCTCGAAGAAAAATTAATTCGATACTCTGACTCTACTACAACTCAAATCGTAGTGATTACGATAGAAAGTTTAAAAGGCGAAGATGTTTCTCAATTAGCTACTAAATGGGGACAAACCTGGGGAATTGGCGGAACAAAACAAGATGATAATGGTGTTATTATTTTATTGGCTAAAGCCGAAAAGAAAATTGCCATTAATCCCGGATACGGAGTTGAAGATCGTTTGACTGCCGGAATAGGCGGAACAATAATTCGAAATATTATTATTCCTGAATTCAAAGCAGGAAGTTTTTACAACGGACTTGACAAAGGAACAGACGCTATAATTGATGTTTTTAAAGGAAAGTTTAAAGGTGAGCGTAAACAAACCAAAGGAAAAGATTTTCCTATAATCCCAATTATTATTATTGTAGTAATTGTATTAATTTTACTGTCACGAAACAAAGGCGGCGGAGGAAATTCAGGCAATAATAATGGCGGAGGTCCAAGTCTTCTCGATGTTATTCTTTTAAGCAGTCTTGGAAGAAGCGGCGGAAGCGGATTTGGCGGCGGATCATCCGGCGGTGGCGGAGGCTTCGGTGGAGGTTTTGGCGGAGGCGGATTCTCTGGTGGAGGTTCAAGCGGAGGCTGGTAAAACAGTTTTTGTTTCAGGTTTTCTTTGTTTCAGGTTTTAGGTTTTAAACTAAAAATCAGTTTTTAGTTTAAAATTCATAATTAATAATTTACAATTCATAATTAAAAATAGATGTTATCACATAAAGCAAAATACGCCCTTAAGGCCTTACTTTATTTAGCAGAACAAGACGAAAATCACATTTCTAGAACTATAGAAATTGCTGAGGGAGCTAATATTCCTAAAAAGTTTTTAGAGCAAATTTTATTAGATCTAAAACGTGGACGTTTTGTGAGCAGTAAGCAAGGAAAATTTGGCGGATATTATTTGATACGCTCAAAAAACGATATTACCCTGGCAGAAATTCACCGTTTATTTGATGGTGCAATTGCGCTTTTACCATGTGCTTCGTTAAACTTTTATGAACCATGCTCAGATTGCAAAACTGAGGAAGAATGCAGCTTAAGACACGGACTAATGATCATTCGTGACGAGACTCTTAAAGCAATGCAAGGCATTACAATAGCCTCACTTGTAAAGAAATAAAAAAATATTTCCTAATTCCTAGTAAATCTATAGAATTTACATATATTTGCAAAAAAACCAACAACCATTTACAAAATTTCAACCCTATGAAAGTAAATTACAATCGATCAGATGTATCGAAAAATCTTTTGCAAAAAAAACAAAATAGTCAGTTTTCTACTTTAAAAAACAATTCTTCTATGATGTGTATGTGCTGGTAAAAAAAATTTAATTTAAATTCTACTAATCACATATACTTACTATAAAAATGAAAAATTCTATAAAAAATATATTTACAATTCTATCCATCTTAACTTTTTCAATATCATTTGCACAAAATATCGAAGGTGTCGTTAAAACAAGTGAAAACACTCCGTTAGAAGCCGTTAATGTTGTTGTAAAAGGAACAACAAATAATACTACAACAGATTCTGAAGGAAAATTTATCATCGATACAAAAGGAAAACTTCCTTTGACACTTATAATTCAATACGTAGGATACAAAACTACCGAAATCGAACTTACAGATCTCCCAACAGCTTCGATACCAGTTACGCTTAAGGAAGAAAACGAACTTATAGAAGTTGTCGTTTCTTCACGACGAAGAATAGAAAAAGTACAGGATGTGCCCATTGCTATCTCTGTAATTACAGGTAAACAAGCGGAGCAAACAGGAGCTTTTAACGTGAACAGAATCAAAGAACTTGTTCCATCTGTTCAATTGTATTCATCAAACCCAAGAAATACCGGAATCAATATTCGTAGTCTTGGTTCTCCTTTTGGGTTGACAAATGACGGAATTGATCCCGGAGTTGGTTTCTATGTTGATGGTGTTTATTATGCTCGTCCTGCTGCCACTACTTTAGATTTTATCGATGTAGAACAAATCGAGGTTTTACGTGGACCTCAAGGATCTTTATTTGGTAAAAACACAACTTCTGGAGCTTTTAACATTACAACTCGTAAACCAAGTTTTACTTCAGGAGCTGATTTTGAAGTGAGTTACGGAAATTATAATTTTCTACAAGCTAAAGCTTCGGTTACAGGTGCTTTAGGTAAAAAAGTAGCGGGACGTTTGTCTTTTTCAGGTACACAACGCGACGGTTTAATTGATAATGTGGTAACCGGAAGACCTACAAATACACTAAACAATCAGGGAATCAGAGGTCAGTTACTTTGGACTCCAACAACAAATACAAATATTATTTTAGCCGGAGATATTACAACACAACGTCCTGATGGATATGCTCAGGTTGTTGCAGGTGTTGCTCCTACTCAAAGAGCAGCTTATCGCCAGTTTGATGCTATTATTAAAGATTTCAATTATCAATTGCCAAGTCAAAATGCTTTTGATCGCAAAATTGATCATGATACGCCTTGGCGTTCCGGACAAGATATGGGAGGTTTATCTCTTAATATTGATACAAAAATTGGATCAGGAACTCTTACTTCAACTACTGCATGGCGTTTTTGGAACTGGGATCCATCAAATGACAGGGATTTTACAGGATTACAAGTTTTGGCTTTATCTCAAAATCCAACCAGACAAACTCAATTTACACAAGAGGTTCGTTACGCAGGTCAACTTACAGAAAAAATTAGTGGTGTTGTAGGTGTGTTCTTCATTGATCAGACCTCACAAACAGATGGAACGGAGGAATCTGGAAATGCACAATGGAGATTTGCACAAAGTACTACAAGTGCATTATGGAAAACTCCGGGACTTTTTGAAGGATATGGAATTAAAACCGATGCTAATATCAGAGCTTCAAGTGCAGCAGTATTTGGTCAGATTGATTGGGCTATTACAGATCGCCTTCACGTTTTACCAGGTTTAAGATATAATTTTGACAAAAAAGACGCGCACTATGCCCGTACAACATACGGAGGTTTACAAACTACAGATCCTGCATTACTTGCCTTGAAAAAATTAGTATATTCTGATCAGGCATTTGACTCCAGTACTGATAATACTGATTTTTCAGGAAACATAACATTGACTTTCAAAGCTTCAGACAAAATCAATACTTATGCTACTTATGCTAAAAGTTACAAGCCAGTTGGTGTAAACGTAGCCGGACTTCCTACAGATGCAAAAGGTCTTCCATTACTGGATCTTGCTGTAATTAAGCCCGAAAAAGTTAATCATTATGAAATAGGTTTTAAAACTTCTCCTTTTAGAAATTCAGTATTTAATCTTGCGTTCTTTAATACAGATATAAAAGATTTCCAAACTAACGTTCAGGCTGCTGAATTAGGTGTAAACCGTGGATATCTTGCTAATGCAGATAAAGTACGTGTGAGAGGTGCTGAACTTGATGCAAGTTTTGTAATTAGCCAACATTTAACAATTAATGGTGCCGCAACTTATACAGATGGTAAATATGTGAAATTTACAAATGCACCGCTTCCGTTAGAAGAAACAGGAGCTCCAGTAGCTTTTAAAGATGTTTCAGGAACTGAATTACCTGGTGCTTCAAAATGGGCAGGATCATTGGGAGGTGAGCTTTCTGATAAGGCAAAATTCTTTGGAAATTCAGGAAAAGTTTTCCTTGGTTTAGATTCTTATGCAAGATCTGAATTCTCTTCAAGCCCCTCAGCTTCAAAATACTTAGTCGTTGATGGCTATGCTATTTTTAACGCTCGTTTCGGTTTCCGTGCATCACAAGGTTTATCAGTTCACTTTTGGGGACGTAACCTTTTAAACAAAGATTATTACGAACAATTATTACCGGCAGGTGGAAACACAGGACAATATGCAGGAGTAATTGGTGATCAAAGAACGTATGGTATTACTTTAAAGTATTCGCTATAACACAATTAGTTAGTTTTAATACATGAAACGAGATAGGTTTTTAAATCTATCTCGTTTTTTTTATGTCGTAAATGTTTGCATTCGCCCATCCGAAATATTAAATAAAAATTTAAACACCATGACTTTGGCTAAAGCCATTTTTAGTATTTTATTTTCTAATCTCCAGCTGAAGCTGGAGGCAATTGAAATCTTTGGAAGCAAAAAAACATATTACCCAGTCTCCGTTCAGCAAAAAATATGCTATTTTGTTTATCTGGAATTTAAAATTAAAAATCTGTGCAAAATCTGTCTAATCCGTAAAATCTGCGGGCATAAAAAAAGACGCACTACTGTGCGTCTTTACGATAAAAACCTTTGTTCCTTTGAGTCTTCTAAACTTTGAGCCTTTCTTAATCTCTTTGTCTTTTCTTTCCTCCTTTTTCAGCTCCTGCAAAGTTTCCTATTTTATAACTTACAGAAAACATTACGTAACGCTTCAAAACAGTATTTTCTTCATCACGGATCGATGTTGCCGAAATAGTTCTTGTAGCGCTTAAATTCTGATTTAAAACATCGTAGACTTTGATTTTAGCGTAGACTTTTTTATCAAAAAATCCATAAGACAAACTCGTATTCCACAAGTAGAAATCTTTTTTGAAGTTGCTTGAAATACTAGAATTATAAGTATATCCAAAATCATTCCCGAAAATTAAATTAGCAGGCCAGTAACTTGTTGTTTGCAAATTGATTCTGTGTACAACATTAGAAGTCGCATCTCGTGAGGAATTCTCATAATCAGTTTGATTGTATGATAAACTGTACGTTGGAGAAATTACTAAAAGTTCTCCATATTCGTAAGTCAGATTTACTTTTGGCGTAATAGCTGTAGATTTTGCATTGTATAAGACAGCATTTGTAAAGCCTTTATCAAAAGAATAACTACCGTTTAAACCAAAACCATAGCGTAAAACATGCGCGTCTCTTTTAATAGATTGATTCCAGTTTCCGCCAATTGAAGTGGTGTATGTTCCCGAAATATTAACGTATGTTGTCGTTCTTTTTCCGCTTTCATCATAGATTGAAGTTGATACCACATCATTATTATAATAATCCCCTTTTACATACAAACTATAACCCGAACGGGTACGAAAATCATAATTTCTAAAACTAAAATTTGCACTGTTTTTTTCGATAGGATTCAAATCAGGATTTCCGGTAATCGTATTTAACGGATTTGTCAAATTTAAAACCGGCATTAATTGAACTGCAGATGGAAGCGCATTTGAATAATCATATTTGAAAGTTAGATTCTTAGAACGGCTAAACTTATATCGTATCTGAAAATCTCCATAAGGCAACGCATATTTTTTATTTAAATCTGTAGCATTATTGAGGTACAAAGAGTGATTATCAAACTCCACAAGCGCTGTCCTGGAATTTAAATTGACCGTAAATTTGCTCTTTTGCCACGTAATACCGACTTTAGGACTAAACGAATTTTGTATTGAAGTTGTATAATTTGTCAAAGACTGATTCAAATCTGAATAGGATTGTGAGGCCGCATCAAAATCATATGTTCTCATATCTTTCATTTCCTTATTCCAGTCAAAATCAGATCCAAATCTAATTCTTAAAGAATCAGTTACCGGTTCTGTATATTCCAATTCAAGAGAATAAGTATCTGTGGTATTATTATTTATACTTTTCTGATTTCTGTCATCATTAGGTTTCGCATCCTGATAAAAAATAGTCTGAGAAAGATTTAACGCCTCAGCATCTGTTTTGACATTGTTATTATCAAATACAACACTAAAATTACGCGCCTTTTTCTTAAACGCTTTATTGAAGTTAATCGTGTTTCCAAAACTTGTATTGGTACTTTCAGAATATGATTTAGCGTTGCTTTCATTTAAAGCATCTCCATTTTCATCTTCAGAAAAACTGGACGATGTTGAATTACTATTCGAGCGCGACTGATTTACTTTTGGCACAATTACCAATCTTGTGGTGGGATCAATTTTATATTCTAATTCAAAATTCACATTGTTTCCGGTGTTTTCATTTCTGGTTTTAGAATCAGATGAAGTTGAAATATTTCCGGTTGGTAAAAAACTTATTTGGTCAGATTTGCTATCATTATTATTAATCGAATTCGAAAAATTATAACTTCCCATTGCCATCAGCTTTTCTGACCAGTCATCAGAATAATTAAGTCCAATTAAGTTTGACTGTGTAATTCCTTTACCGCTACTTCCTGAACTGCCACTACTACCTTTGCTGTTTCGTCCTCCGCCCATATTATCAAATACCTCGTCCTGAGCAAATCCGGTGGAATTAATATTATTTGACGACGCCAGCACACTTATTTTTTGTTTATTATTGAAAAAATTCATGATCAAACTGCTTTCATACCGATCATCAGAACCGTATCCGCCCAGAATTTTACCAAAGTAACCTTTGTTTTTCTTTTCGTCGATTGTGATATTTATGCTCGAAAAATCCGAAGTTGATTCTTGTTTTGACAATTCTTCTTTCTTCGTTTTAAAATCTGAAACCTGAATTTTTTTTATAATTTCGGCAGGCAGATTCTTCAACGCGATTGCACCATCTTTGTCAAAAAACGTTTTTCCGTTGACTAAAACCTGATTGACTTCCCTCCCATTTACGGTAATTTTACCATCAGTTCCTACATCAAATCCCGGTAATTGCTTTAGTAAATTTTCTACATTCGAATCTGGCCGTACTTTATATGATGCCGCATTGAATTCCAGCGTATCTTTTTTAATGGTTATTGGTGCAGCTTCACTTTTAATAACCACATTATCTAAAGCGTTTGCAGCCTGTAATAGATATAATTTACCAAAGTCTTTACTTTCAAGAAGTCCTTTTTCTTCTTCAAAATAAGGCTGATATCCCATATAATTTACCTTTAAAAAAATAGGCTTATCATATTTTTTAGTTCTAATGCTAAAAGATCCGTTTTTGTCCGTTGTAGCATATTCAATAACTGTAGAATCTTTGACCGTTGTAAAATAAACTGTTGCCAGTTCCAGCGGTAATTGTGTATTGATATCAATAACGGTTCCTTTTATAACAATGTCATTCTGGGCATTTGCCGAATAACAAAAAAGGGAAAAAAGCAGAAAATAATAAATTTTGGTCATAAAATGGCTGGTTAGAAACAGTAAGACTCAAAAAGAGCCAAAAGGTTTAATTGTAATTTCAACATTTATTCAAATAGTATGCCACTTAGTTTGAAACATGTTCTTTCAATTACAAACAAAGCATAAAAAAAGTCCCCATTTCTGAAGACTTTTAGTTTTATTTTTCTCTGATATAAATATCAATTGGCACTCCTGAAAAATCCCAGTTTTCTCTAATCTTATTTTCAAGATATCTCTTATATGGTTCTTTAACATACTGCGGCATATTAGCAAAAAACACAAACTGAGGCGTTAATGTTGGTAACTGCATACAATATTTAATTTTTACATATTTACCTTTTGTTGCCGGTGGCGGATATGCTTCAATCACCTTCAACATAAATTCATTGAATTTAGAAGTTGGGATTCTTTGTTTTCTGTTTTCAAAAACCTGAACCGTAGCTTCTAATGCTTTCAATAAACGTTGTTTTGTTAAAGCCGAAACGAACAAAATTGGCACATCTGTAAAAGGCATCAATTCTTCTCTAATTTTAGCTTCATAATCACGTGTAGACATCGTATCTTTTTCTACTAAATCCCACTTGTTCACTAAGATTACAACACCTTTACGGTTTTTTTCAGCCAGCCAGAAGATACTCTGATCCTGACCTTCAAATCCACGAGTTGCATCAATAATCAATATACATATATCTGCATGCTCAATTGCACGAACTGAACGCATTACAGAGTAAAACTCTAAATCTTCCTTCACTTTTGCCTTACGACGGATTCCCGCAGTATCAACAAGGTTAAATTCAAAACCAAAACGGTCAAATTTCGTATCAATTGCATCACGTGTTGTTCCCGCAATATCTGTAACCATGAAACGTTCTTTACCAATTAAGGCATTGATAAAACTTGATTTTCCAGCATTAGGACGTCCTACAACAGCAAAACGAGGTAAAACAACTTCTTCCTGAACTGGTTCCGGTTTCACTGGAAATGAATCGATTAAAGCATCTAATAAATCTCCTGTTCCACTTCCTGAAATACTCGCAAATGTGTAATATTCTCCTAAACCTAAATTATAAAATTCGATTGCATCTTTTTCACGCATTGCGTTATCAACCTTATTCACCGCCAATAAAACCGGTTTAGTCACTTTACGCAATAAACGCGCAACAACATCATCCATAGGTGTAATACCTTCCTCAACATCAACTACAAAAATAATAACATCAGCTTCGTCGATAGCTAATTCTACTTGTTTTCTAATTTCTCCTTCAAATACGTCATCAGATCCGCGAACGTATCCACCGGTATCAATTACAGAAAACTCTTTTCCGTTCCACTCGCTTTTACCGTAGTTTCTATCTCTGGTAACTCCAGAAACCGAATCTACAATAGCTTCTCTTCTTTGTATCAGCCTATTAAAAAGGGTTGATTTCCCTACATTAGGTCTTCCTACTATCGCAACAATGTTATTCATTTTTTTGAATTTTAGACTTTAGATTTCAGATTTCAGATTTTTAGTGAACTAAAAACCTAACCTCTTGTAATCCAAAACACTTAATTTTAAATTTTTGCAAAGGTAGTTAAAAAAGTGACTAAGTCGCTAAGTTTCTAAGTACCTAAGATTTTTATTATTTTTCCGGTTATTTCAGATATTTTTTTAGGAGCTGTTTCCTGCTATCCGCTTCAATCTTTTTTTCCGCTAAAGCTTCACAAAAGGATTTCCACTTCTATCAGGGCTAGGATTCAAGGTTTTAAGTATTATTTTTTAAAAATTACTTACACTTCTCGTAAATATATTGTGGTCTTGCACCCATTCTATACGAACTCAAATCACCTTTATTTGATAATTTCAAAGTAAATTCTTCCTTGTCTACTGAATTAAAAAACTTAATTTCCCTGATTTTGATTTTTCCTGAAATAATATGCACAGGACCAATTATATAATTGGTAAACGAAAAAGGCTTGTCTCCAAAATCAATATAGGTCAATTCTTTTTTATCAAAATCAACATATGAATTGTTGTCTGCGTCACAAAACCTCTTGGTATTTGATAAAAATTCTTCGACTTGTTCTTCTGTATTTATTGCTATAAATTCTTTTTCCTGATTAATGTATAAAACATCATCAACAGCATCCTGAGTAATTCCTACCAGATATTTGTTATTCTTATAGATACTAAAATACAAAGTCAAAACCGTTTTTTTGTCTGTTGACATTACATCGGCTCTGTAATTGCACATTTTTTCCAACTTCCTAAACGGCTTTTTATCTTCATTTGAAAGATCCGTGTAAGTATCTTCAAAATCATCAAGATTGAATTTATTTTGGTATTTCACATAATAAAAACCCGTCTTTTCAAATTCGCCATCGCCCAGATATTTAGGAAATTTTCCAAATTCTATATTATCATAGATTTTAAAATCAAACCATTCGATCCAGTCGTCAATTTTATTTGGGAAACTTAATATGGGATAATATCCATCTTTTACAAAAATTGCAATGCCGTTCTCTTTACTAATAAACGCATTAAGATCTGAAACTTTATGTGCATTGAATTTTTTTATAAATTCTTTCAAAAACAGTTTTGCCTCCTGATCAGAACATGCGGTTGTATCAATAATTACTGAATCTTTTTTCGCCATCAGTTCTGTCTTTTTCACCACAGATTTAGACTTAGATTCCGCGTCTGGATAAAAAAGACGTGAAATACTAATAACCGCTATCATTGCACAAAATATTGGAATGGCATGCTTTGTTGAAACCTGCATAAAATATATCTAGACGTTATGGAAAATTATTGGTTATAACCAAATCGTTTCAACATGTTTGCGTTGCTTCTCCAGTTTTTATTCACTTTGACAACTAGCTCAATGTGGATTTGTTTTCCGAAGAATTTCTCTAAATCAGCACGAGAATCTACGCCCACTTTTTTCAAAGCTGCACCTTTATGCCCAATAATGATTCCTTTTTGAGTTTCGCGTTCCACCATAATAATTGAACGGATTCTGATAATATTTTCGTCTTCAAAAAATTCCTCTGTAACGATTTCAACTGCATACGGAATCTCTTTGCTGTAGTTCAACAAGATTTTTTCACGAATAGTTTCGTTAACGAAAAAACGTTCCGGTTTGTCTGTTAATTGATCTTTTGGATAATAGGCTGGAGATTCCGGTAATAATTCAATGATTCTGCCGAAAACTTCCGGTACATTAAAATTCTGTAAAGCCGAGATTGGGAAAATTTCAGCATTTGGCACTTTTGCTGTCCAAAATGCTACTTGCTCCTCTAATTGCTCCTGATTTGAATTGTCGATTTTATTCAATAATAGTAAAACCGGAATTTTAGCGTGGATAATTTTATTAAAGAAAGCTTCATCTTTTAAGTCCTGTTCTCCTATTTCGACCATATAAACTAAGATATCAGCATCTTCAAAAGCCGATTTTACAAAGTTCATCATCGATTCCTGCATTTCATAAGCGGGTTTGATAATTCCGGGAGTATCCGATAATATAAGTTGAAAATCTTCGCCATTTACGATCCCCAGAATACGGTGACGAGTTGTTTGTGCTTTTGATGTAATAATTGATAATCTTTCTCCAACAAAGGCGTTCATCAATGTTGATTTTCCAACGTTTGGATTCCCGATGATGTTTACAAAACCTGCTTTATGTGACATTTGTGTATTATTTAATGTGCAAAGGTAGTCATATCAACTCAATACAGAAAATAAAACATTTTTTAAAGTTTTCGTTGGATTTCTAGAAAATCGGCGTATCTTTGCACCCGAAACATCGCGGGATAGAGCAGTAGGCAGCTCGTCGGGCTCATAACCCGAAGGTCACAGGTTCGAGTCCTGTTCCCGCTACTAAGACAAAAAGCTTCAGAGAAATCTGGAGCTTTTTTGTTTATATTTACTTTATAAAATAATCAGTATCATTTATATACTTTGATCGAGATTACTAGCGCGAAGTTAGGAGACATTAATAGCTTTTCAAAAGAACTCTGGAGAGCAAAAAATTAATAAACCAATACTTTGATTTCTTTTTAAATACTTTAAAAATCAAAAAAATGGGATATTGGCGTACTTTACATTTATTTGACGACAAGAAATTTTACAATGAGGTGGTTCCAGAACTTAAAGGAGAAACTGGTGATTTGACTCCATCGTGTCTGGAATTTTTAAAACATTACTCTATTGGAGGTATTTCTCATTTATCTAATGAAAAACTAAATAGTCTTGTTGAACAGAATATTCAAACAATTATTTCAATTTCGAACTCACTTGACGAAACTTTCAAAATTCACCATGAATTTCATAAAATTACTAATTATGATAATCAGAATCTTTTTCTAAACAGTTTAGAAGGTTATTATGAGTTCTGTAAATTTCTAGAATACTATTTATTTAAGACTTGTGCTGACTTCAATCCGCATTTAGGACTGGGTAAAGGTGGCGTATCCCGAAATTTTAATATCCATAGAAAAACACTTTCTTATAATATTATTGAAGAACTTGATGATTGGAATGATTTTTTATCTCAAGATAGAATGGGTATTACAAATTGGATAACAAATGAAGATATTCAACTTCTTTTTCTTGATAAAGAAAATTTACATTTTGAAGACAATGAACTGGCAAAAGCTTTTCTGAAATTGCTTGATGTTGCACATAAAAACAAACTTGGTTTTATTATGGGAGTAGATATGAGAGAAAGCGAATTGGAATTACTATCGAAAAACAAATTACTAGTTAACGATTTATATTCGCACAAACCGTAAATAAGTTATAATTAAAAACACACAAAGAATATAAGATTTTGCTTTTGTGATCTTTACGATATCTGAACGAAAATTATTACTACTGATAATAATTATTCTTTTTAAATCATCTATAAAATGGTTCGAAAATTGCTCTGTTAGGGCAACTAAAACAAAAAGCTTCAGAGAAATCTCGAGCTTTTTTGGTTATTATAATTGTACTCGATACACACTGCAGGTGCAGTCAGGAAAAATTTTGCACGGCGTCTCCTAATAACTCTTTAAAGAAATAAATAATAAAAGTGATTTTTAATCACAATCTCTTCTACTTTTGCCAAATGTTAGAAATTCTTTACCAGGACGAATATATTATCGCAATTAATAAACCCAGCGGATTGTTGGTTCATAAATCATTTTATGCGCGCGATGCAAAAGTGTATGCTATTCAGGAATTGAGAAATCAAATAGGGCAACACGTTTATCCCGTTCATCGGTTAGACCGCAAAACATCCGGCGTCTTGTTATTTGCATTGGATAAAGAAGTTTTGAAAATTATGAATGATCGTTTTGCTACACGCGAAGTCGAGAAAAAATATTTAGCAATTTTACGTGGCTGGTCACCCGAAGAACTAACCATTAATTATGATTTAACCAATGATGATGACATTACACAAAATGCAATAACATACTTTCATAGTTTGCAAAATGCCGAAGTCGAGTTAGAATTTAACAATAAACCAACGTCACGATATTGTTTAGTAGAAGCGATTCCTGAAACGGGACGTATGCATCAATTACGAAAACATTTCAAGCATATTTTTCATCCCATTTTAGGAAGTCGTCCGCATGGTTGTAACAAACAAAATAAATTATGGCTGGAGAATTATGAACTGAAAGGAATGATGCTTCATGCACATCAGTTAATTTTTGATCATCCAATAAAAAATGAACAACTAATCCTGAATGCAAAGATCAATGAAGAGTTTAGCAGAATAGGAACTATTCTTAATCTGGATTTGAGTAAGTATCAATAGAATAATAATTTACTACGGCTTTTTGTTTAGCCCTTTTATGGATTCTATTTATCAAGGAGCTTGATAATCGGTGTATTTTTAAAATTAAAAAACTTGATAACACAAGACATATCTATCTATTGTTTTTTATTTTATTACAACTCCTTTAGTGAAATTTTCACCTCCCCCATTGTAAAACTCAAGTTCTTCTTTTGAATTAATAATAAAATATTCTCCAAAATGACTTTTATCCTTATAATCATATCTAGTTGTACGGCCTATTTTTTTACTGGTCATTTGCTCACTTTTGCCTTTCGAATCACCAAGAAACGTCATTAAATAAACTTTATTTTTATTAAGATAGATAACATAATTCATTGATGTATATGCTTCTTCATGCCACTTACCTACAATTTTACCTTTTATTGTAGAAAGAACTTCTAATGAGTTTTCTTCTTCGGCAGTTGAACCAAGAACTTTTATTTCTAGTTCAGGATCAAAATGGCTTGTTGCCCATGAAATAGTTTCTCCATTTTTCATTCCGGGAAGTAAATAAAAAATATAAAATCTTCGTTGTTCAGGTTTAGATTTATAAAATTTGTCTGCTAGAGTTGCAATTTGGCCTACGCTGATTTTTCTACTCAGTTCTACAACGATTTGATTCTTTTCAAGAACGTCATCACTTTTATCTTCTATTACCTTATAAGTTAAGTCAGGAGGAAGTGATTCCATATGATAATTCTCAGCTGTATTAGCAGTTTTTATTATGTCCTTATTATTTTTAACACAAGAAACAAACAAAATTATTGCTATAACTAATAGTTTACTCTTTTTCATTTTTATTTTTTTTAGAATGTTTTTTATAATTATAATTTTCCAAAAACAAATAACGATAATCCTTTCAAATATTAAATACGGAAAACCATAAGAATATTATTATAAAGACAAATAACTTCCAAAAAATATTCAATAATAAAAATAGAAAAAAACCTACTTTATCTTTTTTCCTATCCAAAAACAACCATTTATTAATCAAATAAATACATCTTGATTAACCCAATTTATTCAGTATCGATAGTTTCAAAATTTAATAATTTCAAAAATAAGTCCTGAAAATTTTTTTGTGATTTTATTTGTGTGTTTAAAAATTATTTGCATTTTTGCACCCGCATTAGAAAAATGGCCCGTTCGTCTATCGGTTAGGACGCATGGTTTTCATCCATGTAAGAGCGGTTCGATTCCGCTACGGGCTACTAAAAAAGCTTCAGAGAAATCTGGAGCTTTTTTTTTATGGAAAAATAATCTTCAAAAGAGCCATACAACGCTTTTTATATATTTTACAATTTCGATTGACTTAAAAAATCATATAAAAAAGAAAGATATTTCTACGGTTTTTCCTCTGTAATAGTCTGAACACAAATGATACAATTAGTATTTTTTTTGAAAAATTTATCTATAAAACAACTATAATTCAATATGTTACAAATAAAAAACCGTATAAAATTAACTTCTACACATTAACGAATAATTAAATCACATGTTTTTCTTGATAACTGCGTTTATCTTAGTAAATGTTTTTATAAATTTGCGATCTCATATTAAAAGGCATTGTTTTGAATTCAAAATTGTGACTTTCATATAAATATCACATAAATTGATTTAAAGTCTTTACTCAAAAATTATATTATAACAATAATTAAATCCAATGTTTAAGAAAAACAAAACCCAAATTCTATTTTTCATTCTTTTAAATTTATTTTTTTCGATCAATTCATTTTCCCAAAAAAATCTTTATGCAGGAATTGAAATTGGACGCAGAGCAATAAAAACTTCAATTCTGGAGATCAATAATATCAAAAAGGCTGATTATAAAATTCTTTATTTCTCAAATGAAAGAATTAGTCTTGCTGACCATATTGCAGCTTCCGGCGAAGTTCCTCAAGATGATGTTAACAAAACAAGTAACATTATTGTGGATCAACTGAAGAAAATCAGAGAGGAATTTAAAGTTCCTGAAGCCAATATTTTTATAGTTGCTGCTCCTGTTTTCTCTTCTGCGCGTAATGTTGATGCTTTAAAAAATAAAATTACTACGCTTACTAATAAAAGTGTTGATGTAATTAACGTTGATGAAGAAGCTAAAATGCTAGTAAAAGGTGCAATTCCTCCTGTTGATTATTCTAACGCTCTTTTACTTGATATAGGCGCTCAAACCTCAAAAGGCGGATATATTGACGAACTTGAAGACAATAAATTAGAATTTATACCTATTGAACTTGATTTTGGAACTATGACAGTTACTGATGCAGTCAAAAAAACCGTTGTAAATCAAAGTCAGGTAAATGATATGTCTACTTACCAGGAAAAATCTTTTGATTTTAATATCGTGCTTCGCAAGAAGATAAAACAAATGCTTGACGCGAATCCGCTTATCTTAAAAAAGGAAAAAATATATTTATCCGGAGGAGCAGTTTGGGGATTTTCGACTTTATACTTTAATGAAAATGTTAAAGATCATTATATTTCTTTCACCTTAGAGGATGTTATCAATTACGATGCAGTACTAAAAAACAACTTCACAAAGTATAGCAACCTTGGTAAAACCGACAAAGAAGTAGCGAGAGTTTTAAGTACTTATGACCAAAAATACCTTATTTCGGCAAATAACATTCTGCTTAACTTATTAGAAAGTGTTCCTAATATAGAAACAAAGAAAATTTACTTTGTTAAGGACGGACAAGTAACATGGCTTATGTCGCACATTGCAGATCGTTCTAAAAAAGTAAATACTAATTTTTAAGTATTTGCTTCAACATAAAACAAAAAAAGCTTCAGAGAAATCTGGAGCTTTTTTGGTTATAAGAAAGCCTGGAATTAGTGTGATTAGGCATTAAATATTGGTAACTAATAGAAATCGCAATAGTGATCATTTTGTTGCGTACCTACGGCACGCCAACGTGTTTTCTAACCTATATTAACTACCAATATTTAGTGCCTAACGGCACATTTTGACTCTTAGTTTACATTAATTATAATTATCAAAAAATAGCTTAATTTAATGCGACTGATCGCTTGTGCCTCGTGAATGTAAATGGCAAAAAACGAAAAACTACTTGATAACGCTGAGAGATTCTGTATTGAGAATTTGATTGATTTCGCCCAAAAGTTCCAACTCGTTTATAGGAAACATTTCCAATACCATTTCTAAAATAAGAGAAACATTTATAGGATTTTTGTTTGTACTTGACCTTATATGTGCTTCATTATCCAGCGAAAAAATACACATTTTAAGCAAATTGCTAATTACACAGCCCAGTTCATAATAATTTACTGCCATAATTTGTCCCTTATAATCATCTGATTTATCATTATCCAATTTTAAAGTATTGAAATAAGGAGCGATTAATTTTCTAATATTCTCTAACTTTTTAGTTTCATTTATTTCCATAAGAATTTATCTTTTGTTTTTTGATTTATCTTCTTGGTTATCATAAAAGATAACCAACTTAGGCAAATATATAACAAAATTTGAATTATCATAAAAGATAATTTATTTTGGAACAAACACTACAACAAAAAGTCGGAAAACGAATTCAGGAAATTAGAGCTGAGAAAAATATTTCTCAACAGGATTTAGCTTCGAAATGCAATTTTGAAAAAAGTAATATGTCAAGATTGGAAAATGGTAATGCAAATGCGACACTTTCAACTTTAGAAAAAGTATGTAATGCATTGCAAGTAGATTATCTAGAATTGTTTAAGTTTTAAAAAGAATGAAAAAACTAAAAAGCCAATTACGTGGCTTTTATACCGCATAATTGGCTTTTTGATTTGAATAAAATATAATTTTATTTCACAATCTTTATTGTCTTAGCGACTTTTTCGTCTCCGTTTATTTTCAGAAAGTAAATTCCTTTTGATAAATTTTTACCTGATAAATCTAATTGTTCAGTAGTATATCCTTCGCTATAGTTTTTTATTTTTAACCAAATTAGAAACTAAAACTCCTTTTACATCGTATAAATCAACACTTAAAGTAGCTGATTCTTTTAATTGTAAACTTAAAGTTGGAGAATCATTTACAGGATTTGGACTAATATTGATTTCATTTGATGTTTTGGCAAAATCAATTGTTGATAATGCCAGTGCTGTATTATTTATTCTGGTTAAAATAAAACCGCCTTTATTTCCAGCCATCACAATTTTATTATCCGGCTGAACAAGCATCGTTTCAAAGTACTCGTGTCCTGATCCAAAATTAATTAAAAGATAACCTTTGTTACCAAACGAAGTATTTAAAACTCCACTCAAACTATAGGATTCTATGCCAAAATTATAATCGCTTGTTAACCCTACGCCATAACCTACAAGTAAATTATTGCTGTGATCGATTGCAATATCAGTCGCAAAACTGGCGATATTAGTACCAAAATCTTTTAAAATTTTACCTTTTACTCCAAATGAATTATCGGCAACACCATTTGCACTATATTTTGATATAAAAGCAGAATATTTAACTCCGTCATAGGAGGAACCGCCAATATAAATATCATTATTTTTTGAGATTACACATTTGTTCAATTGCGCAATTTGTCTAAAATCTTCTTCAATAAGTCCGGTTCCGTTTGGTCCAAAACTCTTAACAATTTCCCCATTTGTATTATATCTTGCTACGACACAATCAAGTCCAAAATTATTTCTTCCTACGGCTATAACATCTTCATTGCCTATAAATTTCATATCCAGTATTTCTCCTCTTGCAATATTAGGAGTAAATATAAATCCGTTAACGCCATAGGTTTGATCTAAACTTCCGTTTGTATTAAATCTGGCTAAGCCAAAAGTAGGAGATCCGGCATCACCTAAAGACTCAAATGCACCGCCAACAACCATTTTACCATCTGCCTGAATTAATAATGCGTTCACAAACTGCGAATATTCTACCGTTTCCACTTTTATTCCATCAGTATCAAAAGAGGTATCTAAGCTTCCGTTTTCATTATATCTCACAATCATGACATCGTAACCTCTGTTTTGCGATACAGTATAACAACTGCCCGCAACTACAATTTTACCATCTGGCTGCAAAGTCACACTTTGTGCATGAGAGCGGGTTTCAACCAAAGTTGTTGCATATCCGCCTGTACCAAAAGTGGTGTCTAAAGATCCGTTTGGTAAATATCTGGCAACTAAAAAAGCAGAACCGTCAGCATAAGAATTGCTACTACCCACTACTATAATCTTTCCGTCTGATTGTAAAACCGAATCATAAGCCAGATTGTTTCCCGGAACTCCGCCGCCAAATGTTGTTACTTTACCGCCAGTCCCGAATGTAGTATCCAATGTTCCTGCTTGGGAAAATGCTGTATTTGAAAATAATAATGCAAGCACGAATGTGCCAAAAATGAGTAAAGTTCTTTTCATTCAATAGTTTTTTAAGGTTTGATTTTAGGTAAAAATTGCAAATATTGACTCTTTGCGATGGCTAATTTAGTCCTATTATACTTATTATCCTAATTGATTTTGAAGCAAAAACGTTATAGATTTAGCATTCAATTTTAACCTTTTTTCCACAAAAAAATGCGCAATGATCTAAAGATCAAATACGCATTTAAAAAAAAACAATTAGCTCTTTGCAGAGCTAACCAATAATTATTTCAGAAAATAATCGGCATCGATTAATTTGTTTCCTGTATCATCATAAACGGCGTAATTAAAACCGTCCTGAACACAATATGAACCGTATTCTCCGGCTTTGTTCAAGGCAATAAATCCTACCTGAATATCTTTTAGATCTTTGTTTCTGCTTTTGGTAAGTTTCACAATTCTGGCAACGGCTTCTTCACAGGCTTTTTGAGGAGATTTTCCTTGTCGCATTAATTCAACAACTAGATGACAACCGGAAATCCTGATTACTTCTTCGCCGTGACCAGTTGCGGTTGCGGCTCCAATTTCATTATCGACATATAAACCGGCACCTATAATGGGCGAATCTCCTACTCGTCCGTGCATTTTAAACGCCATTCCGCTTGTGGTACAAGCCCCCGAAAGATTTCCGTTTGCGTCAAGGGCAATCATTCCAATTGTATCATGGTTTTCGATATTGGCAATTGGTTTGTATTTACTGTCTTTCAGCCATTCTTTCCATTCCTTTTCAGATTCCTCAAGCAATAAATTTTCCTTTTTAAAACCTTGTGATAAGGCAAATTGCAAAGCTCCATCGCCAACCAACATTACATGAGGTGTTTTTTCCATTACGGCTCTCGCAACTGATATGGGGTGTTTTATATATTCTAAACAGGCAACAGAACCTATATTGGCATTTTCATCCATAATACAAGCGTCTAACGTTACACGACCATCTCTATCCGGACGTCCGCCGTAACCCACGCTTCTTTCTTTAGGATCACCTTCGGGAATTTTAACTCCGGCTTCAACAGCGTCAAGAGCGGTTCCTTTATTTTTCAGGACTTCCCATGCGGCTTCGTTTGCCTGAATTCCAAATCGCCATGTTGAAAGAACTATTGGCTTTTTTACTTTTTTAGAATCGAATACTTTTTCTTCTTCTGAATTTGAATCATTTGAATTAAAGGATTGCAACGCCACAGCTACTGATGCTATTGCTGCCGTTTTTATAAAATTCCTGCGATTTGAATTTGTCATATTAAATATTTTTAAACCATAAAAGTTATTTTTAAACCATATAAGTTATATAAGATCATTTAAGCTGGCTGTTTATTATTACTTAAAAATTAAAACCAAGTTATAAAAAATTCTTTACATGAACTTATATAACTATATGGTGAAAAAATCTAAGCTGTATATAACAAACTTGTTGCTCCTAATAAAGCGGCAATTTCATTATCTGTAGAAATTGAAATACCTACATTGCTTCCTGATTCTTTTATTTTTTTGCTAAATGCCGGTAAAAAGAATTCGCTTGCGTTCGCAATTTTCCCTCCTATTATAAAACTATCCGCAGAAAATTTTTCTAACCACGGCATTACAATTTCGGCTAAATCTTCTCCCATTTCCTGGAATGCTTTTATTGCCAATTGATCTTCGGCTTTAGCCAAATTAAAAAGCTCCAGACAATTGTTTAATTTTTTTCCGCTTAAAGCGAAATATTTAGCTAAAAGCCCGCGCGCCGAAACATAATCTTCGGCAATTCCGTTTTTAAAAGGAATATTATAAATTTCTCCGTCTGTTGGGACTAATTCTCCTGATGAAATCGAAATTCCTTTGTCTATAAAACAAGCACCAAGTCCTGTGCCAAGTGTGATTGCCATTACTTTTTTAGAAAGATTACCGGAGTTTTTAAAAACTTCGCCTTTACCAAAACAAACCGCATCGTTTTCAAAAAGAATCGGGAAATCACTGGAAAGATTAAGTGTTCCCTGAAATAAATAGCGAACATTCAATCCATAAAAATGCTCGTATTTTGATTGGTCTTTTATCCAGCAAATTCCGTTTTCATAATCAAACGGTCCGGGCATACACGCTGCTAATCCTACTATATTTTTTGCTTTTGAATTTTCTATCGAAATACGAATTGCTTTTTCCCAAATTGTCATTACTTCTTCAACGGGCAAATTAGAATCAAATGATTCTTTATGCAACGAGAAATCAATCACTTTCATCTCTACAATATCTATAATCGCTGCGGTGATATGTGTTCCCCCAATATCCAATCCAACGGCATATTCTTTATTCATTCTAATTTTATTTTGGATTTGAAACCATTAACAGACTAAGTTTTTTTCACCATTAAAAAATTAAGTATTGTGCTTAATTTTTCTTAATCTCTTAATGGTAAAAATATTTTCTCTGAATGATAAATCTATTTTAGTTTTTTAAATGTTTTTGTCTTTTAAAATTTGAGGATAATGGATGCTGATATGAACGATCATTTCTCCAAAAAGTGTATTTGCCCACGCAAACCATTTTCTGGTAAATTTAGTTACATCATCTTTATGAAATGATTCGTGCATAAATCCTGTATCAGCATTTGTTTTGATCAAATTGCGAATACACGCTTTTATCTCTTTTTCGTCAACACTTGTAATCGCTCTTAAAACTATACTCATGGGCCAGATTGTATCGGTTCCCGTATGTGGTCCGCCGACTCCTTCACCGGCTTTTCCTTTGTAGAAAAATGGATTATTTTCTGAAAGCACCACTTTTCTGGTATTCAAATACAATTGATTATCCGGTTCAATGGCTCCTAAATAAGGCAATGACAATAACGAAGGAACATTAGCATCGTCCATCATATGAAAACTTCCATAACCGTTTACTTCAAAAGCAATAATTTTTCCGAATTTTGGATGTTCGATGATTCCGTTTTCTTCTAATCCTTTTTGAACCTGCCCTTGTAATTCTTTGGCTTTAGCTACTAAATTATCGTCTTTTAATGCAGGCAAAGAGAAAATTTCCTGAAGATATCCCAGTACTTCAATGGCAAACATATTACTCGGAATCAAATAGCCAAATAAGGTACTATCATCACTTGGTCTAAATGTCGAAACGATTAATCCGCAAGGTTTTACAGGATAACCATAACCTCCTAACGGTACGCCATCTGTAGCCCAAGCCGTAACTCGCTGGAAATTATATGGTCCTTTATCTGTCCAGCGTTGTTGTTCTTTGAAGGTCTGTAGAATTAAAAGCATGGCTTCTTTCCACTTGCTGTCAAACATGCTGATGTCTCCGGTTTCTTTCCAATAACCGTGTGCCAATCGTATTGGATAACACAAACTGTCAATTTCCCATTTGCGCTCGTGAATTCCCGGCTGCATTTTGGTCATATCGTTTTTCCACTCGCTTACTTGTGTGAAATCTTTGTAAAAAGCATTTGCGTAAGGATCTAATAAAATACATTTTGCCTGGCGATTGATTACTCCTTTTACCAGTTCTGCAAGTTTTTTATCTTCTTTTACAAACGGAATATATGGCCAGATCTGCGCTGTACTATCACGCAACCACATCGCATCAATATCTCCTGTAATTACATACGTATCCGGTTTTCCGTCGATGATTTCAAAATCTACCGTTGTGTCTAATGTGTTTGGGAAACAGTTTTCAAACAACCACGCCAATTCCGGATTTGCAATTTGTTTCTTGATTCTAACAATTGCTGCTTCAACGGCTTTACTTGTAAATTTTCTTTCGGCTAATGGTGGTCTTTTGGAAATAAAATCTTTTAAGGCAAAATTAAAAGTATCTGACTGCATGCTAAAAACATCGGTTTGAAGTGCTAATAATCCTGCTGAAAAAATTCCTGTGTTTTTTATAAATTTTCTACGTGACTGCATAGTATTATTTTGAAGTTGAATAAGAATATGGATACGAACTTGCCGTAGTTCCTCGTTGTACATTAGGTTTGCTGCTCATTTCAAAATTGAATTCTCCGCCTTTTAATACATCAAAATGGTTGATATAATTTTTAGTATGAGTAGCATTATTCCATTTTAAATCCTGAACATATTTCTTGTCTTCAGAATTATTTGGAGCATTGATCACTAATTTTTTTCCGTTTTCTAATTCCAGAGTTAGTTTCTTAAATAATGGTGCGCCAAGAACATATTCATCTGTTCCCGGGCAAACCGGATAAAATCCCATTGCCGAGAAAACATACCAGGCAGATGTTTGTCCGTTATCCTCGTCTCCGCAATATCCATCAGGCGTTGGTTTGTACAAACGGTTCATCACTTCTCTGGACCAATATTGGGTTTTCCAGGGTTCGCCTGCATAATTATACAAATAAATCATGTGCTGAATGGGCTGGTTTCCGTGTGCATATTGTCCCATATTCATGATTTGCATTTCGCGGATTTCATGAATTACTGATCCGTAATAACTATCATCAAAAACTGGCGGAGTGGTAAAAACAGCATCTAATTTAGCCGTGAATTTTTTCTCGCCGCCCATTAAATCAATTAAGCCATGAACGTCATGAAAAACACTCCAGCTGTAATGCCAGGCGTTTCCTTCGGTAAAAGCATCTCCCCATTTAAACGGATTGAAATTTTTCGGGAAACTTCCGTCTTTGTTTCTACCGCTCATTAAACCAATTTCAGGATTATAAAGATTTTTATAATTCATCATTCGTTTTTCGTATAAACTGATTTCTTTTTTAGGGCGGTTTAAGGCTTTCGCCAATTTCCAGATCGTGAAATCATCATAAGCATATTCTAATGTTCTTGCTGCATTTTCATTGATTTTCACATCATAAGGAACATATCCTAAAGTATTGTAATATTCTACTCCTTTTCGTCCTACGGCTTCAAGTGGACCTTCATTATTGGCTCCGTGCAATAACGCTTCGTACAATTTATTGATATCATAACCTCGTAAACCTTTGATATAGGCATCAGCGACTACAGATGCAGAATTATTTCCCACCATGACATTCCTGAATCCGGGACTTGACCATTCCGGCAGGAAACCGCCTTCTTTATAATCGTTGATTAATCCTTCCTGCATTTCTTTATTTATCGAAGGATAAACTAAATTTAACAAAGGATATAAAGCTCTAAAAGTATCCCAAAATCCTGTTCCTGCAAACATATAACCCGGCAATACTTTACCATTGTACGGACTGTAATGCACAATTTCGCCTTTTGCGTTTACTTCATATTGTTTTTGAGGGAAACAAGCGGTTCGGTATAAGCAGGAATAGAATGTTTTTAATTGTTCCTCTGTTCCGCCTTCGGCAGTTAATTTTCCTAACACTTTATTCCATTCTTTTTTTGATTCGGCTATGGTTTCATTAAATGAAGCTTTTCCTAATTCAGATGCTAAATTTAATTCGGCTTGTTCTGCGCTAATAAAGGAAGAGGAAACTTTTACGTTTACGATTTCTCCTTTTTTGGTTTTAAAACCAACAACTGCGCCTACATGATTGTCTTTTAATTCGAGTTTGTCTTTTTCAAGAACTTTGTCGTGCCATGTATAATTGGTTGCAAATGGTTTATCGAATTGCAATACAAAATAGTTTCTGAAATTTTCCGGAACTCCGCCACTATTGCGGGTTGTGTAACCAATAATTTTATTTTCTGAAGGAATAATTTTGATATACGAACCTTTATCAAAAGCATCAATTACTATAGAAGATTGCTCGTTTTCAGGAAAAGTAATCTGGAAATGCGCTGCTCTTTCGGTTGCTGTAATTTCTGTCGTTACATCATAATCAGCAAGATATACGCTGTAATAATACGGTTTAGAAACCTCTGCTTTATGGCTGAACCAACTTCCTCTTTCTTCTTCAATAAAACTTAATTTACCTGTTACCGGCATAATCGAAAACTGTCCGTAATCGTTCATCCACGGCGAAGGCTGATGCGTTTGCTTGAATCCTCTAATTTTTTCGGCAGTGTAAATATAAGCCCATCCATCTCCCATTTTACCGGTTTGAGGCGTCCAGAAATTCATTCCCCAAGGTCGGCAAATTGCCGGATAGGTATTTCCGTTAGAAAGACTATGCAAAGATTGTGTCCCCATTAATGGATTCACATATTCTACAGGATCTAAAGTTTTAACTTGTGCATTTACAAAAACGCAACATTGCATTATCCCTAAAAAAATTAAACTCTTTATTTTCATCTTGTGTGAATTGTATTTTGTAAAATGTGATCTGTATTTTATAACTAAAAACTGCGACCGAAAACTGAAAACTCCCTAAATCGGTCTGTCTTCTTTTTTTACTCCAAAAGTTGTCGACGGTTTACTTCCCATAAACAATTTTAATTCTCCTCCTTTTACAATCATATCATGTGTGATGAAGGATTTTGTATAAGGTTTTCCGTTATACTCTGCTTTTTGGATATAAATATTTGTTTTGCTATTATCAACTGCATTCAATGTAAATGAAACTCCTTCTTTATGATGAATTGTCGCTGTATTGACTAGCGGACTTCCTAAAACATAAATTCCGTTTGCCGGATTAACCGAATAAAATCCCATTGACGAGAAAACATACCAAGCCGACATTTGTCCTAAATCCTCATTTCCGCATAATCCGTCCGGTTTTGTCGAGTAGAATTTATCATCTATTTCACGGATTAATTTTGCGGTTTTCCAAGGTTGTCCTGCATAAGCATAAAGATACGGAATATGATGATTTGGTTCATTTCCTTGTGCATATTGCCCAATTAAACCACTAATATCCGGCGAAACTTCTTCCCCTTCGACTTTATCTGTGATTAAGAATAGTGAATCTAATTTGGCTAAAAATTTATCTTCGCTTCCAAATAATTCAATTAAACCATAAGGATCCTGAGGAACTAACCAAGTGTATTGCCACGCATTTCCCTCAACATAATCATCTTTACGATGCGCTGATGAAAGCGGATTAAATGGTGTTCTCCAATTTCCGTCAGTTAATTTTCCTCTCATGAAAGTGGTTTCCTTATCAAAATACAATTTGTACAAATTAGCTCTTTTGGTGAAATAATTATAATCATCTGTCTTCCCTAAAGATTTTGCCATTTGTGCCACACAATAATCGTCGATCGCATATTCTAATGCGTTACCAACAGATTCCAGCATTTTATCAGCAGGAATATATTCGAGTTTTTGAACATAATCCATTCCGTCGCGGGTTTGCATCGCTGTTTTTTTAATGGCTTCGTATGCTAATGCTGTATCATAATCTCTATAACCTTTCATGTAAGCATCTACAATTACGGCGATGGAGTGATTTCCGTTCATTGTATTGGTTTCGTTCCCCATTAAATGCCAAACCGGTAATCGCCCTTGTTGCTCGTAGATTGCTAAAAATGATTTAACAATATCATTGATTTTATCCGATTGTGTAATCGTGTATAAAGGATGTAAAGCGCGGTAGGTATCCCAAAGTGAAAAAGTGGTGTAGTTAGTAAAATTGGTTTTTTCGTATACTTTTTTATCGGTTCCTCTGTAATCTCCGTTTGCATCATTAAAAATTGATGGCGCAAACATGGTGTGATACATGGCAGTATAAAAAACTTTCATGGTTTTATCATCTGCTTTTATCTGAATTTTGTTCAGTTCTTTGTTCCATTTTGAAGTGGCATTTTTTACAACTCCCTCAAAATCCCAATTCGGAATCTCGGCTTTGATATTCGCAGCAGCATTTTCATAACTCACCGGAGAAATTCCCACTTTTACTAAAACTTGTTTGTTTTTTAAAGTTTTGAAATCCAAAACTGCTTTCATTTTTAATCCTTCGCCTTCATTCTCACTTACCGAAGTTTTATCGTCATAAATTGCGATATTTGAAATTGGCTCTGAAAATTCTATCGTAAAAAAGATGCGCTGATCAGCAGCCCAACCCGCAGAATATCGATACCCTGCAAGTGTAGTTTCGTTGATTTTTTTAATGAAGGTTTTTACGGGTTTGTCCCATCCTATTCCGTCAGCAAGATCTAATAAAACGTGATTATCTGTTGTAGTATTAAACGTGTATTTATGAAAACCGACTCTTTCGCTTGACGTTAGTTCTGCTTTAATTTTATATTTATCCAGTAAAACGCTGTAATATCCCGGTTTGCTTACTTCATTTTTATGTGAGAAGTAGGATCCGTAACCTGTTGTCATGTCTTCTTTTGTTCCTTTTGTAAGAGGTACTTTTCCTGATACAGGCAATAAAAGAATATCATTTAAGTCGCCAATTCCTGTTCCGCTTAAATGCGTGTGTGTGAATCCCAGAATTGTATTACTCGCATAGTTGTATCCGCTGCACCAATCCCAGCCTTCAAAAACATTTACGGGTCCTAGTTGTACTGCTCCAAAAGGTACATTTGCACCAACAAATACGTGTCCGTGTCCCGCAGATCCTATAAAAGGGTTTACGTATTGGGTGTAATCTAAATTGGTTTGTTTTGCTTTCTTTTCCTGTGAAATGGCAGGCAAATTAATTAGCATAATTATGACGAAAACAAGGTGCTTGTATTTTGTAATCATTGTTATTTATTTTTTATTTTACTTGTGTGATGGCACACGGATGACACGGGTTGAGCGGGTTTATGCGGATTTTTTTTAGTCTTTGAATATAAAAAATTAACCGCAAAGTTCGCAAGGATTTACGCAAAGGCCACAGAGTAGAGGCACTGCTGTGCGTCTCTACGAAACCTTTGTTTCTTTGTTCCTTTGAACCTTTGTACCTAAAAAAAACCTTAATACCTTTTCAAAACCTCATATAGAGAATAAACTTTCACTTCCGGTTTTAGAATTTTCCCTTCAAATGTTATTATTTTTTCTTCTCCGGCTTTTAGATCGAAATAATTGTCGCTCCACTTTCCGGTATATCCTTTTATGGAAACGTTTACATATTTAGCGAATTTTGACGCTTTCAAAATCAGTTTGTTTCCTTTTATTTCCCAAGTGATTTTTGGATCTTCTAATTTTAAATTAATCGGACGTGTTAAATCAATTTCAGGTTTAATATCATCGCGATACGCTTCTTTCATGGCGTACCACGCAGCTTTTGGCTGTCGGTCATAATAATCCGTTACGCTCCAGCTTGCTACGGGCCAGCAATCATTTAATTGCCAGACTAATGTTCCCATATTATAAGGCGCTTTTGAACGGTGAATTCCTATAATATTTTTAAGGGAATAATATTGTAAACATTGTGTGAGATACGTGTAATCCTCTACATTCATTTTCTTTATTTTGGTCGAATCAATGAAATATCGGTTAAGATACGAATCTAATTTCAGGAATCCTTTTCCGGCTTTTTGATGTGCCTGCAAAATATCCGAATATAAATAGCGGTCTTCCGGCAATGTAAATTTTTCGATTGAGGAATAGGTTGGCATTGCCTGCATTCCGTACTCACTCACAAAACGTCCTGTTTTTTCCTGAACCTTTTCTACATCTTCTAATCCCCACCAGGTCCCCCAATAATGGCTGTCTCCTTCGGTAATACTTTTTTCTCGCGACCAATGAAATAATGGTGATGAACTTACATATGGTCTTTTGGTATCTACTTCTTTTACCCATTTAGGAATTGAATCCTGAAACAAACGAACATAATCTTTCCATAATCTTGTAGAATCCTGCTTGGACATTTTCATGCTTTTTTGCCATCCCCAATCTTTAAAGGCTTCATCAATTTCATTATTTCCGCACCATAAAACAATGCTTTTATGATGGCGTAAACGTTTTACCTGATACTGAACTTCTTTTTTTACATTGTCAAAAAAAGCATCATCGCCCGGAACCATTGTTCCAGCAAACATAAAATCCTGCCAGATATAGATTCCGTTTTTATCGCATAAGTCATAAAAATAATCGTCTTCATAAATTCCTCCGCCCCAAACGCGAAGCATATTCATGTTGGCATCTTTTGCCATTCCAATTACTTTTTCATATTCTTTTTTTGTCACTCTGGATAAAAATGCATCTGACGGAATATAATTCGCGCCCTTCATATACACCGGTTTTCCATCTATTTTAAAATAGAATGTTTTACCCAGCTTATCAGGTTCTTGTACAAGTTCAATTTTGCGATCTAATACATACGGTTTCTCAGGCGTTTTTGTATCATACGCTTCTAATCGTGGTGTTTTCCAGATTCCGCAAGTGGTGAATTTTGGTCCCCAATCCCATCCAAAGTGATATTGCGCTTTACGTACATAAGCACGGGGATTGTCCGGAATTACAAACGGAAAATCTTTTTTGGCAAGGGAATCGACTACATTTTGTGCCGATTTAAAAACGATAACCAAATCATTGTTTCCTGATTTAATTAGTTTTTTAACATCAACCCGCCATTGACGAAACATATTATCGGCTTTTAAAACCAGTTGATTGTTGAGGTAAACGGTTGCATAAGTATCCAATCCGTCAAAAACTAATTCGGCATTTTTTTTATTTAACGTTGCCGGACTTACTTTAAAAGTGGTTTTATATTCCCAGTCTTTCTTTTCGATCCAAACCAGTTTTTTTTCATTATCTCTGTAAAATGGATCGGGTATTAATTTGTTATTCAGCAAATCTGTATGGATTTCTCCCGGAACTGTTGCCGGATACCATTTTGCAGTTTTGGTTTCCCGATATTCCCAGCCTTTTTGTATATCAATATTTTGAGCTTTTGCTACAAATGAAAAACTGGCAAGACAAACGCTCAAAAGCCAATAAATGTTTTTTGTATACTTCATTGAATAATAAATTATTATATTTTGTAAGCCGTTGCGTGTAATTATTTTCAACACATAGAAACATAGATCTTTAGCTAAAAAAGGCGTTTCACTTATTTATAATACACAAAGCTAGCTCTGTGAAGAAATATATTTTTTTTTGCGTTCTTTTTAAAGTTTAAAAATCTATGTTTCTATGTGTTTAATTGAACTTTTATTAGTTACACCCAACGGGTATATTTTTTATCGTTGGCAGGTTGAGAAGGAAATTGATTTTTATCTCTATTCCTTCTCTTTAGGTTTTTATTACAGCATAAAAGTAACTAACAAAATATCCGAAAATCATTTCCCTTTTTACAGCTGCCAAGCTTTAATTAATTATTAATTGTTGATTATAAATTGTTAATTCTTCTTTTAGACTTGAAAAATTAAAAGCAATCAATCATTTTATGTTCTTTCGGAAAAAAAATCCATTTTTTTCAGCAAAAGCAATTTATCTTTTGCGAAAAAAAGGGGTTTAAAACAGCTGAACATTTTTTTGATGAACTTCTAATTTAATGAAAATCAAAAATAGAAAATAAGCCGGGTGACAGGTATCGCACCCGACTTATTTAAAACTAACCTAACCAAATTAATTATTGTTTATCCCACCAAATTCTGGTTGTCATTAAATCCAACCCCTGACGTGATATTGCTTCTTTATAATTAGCAGCATTTGTTATTAACTCTGACTGATCATAAATTAATCTTCTTGGTACAGTTCCTTTTGTTTCTCCCGTAGGATCATTTACTGGAACGATCGCCGGATATCCGGTTCTTCTGTATTCTGAAAATGCTTCAAAACCGTTGAACAGTAATACAACCCATTTTTGAGTAATAATCTGCTCTATTTTTTCAGCTTCGGTTCCGGCAACTTTAAACGGATGAGCCGCAATATAAGCGTTGTACTCAGCAGTTGAAACGGCAGGGACTTTATCTCCAAAAATAGTCAGGATGTCCATTGCTGCTTTTACTCCGCCTTCATAATGTGTCTGAGCTGTTCCGCCTACGTTCCATCCTTTTACTGCTGCTTCTGCCAATATAAATTTTACCTCAGCATAAGACATGATTAAAGTTGGTGCATCTAAGCGTAATACTGTTGAGGTATTAGGATCTGAGAATAATTTTTTGTCTCCACCCGCAAATTCTTTCGCATCGTTTGCTAAACCTTGCTGGCTTGCCGGAGAATTATCTCCCGTTGCTTCTAATTTTGCATAGATTCTTAAACGTGGATCATTATTATTTTTCAGGAAATCAATGTATGTTTTACTGAATTTTACATTTCCATCTCCTCCATTCAAGTCATTTCTAACCCATGAAGACGTGATTGGGTTTGTTTTAACTCCCGCCGGACCTGCATCATGTTTTAAAACAAGGCTATCATCATTTGATGTAAAAACACCTTTGGAAACTGCTTTTTCAACATATTGCTGTGCTTTTGCAGGGTTTACCTTTGACAAACGCATTGCCACTCTTAACATTAATGAGTTGGCTAGTTTTTTCCATTTAGCAACATCACTTTGGTAATATAAATCAGCGTTGCCTACAAATGCTTTGTTTGCATCAAGAGCATCACCGGCTTCGTCTAATTCTTTTAAAAGGTCGTTGTAAATCGCCTCTTGTGTGTCATATTTTGGAGCAAAAACATTTCCATTATATCCTTTTCCTGCTTCAAAATAAGGAATTTCACCATAAGTATCTGTCAGTTTTTGAAACATGAATACTTTCATAATTCTAAGAGACTGAATCATATTTGAATTTTCAGGCGTATCTTTTACAACAGACAGTAATTGAAAAATCTGATTCAATCCTTTACCGTATGATTCTCCAAAAAGTGAACCTGAATATTCAGATGAATAGGTGTATTTTGAACCCGGACCTCCTAATGACGAGAATTGTTGCACGATTTGGGCCGCGTAATAATTATTTCCTCTTGTATTAGAAAAATCTTGTCCATCAACATAAATCTCCGCAAGTGTATACATTGATTTTACAGCCGGATCTGTCAAAGCATTTGGATTCGTATTCATTTCCTCGAATCCTTTATCGCATGAAGTTAATGTCATTGCACCAACAATTGCGATACAGAATATTTTTATAAATTTATTTTTCATCTTTCAATTATTAAAATTTGACATTAAGAGTTACACCATAATTTCTTGTCAAAGGCATTGAAGCTCTTTCAAGACCTTGTGCATTACTATTTGAATAGTTTGACTCTGGGTCAATGTTGGGCACTTTGTCATAAATTGTCCATAAATTATGAGCAGAAAATGCTAAACTAATTGCCTGAAACGGAGTTTTTGACAAATATGTTTTTGGAAAATTATAGCTAAAAGAAATTGCTCTTAATTTTACAAAATCAGCATCGTATACAAAATTTGATGTCACATCACTGTAACTTCTCCAGTAATCGTATGCAGAAACTGTTGTGTTTACAGGATTTCCGTTACTATCTTTTCCGCTTACGGCAACTCCTCCTTCACGACCCGGAAGTGTTTGCTCAGATAATCCGTAACGTGTTCCTAACTGGTTTGTAGCCGAATAGATTTCTCCTCCAAATTTAGCATCCACAAAAATTGAAAGTGTGAAATTTTTATAAGAGAAATCATTTGAAAGTCCCATTGAAGTGGGTGCAACACCTTGTCCTGCAATAATTAAATCACCTCTCATGAATTTCCCGTTTGTATCTAATACTACATTTCCTTGTGCATCTCTTAAATAATCATAGGCTTTGATTACTCCAAAAGGCTGTCCTTTTTCTAAAACCACAGAAGCTCTCGCATCTCTGTTTCCTTCTAATGATTTTGTTGTGATTTTATCCGAAAGATTAAGCACTTCACTATTATTATAAGCAAAATTATATCCTACATTCCAAGAGAAATTTGGCGTTTTGATTGCTTTTACATTTACTGCAAATTCAACCCCTTTGTTCATGATTTCACCTACATTGATTTTTGTAGTTCTGTAACCAGAAGCCTGAGAAATATCAGCATCCGTAATATCATTTGTTGTTTTCTTTTGATAGAAAGTCAAATCTGTACTTACTCTGTTATTGAAGAATGTGTTTTCGAAACCAAATTCAATTGTACTTACATTATATGGTTTTAAAGTTCTGTTAGGAACTGTTTCTCCATTAACACCTAAAATTGGCTGTCCCTGAGCATCAGTTTGTCCGTCTGGCGCAGTATAAGTCAATGCTAAAGCGTAAGCATCCGGCAAAGCGCCTCCTACATTACCCCAACCTGCTCTTAACTTACCGTAAGACATCCATTCAGGTAAACTAATTACTTCTGAGTAAATAAAACTTGTACTTACAGATGGGTAAAAAGTGCTGTTGCTTGATGGATCTAAAGTAGAGAACCAATCCTCACGTCCTGTTAAACTAACATATAAGAAATCTTTGTAACCTAAATCAGCAGAATAAAAAAGAGAGTTTACTTCACTTTCTGAAAACAATTTCTCTGTTTTGTCCGGTTGTGTATTTCCATAGAAATATTTGAACGGAACAATAAAATTATTTCCTTTCATTTTTATACCGCTGTATCTGTTGTGTTGACGGTTAGCTCCAACGAAAGCATCTAAAGAAAGGTCTTTTGCAATATCACCTTTGTATCCTAAATATCCCGAAGCATTATATTCTGAACGGCTTTCTACTCTGTTTTCATAAGATCCTCCAGGATTGTAGTTGATTCCTGTAGGCTCAATTTCAGTATACTCATAATTAAGATCATCAATACCAATAACCCCTTTTGCGTAAATTTTATCTGTAATGTTGTAATTTACTTTAGCAGAACCAATAAAACGTTTTCTAAGGTCATCATTCAAATCTTGCTGAGTTGCAAAATAGGGATTTGTCTGATAGGTGTTTGCACCAAAATAATCTGCTTCACCTCCATTTTCATCATAAGCGTTATTCAACAATCTAATGTCTGTTCCCGGAGTTAAAAAAGTAGTTGGGAAAGATGCATTTCTTGGAGAGTCATTCAAGTAAGGTCTGTTATGACTTTTTTCTGTAACATATTGAGCATTTGTTTCTACGCTAATTTTTTTGTTTACAGCCGAATTCAAACTTAAAGCAATGTTATTTCTGCCAAAGTTGGTTCCCGGTAAAATAGATTCATCTTTAGTGTTTCCGAAAGACAATCTGAAGTTAGTTGTTTCATTTCCACCAGAAATTGCTAAAGTATTACTATAAGAATATCCTGTTCTGTAAAAGTTTTTAACGTTATCTTTTCCATAAGCCTGATAAGGTTTTGTAGTTCCGTCAAGCGCAAGAGAAGGTGTTCCGTCGTATTTATCACCCCATGCAAAATAGTACGAATCTCTAAGTTCCTGTAAATCTGAAAATCTTGTAGCTACACCATCTACAGGCGCTCCCGCTCCATATTGATCTTGCCAGTGTAAAAGACTTACAGGCGTATTAAAGGTAGAATTTGTGCTAAAATCTACTCCAATTCCTGTTCCGCTTTTTCCTTTTTTAGTCGTGATTAAAATAACACCATTTGATCCTCTGTACCCGTAAAGAGCCGAAGCAGCACTACCTTTTAATACTGACATCGAAGCAATATCATCCGGATTGAAAGACGACATTCCGTCTCCTTTATCAGCTCCACCATACATTCCTGCATTTCCTTGCTGGCTATTATCAATTGGGATACCATCAACAACATACAAAGGCTGGTTAAGTCCTGAAGCCGATGTTGCTCCACGAATTACAACACGGCTTGAACCAGATGGTCCTGAAACCGGCGCAGAAACGTTAACTCCGGCAATTTTTCCCTGAAGGGCATTTCCTAAGTTGATTTCCTTGTTTTTTGTCAGTTCTTCCCCTTTTAATTCACCAACTGCGTATCCTAAACTTTTCTTTTGTTTTTTAACTCCAAATGAAGTTACTACAACATCTTTTAATTCCTGTGTGTTTTCGATTAATACAACCGAAACTCTGTTTTCATTTTCCTGAAGTACTACTTGTTTTGATCCAAAACCCATTGAAGACACATTTAATGTCACTTTTCCTTCCGGAACATTCATTTTAAATCGGCCTTCAGCGTCTGTAATTGCGCTAAATGGTTTTCCCTGAACCTCAATCGATGCAGCAATAATTCCCTTATTCTCTGCATCAGCCACTATGCCTGTTATCAATCGGTTTTGCGCCACAGCTCCTAAGCTGCTCAACAACACCATTCCTAACACTGCCAATATTCGTTTCATAAGCATTTTTTTTTGGTTATTTGTTTTGATTTTGTTTAACGTGATTGTTTTTAATAATTAATAAAATTCGAGCTCATTCAATAGGTATTCAGAGATCTCCACCTCCTAAATACTATGGTTTAATAGTCATGTATTCAATCTTTTAATTCAAGAAATCGATATAGTGAACAGGTCAAAAAAATTACTGATTTTTCACTCGATCTGCCTAAAATTTACTAAAACGATTTAGTAAAACAGGTAAAAAAAAACGAATCGTTTCTTTTCTTTTTATTTTAAAATTTGTCCTGAAATTAAACGGATTCCCTTACGATCAATTTTCCTTTTTTAAGACTTTTTTCTACTTCAAATTTTGCCATATCCGTCATTTGGCTCATCAATAATTGTATTGATTTTACGGCAATATCTTCAATAGGCTGGGCAACAACTGTGATTGCCGGTGAATGCAATTTAAAACTGTCATGATCGTCAAAACTAATCACCGAAATATCTTCAGGAATTTTAATTCCCATTCCTTTAAAAGCCTGAAGACCCGCAAGTCCCATATAATTTGTTAAGAATATAACCGCATCGATATTTGGATTCTTTTTTAAAAAATCAACGATCGTTGCAATTCTGTTTTCTTCGCTACTGTAGTAATCCATGTGAAGAACAAGCGATTGATTGTACCTATCTGCTTCTTTCAAAGCATCTCTGCAGCCATCTTCTCTCAACTTCATCTGAATCATTTCAGATTTGTTATTCACAACAGCAATATTTTTACATCCTTTACTGATTATAAATTTTGTAGCCGTGTTTGAGGCCTCGTAATTATCCATCACCACATGACTTACTCTTTGTCCCGGAAAATATCTGTCGATTAATACCACAGGTTTTTTCAGTTTTAGAAGTAAATCAATACTGTCTTCCATATTCTCTGTTGGCGTAATTATAAAACCATCAACATTTGCTTGTAAAAGAGTGTGAACCAACTCTGCAGAACGTTCATCGTCGCCACCTGTACTGCAATAAAAAACTCTGTAATCAATACTTTTAGCCTCATCCTCAATAACTCTGGCAAGATCTGCAAAAAACTGATTCGAAATATCTTCAACAATTAACCCAATAGATCTTGTTTTTCCTGTTCTCAGGCTTGTCGCAATCATGCTGGGCCTGTAATTCAATTTTTCGGCAACTTCCTGTACCTTTTTTATTACCGCCGGGCTAATCCCCATTTTCTCCCCCTTATCGTTAATGACAAAAGACACAGTAGATATAGACACTTGCGCCTGTGTGGCAATATCCTTAATAGTAATCTTTTTCATTCAGGGAAGTTAATTTTTTTATCAAGCCATTGTTAATTATATCACAAATATATATAAAAATAGTTACTAAAACGATTTTGTAATTATTTTTTTAAACATATCATTTTTTTAATGCTAAATATAAATATAATCATCAGTAATTACAGGTAATTTTAGCATTAATCATTTTACAAGTAATACAATTAATTTGTGGTTTTTAATATGAATAATCTGCAATTACATTTTTTAAAGTCGCAAAGCCTGAATTTCCCACTTTCCTTACTTTGCGACTTTTTCCGGCTTTACGAAATATAAACTTCTAAAATCGATGCTGAACCTTCTAACACATAACTGCGCATATCAGCAGGAATTAAGACCGTATCGCCTTTTCTATATCTATAATTTACATTTTCATATCTAATCTCAAATGAACCTTCAGTACACATATAAACTGTAAAGGTTTCCCCGTTTTTATTGCTTTCAATTTTTCCGTCAAGCGGAATAATATTCGTTGTAAAATAAGGACAATCCACAATTACATTGGAGGTATTTACAGTAGTTTCATATTTTTTATGGGTATCTACTTTATTATAATTGATCGCATCAAGCGCTAAATCAACATGTAATTCTCTTGTATTTCCCTGAGCATCTTTTCGGTCAAAGTCATACAAGCGATAAGTAATATCAGATGTTTGCTGAATCTCTGCCACAACTAATCCTGCTCCTATTGCGTGAACGGTTCCGGTTTCTAAAAAGAAAACATCACCGGTTTTTGCTTTTACATCATCTAAAATAGAAACCAACGTTTTGTCATTTAAATGTTTCAGATATTCTTCTTTGCCTGAATCTTCTTTAAAACCTACAATGATTCTTGCATCATCATCAGCCTGCATTATATACCACATTTCGGTTTTACCAAAAGAGTTATGACGTTCTTTTGCCAGTTTATCATTTGGATGAACCTGGATCGATAAATCTTCGCGCGCATCCAGATATTTGAATAATAAAGGAAACTGATTCCCAAATCTCGTATAAACTGCCGTGCCTAAAATTTCGTTTGGTGCCTGATCGATTAATTCTGTTAACGATTTCCCTTTTAATTCTCCATTTGCAATAACGCTTACATCTCCTTCTACTGTAGACAATTCCCAACTTTCTCCTGTAATATCAGAAACAATAGGTTTATTAAGCAGTGTTTGTAGTTTTTCGCCACCCCAGATTCTTTCTTTAAGGATGGGATCAAATTGTAAAGGGTAAATTTTTATGCTCATTTTTATGTTTTTACTTTTTTATTAACTTTTTTTTTCGCGAAGCAATTACACGAATTTCAACTAATTAATTTGACTCATTTAAATAATAAATGTGTCTCATTCCAATTATTTTAATTCTTAAAATCTGTAACTAAACTTGTTCTCACGCAGATTAGGCTGATTAAGCAATTTTTTTTAAACAAATATCCAAAGGAAAAAATCCGTCTTTATCCGTGTTTTTGCTTTAGCGAATCAGTTTCATCCGTGTGCCATTTCACATTTCACTTTTAACACATTTCACATTTTTCACTTTATAGAAATAGCCACTCCACCACTTGCAGCTAATTTTTGTTTCAATTTAGTTTTACTATTCACAGTCACTTTTCTAATATTATACGATTGCGGATTCGTTTTATAATCTGCTGTTTTACCATCTTCGTAAATTGTTGCTGTAAATGACTTTCCAACAGGTAAAAAACTAAAATCAATTGTAGCCGTTCGTGGGTTTTCATCTGTGATTCCGCCTACGAACCATTCTTGTTTTCCTTTGGTTTTTCTGGCAATTGTGATATAATCTCCCGGTTCTGCTTCAAGAATATACGTTGCATCCCAATCTAATGCTACATCTTTTATAAACTGAAATGCATCATTAAAACGAATATAATTTTCAGATAAGTCGGCCGCCATTTGCAACGGACTGTACATGGTAACATACAATGCCAATTGTTTGACTAATGTTGTACTTAATTTATTTTTTTTAGCTCCGTAAACCGATAAATCGCCCTGAAAAATTCCGGGAGTATAATCCATCGGACCTCCCATCAAACGTGTAAAAGGTAAAATCGTCGTGTGATCCGGATGAATCCCTTCCATAGATTCAAACTCGGTTCCGCGTGCTGATTCCTGTGCAAACCAGTTGGGATATGTTCTGTGCAAACCTGTTGGACGAACTGCTTCGTGCGAATCAACCATAATCTTGTGTTTCGCCGCTTCTTGTGCAACATACGTATAATGATTCACCATTTGCTGACCATCGTGATGTTCCCCTCTTGGAATAATTGGTCCAACATATCCAGTTTTTACAGCATTGTAATTATTATCATTCATAAAGTTTAAAGCATCATTTAATTGTCGCTCGTATTCAGCAGTTGACGATGTGGTTTCATGGTGCATAATAATTTTGACATTCTTTTTACTCGCATAAGCACTTAAATCTTTCACATCAAAATCCGGATATGCTTTTGTAAAACTATAAATACGTTCTTTTTTGAAAGCCGTATTATCTTCCCAACCTTCATTCCAGCCTTCGACCAAAACAGCATCGAAACCATTTTTTGAAGCAAAATCAATATATTCTTTTACATGCTTTGTATTTGCTCCGTGGGTATTATTGGGTTTTAGCTGAGTAAAATCAGTTTTGCCAATTACAACATCCTGATTGTCCGAATATGCCCAGGTAGATCCACCGCCGGTAAAATATTCCCACCAGACACCAATATATTTTACGGGTTTAATCCAGGAAGTATCTTCAAAAGCGCACGGTTCATTAAGATTCAGGATCATTTTTGAAGCCAGAATATTTCTCGCGTCATCGCTTACCACAATGGTTCGCCACGGCGTAAAACTTCCGGTCTGGATATATCCTTTATTTCCCACAGCATCAGGAACAAGATGTGAACTTAACGAATAGGTTTTATCATTGACATTCAGGCACATTGCCGGATAATTTTTTAAAGCTGCTTCGTGAATATTAATATAAAGTCCCTCATTGGTCTTCATCATTAATGGCGTTTGCGTGGCTAAATTTTTAATCGTTGCTTGTGCCGCAAGAGGAACGTGAGTTGCATTGTAAACTAAAGATTGCATCTCAGATATTTTTGAAGTCGTATAACTGTATTCGTTTGTATCATAATCGCCTGGGATCCAGAAAAGTTTATGATCGCCCGTTAAATTAAACTCGGTAGTTTCTTCCTGAATAATAAAATGGCGCAAATTATCCTGTACCGGAAATTCATATCGAAACCCTAAACCATCATTAAACAAACGAAAATAAATGGCTATTTTTCGTTTGCTTTTCTCCTGAACAAGATCAGCTTTTAATTCATTGTAATGATTTTGAATTTCTTTTTGTTCGCCTAAAACCGGTTTCCACGTACTATTTTCTGATTGAAATTTTGTTTCAGCAATTTTAAAATCACTATTCATCATAATATCCGACTTTATAATAAAGCCCAATTTACTTTCCCTTATAACTTCTCTTTTTTTATAATTTAAAGAATAAACAGGTGTTCCGTCATTATTTAATTTGAAGGTCAAAGTTAAATTTCCATCAGGAGATTTTAGTTCCTGCGCATTTAAAAATGAATTCGAAACGATAAGTAAAAAACAGATAAAAAAGATATTTTTCATAAGTCAGAAGAAGTTTGAATAATTGCTAAATCGATTTAGCAAACATAATAAAATTTACGAAAAGGTTTTAGTTGAATGAATAAAAATATTTAATGAAATAAATTTGACCCGATTTACATTCTTCCAATTTCCATTAAATTCCATTAAATTCCATTATTACTGAAATTTGGAGCATCAGAAATTCTGCATCAATTTCACAAAGATTTTAAAGTAGTAAAAATATTAACTTTTCATAAATTTCTAAATTTCAATCCTTTACCTAATAACATCCTAAATTGTGAATATCTATTTCCGGATTTAAGATTTTATTTTCCTGTAAAATCTATCTTTGGCATCCTTAAAAATTATAGAGATGAGCGCAACTTGGTACGAATGCAAAGTAAAATATAGAAAGACTGACGAAACTGGCGGACAAAAAGTTTTAACCGAACCTTATTTGGTTGATGCTTTATCTTATACAGAAGCAGAGAAAAGAATAAATGAAGAAATGGCGGCTTATATTAGTGAAGAATTTAAAATCACGAATATAAAAGTGGCTAATTATGCTGAGATTCATCCTTTTGAAAACGCAGATCGTTGGTTTAAATCAAAAGTTTCTTTAATGGCTTATGACGAAGAAAGCGGTAAAGAAAGAAAATCGAATATGTATTTATTAGTTCAGGCAAATGATGTGAGAGAAGCTTATGACAATACGCTTCATGTAATGCAAAGCACGATGGGAGAATATTCTATTCCGGCAGTTGCCGAATCGCCAATTATGGATGTATTCCCATATTTTAGCGGTGAAGAAGGAGAAACGGAACAATTAGAAAGATTCAATGCATTAAAAGCTTCAAAACCTGCACAGGCAGAAGTTGAAACGATTGATCATATGGAATTTGAAACAGCTTTAGAAGAATAAATTTTTTAAAATTCCAAAAAAACAAATTCCAAATTCCAAAAATATTTCAATTTTTAATATTGAAATATTCAAAAAGTCAAGCTTCAGAGAAATCTGGAGCTTTTTTATTTTATAGTATTTAAGACAAATCTGTTTAATCGAAGATTCGAAATAAATTATAAATTAGCGAAACCATTAACAACCAAAAAACCAAAACCAGATGACCAAAAAAACAATAATTCTAATAGGATTTATTCTTTTTAAATTTGTTTTACAATATCTCCTGATAAGTCCTGAATATGATTTACAGCGCGACGAATATTTGCATCTGGACCAGGCACATCATTTGGCCTGGGGTTATTTATCAGTTCCGCCGGTAACTTCCTGGATTTCGTATCTGATATTTTTACTGGGAAATTCAGTTTTTTGGATAAGGTTCGTCCCTGCCCTTTTTGGCGCTTTGACACTTTTAATAGTCTGGAAAACTATCAAAGTTTTAAAAGGAAATTTATACGCTTTGGTTTTAGGCGCAACTTGCATTTTGTTTTCGTCATTGTTGCGAATCAATATGTTATATCAGCCCAATTCATTAGACGTTTTGTGCTGGACAGCATTTTATTATGTAATTATCCAATACATATCAACCGAAAAACCAAAATGGCTTTTTATTGGTGCGATCTTATTTGCTTTTGGATTCCTGAACAAATACAATATTCTATTTTTACTAATTGGTCTTCTACCCGCTCTTATACTATCAGATCAACGCAAAGTATTTACTGAGAAAAAATTGTACTTCGCCTTAATTTTAGGATTGGTTTTAATTTTACCCAATCTTTTATGGCAATACAATAACCAATTTCCAATTGTACATCACATGAAAGTATTGTCCCAAACACAATTGGTAAATGTCGATCGGTTAGGTTTTTTAAAAGAACAAATCCTGTTTTTTATCGGCTCCTTCTTTGTCATTCTTGCCGCTTTATATGCTTTGTTATTTTACAAGCCTTTTGCAAAATTCAAACTCTTTTTTGCTTCCATAATTTTCACACTTGTTGTCTTTATTTATCTAAAAGCCAAAGCGTATTATGCCATTGGGTTATATCCTGTTTATATTGCTTTTGGCGCTGCCTTTCTTTCTCAAATTCTTCAAACGGGTTGGAAACGTTATCTTAAACCTGTTTTTATTATCCTTCCGTTATTGTTTTTTATTCCGATGTATTATTTATCCTTCCCAAATAAAAGTCCTGAATATATTGTGAACCATCCGGAGAAATATAAAAAATTGGGAATGTTGCGTTGGGAAGATGGTAAAGATCATGATTTACCACAAGATTTTGCCGATATGCTGGGCTGGAAAGAACTCGCCCGAAAAACAGATTCGGTTTATGCATTAATGCCAAATACTGAAAAAACACTTGTACTTTGCGACAATTACGGACAAGCCGGCGCCATAAATTATTATACCAAAAAAGGAATAAAAGCTGTTTCGTTTAATGCTGATTATGTGAATTGGTTCAATCTCAATATTCAATATAAAAACCTCATCAGAATCAAAACTCACGAAGAACATAATAATGAATTTAAGGAAACAAGTCCGTACTTTGAATCCTCTAAAATCGCAGGCGAAGTAACCAATAAATACGCGCGTGAATACCAAACAATTATTTATGTTTTTACCAATGCTAAAATCAATATCAATAAAAGAATCGAAGACGAGATTAAGCAAGAAAAAAGTTATAATAAGAAATAAAGTATAAAGTATGTTAGACTTCTATCTTATACATGACGAACAAATTACGCAGGAATCACCATCAGACCTGGAATTTATTGATAATCTGGACGACAAAACATTTCAAAATTTAAAAACGAAAAAAATCATACCTGACAATTATGATTATTTTTCAGATTTTAGATGGAATACTACAGTCATAAAGCAAATTTTGAACATTGCATCAAACCAAGAAACACAAAATGATACTGACATACAACAACTAAAACAAATACTGAGTATCGCCGATAACAGAAAAAGCGGACTTATTGCTTTTGCAGATTAAAAATCTCATTAAATTAATAACTAATGATTGATTTCACCACTATTGAATATTTAAAAAACGGAACTCAAAAACAGATTCATGCTTTTGAGATTTTAACTCAAAATAAAATCGTATCAAATCTCGCTGAGTTCGATCCTGTTTTGGTTGGTACAATTCCGATCAATATTGATATTGAAAACAGCGATCTGGATATTATTTGCCATTGGACAAACAAAACCGATTTTATAGAAAAGCTGCATTCCTTTTTTGGAAGAGAAATTGATTTCACAATTAGAGAAGCAATCATTAATGAATCCGAATCTGTTATTGCAAATTTTAAAATAGATGATTTTGAAATGGAAATTTTTGGACAAAACATTCCCACCAAAAACCAAAATGGCTACAAACACATGATTATAGAACATAAAATTCTACAGTCAAAAGACGAAAACTTCAGATTAAAAATCATCAAGCTCAAACAAAATGGCTATAAAACCGAGCCTGCTTTTGCTTTTTTATTGGGATTAAGAGGCGATCCCTACTCAGAATTACTGGATTATAAAATTTAGCCATTATGGTTTCAACATTTAAAGCGCTATTATTTAAACATTTACAACAAAAAAGCCGAAATTTAAAAATAATCCCGAAATTTCTTTGCAAAACAGTAATTACTGTGTATCTTTGCACCCGAAACATCGCGGGATAGAGCAGTAGGCAGCTCGTCGGGCTCATAACCCGAAGGTCACAGGTTCGAGTCCTGTTCCCGCTACTAAGACAAAGCTTCAGAGAAATCTGGAGCTTTTTTTATTTGGATACTTTGCATTAACGGGTGACGCTCGAGCCAATGGCAGTATTCTGCACTTGTAAAGTAACTTAATCATTATTTATCAATTGCATTTCTCCAGAAACAATTGTTTCGCATTTACTTGACCCAACATTGAAATTTCCAACCATACTTGACAGGCATTTTTCTTATCTCCAGATTCAAAATATACAGCCGCTTTATTATATAATGCATCTATATTTTTATGATCAAGACTATATGACTCTGTAAAATATTTAATGGCTTCTGAGTATCTTTTTTCATCGTAAGCGACTAATGCTTTTTTAAAGTAATCGGAGGATTTTCTAAGATCCTCCATTTTTATACCATAAATCCTTTCAAATTCAGTTAAATCTTTTGTAAAAAATACTACTTTAATCCCCCAATATCTTTTTGTGATTTCACTTTTCAAAACAAATGGAATTTCAATGGATTCATAATCCCGAAAGTTTTTTAGATCCCATTTTTCAAAGGAATGATCAATAACTTTTTTTACTACTCTTATTCTTGAGGAATCATTTTGTGTTGAAAATGTTATAGCTGTCTTTACTTTTTTTTGTGCAGGATAAATTTTAAAACTTCCAATCAATTCAAAATTTGAATAATTATTTTTAAAGGCTTTATTCAAATCTATTTCAATTGTTGAACTGGTTTTTGGTGTGAATAATTTTGAAGCGATTATATTTTTTTTGTTTTTATTTTCTTCTTTAAACTTTGCAAGTACAAATTCTTGTCTACTAAAGTATAATCTTTTTAGTTTATCATCTGTTAAACCATCAATTTTTTCGCTTAATATTAGAGAATCATTACTTACTTTTTCAATGACAAAACCAGCATATTGAGATGTTCTTATTAAATCATTAACTAGGTTGAAATCTAAACAACTTTCATTAGTTCTATGAATAGGACTTGAATTAATACATAACTTATTTTGATCAATCCGATATTCAGCATAAGCAGAATCTTCTACAAATCGGTCAAAAAGATCACTGCCATCTTTCATTTCTACCTTGTTTTTTACCCAATATCCTTGTATTGCTGAAAGTTTAATCTGTCCATAAATATTAGAAAAGAAAATAAAGGCTATGATAAAAAAAATGTTTTTCATTTTGGATATATACTTGTTAGATCTATTTTATATTTTAGAAAAAAATATTTTCAATTTCAAGAGCAATTTTAAAGGATAAACTTACTGTTTTATTACTCAAATCCAAAAATAAATCTTCAAAACAGCAGTAAAAATCACTAAACTTTTACTGAAGCAGATTGTCCTGCGGTTGAGTCGTTTCAGATGAGTTCTGAGTGTCAAATTTTTCCTTTCAATATGATTGGTGCCGAAACGTTTTACCGAATGCAGTTTCTCCTCAATCAGATATCTGTAATTTTTTAATCGGTCCGTAAATATCTTTTTAGCTTCTGATAATTTTAGAGTTTCCAAAACATGACTCAGCGTTTTATTGGTTCGTTTCCCAACATTAAAACTCACAACTTTTTTAGAATTCCTTTCCAATGCATAAACCAGCCAGATATAATTTTTCTTGTGTCTGATAAAAGTACACAACTCATCGACTTCATAAGTCTGGCCTTTACTGATAATGGGTTTGATAATACTTCTGGCAATTGAAACAATTCTTTTCAATAATGTTGTGGCTGATATTTTTAATATTCTTGCTGTGCTTCTTATTCCTAAACCTTCTTTTGTGAACAACACTATCTCCTGATTGATATTCCTTTTATAAGCATTATACCTATAGTCAATCTGTTGTCTTTTTTGACAAATACAACATTTATAACGCTGATTTCCGTTAGATTGAAATCCATTTTTTATGCATTTACCATTACAAAAATTACATTTTATTTTCATGACCTAATTTGAAACACTAAGGTAAGGCAAAAGCATTTTAAGGCTTATTAAAAGACAAAAAAAGAAAGAGACGAACTGTTGGTCATCTCTTTCTCTAGCAACAATTAAAATTATATATTCTTTTTCAGTTAGTTAAGTGGTTACATTATAAAAACACCTGATCTGCAACACTACCAAAATGCAGCATCCACTTTCAATAAAAATAAAAAAGACCACTCCTAAAAGGAACAGTCTTTAACTATCTTGCTAAATATATTTGGCTTAAGCCATAAATAAAGCTCCTTTATTATAGTTGAATAAAACCAAGTCATATGGTACTAAAAGCGGTGCAATTTTCTCAGACGATGCCTTGAATTGTATTCCGTTATGTTTTCTGAATAAATAAATTTCTTTCAGGCAATTGGATAAACTCTGGTGAATTGCCGTTGTAAATAAGGGCAATTGCTTATCGCCTTCTAATAAATCAATTTGGTAATTTGAACTGCTTTTAGACAAATTATTCCCTATTATTCGAAGTGTAAATGTTTTGGATTTTCCGTGTTGTTCACCTTGATATTGTACTACCATAATTTTATAATTAAAAAGGTTAGAATATATTTTATTTTATTTCGAATGCAAATTGAAGAATTAAAGTTATGAAAAAAAAGCAAATTGATAAAAAATACTATCTAAAATTATATATAATTTTTACATGATAAAACACCCACAATTTCAAGCAATAAAAAAACGAAAGAATTAACGTTTTTACATTCACATTTTTCAAACTTTCAAACTTGTAATTTTTTATTTAAATTTGAATTAACTAATCATAAAAACCTAATATCATGAATATTAACCCCCTTGCTTTAGTTTTATCAGCGTTTATTACCTTATTTGTTGGCTTTGTTTGGTACAACCCAAAAGTGTTTGGCACAATCTGGATGCGTGAAAGTAATCTCACGCAAGAGCAGCTCAAAACCGGAAGTATGCTTAAAATATTTGGGCTTACGTATATCTTTTCTTTAATGATTACGCTTACGCTGATGTCGTTAACCGTTCATCAGTCCGGCGCAATTGGCATGGTTGGCGGACCACCATTAATAGAGAGCGCAAAACCGTCGTTTAAAGCCTTCATGACAGATTACGGACAAGCCTACAGAACCTTTAAACACGGCGCATTGCATGGTTTTATGTCTGGATTGTTTTTTGCTTTTCCTATTATTGGAGTTAATGGTTTATTTGAAAGAAAATCATGGAGATACATCTTTATTCATGCCGGATACTGGATTGTTACGCTTACTTTAATGGGCGGAATTATCTGCGCATACGCTTAATTATAAAAACAAAAACCCATTTGAATTCAAAATTTAAATGGGTTTTTCTTAATAATAACTTAAACAAACTGAGTTATTATAAATATTACCTAATTTTGAAAAAATTAGCTCACTCTTTTGAATACAACTTACTCTTTTCAAATTTACAAAAGCGCGTCACTATTGCCTCAGGAATGGAATTTGCTGGCTGTAAATAATATTTTTTTGACGAGAGAATATCTCGAAGTGCTGGAAAACTCTTGTCCGGTAAATATGATTTGTCATTTTATCGCAATTTTTAATGAAGACACACTTATCGGGATTGTTTTAACGCAATTTTTATTTGCCGAAAAACTGGAATCTTTTGGAGATCGCGATCAGTGTTTAAAAACTTCGGTACGTAATTTTGCATTCAAAAATTTTGCCTCACATGTATTGTTCGTTGGTAATAATATGCTTACGGGACAAAATGCCTTTGTTTTTCATGAAGATGCAAAAGAATCTAAAGCTATTAAAACACTACATAAAGCCATTAGTCAGCTTAAAAAAGATTTGAAAGCCAGCGGTAAAAAAGTGCATATAACAAGCATTAAAGATTTTACCGAAAGTGAAATTGAGCCACTAAAAGCTGAATTTAAAAATAATTATACGTTCTCGACGCAGCCCAATATGATTTTTGAAATCAATACAAACTGGAAAACCGAGCAGGATTATATTGATGCTTTATCAAAAAAATACAGGGATCAATACAAACGCGCCCGTAAAAAAGCGGAAGGAATCGAGAAGAAAAAAATGTCCTTATCAGACATTAAAAAGTACGAAGATGTAATTTATGATTTGTATTTTCATGTGGCTAAAAATGCGCCTTTCAATACTTTTTTCCTGGCCAGGAATCATTTTAGCTTTTTTAAGGAAATCATGAAAGATGATTTTTTATTTTACGGTTATTTTTTAGATGAAAAACTAATAGGATTTAATACCCTAATCAAAAACGGAAGCGTCATGGATACCTACTTTTTAGGATATGACGAGTCCATTCAGCGCGAAAAAATGCTGTATTTAAACATGTTGTACGACATGATTGCCTATTCTATCAATCAAGGTTTTACCCAAATTGTTTTTGCCAGAACAGCACTTGAAATCAAAAGTTCCGTTGGTGCAAAACCAGTAAAAATGTACGGATTAATTACACACAGCAATGCTTTAATAAATCATAATATCGCCAAATTATTCAATTATCTCGAACCCAAAACCGATTGGCAGGAACGCAATCCTTTTAAATAATAAAACGGCGGCAAATATTATGGGATTATTTGTTTCTATCAATATATCTCTACCTGCTTAAATATTCAAAAATAAAGCGATACTCCGCTAGGACTTACGTGTTGGTAAAAAAAACAAAAACCAATACAAAAATGTCCAGTAGGGAAATGTCATTAGGTTAAGCTTTTAGAAAATAAAATCCGTATTTATCCGCGTTTTTACGAAGTAAATCTGTTTTATCCGCGTCAAAATTAAACGCTGATTTTATTGATTCGCTAAAGCGAAAACGCTGATAAAAACTGATTTTTTTAAGGAACCGCAATTTTCATCTGCTTGTGCAGAATATGAATTTCCAATGAACTTTGGGCGCCGCAATACTCTCCGTCAATTTGAAAATTGACCGGATAATTAGTTGTAATCTCGGCTTTATCTGTAGAAATAATCACGATATCATCAGAATCAATTGGCATATTTCCGGTAATAATTTTGCCCAGTAATAATATATCAAGGCTTTTTAGAATCACCAGTTCAAATCGGCCGTCGTTCATCGCTCCATGCGGATTAATAGTAACGCCGGTTCCGTATTTTTGAGAATTGGCAATAACAATCATTCTTGCGGTATGTTCAACGGTTTCTTTTTTAGTTTTGATCGTAGCCACAAAAGGTTCGTTAGAATCTACAAGAGTGGTGTAAGCTTGCAGGGCATAACCCCAGAAACCTCTCATATTACTTTCTTCATAATTCTTAACCAAGTCTGCATTAATACCAATATCGCTTAAATGAATACTTTTTTTACCATTAATACAAATCATATCCATATCGATATAATGGTGTAAAAAGGCGATTTTTAGATTCTCTTCAATTGTTGTTGGCAAGTTTAAATCAACAGATAAACCATTTGCAGATCCGGCGGGCAAAATGCCAATTATTACATCAAATTGTTCGACAGCTTCGGCAACCATTTTTATGGTTCCGTCACCTCCGGCAACAATAATACGTTCCGGTGAGTATTGATTATAAAGTGATTGTATTTCTTTTTGATCACTTTTACCTGTAGTTTCATAAACTTCCAGATCAAAATTATTTGTGGTTGCAAACTCTTGCACAGCCTCAATCAAATCTGATTTATCAAGGTCTCCTGAAATAGGGTTTACAACAAATATGATATTCTTTTTCACGATTTTATTTTTAAAGTCAATTAAAATAATTAATTTACAGCATCTATATATAAATATACGCAATTAATGAAACCAATTTTACAATTATATCGAGGTTACGCAAATGAAGCAGAATTAATTGTAATGGGACATGTTTTTAAAAGAACGTATGATTATGATTTTCAGAAGAAAAACTTCAAAAACGCTACTTCTATCATCAATCAATTCAGGATAAAAACCCTTAAAAATTTTGATATTTATCTAAAATGCGGCAAGCAGGAAATTCGAACCAAAACATTGGATGACGGATATTTTAAATTTTGTATTCCGCTGGACGAAGAAACTTCTTTTGGATGGATGACTTATGAAGTGAGTATTAAAGAAGGTACGGAAACCATAACCGAAAAAGGCAGTTTCATAAGACCTCACAAAGGAAAACTTGGCATTATATCTGATATTGATGATACTTTTTTGATTTCTCACACTCAGAATTTTTTTAAAAAAATATACATTCTTTTGTTTAAAAATGTAAATGACCGCAAAGTATTTACAGATGTTGTACCTCATTATCAGGCTTTGAGTTCCGCCGGAAGAAACAATAAGGAAGAGGAAAATGCTTTTTTTTATGTTTCCAGCAGCGAATGGAATTTATACCGATTTATTGTAAAATTTACTAAAATACATGATCTGCCAAGAGCGGTAATTTTACTGAAGGATATTAAAAGGGGAATCACTGATTTTTTCATGAGCGGACGCGGCAATCACGATCATAAATTTGATAAAATAAAGCACGTTTTAGAGTTTTATCCTAATCTAAAATATGTTTTATTAGGCGATGACTCGCAACATGATCCTATTTTATATGAACGAATCTGCAAAATATTTCCTGTGACTGTTAAAGCCGTTTATATCAGGCAAACCGGAAGACACCAGAAAGAAACAACCAAAACTATCATGAAAAACTTAGAGAATCTAGATGTTTCGGTTTGCTATTATAAAAATAGTAGTGAAGCTATTATGCATTCAAAATCTATTGGGATTATTTAAATAGTATTCGTCAGGTAAACTTGTGAGATGTTATTTGTGAAATGCGATTAATGGCGCACGGATTATACGGATTATACGGGTTTACGCTGGTTTTGTTTTTGTTTGTTTTTGTTTGTTTTTGTTTGTTTTTGTTTTTGAGATTATATAATTAATTATTCCGTTTATTTTAAAGTATTGAAATCTGTTGCTACAAAATAGATCATTTCTCCGGTATTTTATAAAGTTCTGAAGGAAGAAATAATGATTGTTAGAATGGACTAAAATCCATTCTAACAATCCAAACCCAATCTTGTCATCTCGACCGAAGGGAGAGATCACACGCAAAACTCGACAAAGAGTAGTGCTTTTTTAATGTTCGAAACAGCATAAAATCGAAAATCATATCATTGGTGTCAATCAAGATTTGAAAGTCTATAATTTTTACCGTTTCGCAGTCAATATTGGTAGTCAACAGGAATCGGAATACATATTGTGTGCCGTAGGTACTATATATATCATTTTGTTGCGTACCTACGGCACGCCAACTTATTTCTAACCTATATTATCTACCAATATTGAGTGCCTAACGGCATATTTCAGCTCTTGGTACGAATTACTTCTAATTATCAAAAAAGCTTAACTAAATGATTAGGATCTCCACTATACAAACGTTGCGCAAACTAAAAACTGAAAACTGCGACTAAATAGCCCTGATTGAAGAGAAAAGCCCGGAGCAAAAAAAATTGCATTTCCTGTTGAAAAAAAGCGACTGGAAGAAGCTCTTTTTGCAACATTAGAAATGCATTTTTTTTGTGAGGACTTGAAACGGAAAGCTGGAATTGCTCCTGAAAATCATAAAAAAACCTTTGCCAAGTTTGAAATTTGACAAAGGTTTGTGAATAATATAAACTTTTTTATTCGCCAGAAACTGAAAACTGTTACTGAGACTGAAAACTAATTAAACCGTAAAATTATCAATCTCTTCCTGAACAATTTCCCAATCAAGAAGCAATTGATCCAGATCAGCTTTCTTTTTGTTGTATGCGGTGAAAAAAGAAGCGTCTTCGATATGTTTGTCATAATTTGAAGCCAGCAATTTATCATCGTGCTGAATGTCTCTTTCTAATTGTTTGATTTGACTTTCAACTTTACTTAATTTATTTTGTAGCGCTTTCCCTTTTTTCTGATCTTCGTAAGATGTTTTATTACTTTCTTTAGGGGACGCTGCTTTTGCAACATCTTTTTTCTCGACTTCACGCATGTTTTCAAGATTGCGCTGTTCTAAGAAATAATTGATATCTCCTAAATATTCTTTTATTTTTTGATCTTTGAACTCGTAAACAATATTAGACATTCCCTGCAGGAAATCTCTATCGTGAGATACCAATAATAGAGTTCCGCCAAATTTTTGAAGAGCAGCCTTTAAAACGTTCTTAGATTTAATATCTAAGTGATTCGTAGGCTCATCCATCAATAATACATTTATGGGCTGTAAAAGCAACTTACAAAGTGCTAAACGGTTACGCTCTCCTCCAGAAAGTACTTTTACTTTTTTCTCCACATCATCACCACGGAATAAAAATGAACCTAACATGTCACGAACTTTAGAACGGTTGGTATCCATTGCGGCATCCTCCATGGTTTGCAATAAGGTAATCTCACCATCAAGATATTCTGCCTGATTTTGGGCAAAATATCCTAATTGTACATTGTGTCCCAATTTTATCGTTCCTTCATATTCAAATTCGTCAACGATAGCTTTGATAAAAGTCGACTTTCCTTGTCCGTTTTGACCCACAAAAGCAATTTTGCTTCCGCGTTCTACTAATAAGTTAATCTCTTTTAAGATTGTTTTATCGCCGTATGATTTCGTTACATGATCGGCTTCAACTACTACCCTTCCCGGTTCTTTTGAAACTGGAAAAGAGATATTCATTACAGAATTGTCGTCTTCATCAACTTCAATACGTTCTACTTTATCTAATTTTTTAATTAACGATTGCGCCATCGAAGCTTTAGAAGCTTTTGCACGGAACTTTTCGATTAATTTTTCTGTTTCTTCAATTTTCTTCGCCTGATTTTTTTGAGTCGCCAATTGCTTTTCACGAATTTCATGACGCAATTCTAAATATTGAGAATATGGTTTATTGAAATCGTAGGCTTTTCCTAATGAAATTTCTATTGTACGATTGGTTACATTATCAAGGAACATTTTATCGTGCGATACAATGACCACAACTCCAGGATAATTACGAAGGAAATTTTCTAACCAAATGATACTTTCGATATCAAGGTGATTGGTAGGCTCATCCAGAAGCAAAATATCATTTGCCTGCAATAATAATTTAGCTAATTCGATACGCATTCTCCAACCTCCTGAAAATGTTTCAGTCTGGTTATCAAAAACTTCTCTTTTGAATCCTAATCCTAAAAGAATTTTCTCAGTATCACCCACATAATTATAACCTCCTAAAAGTTCAAAACGATGTGTGTAATCAGATAAATCTTCGATAATCTGGCTGTATTCTTCACTTTCATAATCGGTTCTGGTAACCAATTGATGATTGATTTGTTCTAATTTTTTTTCAACAATCTTAATATCCGTAAATGCTTCATAAGCTTCTTCAAGAACGGTTCTTCCTTGTTCAAAATCGATATCCTGACGCAAGAATCCCATTCGGACTTCCTTTTCGGTGGCAATTTGTCCTGAATCCGGTTTAAAATCTCCTGCCAGAATTTTAAGCATCGTCGATTTTCCAGCACCATTTTTCCCGACAAGTCCAACACGGTCTCCAGCACCTAAACGAAAAGTTACTTCTTCGAATAAATATGAACCTCCAAAAGAAACCGATAAATTGTGTATATTAAGCATGTATTGTTATTTTATAACTAATTGATTGTGTAAATTTACACTTCCAAATCAATGGGTAATTTAATTTTTTGCAAATGTTAAAAAAAGGATCGAAACTAAATAGTATTTTAACAGGAAGTTGTCCAAAATGTCAAAATGAAAGTATGTATTCGGACAAAAATCCTCTTCATTTGACTAAAGTTCTAAAAATGAACGATCATTGCAGCCATTGCGGATTAAAATATCAAATTGAACCTTCGTTTTTTTATGGAGCAATGTATGTGAGTTATGGATTAAATGTAGCTGTTGGAATTGCTGCCTTTATTGTTTCATTTGTATTTTTTAAAACTTCAATCGAAGAATCATTTCTGGCAATAGTTATTTCCTTAATCCTATTGTTTCCATTTGTTCTGCGACTATCAAGAAATCTATATATCAATATGTTTGTTTCTTATGATCCTAAGGCCGGTCGGAAATAAGTGTCTTTAGATATCTCTTATGAAATCTTTGAATGTCAATTTCGCGATCTAGCGGAATCTCCTTTTCAATAGTATCAAACAAGGCTTTTGCCATTGCAGGACCTAACATCACACCGCGGGTTCCTAATCCGTTAAGGATATGGAGTGATTTGCGTTCATGATGCGTTCCAATCAAAGGTCTTCTGTCTTTAACTGTTGGGCGAACTCCGCCAAAATGTTTTACGATTTCAAAATCGCAGGTAATAATTTCTTTGATTCTTTCTATTAATTCCTGTTTTCCTTCTTCAGTAGGTGAATCGGTTTTATCCTGCCAGTTGTATGTAGCGCCTACTTTGAATAAATCATTCCCCAGTGGCAATATAAAGACGCTAGTATTAACAATTACATCTAAGTTTAAATCCGGAGCTTTAATGATAAACAATTCTCCCTTTGTTCCATCTAATGGCAAATAATTAAAGAATGGGTTTTTATGTAAGCCGAAACCTTCTGCAAAAATAATATGACGCGCCTGAATGTTTTTATATTGGATTCCATAATCGAAAAATTCGATATAGATACTATCAAAAAACTCTTCTAAAAGCAGGTTATTTTCCTGTAAATATTCTTTATAACTATCAAGCAATAATGCCGTATCGACATATCCTGTATGTAAAACTTGTCCATAATCATGTGGAGAATCTATACTATTATATTTTGTGGTGACTACTTTTGTCGATAAAAAAGGAGCCAGATTTTTTTTATCCGAAGCAGCAAACCAATTATTCTGTTCTTCAATTGAAAAGAACTTTCGTAAAATTGGTAACTGAAAATTGAATTTTGCCTGTAATTTATTTTCAATTTCATTGTAGAAATCATTCATTAAAACCAATTGTTCCTGCGCTTTCCAAACTTCGCTAAAACGCTTTAAAATGACAGGATTGTATAAACCTCCGGCAACTCTGGACGAATTTTGAGATTTATTATCAATAACCAAAATAGTTTTATTGTTTTTAAGCGCAACTTCTGCAAAAGAAATCCCGGCTAATCCAGATCCAACAATTAAATAATCTAACATGTGTAAAAAATAAAGTAAAAAAACTCTTGCTACAAAGGTAGTAAGAGTTTTTTGTTATAATGTAATTTTGGTAATTAGTAGTTCCACATATCTTCCTCGAAGTTACGAATCTTCTCTTTTACTCTTTCAGATTCTAACAACTGATCCTGCGCATTATCTTTCATATAGCTTTTAATTTCACGATCTCCATACATATTTTCTTCTTTGTAGATAATGGCATTAAAATATCTTGAATTGAAGATTTGATCAAATGAAATTGGAACTGCCGAGTTCTTATCGTTAAACGCTTTTCCCTCATGTAATACCTCGCGCGCATTTGGAAAAAACACCCAAAACAGCTCAATATAATCTTTTTCATCGCTATTCATAGTATAAACATCAGGAGTTACAGGACAAATTCCCAATAAACGATATCTCAGGTCACTCTGCCGTTTGTCAAAATACCAGTATCCCTTAATTTTATATTGAGTAACATCTGCGGCAGTTAAATCTTGTTTCAGGATATACTCTGGCGGAACCGTTCTTGTGGCACCAACGGTTTCATCTACATAAGTTACTACTTTCTTTTTACCGGTACCCGTGATGACTTTTTTCTTCACTACACGAGTTTTATACTCATCCGGATATTGGTTGATTAATTCCCGACCTGCATCTGTGGTATCAACACGAGATAATGCACCCTGAATATCTTTTAATGATTTTTTAGTATTGAAATAACTGTCACTATATACCTCAGTAATTCTACCGCTTCTGATCCCTTTCGTTAAAACATCATAAAGCGAACGTCTGTCAGCACCAATATTAGCAGTATCTACTGGAAAATATAAAGGGAAATTAATTTTTTCATTCAAATCAATTATTTCCCATACTGTTTTCCCCATCAAAACGTCCCGATCATCAATATAACTATATGCCAAAGGCTTATCATTATCAGAAATCTTTTGCGCTTCACTCTTTAATCCAATTTGGTCGGCCGTTTTTGCATTAAGCAAATTAGACTGCGCTTTAGAAGTAAAGCTTCCAACGACAAGAACCACGACCATTAAAAAAATTTTCCTTTTCATCTTAAAATAGTATTTACAATAAAGATAACGTATTTTTATTTTATTTATTGTAAATTTCTTACAAATTTGCATTTTAACAAATATCCACTTTATAAATCAGATTGATAATTAGTGCTTAATTCATGTTGCTGATTTAGCAATTCAATAAATAATTTTCCTTAAAAAAAATTCAATCCTTACGTGAATGTTTTTGTGGTTGCTTTTTGTCTTACCAATATTTAACTCCTAACGGAGTAAGAAAAATACACTGGTGAGCTTACATATTGGTAGAAATCCATTTATTCAGGTCATTTTTGTCCTGCCAATATTTAACTCCTAACGAAGTAAGAAAAATATCACGGAGGGATTACATTTATATACTGGGTGATTTTTAACGCAAAGCGCGCAAAGTTTTTTATAGTAGAGTATGCTAACAAACACACAAAGTTCACAAAGCTTTGTGTTGAAATAGCTTTGTGAACTTTATGTGTATATCCATCCTCCTTGGTAAAAAATTTTCGTGTGCTCCTATGGTATTTTTTTTCTCTTTCCACAGGTTTTATGATTGATCCTAAGGATAATGAATGTTATAAAAGGCCGGGTTGTAAAATAAAAAAACTCTTACTGCTTTGCAGTAAGAGTTTTCTATATTGATATAATTTAGATACTTAGTAGTTCCACATATCTTGTTCGAAGTTACGAATCTTCTCTTTTACTCTTTCAGATTCTAACAATTGGTTTTGAGCATTATCTTTCATGTAATCTTTGATCTCACGATCTCCGTACAAGTTTTCTTCTTTATAGATTACTGCATTAAAACGTCTTGAATTTAATATCTGATCGAATGAGATTGGAAGTGCTGAGTTACTATCGTTAAAAGCTTTTGCTTCGTGCAATGCTTCTCTTGAATTAGGGAAGAATACCCAGAATAACTCAATATAATCCTTTTCGTCACTGTTCATTGTGTAAACATCCGGAGTTACAGGACAAATTCCAAGTAAACGATATTTCAGTTCACTTTGACGTTTGTCAAAATACCAGTATCCTTTTATTTTATATTGTGTAACATCAGCAGCAGTTAAATCTTGTTTAAGGATATATTCTGCAGGAACTGTTCTTGTTGCTCCAACTGTTTCATCAACATAAGTAACAACTTTCTTTTTTCCAGTACCTGTAACAACTTTTTTCTTCACAACACGTGTTTTGTAGTCATCAGGGTATTGGTTGATCAATTCTCTACCTGCGTCAGTAGTATCAATACGAGATAATGCACCTTGAATATCTTTCAAAGATTTTTTAGTATTGAAATAACTGTCGCTGTACACTTCAGTTATTTTGCCGTTTTTAACAGCTTTCGTCAAAACGTCATATAATGAACGTCTGTCAGAACCAATATTAGCCGTATCTACAGGAAAGTATAATGGAAAGTTGATTTTTTCATTTAAATCAATGATCTCCCAAGTAGTTTTTCCCATCAAGATATCTCTATCATCCACATAACCATAAGCTAAAGGCTTATCATTATCTGAGATTAGTTGCGCAGGAGTTTTAAGTCCTATCTGAGCAGGTGTTTTCGCATTTAGCAAATTAGATTGCGCATAAGAAGAAAGACCTCCAGCGATAGAAACAATAGCTATTAAAAAATTTCTTACTTTCATCATGATATCATTATAAGATATTGAATGTAGTTTTACCTACTTTATTATTGTATTTCGTAAATTACCGGAGCAGTTCTTGGTAATAAATAACTACCAGCTCCAACAAGTTTAGTCTTAATTTCAGAAATAGTAACCTGGTCTCCTTTTCCAGCTCTTGCAAGAACTGTTTTACATTGTGCATTTAATCTGTTACCAGAAACTACAACTGTAGGTTGTCCGGCAATTTTCATATTAAATCCAACAACATCTAAACCAACTTCAAAATCAAAATCAAGTAATTTAGCACCAATAGTAGCAATTTCTAAGTTAGATTTTGGTCCTTTAACAACGCCCATTTCTCCTCTAATTGTACCTGTTGGTCCAGGAATTCCTTTAATTCTAAAGGTTTTCTTATCTGTAACTTTATCTCCGTTTGGTAAAGTTCCTGTAACAGCAATTGTAGCTTCTGTACCTGAACCCGGGCTCATGTTATATTTCCCTGGTTTCCCAGCAGAAGATAATCCAGGAGCACTTGCATTAATTTTGTTTGCATCAACACCAGCAAATGATACAGAGATTGGGTTAACAACACCTCTATAAACAACATTCATTTTATCAGCAGAAATAGTAGCTGAGTTTGGTCTTGGTACTACAACGTAAGTTCCTTTAAATTTTAATGGAATGTTTTTACCGTCCTCTAAGAATGTAAATTGACCATTAATATTTTGTTCTCCTACTCCACCAGCAGTTAAAGAGATAACAGCTTGTCCGTTAACAATTTGTCCAGGACCTTGAAATGAAGTTGGTTTCGTATTTTCGTCATAACGACCTAAAACCACTTTACCAGTTACTTTTTCTCCTTGGAAGTAAGCATTTTTATCTAAAACAACAATCGCTTGGTAGTTACTGTAAGAAGCAGCAGCTACAGCAGCTTTTCCTAATGCACTATTGTAAACGTCTGTTTCAGTTTTCTTAACGTCATTTTGCCAAGCTGAAAGCTTAGCAGCTGATGCAATTGCAGGAAAACCTTTAAAGTGATATTCTAAGTATTTTTCTTTTATACCTTCTTTGTTTTTTACGTCAGAAACATCAAATTTTTTCTCAACCTCAGAAATAATAACCGCATATTTTTTATCTGTACCTAAAGCAGCTTTAATATCTGATTTATATTTCTCAATTCTTGAAATGATTTCATTCCCTTTTTTAGTGTAACCGTCTCCTGTAAACCAGTCGTCGATGTTATCACCTCTGTCCATAGACTCGTAAGGAAGTTTTCCAGTTTCTTTTTCAACTTCAAATCCTTTGATAGATTGAGTTTTTAAAGTCCCAATGTAATCGTAAAAATCTTTTGAAATTGTTTCAATTTTGTGAGCTGTAACTGCAGCAATTGCGAATTCTCCTTTTGCTTCAGCAGCTTTTTGATCTAAAGATGTTAATAAACTTGTATTTGTTTCTGATGAACTTGTATTTGCACTTTCAAATTTTTCATTCATCAAACCAAAAGCAGATATAACTTCTTTTGATACGTTCATTGCTAACATTGCGATGAAAACCAGATACATCAGGTTAATCATCTTCTGTCTAGGGGTTAATTTTCCTCCTGCCATTTTTTCTAATTAGTTCTTTATTAATAAATTTAATATAATAGTCAAAAACTAATTATCCTTTGTTACTCATTGCAGAAAGCATACCACCGTAAACGTTGTTTAAAGAAGCAATGTTTGCAGTCATTGATTGCATTTGCTCTTTTAACTTAGAAGCATTTTCAGCGATTTCGCTATTTGCTTGTGCGTTTCTTGAAGCACTTTCTAATTGTACTTTGTATAAGCTGTTTAATGATTCCATTTGCGCAGCAGCTAATGACATTTCTTCAGCATATTTCTTTTGTCCTGCAATAGAATCTACTGTTGGAGAAATTGCTTTTGCAGCTCCTTCGAAATTTTTGATGCTGTTTCCTAAGCTTGACATTAACTCTCCGTCAATTTTAGCTTCTTTCAACATTACATCTAATTTTTGAGATAATAATCCTTGAGCATCAGATGGCGCTTCAACTTTATCCGCTTTTTTTCTAGCCTGACCGTTAGCTAATTCCGGGTAAACAAGAGTCCAGTCTAATTCATCCTCAACTGGTTCGAAAGCAGAAAGAGCAAAGATTAACGCCTCAGTTAATAAACCAACTGACAACATCACAGTTCCTGTTAATGGTCCAATTTCAAAGTGAGTAATTTTGAATAGAGCTCCAACGATTACTACTGCCGCTCCCATACCATAAGCGAAATTCATTGCTTTTTTACTTAATAATGCCATAATACTTTTTGTTTAGGTTTTAATTTAAAAATAGATTTGATTTGGTTATTTGAATTTAATTATAATTTACTTTTCTTTTTTCCGCTTCCTGTTGTTTGAGTTCCCATGTAATCTTGTACAGTTCTGAAACCAATATAACTTCTTGCTGAATCTGCATATTCGTGGTCACGAGTACTTACTTGTAGGAAGTAAGCAACATCTTTCCATGAACCTCCACGAACCACTTTTCTTTGATTGTTTCCATCAATTACGTTAGGGTTCATTGTTGAAACATATTCATAAGCATTTGGATTGTAAGCTGAATCTGTCCACTCTGAAACATTTCCTGCCATGTTATATAATCCATAACCGTTTACTTCATATGATTTAGCTTCAACAGTATATAAAGCTTCATCAGCAGCATAATCTCCTCTGCTTGGTTTAAAGTTTGCTAAGAAACAACCTCTGTCACTTTTAGTATAAGGACCACCCCAAGGATATGTAGCTGATTCCAGACCACCTCTTGCAGCATACTCCCACTCTGCCTCTGTTGGCAATCTGAATGCATTTACTAAATCACGTCCTTTTTTCTTAGATTTGATATAGCTGTTTTTATTTAATGTTCTCCAAGCGCAAAATGCTTTAGCTTGTTTCCAGGTCACACCAACTACAGGATAATCACCGTAAGCTTTGTGCCAGAAATAATCATTATGCATTGGCTCATTATATGAGTAAGCGAAATCTTTAATCCAAACTGTTGTATCAGGATACACACTAACTTGTTCAGTTTTAACGAAATCTTTTCTTTTTCCAACTTTAGCTTTTGCAGCAGCCTGAATGTCCATCCAAGAATAACGGAATTTCAATTTATTCACATCAATTGTTCTCAAACCATTATATGATTCTTCTATTGGTAAATACATAGAATCCATTACCTCAGCATAATACTCATCCGGATATGCTTTAGTATCTTTAATTAACTTAACTTTTTTGTTTAGTTTTCTACCAGCATAAGGATCATCTTTAGTCCCTACACTATAGTAGTTATCATACATGTATTTATCATACGCCGTCATTTTGTCCGGCTCTGAATCATTAAATGCATAATCTGAGATGCTTCCACCTTTTTTACCTTTAGCATCACCAGCTGGCTTTTGCCCTGTTTCGTCAGCTAAAATAGCTAAACGTACTCTCATTGTAGAATCTTTTACCCATTCTACAAATTGACGGTACTCACTATTAGTAATCTCTGTTTCATCCATATAAAACGAACGAACCGTTACTGTTTTAGTCGGAGCATCTTCAACATTAGCTAAATCAGCATCTGATTTACCCATAATAAAAGATCCACCCGGAACTAATGTCATACCATAAGGTTTTTCAGGATGCCATTTGCCTCCTGTAACACCAACTAATTCACCTTTGTCTCCTGACTTACCACAGCCAATTACCAGTGTTAACATTGCTGCAAATGCAATAAACTTCTTCATATAAATTTGGGATTATCTATTCATTATTATAAGTCCGTAAACGTATTTATTATTTATCTAAAAAACAATAGCTATTTGCGAAATTTATTTTACCGTTCAAAAATAATGTTAAAAAAAATAAAAAAAAAATATTTCATCGATAAACTAGCGGAAAAAATCGACGTAAACCGTTAAATTTTATAGTTTAGATTTATTTTCTTACTAATTTTTCTTAATTTTTTTTTTGAAATTATAATTTTATCTAAAATTTTGCTCTATAGAGCATTTTTTCTTTGTGCTTTCCACCATCTTTCCGGCAGTTCTTGGTTACAAGCGCTCAAATATTCGTCGTAAGAACACGGTAATAACGTATTTCTTTTCAATTTATTGTGACCATTTGACTCCGATGGAATTTCAATCCACCAACGATCTGTTTTGTCACTTTTATAGAAAATTAATTCCTCATCTTCAAGAGGAACTATATACTTTAAATACGTTGCCCGACTACCAAACGGATATTCTTTTGATCGATAATGGTACCCTTCTATAAAATACCAGACTATCTGCGCCATAATTACTGCTTCCGGTGCCGTACTATTATGATTAAAAATTCCTAAACAGGAAACTTTATCACTGATACCGGCATATCTTGCCAATGAACATATTTCTTTTCCGTTGAAACCATTGGGCTCAAAAGTAATCATATTACCTGAAACTGATGACTTTACTGAATTTAAATCTATACTTATTAAATCAGCATCTCTAAAAACAGGTTCAGCAAGAGCAATTTTATTCGAAATTTCTCCCAAACGATAAGCATCAAAGAATAATTTCTCGATCAAATCAATTTCTTCCTGCGAATTGTAATAGGTTTGATATCCTATATTACAGTAATTAAAAAGGTTATTGGGCTCATCTATAATGATTTTAGTAAGATAAGAATTAGCCGAAACTGTTTCGTTTTCCTTTCCAAAATCAAATTTATTATCCACAGCAACCATATTTACCATTTGCTCTAAATCATCATATGCGCGATACAATGCATAGGTCAAATCCTGCGAACCTCCCAGAACTATAGGAATCACTTTATTCTTAATTAAAGCAGCTGTTACTTTTTTCAGAGCAAAATAGGTATCCTCTACAGAATCCCCTGCAAGAATATTTCCTAAATCAGCAATTGATGCATCCCAATTACCAGGAAACATGCCGTATAACTTCTTGCGAACTACATTTAAATTAACCTCGTTAATTCCGTTGCTATTACGGCGGTCTTCTAAAACACCAATTATTGCAAAGGTAATTTTATTTATATCAGGAAACTGATCTTTGGTGTGTAAAACTATTTTACTACCCAATTCTTGTGAAGACAATGAACTAATGAATTTTAAAATTCCGTCATTAACTGGTTCTAGAAAATCAAATTCCATTTATTATTTCTTTTTAGCAGCTGGTTTTTTAGCTGGAGCTTTCTTAGCGGTTGTTGCTTTTTTAGCAGTGGTGGCTTTTTTTGCCGGTGTCTTTTTTGCCGGTGTTTTTTTGGCGATCATTTCCTGAACTTCAGCTAATGTCAATTTTGTAGCATCAACATCTTTACTTAATTCAATTTTGATTTTACCTTTTGTAATAACTGAGCGTCCCCAACGGGCCTTTTCAACCAAAATTCCTTCGTCTTCCCAATTGTGAAGCACTTTATCTATATTTTTCTGTAATTTATCTTCAATTAGTTCTTCAACTTCTTGTTGGGACAGGTTATCAAAATTGTATTTTTTGCTTACATTAATAAAAATACCGTTCCATTTGATAAACGGACCAAAACGTCCCACACCTTTTTGTACACCCTCACCTTTGTAAACTGCGATTGGAGCATCGGCAATTGCTTTTTCATCAATTAATTCCTGGGCTCTTTCTTTTGAAAGACTTAACGGATCTTCTCCTTTCGGCAATGAAATAAATACACTTCCGTGACGAACATAAGGACCGTAACGACCATTACTAACTTCTACTTCTTCTCCTTTATATTCCCCTAAATTTTTAGGTAATAAAAACAAATTCAAAGCTTCTTCAAGTGTAATATTACCAATATTTTGATCTGACATTAAACTGGCGAACTTTTTATCTTCATCATCCGCTTCTCCAATTTGAGCCATTGGTCCAAATTTTCCTAAACGAACAGAAACTTGTCTCCCATCTGCATCTTTTCCTAAAATTCTTTCTCCGCTTTCACGTTCTGCATTCGCTTCAACCTCTTTTACATTCGGGTGAAACTTATCGTAGAATTCCTTCATCATAACTGCCCAGTCAATATTTCCTTCGGCAATTTCATCAAAATCCTGTTCTACTTTTGCTGTAAAGTTGTAATCTAATATATTTCCAAAGTTCTTAACCAGGAAATCCGTAACAATAGTCCCAATATCTGTTGGAACTAATTTCCCTTTATCAGATCCTGTATTTTCTTTCAATAACTTCTCCCCCACTTTACTCGCTTGCAAAGTAAGTTGTGTATAATTACGTTCCTGACCTTCAAGAGTTCCTTTTTCAACATAATTTCTGTTGATAATCGTCGAAATAGTTGGTGCATACGTAGACGGACGGCCAATTCCTAATTCTTCTAATTTTTTCACCAAAGATGCTTCTGTATATCTTGCCGGAGGTCTTGAATATCTTTCTGTCGCTGTAATATAATTGTTAACAAGCTTTTCATTTACTTTTAATGCAGGCAACATTCCTTCTTGTTCCTCCTCATCGTCATCATGACCTTCTAAGTATACTTTGAGGAAACCTTCAAAAAGTAAAACTTCACCTGAAGCTGTAAAAATTTCGCTGTGATTATTTGCTTCGATTTTTACGTTTGTTCTTTCTAATTGCGCATCGCTCATTTGAGACGCCAATGTTCTTTTCCAGATCAAATCATACAAACGAGCCTGATCACGATCGATATTTACCGTGTGGCGCGACATATCTGTCGGACGAATTGCTTCGTGCGCTTCTTGTGCCCCTTTGCTTTTGTTAGCGAAAGTTCGGGGTCTTGAAAATTCTTTTCCGTATGATTTTATGATTTCAGCCTCTGCTGCATCCATTGCATCTTTAGAAAGGTTCACACTATCCGTTCTCATATATGTAATAAGTCCGGCTTCGTATAAACGCTGTGCAAGCTGCATGGTGATTCCAACTGGCAAATACAATTTTCTTGCTGCTTCTTGTTGCAATGTAGAAGTTGTAAAAGGGGCTGTTGGTGATTTTTTGGTAGGTTTAGTTTCTAAATCGGCTACCTTATATTGTGACCCGATATTTTTATTTAAAAAATCTTCGGCTTCTTTTTTAGTATTAAAGTTTTTTGGCAATTTAGCCTTGAAAGCTTTTCCTGCTTCATTCACAAATTCGGCTACGATAGAATAACTTGCAACTGCATTAAAGTTTTGGATTTCGCGTTCTCTCTCTACAATCAAACGTACTGAAACGGATTGTACACGTCCCGCAGAAAGTCCTCCTTTAATTTTTCTCCATAAAACCGGAGATAATTCGTAACCTACTAAACGGTCTAAAACACGACGTGCTTGTTGTGCGTTTACTAAATTATAATCTATTTCTCTAGGATTATCGATTGCTTTAAGAATCGCAGACTTTGTAATTTCGTGAAAAACAATTCGCTTGGTTTTTTTAATATCTAGTTTTAGCTCTTCCGCAAGATGCCATGAAATAGCTTCACCCTCGCGGTCCTCATCACTCGCCAGCCAAACCATTTCGGCATTCTTAGATAATGTTTTCAATTTGCTTACCAAGGCTTTTTTATCTGGAGAAACTTCGTATTTAGGTTTGAAACCATTCTCTACATCTACTCCTATTTCCTTTGATGGTAAATCTGCTATATGTCCGTAACTTGACTCTACCTGAAAATCACTTCCTAAAAATTTCTCTATCGTTTTCGCCTTTGCAGGTGATTCCACTATTACTAAATTCTTTGCCATTGCTCTATTTTTCTGCAACAAAAGTATCTATTTTTTTTAAATATCAACCTTGCTAATTCATTTTTGAGGTATTTTAATATTATGATTATTAAAATTACAGATTTATCTGTATTCCTACCTATTATATATATAGGTATAACTATTATAAGATTATGCCCGGAGAATGTTCTTTTTTATCCTCAAAATTCCTAGCCCGGAGTATAGTGAAAAGCCCGGAATAAAAAATGCAAAAAGTTTCTTCTTTTAAAAAAGCGACCAACGGAAGCTCTTTTTAAAACATTAGAAACTTTGCTTTTTTTATGAGGACTTGTAGCGGAAAGCCGGAAATAGCTACAAAATATTTTATATTTTAGATTGTTGATTTTAGATTCCCTTTGATCGGTTTCAACAATCTAAAATCTGAATTCTAAAATCTAAAATTGTAATCTTTAAAATCTAAAAATCTTTTCTCTGCCATCTTGTCATATTTATACCTTTTACGTTATCTTTGCACTTTGAAATTATACAATGGAAAAGATTATTGAAGAAAGCAAACAGGGCGAAAGTCTTGTTTTGGAAAATAAACCTGAGAACACTAAGAAACTTTTTATTGAAAGTTACGGTTGCGCGATGAATTTTTCGGACAGTGAAGTCGTAGCTTCTATTTTATCGATAAACGGATATAACACTACACAAACTCTTGAAGATGCTGATTTGGTTCTGGTAAATACCTGCTCGATTCGGGACAAGGCAGAACAGACTATTCGTAAGCGTTTGGAGAAATATAATGCGGTAAAACGTATTAACCCGAAAATGAAAGTGGGCGTTTTGGGCTGTATGGCCGAGCGTTTGAAAAGTCAATTTCTGGAAGAAGAAAAAATAGTCGACCTTGTTGTTGGTCCTGATGCTTACAAGGACTTGCCAAATTTATTGGCAGAAGTTGAGGAAGGTCGCGACGCTATTAATGTAATTTTATCGAAAGAGGAAACTTACGGTGATATTTCGCCGGTTCGTTTGATGAGTAACGGAATCACAGCTTTGGTTTCGATTACTCGTGGCTGCGATAATATGTGTACGTTTTGCGTTGTACCTTTTACACGCGGACGTGAGCGTAGTCGTGAACCTCAGAGTATTATGAAGGAAATTCAGGATCTTTGGGGTAAAGGCTTTAAGGAAATTACTCTTCTTGGTCAAAACGTTGACAGTTACCTTTGGTACGGCGGCGGTTTGAAAAAAGACTTCGTAAACGCATCGGATATGCAAAAAGCGACAGCGGTTGATTTTGATCAATTGCTTGAAATGGTTGCTGTTGGTTTTCCTAAAATGCGTATTCGTTTTTCGACTTCTAATCCGCAGGATATGCATGAGAGTATCTTGCATGTTATTGCTAAATATCCAAATATATGTAAACACATTCACTTACCGGTTCAGTCTGGAAGTGACCGAATTCTAAAAGAAATGAATCGTTTGCATACTCGTGAAGAATATATGACTTTGATTGATAAAATTAAAGCGATTATTCCGGATGCTTCGATTTCGCAAGATATGATTGCCGGTTTCCCAACAGAAACTGAACAAGATCACCAGGACACAATGAGTTTGATGGAATATGTTAAATATAATTTTGGTTATATGTATTCGTATTCGGAGCGTCCGGGAACTTTGGCCGGAAGAAAAATGGAAGATGATGTTCCGGAAGAAACTAAAGCAAGAAGATTGCAGGAAATTGTTGATCTACAACAAAAACATGCCTGGTTTAGAAGCGAGGAATTCGTTGGGCAAGTTGTGGAAGTTTTAGTTGAAAAAGTGTCTAAAAAATCAACCGAAGAATTCTCTGGAAGAAATTCTCAAAGTATTACGGTTGTTTTCCCTAAAGAGAACTATAAAATTGGAGATTTCGTAAATGTAAAAATCACAAGCTGTACAAGTGGAACTTTAAAAGGTGAAGCGGTTGGATATTCTGAAATGAATTAATTTTTTTTTGCCACGAATTTCATCAATTTGCACGAATTTTCTTTCTTTTATTTATTATTCTATATGTTTGTATAAAAACGAAATATGGAATTATATAGAAAAGAGGAATACTATAAAATTATTGGCATTTGCATGGAAGTTCATAGAATACTTGGCGGTGGACTTCTTGAAATTGTCTACAAGGATGCTTTAGAATATGAATTTAAAAAACATAATATTCCTTTTCAACGTGAAAAAGAATATTATATTAAATACAAAGACATTGTGTTAGCGCATAAATTCTATGCAGATTTTATAGTTTATGACGAAATCATTCTAGAAATAAAAGCATCAAAAGATATAATTGATGAACATATCGCTCAAACAATAAATTATTTAAAACTGGCTGATAGTGATTTAGGAATTATTGTTAACTTTAATAAAAAGTCATTACAACATAAAAGAGTTATTCATTAACCCGGTTTCAAAAAATTAGTGAAAATTAGTGAAATTCGTGGCAAAAGATAAAAAACATAAATGGAAACAGTTCAAGCAATAAAACAACGATTTGAAATTATTGGAAATGATCCTAAATTAAATCGTGCCATCGAAAAAGCCATTCAGGTTGCTCCTACTGATATATCAGTAATGGTAACTGGGGAAAGTGGTGTTGGTAAAGAAAATATTCCAAGAATAATACATTCGCTTTCGCATAGAAAGCATGGTAAATATATTGCGGTAAACTGTGGTGCAATTCCGGAAGGAACTATTGACAGTGAACTTTTTGGACACGAAAAAGGCGCTTTTACAGGAGCTACAAGCACTCGTGAAGGTTATTTTGAAGTTGCCGATGGCGGAACTATTTTTCTTGATGAAGTTGGTGAATTACCTCTTACAACTCAGGTTCGTTTACTTCGTGTACTTGAAAATGGGGAATTTATAAAAGTAGGTTCGTCTCAGGTTCAGAAAACAAATGTTCGAATTGTAGCTGCTACAAACGTAAACTTATTCAATGCTATTGAAAAAGGAAAATTTCGTGAGGATTTGTATTATCGTCTAACAACTGTAGAAATTACTTTACCGCCATTACGCGAAAGAAACGAAGACATTCATTTGTTATTCAGAAAGTTTGTTGCTGATTTTGCACACAAATACAAAATGCCTCCGTTGAAATTAGACGATGATGCAGTACAACTTTTGCAAAAATTCAGATGGAACGGAAACATTCGTCAGTTGCGAAATGTGGCGGAACAAATCTCTGTTTTAGAAACCAATCGCGATATTACATTAGCTACTTTACGCTCGTATTTACCAACTGAGGGAAGTAATTTACCATCGGTAATTAGTGATAAGAAAAAGGAAAGCGATTTTAGTACCGAAAGAGATATTTTGTACAAAGTGCTTTTTGACATGAAAAGTGATCTGAATGATTTGAAAAAACTGACTTTGGAATTGATGAAAAACGGATCATCAAAAGTTCAGGATATTAATCCGAATCTGATTCAGAAAATATACGGTTCTCAGGAAAATGAAAGCGAAATTGATTTTGAAGAAGAGCCAAGAACCGCTGTTATGACACCTGCAGCACGCGAAGATAATTATCAGATACAAGACGATAATTATTTATTTGCCGAAACAATTGAGGAAGAAGAAGTTTTGCGTTTAGAACAAAAAGAAATCGAAATGATCAAAAAGTCATTAGAAAAAAATAAGGGAAAACGAAAAGCTGCTGCAGATGAGTTAGGGATTTCTGAAAGAACCTTGTACCGAAAAATTAAACAATTTGATTTATAAAAATAAATAAATTCCAATCCCGAAGCGTCGGGATAAATTCCAAATTCCAACTTTAGAAAAGTTGAACTTCAAAAATAATTACAAATTGCAAATTGCTATATTTGGAAAAAAATTGGAATTTGGAATTTAAATTTTGGAATTTCCCCAACAATTGGAATTTTGATTTTTTAAAATTGGAATTTACTACTATAGATTTTATGAAAAAAATATATTCTTTACTGGCCTTAATGAGCCTTTTTATGTTAAGCGGCTGTGGAGTTTACAACTTTACAGGAACAACAGGGAAAATTGATGCGAAAACTTTTCAGGTGAACTTTTTTCAGAATAATGCTGATTTAATTGAACCGGGAATTGACAGAACATTTACATTGGCCCTTCAGGATTTAATTCAAAATCAAACCAACCTGAACTTAGTAAGTGAAAGTGGTGATTTAGTTTACGAAGGCGAAATTACAGATTACAGAACGACTCCTATGACTGCGACGGCAGATCAACAGGCGGCTCAAAACCGTTTGACGATTAGGGTAAATGTCAGGTTTACAAATAAAAAGAAAGAAACTGATGATTTCGAAAAATCATTCGAATTCTATTATGATTTCCCGGGAACTGGTTTACCAACAGGAGCCATTTTAAATACAGCGCTTCAAACTATTTTTGAAAGAATCACGCAGGACATTTTTAATGAGTCACTGGCAAAATGGTAAAATTGTTTATTTGTTGAAATCGGTTAAATGTTTAATCGATTCTTTTAAACGATTACATATTTAAACAAAAAACGATTAAATAAAAAAGAAATGAATGTAACTGATTATACCTACTTAATGAACAAACCGGATGCTATTTCTGAAAAGCAAGCGGACGCATTAGGAAGTGTTTTGAATGAATTTCCGTATTTTCAAAGTGCAAGAGCATTACGATTAAAAGGTCTTTACAGTCAAAATAGCTTTAAGTATAATTATGCGTTAAAAGTCACGGCGGCACACACCTCTGATCGTTCGGTTTTATTTGATTTTATCACTTCAGAAGATTTTACTGCTATCCAAAGTGAATTTTATGATCGAAAATTGAGAGATCTTTTAGAAATAAAAGTGGTTGACAGCGAGGTTATTTCATTTTCGGAAATTAAAAAAACAACCGAAACCCGAATTGATCCTGTTGAACAATCTATTCTGAATTCTATAAGAGAAGCGACAAATGCAACTTTTGAAGAACCGGCAGTAACAATAGATAAACCAAGCGTTCCTCTTAATGAGCAATCTATTTTAAATTCTTTTCAAGAAGTAACTCCTGAATCGTTTGAAGAAACTGCAAAAATCGAGGAACTCAAAATTGAGCCAATTACTGAAGAATTAATTTTAGATTCTTTTAAAGAAGTAATACCTATCACTTTTGAAGAGCCTGAAAAAGTTGAGGAAATTATAATTGAACCCGTTTCTGAGCAAGAAATTTTAGACACTTTTATAGCAGTAACACCAACTTTTGAAGAACCTGCAAAAACAGAAGAGAAACCAAATGATTTAATTATTGAGCAATCTATTTTAAATTCTATTATAGAAGCAACAAACATAACTTTTGTAGAAACTTCAAAAATCGAAGAGCAAAAAATAGAGCCAATTATTGAAGAACCTATTATAACTCCCAGCAAAGAAACTATGCCAACCTTTTTTGAAGAAATAGTAGAGGATGAATTTCCGGAAGCAAGAGTTGATTCTATTGAAAAATCAGTACCAGATGCTATTGAAGAATCTACAACAGTTACTTTTGAAGAAACAATAACGCCGGAAGAACCTATAGAAGTTGAAATTCCTGAAGCAGTAAAAATTGCCGAAGAAAATCTGGAAATAGGTAAACCATTGGATTTTTCCGGTAACGAAAAACATTCTTTTCATGAATGGCTGCAATTAGCACGAACAGAACCAATTGACAGAACAGAAGGTCCTGAAGAAGCCAAAAAAAAAGCCGATCCAAAAGTGGAAGCTGAAATAATTGTTGATGAGAAAAAGAAAAAGGCAGAAATAATCAATAAATTCATTGAAACAAACCCAAAAATTCCTCCCATTAAACAAACTGCAATAGTTCCAGCGGTTCAATTTGACCTTAATAAAGAGGATAATTCTTACTTAATGACAGAGACTTTGGCCAGAGTATATCTTGAACAAAAGAAATATACAAAAGCAATACAAGCATATGAAATATTAATTTTGAAATATCCAGAAAAAATTAGTTTCTTTGCAGACCGTATTTCGGATATAAAGATTTTACAACAAAATAACAATAATAATTAAGCAATGAGCACATTTTCAATTTTTTTAGTTTTAATCACAATAGTTTGTTTTCTATTGATCGTAGTAATCATGGTTCAAAACCCTAAAGGAGGCGGATTGTCGTCTACAATTAGCGGAACTCAAATGTTAGGTGGAGTACAAAAAACAACTGACTTTTTAGATAAAAGTACTTGGACACTGGCTACTATTTTGATTGCTTTAATCTTACTTTCAAGTTTAAGCTTTACGGGATCTTTAAGCGATACTGATTCTAAACTTATTGAAAAAACAGAAGCTCCTGCTACTACACCAGCAGTTCCGGTTCAACAAACACCTGCTCCGGCAACTCCTGCAGCAAAATAATAAATTTTTGAAATAAATATAAAAATGCCAGCCTGTCAAAGCTGGCATTTTTTTTAAGAAATAATGTCAGTTTTCAGAGCATGGCATAATTTCTGAAAGTTATTTTAGCATTAAAAAAATATAAACTATTAATAATATAAAATCATGACTTTAAACATTAAACCGCTTTCAGACCGCGTACTTATTGAGCCTGTTGCAGCTGAGACTAAAACTGCGTCAGGGATTTTTATTCCAGATACTGCCAAAGAGAAACCACAAAAAGGAACTGTTGTTGCAGTAGGAAATGGATCTAAAGATCACACTATGACCGTAAAAGTTGGCGACACTGTCCTATATGGTAAATATGCAGGAACAGAATTAAAACTTGAAGGAACTGATTATTTGATTATGCGTGAGGATGATATCTTAGCGATAATCTAAAATCGCTTTATGCTATAAGCTGTAAGCTATAGGCTTTTTTAAAAGCTTAAAACATATTGACTAAAGCTTAAAGCAAAAAAGAAATGAGGGATTTTAAAAAATATGATATTTGGAAGCTAAGTCATTCTTTTACTTTAGAAATATACAAAATGACTTCTTTATTTCCTAAAGAAGAATTATATGGATTAACAAGTCAGATTAGAAGAGCTTCTTCATCAATTCCCACTAACATTAGTGAAGGATGCGGAAGAAATAGCGATAAAGAATTCAATCAATTTCTCAATATAGCTTTAGGCTCTGCCAATGAGACAGAGTATCTTTTGATTTTAGCTAAAGATTTGCAATATCTCAATCCTGAAATTGCGGAGAATCAAATAGTAAAAATCAATAGTATAAAAAGCAAGATTTACAAATTAAAACAAATATTAATTCAGCAGTAGGAAAAGCTTAAAGCTTAAAGCCTCCTGCCTAAAGCAAAAATAGAATGGCAAAAGATATAAAATTTGATATTGAAGCACGTGACGGATTAAAACGTGGTGTTGATGCATTAGCAAATGCTGTAAAAGTAACTCTTGGACCAAAAGGTCGTAATGTAATTATCGGGAAATCATTTGGTGGACCAACAGTTACTAAAGATGGTGTTTCTGTTGCAAAAGAAATCGAATTAAAAGACCCATTAGAAAACATGGGCGCACAAATGGTTAAAGAAGTAGCTTCTAAAACCAATGATTTAGCGGGTGACGGAACTACAACTGCTACAGTTTTAGCTCAGGCAATCGTAAAAGAAGGTCTTAAAAACGTTGCTGCAGGTGCAAATCCTATGGACTTGAAACGCGGTATCGATAAAGCTGTTGAAGCAATCGTTGCTGACCTTGCAAAACAAGCTAAAGTTGTTGGAAGCGATTCTGATAAAATCAAACAAATTGCTTCTATCTCTGCAAATAATGACGAAGTGATTGGGGAACTAATCGCTACTGCTTTTGCAAAAGTGGGTAAAGAAGGTGTTATTACTGTTGAAGAAGCTAAAGGAACTGATACTTTTGTAGATGTTGTTGAAGGAATGCAGTTTGACAGAGGATATCTTTCTCCTTACTTCGTAACAAACCCTGAGAAAATGGAAGTTGAATTAGACTCTCCATACATCTTATTATATGACAAAAAAGTATCTTCTTTAAAAGAATTACTTCCAGTTTTAGAGCCGGTTGCTCAATCAGGAAAACCGTTATTGATTATTGCTGAAGATGTTGACGGAGAAGCTCTTTCAACTCTTGTAGTTAACAAATTAAGAGGCGCTCTTAAAATTGCTGCTGTAAAAGCTCCTGGTTTTGGAGACAGAAGAAAAGCAATGTTAGAAGATATCGCTATCTTAACTGGTGGAACTGTAATTTCTGAAGAAAGAGGTTATACTCTTGAAAATACAACTATCGAAATGTTAGGAACTGCAAAAAGAGTTTCTATCGATAAAGACAACACTACTATTGTAAGTGGTGCCGGTGAAGCTGACATGATCAAAAATCGTGTGAACCAAATTAAAGGTCAAATGGAAGCTACAACTTCTGATTATGACAAGGAAAAATTGCAAGAGCGTTTAGCTAAATTAGCAGGTGGTGTTGCTGTTCTTTACGTTGGTGCTGCATCTGAGGTTGAAATGAAAGAGAAAAAAGACAGAGTTGATGATGCTTTACACGCAACTCGTGCTGCTGTTGAAGAAGGAATTGTTGCTGGTGGTGGTGTGGCACTATTAAGAGCAAAAGTAGCATTGGCAGATATTAAAGCTGACAACGCTGACGAAGCAACAGGAATCCAGATTGTATCTCGTGCTGTTGAATCTCCATTAAGAACTATTGTTGAAAATGCAGGTCTTGAAGGTTCTGTAGTGGTAGCAAAAGTATCTGAAGGTTCAGGTGATTTTGGTTATAATGCTAAAACTGACCAATATGTGGACATGCTTGCAGCTGGAATTATTGATCCTAAAAAAGTAACTCGTGTAGCGTTAGAAAATGCTGCTTCGGTTGCGGGAATGATCCTTACTACAGAATGTGCATTAATTGATATTAAAGAAGAAAACGGAGGCGGAATGCCAATGGGTGGAGGTATGCCAGGAATGATGTAATCATCCTCACTTCTTAAAATTTAAAACGCCAGACATAAATCTGGCGTTTTTTTTGCCACAGATTAAAAGATTAAAAAGATTTTTTTTGCCACGAATTTCACAAATTTTCACAAATTATTTTTCTATTGATTACGCTTAAAAATTTGTGCTAATTCGTGTAATTCGTGGTAAACTTTTTTTTTAAACAAAGCATTCGTGAAAATCTTTGGTAACCTTTTTTCCGCAAAGCATTCGTGAAAATTCGTGAAATTCGTGGCAAACTTAACATTCTCTTTTTCTTTAGAAAATTCATTATGAATATATTTGCAGTTCTATTAAAATTACAAAATGAGAAAATTTACTACTCACTTATTACTTTTTACATTTTTACTCCTTTCCACTTTTTCATATTCTCAATCTAATAAAGAAGCTTATGTTGTATTGGTTTCTATGGATGGATTTCGTTGGGATTATGCGAAACAATTTAAACTTGAAAATCTAAAGCTAATTGCAAAAGAAGGTGTTCATGCTAAATCCATGCGACCTTCCTATCCCAGTAAAACTTTCCCCAATCATTATTCAATAGTTACGGGACTTTATCCGGATCATCACGGGATTATTAATAATGTTTTTTATGATGCTACCCTAAATGAATCTTTCTCTTTATCATCTGATGCAAAAAATGATTCTCGTTTTTATGGCGGAAACCCAATATGGAATGTCGCTGAGCAGCAAGGTATAAAAACTGCTTCGTTCTTCTGGCCCGGATCTGATCTGGATAAAAGAAGACCAAGTTATTATAAAAATTACGATAATAAAATTCCATATGCAACCAGAATTGATACGGTATTGAAATGGTTAGAGCTTCCTGAAAAACAACGTCCGCATTTAGTCACTTTATATTTTGATGAACCAGATCATACAGGACATAATTTTGGACCGCTTTCTCCGGAAAACAAAAAGATGGTGATTAAAATGGATTCAATTATGGGAGAATTATCCCGAAGATTAAATCAATTAGCGATTGGAAAGCAAATCAATTTAATAATAGTTTCAGACCACGGAATGGCAGCTATCAGTAATGATAAGAAAGTAGCAATTCTGGATTATCTAAAACCGGAATGGTTAGGCTATAAAGATGTTATCAACCCAATTATGAGTCTTCAGGCAAAACCTGGCTTTCAGGATTCAATTGTAAAAGCACTAAAAAAAGTACCACATATTAAATTCTGGAAATCAAGCGAAGTCCCTAAAAGATTACATTACGGAACTAATCCTCGTGTGCATGATTTTGTTATTGAAGCTAAAAAAGGATATAGTTTAGTGAGTAAAGAAAGTACGCATATAAAAGGCGGAACACATGGCTATGATAATAAAGAAAAGGATATGCAGGCTATTTTTTATGCAAAAGGTCCTGCTTTTAAAGTAGGTAAAGAAGTAAAATCATTTCAAAACGTTTCGGTTTATCCTTTAATTGCCCATATTTTAGGTTTAAAAATTGATGAAGTTGATGGGAAGTTCAGCGAAGTGCAATCGATGCTGAAAAATTAGATAATGTGCCAATTAGATAATTTCTAAATGATCAAAAGTGACAAACCCGACCGGTTTTTAAAATCGGTCGGGTTTACTAAACTTTATAATTCAGCTAAAGTTGAAGGCAATTCGAAAATTATCTAATTCTCAAATTGCCCATTTTCTAATTAAAATCCTGTTGAAACAGACACCTCTTTCCAGTTCTCTAATTCTTTTTGCACATTTTCAATTTTGAGATTTGCCATATCATAAGCATCTTGTCCTAAAAATAAATGCAATGCAGGATTTTGCTCCTCACTCATTTTGATTAAGGCAACTGCTAATTTTTCAGGATCTCCGGGTTGATTTCCATCAATATCATCTTTATGAGCGCTTTCTGATGCTCTCACTGATTTGTATTCTGCAATTGGGTTTGATGGCAATAATAAAGAACTATCCGCTAAGAAATCAGTTCTGAAATAACCCGGATAAACTAAGGTTACATTTACTCCAAATTCTTTTACTTCGGCAGCTAAAGACTCGGTTAAACCGGCAACTGCAAATTTTGTAGAACAGTAAATTCCCCAACCCGGAAAACCGCCATTATATCCGCCAATAGAAGATATATTAAAAATATGTCCTGCTTTGTTTGCACGCATGTAAGGCATTGTATTTCTGATTACATTTAATAACCCGAAAACATTTACCTCATAATTTTTTCTGGATTCTGCATCTGTCAATTCTTCTAATGTTCCTAATAAACCGTAACCTGCATTGTTTACTAAAACATCAATTGTTTTAAAATGGCTAACAGTTACTTCAATGGCATTTTTGACACTTTTTTCATTTGTCAAATCCATTTCTAAAGGAAGAAAATTTTCAGATGGACTTCCAATTGCTTTTATTAATGCTGCTTCACTTCTTGATGTTGCCGCAACTTTTTTACCTTCGGCTAATAATTTTTTAGCCAATACCAGTCCAAGACCTTTTGACGCTCCCGTTATAAACCAAACTTTGTTATTTTCCATGATTTTATTTTTAGATTAAATTATGGTACAAAGGTATAGGCGTAATAGTTATCCAAAATTAAAGGATTCAAACAAGAAGTTACGAAAATCAAACAATTTCGGTTACGCGATAGGTTTTTGGTGAAAGCTGTGTATTTTTTTTGAAGAAATTAATAAAATGGGACAATTCCTCAAATCCAAGACACCAAGCAATTTCATTAATATTCCAATTGGTTTGTTTGAGTAAAACCATCGCTTCCTGAATAATTCGATCGGATATAATTTGTGATGTCGTTTTTCCCGTCGTTTCTTTTAGTGCTTTATTCAAATGATTCACATGAACATTTAACTGATTGGCAAATTCTGAAGGTGAACGAAAATTAATTTGCTGTGACATCGATTCAATCGGGAATTGGCGTTCCAGTAATTCCAAAAATAAGGAAGAAACCCTAATCGTAGCGTTTGATTTACTGTATAATGAAGAAGTTACGGTTTGTGTTTTTAGCGCGAGATGAATAATCTCAAAAACAAGATTGCGAAGCATGTCGTATTTAAATGCGTAATCAGAATCTATTTCATCGAACATTCTTAAATAAACTGATTTTAATGATTCTGCCAGTTCTTTAGAAACAGGCACAATAGGATTTCCGCCGGGTTGAAACAAAGGGTATTCTTTTAAATTTCCAAACTGACTAAAAAATGCGTCTGTGAAAATGCAGAAAAATCCGGTTTGATTCTCATCAATATGTTCCCAACTGTAGGGAATTTGAGGATTCGCAAAAAATAAAGCCTGATCTTCTATCTCAACAATTTTATCTGCATAATGCACTTTGTTTCTGCCAATGATTAAACTTATTTTATAAAAGTCTTTACGAGTATAAGGCAATGGATTACAAGTAGAACCCACATAATCATCCAATTTAAAAACATTAAAATGTCCGATTTCTTTTTGAAGATTCTCGGGCATTCCTTTTATTTTAATTGTGTAAAAATCTTCGAGGGTTTCTGTGCGTTTCATTTTACAAAGTTACAAAAATCAAACAAATTAGATAATTAGAAAATGTGCCAATTTGATAATTTGATAATGAGATAATTTTATAGGCTGTCATGTAAACGTAATAGACTCGACAAGTTTTTAAAACCTGTCGGATTTACTGTGTCGGATATATATTAATGTAAACAGAATTGACGTGAATGTCCAGCGTAGACGCACTGCTGTGCGTCTCTACGATAAATTGGGGCAGAAATTAATTATGAGATTATCTAATTGACAGATTACCACATTAACTAACCACTTTATAAGTAGGATCTTCAATTAGATTCACTTTAATAACGGCTTCGGCATTTTTAAGTAATTGAATGCAATCAGGACTTAAATGTTGAAGTTCTACTACTTTATTGAGCTGATTGTATTTCTTGGTTAGATTATTCAGCACTTCAATGGCTGACATATCTGCGATACGGCTTTCTTTAAAATCTATAATTACGTGAGAAGGGTCGTTTGCAATATCAAATTTCTCCATAAATGTGGCGACAGACCCAAAGAATAAAGGTCCGTAGATCTCGTAATGCTTTACTCCTGCTTCATCAATAAAATGTTTAGCACGGATTCTTTTGGCACTTTCCCATGCAAAAACAAGAGCCGAAATAATAACCCCAATCAAAACCGCCAATGCCAGATTATGCAATAATATAGTAATTACAGCGACCAAAATTCCAACAAAAATATCATGCTTCGGCATTTTATTGATGACTTTAAAACTTGCCCATTCAAAGGTTGTAATTGCCACCATCATCATCACACCAACTAAAGCCGCCATGGGTAATTTACCAATTACAGGTGCGCCAAAAAGTATAATGAATAAAATAGTCAATGCCGCAATAATTCCTGAAAGACGTGCTCTTGATCCTGCCGAAAGATTCACCAATGTTTGTGCAATCATGGGACAACCGCCCATTCCAAAAAAGAAACCATTTAAAATATTCGAACTTCCTTGCGCTATACATTCACGATTGCTGTTTCCTCTGGTTCCGGTAATTTCGTCGACAAGATTTAATGTCAGTAAACCCTCAGTCAAACCTACAGCGGCAACAATTACAGAATACGGAAATATAATTTTGAAAGTCTCAAAAGAAATAGGAATATCAGGGATATGAAAAGGAGGAAATCCGCCTTGAACAGATGCAATATCTTCAACTGTTTTGGTTTCGATATTAAAAATTAATACAATGGCAAATACTACCATTATTGCGACTAAAGATGCCGGAACTGCTTTTGTAAGCTTCGGAAAAATCAAAACGATCCCAATTGTCAATGCAACCAAACCCAGCATAATATACAAAGGCGTTCCCTGCAGCCATGAAGTTTGTCCGTTGATAACGGTTTTGAATTGTTCGAGTTGTGACATGAAAATAACAACCGCTAATCCGTTTACAAAACCAAACATGACGGGTTGAGGAACTAACCGGATAAATTTTCCGAGTTTAAAAAGTCCAATGCAAATCTGGACGACGCCCCCAATTGCAACGGCAGCAAAAACATATTCTATACCGTGAGATTTCATTAAGGCGATTAAAACAATAACGGTCGCTCCTGCCCCGCCCGAAATCATTCCCGGTCTTCCGCCAAAAATAGCGGTGACCAATCCGGCGATAAAAGCGGCATATAAACCTACCAAAGGCGGAAAACCTGCTAAAATAGCAAATGACAACGATTCAGGAATCATGGTCATAGCAACTGTTAAGCCTGCTAGAATTTCATTTTTATAATTGACTTTTTGAGTAAAGTCAAAGAGATGGAGTGCTTTTTTCATAAGAGCACAAATGTAGAAAATAATGCCCAAAAAGAGCGTCAACCTTTTCAAATCTGAAAAAGCAATTCAAAAAACGAAATATCAAAACAGTTAACTAAACTGTTTTAAAACCAAAAGAAAAAGTGAAACGATGAAACTTGTCATAATTGAATTTTGAAAATAAATTATCGTACAAAACTATTTATAAAATAATATGCAAACCTACGTATTTATACCTGTTTTTTATTTGATTAAAATATTTAATCTAATCGAATACAAATATAACCCAGAGCATTTACATAATCGACAATGTGATTACATTGCAGCTCAACAGCTTCTACACGCAAAATTTTATCGCAGTCTTCTAAATCAAAATTGATTCTGTAATCCGGAAAATGTTTTTGGATTACAGCAATGACATCATTTTTATCTGATTCTTTCTGGACATTTGTTTTAAAAACCTCAACAACCATAACTATTTATTTAATTTTTAGCTTTTAGATTATTTTCGCTGAAAAAGATTGTATGATACTCCTACTCTAACATATCCTTGTGCATCTTCCTTATGATCGTAAACATATTTGTTAGTACGCTCTCCTTTTTCGGTAATACGTGTGCTGACAACATTGTTGACACCGGCTTTTACAAAGGCAATTATTTTAGGAGTAAAGCAATATTCATAAGTAATACCGGATTTTAGCTCCAGTTGATTGAGTTCATAAACGCCATTTAAATCCGGGGTTTTTAAATCTAAATAAAAGCTTTCAGAATTTAATTCTGTTCCAAACGAAATTCTTCCGTTTTCCATCAATTCCCTTCTGAATAAAAGTCGTTGTGGTAAAATAAAATCCATATCCCACTTTGAATCCTTAAACTTATGGTTCAGGGTAAAAAGCGGCGTTACAGGAACAATTGACGATGGGTCCAGCAATGCCAGAGCACCAACGGTAATTGTTGTACTTGGCGTTCTTTTAAGCACTATAATTGCTGATGCAAATCCTTTTAATCGTTGAAAACTATCCTCATTTCCGTCAACACTTACTGTTGCATTGTAGATTACAGGTTTTTTAAAAAGCGATGACATATAAGTTGCGCTCACAGCTCCTGCCCAATAATGAAAATCCTCTGTACCTCTTGTATAGGTTTGTGTGGTGTTGTAATTGTAAATATCGCCAAAACTATAATTTTCGTATTTATATCGAAGTGAAGTTGTTAACACCAATTTTTTAGATTTTGATGCATAAAATGGCATATTAAAAGCCGCTTTAAATCTACTATGACTTTCGATTCTTCCTCTTTCAAAACGATCTCCAAAAAGCTTCGAATCATAATTTGATGGTCCTAATTGTTCATATTGAACATCAAAAGTTCTCGTAGTAGGGAATTTGTCAACTATTGCCTTTCCTAAAGTTTTCATCCCCGGTTCTTTTTCCTGAGCCATGCTTTGTAAAGACGTAAATACAACGATTAACGAAATGATTTTTGATTTCATAGAGTAGAATAAATAAGCTTGTTCTTAGAATTAGTATTTTTAAATCGGTTCAAAAGTAACTGACATACTCGTATTATAATAACGTTTTTATACAAATGGCGTATCATTTATACCAATGGCGTTCGTATAATTTATGCTTAACTAGTACAATAGCCTGTAATATTACCTTAATTTTGCCGTTATGAAGATTCTTAAAATATATCAGAACTTTTTTCTTCGAAATCTAATCGTGAATACGGTTGTTCTGGGTCTTATTTTTGTTGGCGTATATGATGAAATTAATTATGCCGGAAAAAACTCTTTTATTCTTTTACATAATATTTGCCTTGGTTATTTCCCCGTATATATTGGGATATTGTTTAGTAATACTTTTATCATCAAAAGATTTCTGTTCAAAAAGAAATACAAAACTTTTTGGCTTTTATTTCTCTCTTTTTGGACCTGCTATTATATTTTTATGACCTATTATTTTTATCATACAGGTCTTGGCAGAATTAAAACATTATCTATTTCGTCTTTAATTTGCAATGGTACTTTCTTGTTTTTTTTGCATACTGTAATCATGAAAAAAGTCTCGCAAACAGACAAAGATATTATGAATTACAAATCTGAACTTTCATTTTTGAAACAACAGCTCAATCCGCATTTTTTACTTAATGCCATGAATAATTTATATGGAGAATCGCTTGCAGAACCTGATAAAGTGCCGGACAGAATCCTGAATCTTTCGGATATGCTGCGCTACCAGATTGAAGCTACCAAAAAAGATTATGTATCGATAGAGGAAGAAATTGCTTTTATAAAAAAATACATTGAGTATTATACTTTTCAAAACGAACGTCTTGTGGTTACCCAAAATTTTGAAGGCGATTTTGACACTATTGACATTCCGCCTTTGTTTTTTTTGCCCTTGGTAGAAAATGCCGTTAAATTTTCGGCAGAAACCGCTGCACCTTTCATTCATATTGACTTAAAGGTAAAATGCAAAAATTTATCTTTTACATTAAAAAATAACTTATTAGAATCCGGTTCGCGACTTTCAAGCACCGGAATTGGAATCGAAAACCTTAAAAGACGCCTTGAAGTTTATGGTTTAAGACATGAACTGAGTTGTAAAAAAGAAAAGAATACCTTTATCGTAAAATTAAATATATGGCATCTCCCTACCGCTGTCTTATCATAGATGATGAATCGCCGGCACATAAGGCGCTAATATCACATATTTCGAAATTTGACGATCTGGAACATTCCGGAAGTGCTTTTAACGGAATGGAAGCTATAAAAATGCTCAACGAAAACACCTACGATATTATTTTTCTGGACATTAATATGCCCGTAATTTCCGGTGTTGAACTAATGGAATTACAACCTAAAAGACCTTTGACGATTGTTACAACGGCTTATTCTGACTTTGCGCTTTCGGCATATCAAAACGATGCGATTGATTATTTGCTTAAACCTGTTTCGTTCGAAAAATTTTCTAAAGCAATCGAAAAAGCAAAGATTTATTTCTCTGGAAATTCCGCAAAAAAAGAAATTACTCCAAACGTAAAAGTCCTTTCCCACCGCGTAAACGGACAAATGACAGAAACGCTTTTAACGGATATTATTTATATCGAAAGTCTGGGCAACTACATGAAACTTTACAGCACAAAACTAAAATCGCCTATTATTATTTACGGTTCGCTCTCGAGTATTTCGGCAGAAATTGACAGCACTAATTTTGTACAAGTGCATCGTTCCTTTATTGTAAATGTTACCAAAATTACTTCTGTTACTTTTAAATCGCTTACTATGTTTAATGGCGAAATTATTCCTGTGGGAAGGAAATATCAGATTTTATTGGATAATTTGACAATTCGATAATTTTTGAAAGCTCAACTTAATGGTTGGGCTTTTTTTGTTTTTATTTTTTTGAAAAACAGGTATAAGTACTTGATGGTTGGGATTTATTTAGTGGTATAATTGTTTTGAAATAAATATTTTATCCAGAGTATGGATTTCCGTAAAAAGGGGAATCATTAAGTGATGAAATTTGTTATAATAAATAATGAATAAAAGTTAGCTTTTTAATGATAAGAAAATTTAAAAACAAACTCTATTAAAAACGAACAAATCAAATCTGTATAGAATTGGTGTTAATCAATTTAAAATAACTAAACATTAAGTAATCAAATAAGAAAATATTAATTATATGGATGGACCAACATTTGACATTTACAATCTTGACGAAACTAGAGAAAAAAAACTATGGGAAAATGCAGTTTTCGTTTTTGACTCATCAGCATTATTAGATTTCTATTTTTTACCTATAATTACAAGAACCAAAATTTTCGATAATCTTTTTACATCAAAATTAAAATCTCGATTATGGATTCCATCTCACGTTAAATTTGAATACGAAAAAAACAGGCAGAAAATAATTACAAAACCAATTTCAGAAAATTACAAACCTTTAAAAGATGAAAATTTAAAATTTATCAAAACATCAGTAAAAGAAATTGAAAACCGAACAATTGATTTAAAAAATAAAACTATTAAAGATGACAAACATCCTCATATTCCACAAGAAGATATTGAAAAATATCTAATATTGATCGAAGAGTTTAAGAATGCTTCATCTACTTTTGAAGATTTAATTTTAAAGAAAATTTCTGCTGTCGAAGCTGAAATAAAATTGCTTCCAGAAAACGATGATGTAGCCAAAGCAATTCATGAACTATTCCAAATTGGAAGATATTACACATTCGAAGAAATAATTGAAATAACTAAAGAAGGAAAACATCGTTTCGAGTTTTCAATTCCACCTGGATATGAAGATTTAAAAGATAAAGACAAAAAAGGCACCCAAATTTTTGGAGATTTAATTATATGGAAACAAATAATAGAATTTGCTAAAGAAAATAATAAACCTATAATTTTTATTTGCAATGATGTAAAAGAAGACTGGTGTTATATACAAAAAAACAATACTGAAAAACGAATTGAAAGACCAAGAGAAGAATTAATTAAAGAAATTTACGATAATGCTAAAGTGGAATTTTGGATGTATAATCAACCTCAATTTCTACATAAATCAAACCAGTATTATGAAGCAGAAATTGAAAAACAAAACATTGATGCATTATCAGAATATATAGTAAATAGAAATGGCAAATTAGAAAGGGAACTTGTTTTTGAATGCAACAATTGTGGCTACACTCATAAATATTTAAATGAAGATTTTAAATTTCATTTCGAATGTATTGATAGTAACGAACGTAATATGGGAAGGGAAAATGAATATGAAGCATCTGAATATGTAGAATGCAACGATTGTGGAAAAATAATAAATTTAAAGTTTACAATATGGGAATATCCTTTAGGCATACAAAATTACGAAGAAATAGAAATCCAAGGTGCAAAATTAATAAGCAGTTTTGATATTATGCTAGATTTTGAATCAACACAGCAGGAAACCTGTGCAAAATGTGGAAATTCATTTAATGACATTCATCATATTAATATCTGCGATGATTGCGAAAAAGAATATGAAAATTAAAATTTCATTTATTATAAGATAAGTTAGTATCTCAAATTCAATGGAATTATACAACCTTAATAAGATTAAAAATGAACATTCACAGTAGTATATTAAAAGAAACTTTACTAAAAATATCAAATACAGCTTATGATTTTCTTGAAGTTTTTGACACAAAGGAAAACAAAATAAGACAAGTTCATGAAGATGCTATTAGCAGTATTTTGTTAAAAAAAATTGCCAAACTCTCAGATCAAGGAATATATGTTAAAACGAAAAGCTTAGACGTTTTGGAGGGTCAAACGGGAATTGATTTTGATATTTGGATTGGAGAGGATGATAAAAATTACATTCGCTTCGTAGTTCAGGCAAAAAATTTTGGAAACCAAACAAGTTTAGATGCCAAATACATTATTAAAAAAGAACAATGTGATAAAATTATAACTTTTGCAAAAAAAGAGCATACGGCATTTCCTTTGTATTTTTTATATCAATTTATTGATGACAAAAGTTTAAAATCTAAGCATTTCTCATTTTTAGAAGAATTTGAGAACTCAAATTCTAGTATAACATTTACTTCTGCTATTAATATTCAAAAGCAAATTGCAGAAAACAAACTAAAATTTTCCGACATACACAAAAATGATTTTGAACGTACCTGGAAAAATGATATTTATAAATTATTCGAAAAAGAGAAAGAGAATATTGCTTTACCATTATATTTATTATATGATATTTCACCCAGTAAAATAAAAAAATTCCAAGAATTAATTTCAACAAAAAATAATTCGTTAGGATTTTTCTTCTTTTTCTTTTTTGAAGGATCACCTTTTGAAATACATAAGATAACATCTAAAGATATAGAAGAAAAATATGGAAAAAACACTTCAGAAAGATATTGTCCTGTTAAAAACCTAATAATTATAAATGATAATTATAAAACTATAAGAGATAGAACCAAAACAATAAATAAAATTATGAAATAGTGGAATTTAAATTTCTTTTACTTAATAATAACTTTTGCAAATTCTAAAAACAGAAAAGAGACTTCATCACAAAGTCTCTTTTCTATTTATATCTTCTTAAACAATTATTTCACTTTAAATAATTTCTCTAAATACTCCACTTTTTCTTTTTCCACTTGAACTAAACGTTCGTAAAGTTCTACCACTTTATCAATAGGATTAAATGTATATTGATCATAACTCCCAAATGCACCATGACTGCTAGTGAAAGCCTCAGCATTAAAAGTGTTGAAATAATTAATTACACCTTCATCACTATAACTTTTAATAGCTTCTGCAGAAACGCCTAATGCTTCAGCAATCGTTTTTAGTTTTTCGTCATCAATATTTTCGCTTCCTTCAATGTTAGAAACAGATTGTTGGCTTAAACCAAGTGCAAATGCAAGTACTTCTTGTTTCATACCTCTAAGTTCTCTGATTCGGCTAATATTTCTGCCAATGTGTTTTGGTTTTGTTGCTGTGCTCATAGTTCAAAGATATTTAAAATTCCGTTAGATTTTCGGTTTTTGTAAAATACAAGTCTGTAATTGTGAGATACAATTTTCAGTTAAATGCGTACTTGTTTTGTATGAAACAAAAATACAATTTTTTGGACATAATAATTCAGAGTTCTACTAAAAGACATTTATTTTTAATGCTTATTATGTAATTAAGTTTTACCAAAAATTACACACTAAAAATCTTCCACATCTCTTTTAAGACTTGTATAATCTCAGGATTTTTATTTACCATAAATTTTCCTCAAAAAAAACACTCCCTAAACCAATTTTTCTTACATAAATAATTATATTAGCCCCGCCACTAATCGTTAAAGTAATTGTAGAAAAAATGACTCTTTTTAATTTCCTATTTAAAAATTCAGATTTAGAATGTCCGCGCTGTCAAGGGAAAGCATTTGTTGACTGGGAAGATATACGTCGTTTAGATAAAATCTTAAAATGGACGCCCGCTCCTTGCGCTTATTGTTTAGGCACCGGAAAAGTCACTAAAGAAATACTTTTAAAAGTTCCTGTTGACTATACTTATCTCACAATAGATTTACCGGAAACAGAAATGGACAAAATAAAAGAAGGTGACGAGGAAACATTAGAGAAAGGACGAATACATGAACTTTTTTTGGACGATCTTATAAAATATGTCGAAAATCATCATGTAAATAATAAAATGGATGCCGAAAGTATTGCGAATTTATATTTAAGTACCGAAGATGAAAATGCTTTATTTTCGCTAGAAAGAGAAAATCTGAAATTATATATCGAAAAAATCATTGAATTGAAAAAAATTGAATCAAATCAAAAATAAAACTATGCTTTTGCCATTTGATTGCAAAAAATAACCAAAAACAGGTATAAATACGCATTGCCGAAACTTTATTTAGTGGTAAAATTGCGGTAAATAATTTTTACTTAAGATACATAGTTTTCCCGAATAGGAAATTTATAAATGTTGTCATTTTTTTTTGGAACAATTAAAGTGAGATTTCTAATCGATGCCATCGATTAAAGATCTCACTTTTTATTTTAATTATTTTCTCCTTAGAACATGAGCAAACTCAGAATCATAGCAACTTTAAAAACTAAAACTGCGAATTAATCCTGATAGAACCTTTAACCAGTGCAAGTGACTTGATACTTGTTATAGGGAACTCTAATGTTTGATGTTCCGGGTTTTGAGCTACAAACAGCACATGCGATTCGCGCTCAGATTGTTTCAGGAAGCGGGTAAAAAAGTATTCGTTATCGTCATTGTTGACATATATAAGATACATTTCGCCCCAGATGATATTCTGTTCCAGATTAAATATCTTTTTGTACACCACAATATCACCACTTTTTAAAAGCGGATGCATACTATCGCCAGTGACGTATAATGCACCATCGCAATTAGAAATTTTTGGAATTCTGATAAGGTCAACAGGTTTCTGATTTTCGTTGTCTCCAAACAAATCTATAATTCCTGCTGTGGTCTGAATATCATAAAGCGGAATCTCAGGATTATCGATTGCTTTTCCTGTTTTTTGATAAAGTCGGTTATTTTTTTCATGCAAAACATCCCATTTTATCATGTTTCCGTCACCGGTCATGAGCCATTCAATATTGATGTCCCTGTACCTGTTTAAGATATTTTCTAATTTATCGATCCCGATTGTCTTATTTTTTTTCAGTTGACTCGCAAATGAACCATTAGACATTCCAACTTCTCTTTCCAGAACACTGACTCTAATACCTTTATAATCAAGATATTGTTTAATTCTTTGTATTGTATTTTCTGCCATAAAGCATTTTTTTTAGAAAAAATCCTACATTTATTAGTTATTTAAGAAATATCTTACTATATTTGTCTCATTGATAATACAAACAAAGCGATGGGCAAAAATATAAAAACTAAACCGAGTTATAACCAAGAAATCCTAAAGATTATAAAAAATAAGTACGGATATTCTGACGACTACATTCGCAAATCGATTCGTGGCGATCGTGTGGGGCATATTGCAGATATGATAAAGGTGGAATATAACAAGCTCAATAACGAATCAAAAAAAGCAATTGAAACTAAAGCTGAACAATTAAAAAATCAAAAACCATAATAGTAATTCATAAAATATTTACAAAAATCTTACGCACGAAAATTAGTAACTAATAAAATTTCCTTTTTTTTAAAGCATGCATTCACAGTCAAAATATATTACAGCAATTTTTTTTAAATTCATGTTTCTTTTATTGCTGTATTCAATGAGGGAGCTACTGACTCCCTCATTTATAATTCTAGTTTAAATTTCTGTCCTACTTAAATCCTGAAAAGGGGTTGAGGCACCGCAATAAGCACGCACAACATCTCCTATTATGTTGGGCTGCTTGCGGTGATTCTTCAAAAGCTGTCTGCTAAGAAGTGAGATTTATTTAGAAAAGTCTATCACAAAGTACGTGTAGCCTTAATGGGAGTTTGAAATGATACAAACGAAAATTCTAAGCAATATTCCCTAATCCGTCAGGAAATGGTCTATAGGCATAATAATGCAAAACTTCTTCAATAGCTATTTTTAAAGCTTCATTTATTGGAAGCAAAATAACACCCATTCTTAAATCAATTTGTGTAAGCTTCATATAATAGTCGGTAAAAATTGGTACGTATTGTCCTTTCAGGATTAGTTTTTCGGCTGCATCGAAGTTTTCCTGCTGTTCTTCTTTTATAATTTTACAAGTCGCTAATCTTAACTTTCCGTATTTATCTGTGTTTGCGGCATAACCAAAAAGTCGGCAAATTAATCCACGATAACGATAATCGCTGCAATTTCCTTTATGATGTTCTAAAACAGAAAGCGGACGATATAACAAACAATTCTTTGTAGTTGCATTGTTTAAAAGTACTAAGGTTTCATCGGCTTTACCATTTAAAAATAAATGAAACGCCCAAGGCAAAAATTCTAATGGCGACGCTTCTATATTGGGAGTAGAACAACATTTACCACAACCAGCATTACAAGATATATGTGTTGCAGATTTAAAACCAGCAATTTCAATTTCAAGACGATCAAATAATGCTTCAACCTTTTGAACTTTATCCTCTATTGTCATCCTTTTTTTGGTAAGGTAGACTAATAGAAATAGCTCAAGCCACAAATGGACTTTATTGTGACGAGATTTGGCAAAAGCTTTTATGCTACAAAGTTTCATATTCTCACAGAAAAAACCTTTGTATCTTTGAATCTTTACCGCTTTGAACCTCTCTTTTACTAAACCTCTGAACGTCTTTTAAAATAAGTAATTGCTCCGCTTGACCACAAAGCCACAAAAATTAAAACGGGCTGAAAAAACAATCTAATCAAACGAGCCTGATCTGTGTCAAGTCCAAAAGCACTTGTTCCGTTTAAATATTGGGCTATATTTCCAGGAAAAACCATAACGTAAAATAATGCCAATGCAATTCCTACTTTTACTTTGTACTTCGTTAAAAATACCATACAAAGACCTAACGCGATCTCTACTATTCCGGAAAGTAGTACGACAAGATCTTTTTCGAGCGGAATCCAGTTAGGAACTTGTGCCTGAAAATCATCTCTTTGATATGTAAAATGACCAATTGCTGCCAGTATCATAAAAATTCCCAATAAAATTCTGAAGAAATTTTGCGTCTTAGATGTTTGTACATTTTCCATATTGAATAGTAATTAGCTTAAGGTTTTTGGTTACAATTTTTAAATTAAGATTATTCTTAAAAACAATCCATCCAAATTTACAATAATCTCAATTACGTCCTTTGTAAAGTTTCTCTATAAATGTTGTGTAATATCCATGTGATTGATATACTTTAAAATTGCATCTGTTTGAATCTGGATCTCCTAAATAGAAAATAACTAAACTTTAATATAAAATGAGTCTAAAATCAAATTTGGGATGCTATTTTTGTTTTCTGAAAATACCGCAAATTAAAGCCCAAAAATCTGTATGACACGAGAACACTACATTCCCTTTAACAAGGAATTTTTACTCGAACAACAAATAACTTATTTCGCTGAAGATCAAAAAAAAGTCGACGATTTCAAAAAATTATTTGATATCATCGAACATTATTTTCATTATGAAGCTTTTAACCTCAACCGAAACTTAAAACAGCATTATGCTTTATTTGATCCGGATTTAAGTTTAAAAGAGCGTCAGGGATTTGTAGGAAAAAGTGATTTCAGGGTTTTTAAGGAAACACTTCGCACAGTTTTAGAACAAGGCAATTATCGCAGAATCGATGAGGAAACTTTAGACAAAGCCTTTGAAGATTCTGACTTAATAGGATTGCGCCTTTCAATAGATTTTAATGCTTTTAAGGATTACGAATTATATGTTCGCGGTCATCATCAGGCGAAGGAAAAAGTCAAAAAATATATCTTCTGGAAAAAAGAAATTGAGATCGAATATTATGATCGTGTACTGATTTATCTTAATTATAATGAGGAAGATTATCTGAACGAGAAAAAAGTCAAATTAGGAAAAATGCCCATCGATCCGGGAACTATTGCCTTAAAGATTTTTAAACGTGTTCCTAAAAATGATATTGAAACAATTTTCCCAAACGCGATTCCAAGAATGTCTGCCAAAGACAAATTATTCTTTTGGGTTCCGGGTATTGGCGGCGGAATTTCATTATTAAGTACTACCGTAATTCCAGCATTAATAGGTATGTATGGAGCATACCAAACCGGCGAAACGATTGATTTACTAAACAGCAAAGCTTCATTAAATCAAGGTTTAATTGCTCTGGGAATATTGTCTTTGTACTTATTTCGCCAGTACAGCAATTTTGTAAACAAGAAAATTAAATATTCAAAGATACTTTCGGACAGTCTTTATTTTAAGAATTTAGGAAATAACAGTGGTGCTTTTTACTCCTTATTAAATTCATCTGAAGAGGAAGTTCTTAAGGAAACCATTCTGGCATACACGTTTTTGTACAGAAGCGAAAAACCATTAACGGCGCAGGAACTTGATGATGAAATTGAAAACTGGTTCAAAACTAAGCTCAGCACAGATCTTGATTTTAATGTTAAAGATGCTTTATCAAAATTAAAAAATATAGGTCTTGGTATAGAAAAAAATGGCAAATGGCAAGTTATAGCTTTAGAGAAAGCCCTTATTACCATTGATGAATTATGGGATAACGTTTTTGAATACAATCAAAAATAGATTTAGTTCTATTTTTTAAGGCAGAATTACCATAACTAATAATGCCAGAAATGAAGCAATTAAAGTAAAAATAATCAACGCGCCAAAAATCAATTGCTGGTTTTCTTTTTTACTTTCACGATTGTAATTATTATAATAATCGTATTTTCTTACTGCTCTATTATCCTCTTTATTTTCTAAAATAATAGAGAGCATAATTGGCGCTGATTCTTTTAAATTTTTTGGATACATAATTTTGGTATTTTGATAGTGATTTTAAATCAGAACAAAATTACATTTAGAACAGATAAAAGAGCGCCACTATAAGTTTTTAAAATATCAAAATAAGATTTAATCTAAGTTTCCTGTTTTTAAATCTAAAAAGAACTTTTACGAGTTTTATAAGTTTCGAAAGTCGTAAAATTTCAGAATCTCCTAAACATTTAAAAGTAGAATATTCAGGAGCTGTTTCCTGCTATCCGCTTGTATCTTTTATTACTCCCCGAAGCTTCAGGGTCGCCATAAAAGGATACCGCTTCTATCAGGGCTATAATTTAGTTTTCATACTATCTTAAAGCTTGCATTTTGTGTCTTTAGGTACTCAATGTTGGTAACTAATAGGAATCGGAATAAATCTAAGGTGGCGCAGGTACGCAATAGTTATCATTTTGTTGTGTACCTACTGCACGCCAACGTATTTCTAACGTTTATTAAGTACCAACATTGATTGCCTAACGCCACATTTCGATTTTGGTTCGCTTTGTTCTAATTATCAAAAAAAGTTTAACTCAATAACATTGCCCGTAGGACTACATTTAATTTTATTGATTTTTTTCAGACAGTATCCATATCCAAAAATCTAACGTAATAATAACCTTACTTCTTTATATATTTTTTAAATTTGTAAATAAATAAGCACAAATATATCGTTCGAATTATGATTTTAATTTCTTAATTCGTTGTAAATGAAAGCATACCAGAGTATCCCAAATCAATATGTTAATCTAAAAGACAACACATGAAACTTACAAAATTTTTAAGTGAACAAGGTTATGACATTATCGAAGGTCCTGTTAGAAACCATAAACCTTTGCAATTATGGCTTAAAAAACCTTTTGACGAAGCGCAGCTTTATTATGCCAGTATTGAACATGCATTTACAAGTAATGTTGCATTAACCGAGATTGAGAATCCGGCTTTAAGTATAAATTCTACTCAAAAAGATGATTACGGTTTTAATATTGGGATTACATTATTACAGGAAATTCTGAAAACACTTGGACTGGGGACATTCGAAATCGCAAATACTATTAAATCCGGAAAAACTGTTACAATCAGTTATGATAATTCGGTAACAAAAGAATATACTATTGGCAATATCGAAGATTATTTATTCTCGGCAGATTTTCTGCATCCAAATCCTTCTTTATTAAAAAATGCAAATCGCAATTATATCTTAATTGTAACAGGAACTGTATTTGCAAAAAACCTTATTGTTGATATTGAAACCGATTTTACTTTAGATAATAATCTAATTGCCGGTTTAAACGAAGTTGCAAGCGGAAAACTTGATTTTACAATGGGTAATCAAAATAAATTAAGAATGGTTTCTAATGCCGAAATTCATTTCCCGATTGCCGTTAAAGCAAGCAGAATTGATTTTGACAGAAGCCGATTTCAAAAATTAATTCTGGTAACAGATACTAATAATATCTTTTAACCTGAATTTGTTTTACAAAACACTTTTTGTAATGCGCAAATGTTTCCAGACTTTGCGCATTTGTTTTTTAATGCTTTTTGATCCTGAAGAAAAGAGCGCAACTTATACTTAGCAAAAAGAAATTTTATTAGATTTACATATATCTAAACCCAAAACAATGAGAACATTAGACCAATGGTTTGAAGAATATGCTGTAAGTCATCAAAACCCGAAAAATAAAGCAATACATTACATTTGCGTTCCTGCGATTTACTTTTCTATAGTGGGATTATTAATGAGTATTCCCAGTGGCATCATTGCAAATACACTACAACTAAACGCTCCAATTATTGAAAACTGGGCGGTAGTTGTGCTCCTTTTTGTACTCATTTTCTATATTCGATTATCTGTTTCTATGGCATTCAAAATTGCTATTCTGTCGGCGATTTGTTTGGTGGTTAATTATTATATATCAAAGGTTTTTCCGTTATGGATTTTCTCTATTGGTGTTTTTGTGATCGCCTGGATCGGGCAATTCTACGGACATAATATTGAGGGCAAAAAACCTTCTTTCTTAAAAGATCTTCAATTTTTAATGATTGGTCCGGCTTGGGTTGTCGAGAATATATTTTCTAAGAAGTAAATAATTTTTCCAGAAAAATAACCTTTTGATTAAGAAAAACGCCATATAAAAATTTGACCTTTTTTCTTATATCATTTAGTGACGTATTACACTAATATTCACAAATTTCTTTTCTTTATAAAAACCATAACTTGATAACTTACAATCAAATACACCAAGAACATGAAAATTGATGATCACGAAATTAAAATTGAAAGTTATGATATTTTCACTTACAGACGAATCAGACGTGCTATTGGATATTTAGGAATAAGTCTCCCTATACTTCTGGTTGGACTGTCTTGGATTTCATTATTCAAAACCGCTGTTCAGCCTTCTATAAGTGATTATTATTATACTAATTTAAGAGAAATCTTTACCGGAACTTTATCTGCCGTTGGGTTGTTTCTTATTTGTTACAAGGGACACGGCAATCATTCAATCTGGAAAAATGATAATTTACTTACTAATATTGCCGGAATAATGGCTTTGGGCGTTGCATTGTTTCCAACCAATCCTGATGATTTTAAAGCTAAAATTTACACTCTTATTCCCTATTCCGCAAAATGGTTAGGGTGGCTTCATTATGGTTTTGCCGCTCTCTTATTCTTGATTTTTGCTTTATTGGCAATTAATGTTTTTACAATTGGACAGGAAAACGAAACCAGAACTCCTAAAAGTATTCTGAACGAAAATAACATTTATCGCTTTTGTGGCTATTCGATTATCGTTTTTATCATTATGGTTCCAATAGCTGAAACTTTTGATTTGTTTAATTATTCTACTTTGGTTCTTGAGGCTCTTTCGCTTTTTGCTTTCGGAATCGCATGGTTAATAAAAGGTCGTGCATTGGGAGATAAAGGCGTTATTGGACAAAAACTCTATCAGGAAAATAACCCTGTAGATACTGAAAAAGTCTTTGAGGAATAACTTTTTTTTTCATCAGAAAATAATTAAACCGCTATTCTGATAAATCCATTTTTAATTTAAAGAAACCAAATGTTGATTCAATCTGAACCTTAACATTTGATTTACTTATTTTAACTTTTGAAAAAAACTTGAAGGTGAATATCACCGAATAAACTATAATTTTGCATCAAATAAAAATCTGATGAATCTATACGAACTTACTGTAACTGATACCGAAAAAATAGTATTAGCCGATTTGCTTTTTAGTGATGAAAATAAAATTGCTTTAACGCAGACTATTAAGGAACATCAGTATCTGGAAGAATTAAAAAAATACAATCTTAAAGTAGATAATAAAATATTACTTCACGGGCATTCCGGCTGTGGTAAAACGACTACGGCAAAAGCTATTGCTACTGCATTGAATAAAAATATTGTAATTATAAATCTGAGTACATTAATTAATGCGCGAATTGGTGAAACTTCTAAAAATGTAAAAGCCATATTTGATAAAGCTATCAGGGAAAAGGCTGTATTATTTTTAGATGAATTTGACCAAATTGGTAAAAGCCGGGATAGTGATGATAAAGATGTGGGTGAAATGAGACGTCTTGTCAATACGATTATTCAATTAATTGATTATTTCCCCACTGATAGTTTGCTTATTTGTGCAACAAATCATTATCATTCTATTGACACTGCTTTGTTGAGAAGATTTCAATTGCGTTTACAATTTGAAATGCCGAATGAAAGTGAATTAAATCTTTATTATGATAAATTGCTCTCTGCTTTTCCTGTTCATTTACAATCAATTTCACGTAAATACAATATATCTTATGCCGAGGCTAAAGATTATATTAATACCACAATGAAGAAACAAATAATTGCTGAATTAGAACTTGAAAAGTTATTATAAATATATATTGTATTTACTGAGAAAAGACTCCGAAGTTTTTAATTTTTAATAGATTACCGAAAAGCAAAGCTAATATTTACCTATTCTTTTGTATTAAATTTTTTAAGCATATTAAAATCGGACACCTAACAAAAAATCATAATGATTATATTAAAATTAGAAACATGTTATTGCTATATTCAAATATGAATCTTTGAAAAAAGGCCAAATGAAAAAGGCTAAGAAATACATAACATATTTCTTAGCCTTTAATAAGCAAATTTAATTTAATTGTGTTTATTTCATTTTGTAATTCAATCCTATTTCAAAAGTATTGTTTGCATAGGCACCCAACCTTCCAAAATATTTAGAGTAAGCAAGGAATACACCTAAATCGTTAAGCGAAATTCCAAATGCTGTTGAAACAATACTATTAGTATGGTAAAATGCAGATACATTCATCTTATAATCCGGAAAATTAAATCTTGCTCCCATATCTAAAATATCTTTGTGACCTTTAATACCTCTATACGCTAACAATGGCTCAATATTTAAATTTTCATCGTAGTTCGATAATAATATCTTATAACTCACGGCTGAATAAAAAGTAGATCGATCTGCGTAATTTTTCACACCATTATCGTTTTCATAGAAAAGATTATGAAGTTTTGGTACTGATGCCTGAACTGTCCATAACCTACTTGTGTAAGCGATACCCAAATCAGCATCTAATTTTGCTGCTTCATTAAAATTCTGTAGCACAACATCATCTTTTTCCCCTGTCGCTTTACCGTAATCAATTGAGGCAAATTTTGCACCTGCAGATAATCCGAAATGAATTTTGTCTTCAACCCCTATCGGTAAGTGATAAGCAAAGGTTCCCATTATTCTTGTTCTGTTAATTAAACCGGCTCTGTCACTATTAACGTTTAGTCCCAGCCCTGTTCTGTTTCCAGAATTGTATTCGAAGGTGGCATTCATTAATATTGGATTCCCCGGAACTTCATCCCATTGTCTCTGGTAACCTAAGTTCAGTTTTACTCCTTCCTCTAACCCTGCCATAGCAGGGTTGTTAAGATACTGGTTTTGAAAATACATGGACTCGTATTCTGTTAACTGCGCATTTGCAGAGTTTGTTCCCAAAAGAATCAGGAACATAATCACCTGTAAATAGATCGTTTTTATTGATTTTATTTTCATTTTATTTATATCTGTGTATGGTTATTTCTAACCTTTTTTTTAATATTTTTTTCTTTGCTCTAGTATGTTAGTTTCTAAGAATTGAAATAAATCCTTTTAGTTTAGGTGAACCATTTCCCAGATCAATTAAATAATAATAAGTATCCTCGTTAACCGGAGATCCTTTAAAAGTACCGTCCCAATCATTGTTATAATTATTTGCAGAGTAAACTAATCTTGCTGCTCTGTCAAAAACTTTAACTGAATTGTTTGGATATTTATCCAGACCATTAATTATCCAATAGTCATTTTTACCATCTCCGTTTGGAGTAATAAAGTTATTAGGCACAATTGCTTGCGGTGTTGGAGCTGCTCTGTTTACAATAACTGTATATGTTTCTTGTGTACCATCTTCAGCAGTAACCACTACTGTAATTATGTTGTCTCCTACTTTTAAATCAATTGGAGCTGTAGGATCAATAACTACTCCGTCAACTACCATTTCTACTTTTGCTTTTGGATCTATAGGCACAGGATTAATTACAATTGAGTTTGTCTCATTTGGCACATCCACTTTATAATCTTTATAATCCGTATTAAAAGCCGGGCTTAAATCACCCTCACTTAAACTAATATCTGCTAAACCTGCATCATAAATTGGTGTAGCATCTTCTCTTGTAACAATTATAGTATACGTACTAATAGTTCCGTCTTGAGCTGTTACTACAGTCGTGATAATATTTTCACCAACCTGTAAAGGAATTTCTCCAGAAGGAGTTCCACTAGGCACTTCTTTTCCATTAACTGTTATCGTTGCTGAAGCATCTGTATTAGTTGGCTTAACTTTTATGCTGGTAGTGTCATTAGGCACTATAGTTTTATATTCAAGAGTTCCCTCTGTAAAAGCGGGGCTTAAAGTACCTTCACTGATTGCTAAATCTGTCAATGCTGAATTATGAGAAGGCTCTCTTGTAACTATTACTGTATAAGTACTAATGGTACCATCCTGAGCTGTAACTGTGGTAACAATCTCATTTTCACCAACTTCTAACGGGATTTTATCTGTAGGGGTTCCGCTAGGTATTACTTTTCCTTTTATTGTCACTACTGCTGTAGGATCTGAAGTAACAGGCGTCAATGTAACATCTGCAACTTCATTAGGTACTGTAGCAGTATACTCTTTAGTTCCTTCTTCAAAAACAGGGCTTAAAGTTCCTTTACTTATAGCTAAATCGATCAATCCTGCATTATTAGATGGCTCTCTTGTAACTATTACTGTATAAGTACTAGTAGTTCCATCCTGAGCTGTAACTATAGTTGTGATTTTGTTTTCACCAACAACTAATGGAATTTTATCTGTAGGAGTTCCGCTCGGCACTTCTATTCCATTAACTGTTATCGTTGCTGAAGGATCTGCAGCAATTGCTGTCAATGTAATATTTTCAATGTCATTAGGTACTGTAGTTGTATAATCTTTAATTCCTTCTTCAAATGCCGGGCTTAAAGTACCATTACTAATAGCTAAATCTGTTAAACCTGCATTACTGGATTTAATTACAGTTAAAGTTCCTTTTTTAAAGGTAATCGTGTAATTTAATGACGTGGCTTCATCAACTGTAATTTCGTATTCTCCTACTGCACTTGCTTTTGTTGCTGTAGTTGCAATTGTTGCCGGAGTAGTTAAATTTGCTTCGGTATCTCCATTTACAAACCCATCATAACTTACTATTAAAACAGGATTCTCAACACCATACTGTCTTTCCTTATTCTCTGCAGTAATAATTAAAGCAGCAGGAGTAATAGTTAATGCTGTATTTGTTCCGTAAGTAATAGTGTAATTTGATAAAACTGCTCCACTAACAGTAATTGGATAAGTTCCTACTGCACTTGCTTTTGTAGCTGTAGTTACAATTGTAGCCGGAGTAGTTAAATTAGAAACAGTATCTCCATTGACAAACCCAACATAACTTGCTGTTAAAACCGGATTATCTGATCCGTAAACTTTACTATCACTATTTGCTGTAATAGATAAAGCGGCTGGAGTAATAGTGAATACTGCATTTGCTCCGTAAGTAATGGTGTAATTTGATAAAACTGCTCCACTAACTGTAATCGGATAAGTTCCTACTACACTAGCTTTTGTTGCTGTAGTTGCAATTGTAGCCGGAGTAGTTAAATTCGCAACAGTATCTCCATTGACAAATCCAACATAACTTGCTGTTAAAACAGGATTATCTGATCCGTAAACTTTACTATCACTATTTGCTGTAATATATAAAGCGGCTGGAGTAATAGTGAATACTGCATTTGCTCCGTAAGTAATGGTGTAATTTGATAAAACTGCTCCACTAACTGTAATCGGATAAGTTCCTACTGCACTTGCTTTTGTTGCTGTAGTTGCAATTGTAGCCGGAGTAGTTAAATTCGAAACAGTATCTCCATTGACAAACCCAACATAACTTGCTGTTAAAACCGGATTATCTGATCCGTAAACTTTACTATCACTATTTGCTGTAATAGATAAAGCGGCTGGAGTAATAGTGAATACTACATTTGCTCCGTAAGTAATGGTGTAATTTGATAAAACTGCTCCACTAACTGTTATTGGATAAGTTCCTACTACACTAGCTTTTGTTGCTGTAGTTGCAATTGTAGCCGGAGTAGTTAAATTCGCAACAGTATCTCCATTGACAAACCCAACATAACTTGCTGTTAAAACAGGATTATCTGATCCGTAAACTTTACTATCACTATTTGCTGTAATATATAAAGCGGCTGGAGTAATAGTGAATACTGCATTTGCTCCATAAGTAATGGTGTAATTTAATAAAACTGCACCACTAGCTGTGATTGGGTAAGTCCCTACTGCGCTTGCTTTTGTTGCTGTAGTTGCAATTGTAGCCGGAGTGGTTAAATTCACAACAGTATCTCCATTTACAAATCCAACATAACTTGCTGTTAAAACAGGATTATCTGATCCATAAACTTTACTATCATTATTTGCTGTAATAGATAAAGTGGCAGGAGTAATAGTGAATACTGCATTTGCTCCATAAGTAATGGTGTAATTTGATGAAACTGCTCCACTAGCTGTAATTGGGTAAGTTCCCACTGAACTTGCTTTTGTTGCTTTAGTTGCAATTGAAGGTGCTGTAGCTAAATTTGTAACAGTATCTCCATTTACAAATCCGATATAAGTTGCTGTCAATACAGGATTATCCGATCCGTAAACTTTACTATTATTCTCTGCTGTAATAGATAAAGCTGCAGGAGTAATAGTTAATAATGCACTTGTAGCATAAGTAAAAGTATAATTAGATGCAGTTGCTCCAGCAACTGTAATTGGATAAGTTCCTACCGAGCTCCCTTTTATTGCTGTCGTTGTAATTGTAGGTGCTGTTGTTAAAACTGATTCTGTATCACTATTTACAAAACCAGCATAACTTGCTGTTAAAACCGGATTATCTGATCCGTAAACTTTACTATTATTATTTGCAGTAACAGTAAGTAGTGCCTTATTCACCGTACTCGTTGCAATTGGTAAATTTACATTAGCTGTTCCTGTACTACTTAAAACTAAATTTCCAGAATAATCACCTACGGCAATTGTACCTTTTAAGCGAACATATACTTTTGTTTCTGCAATATCACCCGCTGCTCCTAAAGTAAGTGTGTCAGAAAAAGTATCTCCATCTGTACTTACTTCAAATGCTGCAGGCGGAGTAACTAAAATTCCTCCTACCATATCAGTACCTTTTATAGTAAAATTATTAGATCCTAATGATGGTGTTCCATAAGTACTAATTAATCCTGCTAAGCCATTAGTATCTATTACTATTGTTGGTCCAACATTTACAATACCATTATTAAGAACAAAATAGGTATCATTTTTATTAACTGCGTTTGAATTTCTACTACCCCAAGATCCACCAGCTCCAGGTGTATCTCCCAGTTTTATAGTTTTTGCCTTATGTACCAAATTAGCAGTCAAATCTGCAACTACTCCGCTTGCGATAGAAAAAGTTTCATTTATGGTAGTTTTTTCACCAAAAGTTTTAGTTAAGGTTCCTGACAACGTAAGATTATTATATGTTATCGATCCTGTTCCTAAATTTTGTGCTCCTCCATTAAACTCTACTGTACCAGTTCCCGAATCAAAACTACCTCCATTACCTAATACATTTCCTGAAATTTTTAAAATACTTGAACCCGCATTTAATATTCCCTGAGTTCTAGTCCAGTCAGAAGTAAATGTATGAGTCAAACCTGTTCCAAGATTCAGTGTTCCTAAACCATTAATTGTTAACTTCTTCGTGTTTATATTTCCAACAAAGGTGGCTATACCTGCATTTTTAATCATAGAAACTCCTTCTGTAGATGTAAAACTTGCGATACTCTGATTAACACCACCTGTTAAATAAACAAATTTATCAGTTGTTAAAGATCCTCTATTATTAATAAAATCACCTCCTAAATAAAGTTCAGTATTAGTAACTACTAAAAATGCATCTTCATCCATAATTAACGGTACACCATCATTAAATCTTTTTTCTGTACCATTTCCATTTATAGTAACAACGCTTACTGCAGGATTAGCAGTAGAAACTTCAACTCCTCCACCAGCCACAAAAGGAGAAACCCATTCTGGACCAACTGTTTGAGATGATAAACTACTGTATTTTAACGCCGCATTAGCGCCATAAGTTGGTGGCGAAGAAGCTGTTGCTGTTCCTGACATAGTAAGAGTTCCATTTACAATTACTTCAGAAGTTACAATTGTTTTGACACCACTACCCGAAAGAGTTAAATCATTATAAATATATGTACCAATTATACGTGGTCCTGCACCACTATAATTTACAGTTCCTATTCCATCGGCATTTAACGTACCTCCAGTCATCATACCTCCCATTTTTAAAATACCCGCTCCGGAAAAAGTAACGTCATTTTGAAGGGCAGTTCCGGTCATTATCACATCTCCAGTAACATTTACTGTCCCCGTACCAATTTTTAAACTGCAATCGCTGGTATCACCACCATTACTATTCATAATTATTGATGCAGGAGAAAAAGATCCTGATTTTACGGTAAGAACCACCACACTCCCCGGAGTCGAATTTGATAACTCAAGAATAGCACAAGAAGTTCCGGCTGCATTTATTACCGGCTGATTAGTTGCATTTGTTATTAATACATTTTCGCCAGCGGTTGGTTTTCCAACAGGACTCCAGTTTGAATCAGTTTCCCATGCAGTACTCGTAGCACCTGTCCAGGTTTTTTGCCCATACCCTATATTAAATAGAAGAAAGGCCAATACAATAAGTAAGTTTTTGTTCATTTTTATTTTAATTCTATTCATTTTTGTTTTAAATTTTCATTCATTTTTGCTAATTTCCTAATCATCTTTTTTTGTTTTTTTAACTCATCTCATTTGTTTTTAATTTATTTATTTACTCCTTTCCCAAACTTAAGACCAACACAATTTTTAAAACAATTGCATCGACCACTTAATTTAAACTCCTAAAAAAATCTATTCAACTAAGTGCTTCTTTTCCACTTTGCTTTTCATTTCACTGCGGAACTGGATACTAATTATTATTTGAATACTGACTAAATTCAACAATTTAGTACGCTTTTATTTTTACAAAAAATCTTTAAATACTATTCGCTGATACTTCACAATAAATCCATTGCAGACTACAAGTCACAATTGATAATTCTAAAAACAATAATTAATTATAAATTTATTTTACACTAAAAAAGAAGCGACGATCATAATACGCTGATTGCAAAATAATTGTGACTAAATGTTAACAAATCCAATAGATATAAGGGTTAACAAAATTTCAAAGTTCAAATATTGCAGCTATTAACAATTATTATTGCCTTCAAAAGTTTTTAACCTGACAGATAAAGACATTTCTTACAAGTTTTGCTTATAAAGCAAAAAAAACACCTGTAGTCAGACTAGTTTTTACAGTAAATTAATTTATAGCATAAACTTTCGTAGACATGAAGCTGCTATATGGATTGAAAAAAACAAAAAAGATTTAGGAGTATATTTTTGACTTTTTAGAGCAATCATGAAAGAGCAAGTCGGGCGAAAGAATAAATTTGATAAGATGAGTTATTTAAAACACACTACTAATTGTTGTCTTAAAAAAACAATATATCTTCTAAAAAAATAGTTATATATTAGCTATAACAAACCAATAATGCTCTAAGTATTTAATAAACAGTAGAGTTGAAGTTATTATTATGGTACATTATTTAGTATTGTGAGTTGTATATTTTAAAAATCTAAACCTATAATTGAAAATTATAAAAAATGAAAAAAACAGTAATTGTTGCACTATTAGGAATTGTTTTCTTTTCTTGTAAAAACGAAAAAAAAGTGGAGAGCACTGAAAACGCTGAACAAAAAACAGAAACACCAAAAACAGAGACCACGAATAATGAAATAATGTCAACGGGAATAAACTGGGATGAAATACCAGATTTAAAAGATATTGGTAATTTTCCGTTTATTACTGCACCAACAGGTCTTAAGATCGCAAATGAGAAAAATGGCGTTTCAGAGTTTTTTGACTATGAAACCATGGAAAACTTTTTAGGCAATACTATCTATACAGCTGAGGGCAAACTGGGAATTCTGGTTTTTGAAGGATCAGAAGGCAAGGATTTTAATCAAAAGCTTTTTGACAAAAGTGTTTACGACTATTTAGACAAAATAGGTGCAAAAAAATTATATAAAGGCAATTTTCCCGAAGATGAAAATCAAAAAGCCAAATTGGAAAAAAATATGTGGAATGGAAAGCATGGAACAAGAGGTATTCTGAGAGAAAGCGATTCGCCATTTGCTGTATATGCCTTTAAAAACAGCGGTAAAAAATACATTCTAAACATTCAATCCAACTCAGCGCAAGGCAATGTTTTTATAATGGAACTTAAAGATTTTGAACAAACCATTAAAAAATATTCGGCAGAACAAATGAAAATTGATATTGATAAAACCGGGAAAGCAATTTTGCATATCAATTTTGATACTGATAAAGCTACTTTACAACCTGACGGACAAAAAACTGTAGAGGAAATTTTGACTTTATTAAATGCAAATCCAAACCTTAAGTTATCAATAGAAGGACATACAGATAATTCCGGTACTGCCGCAAGAAACCAAAAACTTTCAACCGACAGAGCAAATACTGTAATGTATGCTTTAGCAGGAAAAGGAATTGATATAAAACGATTAAAAGCAACAGGATTTGGTTCACAAAAACCTTTGAAAGCTAATGACACTGAAGAAAATAAAGCAGAAAACAGAAGAGTCGAATTGGTCAAAATTTAATAAAAGAAAATTAAAACACAAAAAAAGCCTGTTTCATAATGAAACAGGCTTTTTTTGTGACCGCGGAGGGGTTCGAACCCCCAACCCTCAGAGCCGAAATCTGATATTCTATCCAGTTGAACTACGCGGTCTTTTGATTGCATTGTTGAGTTCAGATTTTAGATTATTGAATGAAATCTAAAATCTGAAATCTAGAATTCTTTAAACTAAAAGTTTCTTAACGATTGTAGAAATAGTTTTTCCTTCAGCAGTTCCGCCTAATTGAGCAGAAGCTAATCCCATTACTTTACCCATTGAAGCAATTCCTGAAGCGCCTGTTTCAGCAATGATTTTTGCAATTACCGCTTCTACTTCTTCTTCACTTAATTGAGCAGGTAAAAATTTCTCGATTACAGCAATTTGTGCTAATTCCGGTTCAGCTAAGTCAGGACGATTTTGTTCTGTAAATATTCTGGCACTTTCTTTACGTGTTTTAACCAATCTTTGAAGCAATTTTATTTCATCATCTTCCGTTAATTCTTCTTTAGAACCTGTTGATGTTGCAGCTAATAACATTTCTGATTTAATTGCTCTTAAAGCTTCTAGTGCTACTGTATCTTTTGCTCTCATGGCGGTTTTGATCTCGTCCATGATTAATGTTTGTAAACTCATCTTTGTTTTATTTTAATAAGCTATGCTTATGATTGATGCATTTATTTAAAATTACTAGTTTATCCTGAGCAAAGCCCAAGGACCCGAACTGACAACTAATATTAACTTTAAAAGTTACGTATAGAAGTCAAATTTTAAATTCTGTGCGAAGATAAAAAAAATAACCCGAAAATTAAATCCAATTTTCGGGCTATCTTCATTATTATGATTGTAAAATTAATCTACGTTGTCGTGCAAAAATGAATTGTTTGAACGCAATTGCAAATCGTTGTTACTATCTGTTCCAACTGATATTCTCGAATTGTTATTATTTGATTGTGAATTTGATAAATCAATACCTAATCTTTTGTAAGCAGGCTCTTTTTCAAGTTCATCAATTCTCGTAGCATTATTGTTGTGGAATTTATAATTAAATTCTTTTAGTTTCTTTCTTCTTTCTTCTGCTCTTAAGCGTAAAGTTTCTTCGATTGTTAATTCAAGCGGAGAAGCTTCTGAAGTAGTGGTAAAAGCAGCCTCGCTTGCAAAATCGACTTTTGGCTTCATGGTGATATTTAATTCCGCAGGAATTACTTCTTCAACCACTTTATCCACAGGCTTTGATGCTACAAGTTCATTTTCAACCTCCATATATTCCTCTAGCGAATATTTGATGATTCCTTTATCCGAAACTTCTGTAACCGGCACAAATTGTACTGGATCATTCACTTTAATATTACGGGTTTCATTCGTTAATTCGAATAAAATTTTGTTTTCCTGCTGAGCAACCGGTTCTTTTTTAACTTCCGGCTCTGATCTGAAAAGAGGTAAATCAAATGAAAATGTTGTTTGCTCTTCTCTTTCAAAAACTCTTTGCTGAACTGGTTGTGTCTGCTGAAAAGTTGGTGCTTCCGGAGATGAAATAGTAAAATCAATGTCTGTAATAGGCGAAACAATTTCGAATGTTACATCAAGATTTTTAATAAACTCTGACATTATTACTAATTCTTCCTTATTCATTGAAGGATTTACTGCTGGAGCAACCGCAACAACCGGAGTAACTTCAATTGGAGCAACTTCAACTGGAGTAACTTGTGTAGGTGCAAACGGAGTTATCTCCTCTTCATCTTCCATTAAATCAAAAACAATTTTCTCTTCTGATTTTGAAGTAGGTGTTTCAGCATTTAAATCAAAGGAAGTAACTGTTTTATTCGATAAATTATGAACACTTCTTTGCTCATCTTCTAACGTATGAATGATTTTTTTAGGCTCTGTATTTACAATTTCATTTTGTTGTTCAACATCAAAACCTGTTGCAATAATAGTCACGGCAATAGCATCACCAAGAGTTTCGTCTTCACCAACTCCCATGATAATATTAGCATTATGACCTGCTTCTACCTGAATGTGATCATTGATTTCTCCAATCTCATCCAATGTGATTTCGTTTGATCCAGAAACGATAAGCAACAATACGTTTTTGGCTCCTGTAATTTTGTTGTCGTTTAACAACGGAGAATCCAATGCTGAAACGATAGCATCTTTTGCTCTGTTTTCACCCGCCGCAACAGAAGATCCCATGATAGCTGTTCCACTATTCGAAAGAACAGTTTTAGCATCTCGTAAATCGATATTTTGAGTATAGTGATGCGTAATTACTTCTGCGATACCTCTTGAGGCTGTTGCCAAAACTTCATCCGCTTTAGAGAATCCTGCTTTGAAACCAAGATTTCCGTATACTTCTCTTAATTTATTATTATTAATTACAATTAACGAATCGACTTGCTTACGCAATTTTTCGATTCCTAAAAGTGCTTGCTCCTGACGTACTTTCCCTTCAAACTGAAAAGGAATTGTCACGATACCAACAGTCAGGATTTCTCTTTCTTTTGCTAATTGTGCAATTACCGGAGCTGCTCCTGTTCCTGTTCCTCCACCCATACCAGCAGTAATAAATACCATCTTAGTACCACGGTCTAACATTTTTTCGATATCGGCGATACTTTCAATAGCTGATTGCTGTCCTACATCAGGATTTGCTCCTGCTCCAAGACCTTCTGTTAAATTCATACCTAACTGAATTTTGTTAGGTACAGAACTGTTCTGTAGTGCCTGTGAATCAGTATTACAAACGATGAAATCAACGCCTTTAATACCTTGTTTAAACATATGGTTGATAGCATTACTACCACCTCCACCTACACCTATTACTTTAATTACATTTGATTGATTTTTTGGTAAATCAAATGAAATACTTCCAAATTCTGAGTTGCTCATCATCTTTTTGGTTTTTGAAATTCTTATTTAATACATTTTTTACTTCTTGACTTGGGGCAAAAAGTAATTCCTTTTCTTATTTACTCTAACTCTATTCTGCGTTGTCTAAAAAATCTTTGATTTTATCGACATATCTATCAAAAAATGATCTTCTGATTTTGGTCTCCGTAGATTCTGCTTTATTCCCATTATTTCTGCCATCTCTGGAATCTTCAATAGTTTCTACTCTTTCAACGTAGTTTTCTTCAACTTCGTATCGTGGTTGTACCGGTTGTTGTATTTGAGGTGGTACATTTCTGTATACCACTTTTGGCTGCTCATTTACCAGCTCCATTCTAACGGCACTTTGAGTACTGTTTTCGATACTGTTCATTACTAAACCAACAGCTGTTGCATATAATGGACTAGAAATTTCTTCGCTTGAATTACCTGCTAAATGCTCATTTGGATATCCTATTCTGGTATCCATACCAGTGATATACTCTACTAATTGCTTGATGTGTTTTAGCTCAGCTCCTCCACCTGTAAGGACAATTCCTGCAATTAATTTTTTACGCGGATCTTCGTGTCCGTAAGCCTTAATTTCTGCAAAAACCTGTTCTATAATTTCAACTACACGAGCATGAATAATTTTAGATAAGTTTTTAAGCGAAATTTCTTTTGGCTCTCTTCCTCTTAAACCCGGAATAGAAACAATTTCGTTGTCTTTATTTTCTCCCGGCCAGGCTGATCCGAATTTTGTTTTTAAAAGCTCTGCCTGTTTTTCAATAATCGAACAACCTTCTTTAATATCTTCTGTGATCACATTTCCTCCAAAAGGAATTACTGCGGTATGACGAATAATACCATTTTTAAAAATAGCTAAATCTGTTGTTCCTCCACCAATATCAATTAAAGCTACACCGGCTTCTTTTTCTTCCTGACTTAAAACCGCATCTGCAGACGCTAAAGGTTCTAATGTCAATCCTGACAATTCGATTCCTGAACTCTGAATACATCTTCCAACATTTCTGATAGATGATGCCTGCCCCACTACTACGTGAAAACTAGATTCTAATCTTCCGCCGTACATCCCGATAGGTTCTTTAATTTCAGATTGTCCGTCGATTTTAAACTCCTGCGGCAAAACGTGAATAATTTCTTCTCCCGGTAACATTGCCAGTTTATTTACCTGGTCAATCAATAGCTGAATATCATTTTCACCAATTACTTCTTCCGGATTACTACGGCTGATGTAATCTGTATGCTGAATACTTCTTATGTGTTGTCCTGCGATTCCCACGACAACATCTTTTATTTTATAACCTGAATTGTTTTCCGCTTCAAGTATTGCTTGCTGAATAGATTGAATAGTTTGTGTAATATTACTTACAACCCCTCTGGCAACGCCCAAACTTTTGGATTTACCAATACCCAAAATTTCTAATTTACCATACTCGTTCTTTCTGCCAATCATGGCAACTATTTTTGTCGTTCCAATATCTAGACCTACTGCAATGTTATCTTTTTCCATTTTCTATTATTTTGTGCAAACTACTTGTTCCGTAAACCTAAGGTCAATCTTACTATATTTATATAACGAACTATCTAAAACCGCTTTTTGAAAAAAGGCTTTATAGTTATTAAATTTCTTATCAACATTCATCGTTCTGCCAAAATCGATGAAGTAATTATAATTTCTATTAAACATTTTTAAGCTACCATTAGGCATAATTTGAATTGCAATGATGTTTTTTTTCAAAAACGCATCGTCATAAATTGTGCGAAATAGAGTAGCTAAATCTTCGTTATTTTTTTTATTTATTGCCCCGGAAACAAGAGGAACCCGAGCAGTATAATTGTCTGACAAAGGCATTTTATTACCCTCATAGTCAATATAAAAAGAAGCGGTACCATCATAAACTCGCGCTATTGGTGTCTTCTGTTTTACTACTGCTTTTAGAACGCCATCAATACTTACAAAAACATTTGATTTCTCAATCATCTCTTGCGTATCAAGGGTTTTCTCAATCTTATTCAAATCTAGTTCATCTTTTCGGATACTGGAAGCATCTCTTTTATTTTCTATTAACAATTTATTAACCGTCTCAGGCTTTACAAAAAGCGTATTTTCTCCTACAAAAACAACCATTGATTTTTTTAATTTTCTATCTCCGTTTCGATGTTGAGCAAAAGAATATAGAAAAAGTACAAGCCCTAAAATGAGAATTAATCTAACATTTGTCCAATTAAATATTTTCATTTAGCATTTTTTTAATTGACGGAACCATTTCACCAATATCACCAGCTCCTATTGTTACAATTATTGGCGCATCACTGGCTTTGATTTCCGCTAATAAATCACTTTTTGCAACAATTTTTTTGTTCGCATTTGTCATTTTTCCTAACAGCCAATCAGATGTAATCCCTTCCATCGGTAATTCGCGTGCCGGATAAATATCCATTAAAAACACTTCATCAAAAGCGGATAAACTTTCGGCAAATCCATCAGCAAAATCTCTTGTTCTGCTAAACAAATGCGGCTGAAAAATGGCTAATACTTTACGTGCCGGATATAATTCCGTAACCGCTTGATGAACAGCATTTATTTCTGTTGGATGATGCGCATAATCATCTATATAAACTAATTCTTCAGTTTTAATCTGATAAGAAAAACGTCTTCTGATACCCTTAAAAGAAGCCAAAGCTTTTGCAATTGCATCCGTTGGAGTTCCAAAAGTTTTAGCCATTGCAATAGCCATTAATCCATTCATTAAATTATGCTTTCCTGGCAATCCAAAACGCAAATCTTTCATGATTTCTGATGGCGTCTGCACATCAAAGACATAACTTCCGTTTTCTATCCTAACATTGAAAGCTTTATATACAGCATCTTCATTTATAGCACATTGCACTCCTTCAAGTGGCAATTCTTTTGTTATAAACAGCTTATTTTTATCTTCTACTTTATTAGCAAATTCTACAAACGACGCTTCAATTGCTTCACTTGTTCCGTAAATATCCAAATGATCCGCATCCATCGATGTGATACAAGCAATATTGGGGTGTAAATGCAAAAACGAACGATCAAATTCATCTGCTTCTACAACTGTCACGGTTTTTCCGCTTCCAATTAAGTTAGAGTTATAATTTTCTACAATTCCGCCCACAAAAGCCGTAACATCAGCTCCGCTTTCAAATAGAATATGTCCTAAAATACTTGAAGTGGTAGTTTTACCGTGCGTTCCCGCAACAGCAAAACAGAAAGTGTCCTTGGTTATAATTCCTAAAACTTCTGCACGTTTTTTAAGCTGATAGTCTCTTTCTAAAAAGTAGTTCCACTCTGAATGTGTTTTGGGTACCGCAGGAGTTATAATGACTAATGTATTTTCAGCATAATAATCAGAAGGAATCAAACTAATATTATCTTCAAAATGAATATCAATACCGCTTTCGACTAACTCATTTGTCAGCATTGACGGCGTTTTATCGTAACCCGAAACCTGTTTCCCGATATTTTTAAAATAGCGGGCCAGAGCACTCATCCCGATGCCTCCAATACCAATAAAATAAACGTTTTGTATTTGATTTAAATTCATTTTAATTTTTGATTTTGAGCTATTTACAAACAGTTCTTTTTTATAAAAAACTAGTAACTAGGTCTTTGCATTTTTCTTATCTTAATAACTCAAAACGCCTAAAAATAACGTTCTGCTCTATATAAATTGTTGTATAATTTTTCTAAAAAATTACATTATAACAACTTTTCTATTTGTTCTACAATCGCTTTTGTAGCATTTGGCATAGCCAGTTTTTTGATATTCTCACTCAATTGTTTTTGTTTTCCCTGATCTTTTAATAAAGCCTCAAAAACAATACTAAACTGAGTGTCTAATTCTGACTCTTTCAATAAAATAGCTCCTTTTGCATCTACAATTGCCTTCGCATTTTTAGTCTGATGATCTTCGGCTACATTAGGTGACGGAATAAAAATTACCGGTTTCCCAACAATACACAATTCAGATACTGAGGATGCTCCCGCACGTGAAATAATCACATCTGCCGCAGCATAAACAAAATCCATTCTTTCAATAAAATCAACAACTCTTACGTTTTGCTGATTGTGTTTTTTATAATCTTCAAAATATAATTTTCCGCATTGCCAGATAATCTGAACATCCTGAGAAAGTATATTTTGTAACTCTTTTTCAATTAACTGATTGACTCTTCTTGCTCCTAAACTTCCACCCAGAATTAGTAATGTCTTTTTATTAGGATCCAAACCATAAAAAGTAATGGCTTCATCACGTTTAATTTCAATATCAATTAAATCCTGACGAACTGGATTTCCTGTTAAAATCATTTTATTTTTAGGAAAAAATCTTTCCAGATTTTGGTATGCCACACAAATTGCATTTGCTTTCTTACTCAACAATTTGTTTGTAATCCCCGGAAACGAATTTTGTTCCTGAATCACTGTTGGAATTCCTGCTAAACCTGCCGCTTGTAATAAAGGTCCGCTTGCGAAACCTCCTGTTCCTATAACCACATTTGGTCTAAACTGCCTGATGATTCTTCTAGATTCCAGCAAGCTTGTTGCCAGTTTTAGCGGAAACATCAAGTTCTGTAAAGTCAATTTCCTTTGTATACCCGCAATCCAGAGTCCTTTTATTTCATAACCTGCCTGAGGTACTTTTTGCATTTCCATTTTGTCTTTAGCACCTACAAAAAGAAATTCAGCATCAGGAAATTTCAACTTTAATTCATTAGCAATCGCAATCGCAGGATAAATATGTCCTCCTGTACCGCCACCACTTAATATGAATTTATAATTTGTCATATTTTTAAAAGTTATTCGCTTTAAAAATTATTCTATTTACTCTTTTTATTTATTCAAAACTGCATTCATCGGATTCCTGGAATTATCTTCAATTGAATACATTCCTTCCTCTTCATAAACTCCTGCCTTCTCATATTCAATTTCATCTTCTACAGCTAATTCCTTGTCAATTAATCTTTGAAGTGCTTCTTTCCTTCTTTCCTTTTCTTCCTGCTCTTCTGCGATTTCTTCTTCTTTTTTAGTCACGCTGATGATAATCCCAAGAGAAAAACAAGTCATCCAGATAGAACTTCCTCCACTACTTATCAGCGGAAGCGTTTGCCCTGTAACAGGCAATAATTCTACTGCAACTGCCATATTGATCATCGCCTGAAATATCATTGGAAATCCAAGCCCGACGACGACTAATTTCCCAAATAACGTAGTTGCTTTATGTGACGCAATTACAAACCTGAACAATAACAATAAGTACAAAACCAATATTGAAACGCCGCCAACTAAACCATATTCTTCAACAATAATCGCGTAGATAAAATCTGAAGATGATTGTGGTAAAAAGTTTTTCTGAACACTTTTTCCTGGTCCAACTCCGCCAAATCTTCCTGATGCAATTGCAATTTTTGCTTTCTCGATTTGATAATCATCTTCATCAGGTTTGTCTGTGGTGAAGTTCTCAATACGACTTCCCCATGTTCCTACCCTGCTAAAAAATCTTGAATCCGGAAAAGCCTTTGCTACCAAAAGAAAGAATGCTAACATTGCGATTCCTGAACCTATGATAAAACCAATATATTTTAATGGATATCGACCAATAAAAGTCAACATTATTACCATTGCAAATATCAACGCAGTGGTCGAAAAGTTAGCTGGCAAAATAAGTGCCAATGTTATAAAAACCGGCAACCAAAGCTGAATTAACGACGTTTGAAATGGTTCATTTTCTTCTCTGGTTTTAGACAAATAACGTGCTACATAAATAAACAATATACTCGCCGCTAATGTTGACGTTTGAAACGTAATACCTATAAAAGGCACCTGAATCCAGCGACTTGCATTTGCTCCGGCAATCACCGTTCCTTTCAATAATGTATACAGTAAAAGAAACCACACTACAGGCAAAGCAATTTTTGAAATCGCCCTGAAATAATGATATGGCACTTTGTGAACCCAATAAATAATCAGGAAACCAATACAAATATGAGCCAGATGTTTTACTAAATAACCCAATGTGTTCCCCGTTCCGTGACCGATATAAGCCAGATTACTACTCGCACTAAAAACAGGCATAAACGAAAACAGCGCTAATAAAGCCACGAATGACCATATTACTCTATCTCCTTTTAATTTGTTTACTAACTCCTTCATGTCTTTAGTTTCAAGTTTTATTTTGTTTCATGTTTCAAGTTTTCACATAACGTGAAACCTGAAACTTGAAACTATTTTTTACAAATTGTGCACCGCTTGCTTAAATTGTTTTCCTCTGTCTTCGTAACTCTCGAATAAATCGAAACTTGCGCAGGCCGGAGATAATAAAACAGCATCACCTTTTTCAGTTAAACGTTGTGCTGTTTTTACAGCATCGTTCATATTATTTACTTCAACCATTATATCCACAACATCCCCAAAAGCAGTGATAATTTTATGATTATCAACTCCAAGACAAATAATTGCTTTTACTTTTTCACGAACTAATGACATTAATTCGTTATAATCGTTTCCTTTGTCAACTCCACCAACAATCCAAACCGTTGGAACATTCATACTGTCTAAAGCAAAAAAAGTAGCATTTACATTTGTTGCTTTTGAATCGTTGATATATTGAACATTCTGGATTTTTAATACTTTTTCTAAACGGTGTTCAACACCTTGAAAATTAGATAAACTTTCGCGAATTGTTGCATTTCTAATTTGCATCAATTTTGCTACAGAGCTTGCTGCCATTGCGTTTTTCATGTTATGTTTTCCTTCTAACGCAATGTATTCTGTTTCCATTGTAAACTCTTCTTGGTTGATCTTTATTTCCATTTTGTTGTTATTTATAGAAGCCCCTTCATCGAATGTTTTAGTCAATGAAAAAGGAATTAATTTTGCTTTTGTTGTGTTATTTTTTAACCATTCGGCAATTGCCTCATCATCTGCATCGTAAATAAGATAATCGCTTTCGGTTTGATTCATTGTTATGCGAAACTTTGAATCAATGTATTTTTGATATTTATATTCGTATCGGTCTAAATGATCCGGACTAATATTTGTTATTATGGCAATATCCGGTCTGTAATCTATGATTCCGTCAAGCTGAAAACTACTTAGTTCAAGCACATAGGCATCATATTTATTATCTGCTACCTGCCAGGCAAAACTTTTGCCAATGTTTCCACCTAAACCAACATTCAAACCTGCTGATTTCAGCAAATGATGCGTTAACATTGTTGTCGTTGTTTTACCGTTACTTCCTGTAATCCCAACTGTTAATGCTTCGGTAAAAGGTATTGCGAATTCAATTTCAGAAATCACTTTTATTCCGGCTGCAATAAGTTTTTGTACTATGGGAGATTTCTCAGGAATTCCGGGACTTTTCATCACCACGTCGGCGTTTAAAATCAGGTCTTCGGTATGTTTTTCTTCTTCCCAGTCAATTTTATTAATGATAAGAACTTCTTTATAGCTTTCTTTTATTTTTCCAAAATCAGATACAAAAACATCGTATCCTTTTTTCTTCCCCAGAATAGCGGTACCTACACCACTTTCTCCTCCTCCTAATACTACTAACCTCATACTTTATATAATTAAAAATTGAGAATTAAAAATTAAAAATCTATTACACGAGGCTTTTAATTGTTTCACATTTTCCCTTTTAGGGTTATTATAATTTTTGCTAATATTTTACATATTTCTTCTGCTTCACTATGAATGCTTTCAAATTCTATTACTGAAATATAATCTGTGGCTTTCAATAGTTTTAACCAATAAATTGTTTCCCTTGCTTCTTTGTAAGAAATCTCAAGTTTAAACAGAAACTCTTTATCAGAACGTCCTCCAATTGACTCTTCTATATTTGCTCCAATTGAAGTTCCACATCTTAAAATTTGTTTACTCAAAACAAATTCTTTCTTTACCGTGGTTAGATGCTTGTACAAATTGATTATTCTAACCGCAAAAAGAAATGATTTATTCTGAATAACATTTTCTTTCATTTCTAAGAACTTTTAATTTTTAATTCTCAATTTTTAATTTAAAAATTATCTAAGTTTTAAAGTAACGATTGATAATATGGCTAACATGATGGCAACGATCCAGAATCTGGTTACAATTTTACTTTCATGATATCCTTTCTTTTGATAATGATGATGTAATGGCGACATCAGAAAAATTCTTCGGCCTTCGCCATAACGTTTTTTAGTGAATTTAAAATAACTCACTTGTAAAACCACTGAGAAATTTTCTACTAAAAAGATTCCACACAATAGCGGAATCAATAATTCCTTACGAACTGCAATTGCCAAAACTGCAATGATTCCTCCAATGGTCAAACTTCCTGTATCTCCCATAAAGACCGATGCGGGATACGAATTGTACCAAAGAAACCCAATCAAGGCTCCCACAAATGCGGATATAAAAACGGTCATCTCTCCCGAATTTGGGATGTACATAATATTTAGATAATTCGAAAAAATAATATTTCCGGAAACAAACGTAAATATCCCGAGCGCGAGCACAGATACTGCCGAAGTTCCTGCGGCGAGACCGTCAATTCCGTCTGTTAAATTTGCTCCGTTTGAAACCGCCGTGATGATAAAAATAACAACCGGAATAAAAATCAACCATGCCCATTTTTCATATCCTTCGCCTGTCCATGCTAATAATTCAGCATAATCAAATTCATTATTTTTTACGAACGGAATTGTTGTTGCTGTTGATTTTTCCTCAATTGGCGCAGGTAAAATCACAGTCGTATTGGTTGTAGTTCTAAAAACATCTGTTCTGCCAGTATCTGTTCTAACAGTTACAGCAGGATTAAAATAAAGAACTGCTCCAACGATGATCCCCAAACCAACTTGCCCAATAACTTTAAAAATACCTTTAAGTCCTTGTTTGTCTTTTTTGAATATTTTAATATAATCGTCTACAAAACCTATTGTTCCCATCCAAAGTGTAGTTACAATAAGCAATACGATATAAATATTATGCAAACGAGCAAATAACAAAACCGGTAAAAGCGTTGCAAAAATGATAATAAGTCCACCCATAGTTGGCGTTCCTGCTTTTTCATTTTGACCAGCCAGACCTAACTCACGAACGGTTTCGCCAACTTGTTGTTTACGCAAAAAGTTTATAATTCTTTTTCCGTAAATCGTTGACAAAAGCAATGAAAGCATCAATGCTAAAGCCGATCTGAATGTGATATACTGAAACACTCCTGTCCCGGGTATATCTAATGTTTTGTCTAAATATTCAAATAAATAGTATAGCATATATCTTGGTTTATTTGTTTAATTGTTTTTGTTAGTTTTTTTGATTTTATAATTATTCGGTTAAACGAATAACCTATTCACCGTTTAAACTTTATTTTCCCAGTTGTTCTAAAATTTCCTTTACAGTTTCCATATCATCAAAATGATTTCGAACACCGTTTATTTCCTGATATGTTTCATGCCCTTTTCCGGCGATTAAAATAATATCAGTTGGCTGAGCCAATTGACACGCGGTTTTAATTGCTTGTTTTCGATCTGTAATTCTCAATAATTTTTTATAATTATGAGCTTCAACTCCTTTTTCCATTTCATCCAGAATCACTTCAGGATCTTCGTTTCTTGGATTATCCGATGTTAAAATTGCTTTATCACTTAGATCTGTCGCAATTTTTGCCATAATTGGTCTTTTAGTTTTATCTCGATTTCCTCCGCAACCCACAACTGTAAACAATTGTTCGTTTTTTGTACGGATATCAGCAATCGTTTTTAGAACATTATCTAAAGCATCCGGCGTATGGGCATAATCTACAATTGCAGTAACATTTCCTGCTGAAACAATATATTGAAAACGACCCGAAACACTTTCTAAATCAGATAGTAAACGCAATGCTTCCAGACTATCCATTCCTAATTCTACAGCCGTTCCGTAAATTGCCAAAACGTTGTAAGCGTTAAAAGTCCCAATTAGTTTTACCCAAACTTCATTGTCGTTCACCTTCAATAATAAGCCTGATAATTGACTTTCTAATATTGTTGCTTTAAAATCTGCGTATGTTTTTAAGGCATAGGTACGTTTTCTGGCCACTGTATTTTGCAACATCACAGGTCCGTTTTTATCGTCGATATTGGATAAAGCGAAAGCTGTTTTAGGCAACGAATCAAAAAATGACTTTTTAACATCTCTGTATTCTGCAAAAGTTGGATGATAATCCAAATGATCGTGCGACAGATTTGTAAAAACTCCTCCAACAAAATGCAAAGCTTCTGTTCTTTTCTGGTGAATTCCGTGTGAACTCACTTCCATAAAACAATGCGTTACACCTGCTTCAATCATTTCGTTTAAATAATGATTGATTGTAATTGAATCCGGTGTTGTGTGCGTTGCTCTATATTCGGTTTCATCCACCATGATTTTTACGGTTGACAATAAACCAACTTTAAAACCTGCTTTTTGAAACAACTGAAACAATAACGAAGCAATTGTTGTTTTTCCGTTTGTACCGGTTACGCCAACTAATTTTAATTTTTCAGAAGGATTTCCAAAATAATTAGCAGCCATGAAAGCCAAAGCCGAATTGGTATCTTTTACTTGAATGTAAGTGATCCCTTTTTCAACATTTTCAGGTAACGTATCGCAAATAATCGCAATTGCACCTAATTGAATGGCTTTTTCTATATAATCATGACCATCAGAAAGTGATCCGCGAATGGCTACAAAAACATCATTTGCTTCAATTTTTCTTGAATCAAAATCAATTTTATGTATATCAATCTCTGTCGAACCTGTTACAGATTCAATAGCTACTTTATATAATATGTCTTTCAGTACTTTCACGATAATTCTAATACTATTGTTGTGTTTTTACTAATATTTTGTCCAGCCTGTAAAGACTGTTTTTTTACTTTTCCAACTCCGTTTACTTTAACTTTTAAACCTAAATTTTCCAGTAAAGCAATCGCGTCCATTCCCGGCATTCCTTTTAAATCCGGAACCTGATTTGATTTTTTATTCGCTTCAACAACATAATATTTATCATAACTGGAATCCTGTTTTGGCACTCTTGAATCCAGTTTTTTAATTTTATTTGTTGATGGCGCATCTGTAAATATTTTTTGGGCAATTCTTTTAAAAACCGGTCCCGCAACATCTGCTCCGTAATAGTTGTTTTTTGATGTATTAGGTTTATGAACCACTACAATACAGGAATATTTAGGATGATCAGCAGGAAAATATCCCACGAATGAAGAAGCGTAATACAATGCAGACTTTCCTTCTTTCCCACCATAATTGACCTGAGCCGTTCCGGTTTTTCCTGCCATCGAAAAATCTTTCGAATACAACTTAGAGCCTGTTCCTTTTTTAACTACATTTTCTAATACTGCTCTTAACTTTTTAATGGTTTCCGGTGAACATACTTTTGGATTTATTACTTCAACATCAAATTTCTTGATGGTCTTGTTCCATTCTTTTATTTCTGATACAAACTGAGGTTTTACCATTACGCCATTATTGGCAACTGAATTGTAAAAAGCCAAAGTCTGCATTGGCGTAACCGAAACTCCATAACCAAAAGCCATCCACGGAAGTGAAACTCCTGACCAGTGTTTATCGCCAGGTTGTGGTATATAAGGTCTTCCTTCTCCTTTAAAATGCAATCCCAATGTTTTATTTAATCCGTACGAATTGATATGATTGACAAATTTAGAAGGGTTGTTCTTGTAATTATTATAAACCGCCTGAACCATTACCGTATTTGACGAAAGCTCGAAACCGCGCGCTAATGAAACCTTCCCGTAACCTGATCTGTGCGAATCCGTAACAGTACGCCCATAATATTTCACTTGTCCGTTGTGACTATCAAAAACAGTACTTGTATCCGCTACTTTATCGTCTAAAATCGCCATTAAATCGACTAATTTAAATGTAGATCCCGGCTCATGAGACTCTGCTACAGCATAATTTGTAGTTTCATAATAGGACCCGTCTTCGCCTCTTCCTAAATTCGAAATCGCTTTTACATGTCCCGTTTCAGTTTCCATAACTACTACACAACCGTGATCAGCTTCGTATTCTTCAAGCTGTTTTAATAGAGCGTGATGTGCAATATCCTGAATAAAAACATCAATTGTAGAGATTACATCATAACCATCTACAGGATCAACTTCATTTAAATCACGAATAGGTTTCCATTGTCCTTTGGCAATTTTTTGTTTTAAAATTTTACCGTCTTTTCCGTTTAGATAACTTTTAAAAGCCCATTCGATTCCTTTCCCTACTTCAACTCCTGTTGCAGGGTCAATACGATCGTAACCAATTGTTCTTTCAGCAATTTTTCCTATCGGATGTTTTCTAACCGTTTCCTGCTCAATAATAATTCCTCCTTTAAAAGCTCCTAAATTGAATAATGGAAAACCTTTAATTTTTACATATTCAGTATAACTTAAATTGCGGGCAATCAAATAGTAGCGATTTTTATTTTCTCTTGCTTTTCTTAGTTCTTTTTCAAAATAACTTCCCGTTTTATCAAAAACAGTTGCTAAAGAATCTGATAACGCTTTTACATGCTTTTCAAAAGTTTCTGTTTTTGGCGCTTTTGCATCGAAACGAATTTCATAATTAGGAATCGATGTTGCCAGTAAACTTCCGTCAGCCGAATAAATATTTCCTTTGTTTGCCGGAATTACAAAATTTCGAACTGTACGTTGTTTTGCCAGTTTTCTGTAATAATCTCCTTCAACCCATTGAATATTGGTTAACTTAACAACAATAGCAATTGCCATCACAAAGATGAAAACTGCTACGAGGTAAATTCTGTAGGATATATTTTTATCGTCTACTGCCATATTCTTTTAAAGAAATTTTTTTCTTCTTCTTTTTTAACTTCTATTTTAACCGGAGGAACTGTTGACGGATAAATTTGTTTTTCAAACATTTTATCGGATATCGTTGATTCCATTTTCAATTTCATTAACTCTGAACGTCGATCTACAAATTCAGATCGCAATTCTTTTACTTCATTATTCAGTTTTGCAATTTCAAAAACCTTTTGTTCGTATCGTTGTGTATTTGCAATCATCAAAATAGCAAGCAGAATTATAAAAACAATGAATCGCCAGTTTTTTACTGCGTCATCGTTTAAAAGAAATCTTGCTTTTAATATGCCAAATACTCCACTTTTCATTTCTACCTATATATATTATATCTTCTCGGCAATTCTTAATTTTGCACTTCTTGCTCTGTTGTTGATTTTAATCTCTGCATCATCCGGAATAATCAATTTTCCGATGGTTTTATACGGAACAGAAAAATTTCCAAAAAAATCACGTTCTGGTTCTCCTTCAAACATTCCGTTTTTAATAAATCTTTTTACCAGTCTGTCTTCTAACGAATGATAAGATATTACAGAGAATCTTCCCCCCGGATTAAGAATTTCTAAAGATTGCTCTATAAATTCCTTCAAAGCTTCCATTTCGTGATTTACCTCAATTCGAATCGCCTGATAAATCTGAGCCAACACCTTATTTCGAACTCTTTCCGGTAAAAATTTTGCCAGAACATCTTTCAATTCATCTGTCGTTTTTATTGGGTGATGCTCTCTGGCTTCTAAAATTGTTCTTGCTATAACCGGCGCATTTTTCAACTCCCCATAATCAAAAAAAACACGACGTAAATCCTGTTCTTCATATTCGTTAACCACACGATAAGCATTTAAATCATTTTTCTGACTCATCCGCATATCCAGATCGGCATCAAATCTTGTAGAGAATCCTCGTTCCGGAACATCAAACTGATGTGATGAAACACCTAAATCAGCTAAAATTCCGTCTACACTTTTAACTCCGTGAAAACGTAAAAATCGTTTTATAAATCTAAAGTTCTCATTAATTAAGGTAAACCGTTCATCTGGTAATGCATTTGCAAGCGCATCTTCGTCCTGATCAAAAGCAAACAATTTTCCGTTTGGCCCTAAGCGTTTCAAAATTTCTTTTGAATGACCACCGCCACCAAACGTTACATCTACATAAACGCCATCAGGTTTAATGTTTAAACCGTCAACTGTAGGATGAAGCAAAACCGGATTATGATATTCCATTGTCGTCGTCATTAATATTTCCCATTACTTCTTCGGCTAAATCTGCAAAATCCATATCTTCGCCGCTTATTGATTTCTCGTATAAATCTTTATCCCAAATTTCCACAATATTAACCGCAGATGAAAAAACCACATCTTTAGAAATACTTGAAAAAGCAACCAAATCCTTTGGAACCAATAATCTCCCTAATGCATCAATCTCTACCACTTTAACACCAGCAGTAAATCTTCGGATGAAATCATTGTTCTTTTTTACAAAACGATTCAGCTTGTTGATTTTTTGCATCATCAGATCCCACTCTTCCATTGGATACAGTTCTAAACACGGCTGAAAAACAGAGCGCTTCAAAACGAATCCGTTTTGAAGAGAAGAAGCCAATTGCTTTTTTAAAGGCGCAGGCATCATTAGCCTTCCTTTAGCATCGACTTTACACTCATATGTTCCAACAATTGTGTTCAAGAAAAATACTTTAATATGTTATACAGCAAAAATATAAAAAATATTACCACATTTTACCACTAACTACCACTTTGTTGATAAGTTTACCCACTTTCTCCCCACCAACCTTAATTTATAGACAATCAATAGTTTAGATAATAATTAGCAGAGCCGTAATTCTGTTTCCACATCAAAAAAAATACGCACTATATTTCTTAAAAAATTAGGTATTATGCAGTTTTCTTAACATTTAGCAAATACACCAAAACACCCCATAAAAGCTGATTTTTAAACACTTAGAAGTTCGACAAAAATTATCTAGTTAAAAAACGGTAGCAAAAATTCATTTTTATTTATTAAACCCTATATTTGTCCAAATTGAAATTGGCATTAAATTAAATGGACAAACACTACAAAAAAGAAGGCAAATACAGCTATTATGAAGCTGGAGAAGGAACTCCTATCGTGATTTTACATGGCTTAATGGGAGGCCTTAGTAACTTTGATGCTGTAGCACAATATTTCCCAACGAAAGGATACAAAGTTGTTATCCCGGATTTGCCAATATACACCCAAAGTATTTTAAAAACCAACGTAAAAAGCTTCGCTAAATACGTTAAAGACTTTATCACTTTTAAAGGCTTTGACAAAGTTATTTTGTTAGGTAATTCACTTGGAGGTCATATTGCACTTTATCACACAAAACTATATCCTGAAAAAGTAGCAGGACTTGTAATCACCGGAAGCTCTGGCCTTTATGAAAGCGCTATGGGAGACAGTTATCCAAAAAGAGGTGACTATGAATACATCAGAAAGAAAGCTGAAGATGTATTTTATGATCCTGCAATTGCCACTCCGGAACTTATTGATGAAGTTTATGCAACGGTAAACGATCGTATTAAACTAATCAAAACCTTAACGATTGCAAAAAGCGCAATTCGTCATAATATGGCTAAGGATTTACCAAAAATGACAGTAGAAACCTGTATAATTTGGGGTAAAAATGATGCTGTAACACCACCGAATGTCGCTGAAGAATTTGATAAATTATTGCCTAATTCAACTTTGTACTGGATAGACAAATGTGGACACGCTGCTATGATGGAACATCCTGAAGAATTCAACAAAATTCTTGAAGAATGGCTCGTTAAAACGAATTTATAGCATCTAACTTTCGACTTTTAGGAGGTCTTAAACACAAAAAACATGAAAATTAATACCGCCGAATTTATTATCAGTAATTCTGAAGTTGCAAAATGTCCTAAAGATTTTTTGCCGGAATATGCTTTTATCGGAAGATCAAACGTAGGGAAATCCTCTTTGATCAATATGCTTACCAATCATAAAAACTTAGCTAAAACATCAGGAAGACCTGGAAAAACACAATTAATTAATCACTTTAAGATTAATAACAATTGGTTTTTGGTCGATTTACCCGGCTATGGTTACGCGAAAGTATCTAAAAAAACAAAATCAGTTTTTCAACAATTCATTACAGATTATTTTGAAACCAGAGAACAATTAGTTTGTGCTTTTGTTTTGATTGATATTCGTCATGAAGCTCAAACTATAGACATTGAATTTATGTCGTATATGGGAGAAAGCGAGATTCCGTTTTGTATTATTTTTACTAAAGCCGATAAAATTAGCAAAACAAAAATTGACTCGCATATTGCAGCATACAAAAAACAAATGTTTGCCAATAACTGGGAAGAAATGCCCCATTATTTCGTGACTTCTGCTACAGAACAAACCGGAAAAGACGAAGTTTTAACTTATATTGACGAAGTAAATCAGGAAGTTTTTAAAAACCAGAGTGAATTTTAAATCTAAAAATTAAATTCCAATTTTTGAAATTCCAAATTCCAAAATAAGAAACTAACAAAAAATCCCAAATTCCAATTTTAGCTTGGAATTTGGGATTTTTTATTGCAGTAAATTCTCAATAAAATATTGTAAATACATATATTTGCAGCAATTTTAATCACAGAATTTCATGAAGAAAATTATTGCCTTTCTCTTTTTACTACTTTTATTTTCCTGTAATACTACACATTATTACGTATTAAGCGAAAACCAAACTTATGGTGTAGATTTCTCCAGCGGCAAATGGCTACTTGGCGAAATTGAAGTTAATCCATATGTCAAAGATAAATTAACCGATTTGGCTTTTATAGATTTTTCCGAATATCTTGGTGATAGAGTTAAATATTCATTGAATGAAAAGTCATTATTATTACCTAAACAAGTCCCTATTAATCCAAGTAAATCAAAAATTTTAGATTTAAAAAAAGGAGCAAATTTTGACTATTATATAAATATCAAATGCAAAAATTCAAAAAATGATTTAAGTGATTTTCAGCTTATAGATCATTTTTATTATAAAAAGCAAATGTCTTTTGCAGAAGTCACCTTAGAAGTATATGATTTAAATAGTGGGGAAATACTTATTCAAAAACTTCCGGAGGCTCAATTGAAGACGAAAATAGCCTTACAAACAAACCAACATCTACTGTCATAATGGGATGTTACAATAAAATCATAAATGATATTAAACTAAAATCTATCAAAACAAACGCCATAATAAATTAATAAAAAATCCCAAACATCAATCTTTACAATTGGAATTTGGGATTTTTTCTTATTGGAATTTAGTTCCAGTATTTGAATTTGGAATTTAACTACTTCGTTAGTTCCAGCTTTTCTGCAAAATAATCACAGAAATCTTTCATTGTATCCGACATTTTTTCGTCGTCTGTGGCGCGTTTAAAAGTATCTGCCATTGCAACTAAAGTCTGATGGAAGAAAATCTTCATTTCATCAACCGGCATATCCTTTGTCCATAAATCAATACGCATCGTTTCTTTGACTTTACTGTCCCAAATAGACAACATAATTGCTTTTGCTTCTTCAGCTTCAACACCGCCATCTTTTGCGCTCCATGTTAATTTTTCGGGAACACGGTTTTCATCTAATTCTATATTGAATCTAATTTCTGAGTTTACTGTATCTGACATTACTTCTTAGGTTTATATTTTGATTGTTCAAAAATTTCTTTTGCATTTATTTTTAATAATTCCGGCAATGTTACATTCGGATTATTCTTCATGTAAGATCGCACTATTTGCCATCCCAGCCAGGCGCCAATTCGTCCCGGAGAATCGTTATCAATCTCTAAATAAAATTTAGAAAACGGAGCCAGTGCTATAAATCGGGTTGTTAATTTTGGATCATCGCTGTACAGCATTTCATTTTCTATAATAAAACGCCACATATATGCTTCATTTTCCTGACTCCATTTTATTTGTTCCGGTGTGTAGCCTATTTTATCTGCATCTGAATATTCTGGTAAAAGCAAATCTTTGGCATACAATTGCTTTCCTTCAAAAATCATTTGAGAAATTAAGTTTTTGTCCGCAAAGGCAGGAATATTTCTGTAGGCAAAACTCGAAACTACATCCGGCATAATTTGTTTTTCTTCAAAATTCTGTTTCAGATAATTCGGAAACTGATAAAATTTATGCTCTTTCCCTAAATAAAGCTCTAAGGCAACAATTACCAGACTATCAGCATAAATTGCTTTTGAAGTATAATCCATTTCTCCAATTACGGTAATTACTTTAGGAGTTTTTGATTTTGGAAAATAATATTTTACGTGCTGAAACAATTTATTGAATTCCTGACGAACAGGTTCAAAATTGGCGTATTTTTTTTGCACTTCAGTATATACTTCTTTCCAAAGCGGATCCTGCATTTTTTTCAACCAAATATTATCATCATTTCCTGCCGGAAAAAAGAAAGGGTACTGTCTTTTTACTTTTGCTAAATCTTCTGGTTTAGTTTCAAAAAACACTTTATCAAAACGCTCTACCTTAATATCCACAGGGATTTCCTCAACCTCTTTTTCCACTTTAGTTTTTTGTTCACAGGACAAAAAAAACAAGGACAGAACCACTACTAAGCGATAAATTTTCATTTTATTTTAATTAGATTTGTGTTGCTGGATTTTAAGTAAAAAGATACTTAAAAAATAATTCTGCAAATATACATCCCTACATCTTAAAACTTGAACTATTATGGCTAAAAAAAGTACGATTCAGACAGAAAAAGTAAATACCCACATTGTAGAGTGGCTAAAAAATTATGCTAACAATGCAAAAGCAAACGGTTTTGTAATAGGAATTTCCGGTGGAGTTGATTCTGCTGTGACTTCTACTCTATGCGCCCAGACGGGTTTGAAGGTTTTATGTGTTGAAATGCCCATTCACCAGGCTCCAAATCAAGTTTTAAGAGGAAGAGAACATATTGATCAATTGAAAAAGCGTTTTCCAAACGTTTCTGACGTACAAACTGACCTTACGGATACATTTGAAGCTTTTAAGGCAACAGTTCCTACATCCGAAGATTCAACAAAAGTTAATTTATCGTTAGCAAACACTCGTGCACGCCTCAGAATGACATCTTTATATTATTTGGCCGGAATTCACGGCTTATTAGTTGCAGGGACTGGGAATAAGGTAGAAGATTTTGGCGTAGGTTTTTACACCAAGTATGGAGATGGAGGAGTCGATTTAAGTCCAATTGCCGACTTAATGAAATCAGATGTGTATGCTTTAGGTGAATTTTTGGCAATTCCGACAACAATTTTAACAGCCGCTCCTACAGATGGATTATTTGGCGATAATCGTACAGATGAGGACCAATTAGGGGCAAGTTATGACGAACTTGAATGGGCCATGTTAGCCGCGGAGTCAGGAAATACGGCATCTGACTTTGATGGGAGAGAAAAATCTGTCTTTGAAATTTATAAACGTTTAAACACCAGTAACAAGCATAAAATGGACCCAATTCCAGTCTGTTTAATACCAAAAACGTTAAAATAAAAGATTTTAACATTTGTCTGCAATTAATTACAGAATTTATTTATTAATTTTACAGTTCCAAAAACATGAACAATTCTAAAAAAGGTAAAAATTATGATTAAAGTATGTCTTGCAGACAATCATCCTGTGACTCACTTTGGCGTTAAGTCTTATTTCAAAGACCACGATCAAATTTCAATTGTTGCCAACGTAGGCAATTTTTCAATGGTTAGAGATATCCTTCAGACGAAGGAGATCGATATCCTAATTCTCGATCTGGAGCTGGAAGGGCTTTCAAGCATCTTCGAGGTCAAGTCGATCCTGAAAAATTTCCCAAAAACAAAAATTGTAATTTTTAGTGACCTCGCTGAACAAATGTATGCTCCAAATGCTATTAAAGCAGGAGTTTCCGGGTATGTGCACAAAACAGAAAAACTTGAAACTTTAGGTCTTTCTATTATTAAAGTACACGAAGGAAAAATTATCATCAATGAAACGGTACGTAAAAACATGGCACTTATTGCTAAACAAAGCAAAAGCGAACGTTTGTACAGAAAACTTTCTAATCGCGAGATTGAAGTTTTACGTTACTTAAGTGATGGTAAAAAGAATAATGAAATCTCTAAAATCTTAAATCTGAACGAGAAAACGATCAGTACTTACAAATTAAGATTATTGACTAAATTAAATGTTACTAATTTAGTTGACTTAGTTAATAAAGCGAAGACTTTAGAAATTATTTAATGGTATCTCGACATTACTCTTCCTAGTTTTTTCGAGAATGAATTGACAAGTTTCGAGTAATCGACAACCATAGACAAAAGCTCTGTATTATCTGAATTATCAGGTTGTATAGAGCTTTTTAATTCTTCAATGATTTTGTCTACCAAAAACCAACGCATAGACATAATCGTTTCAGAAACATATTGTGCAATTGTTTCGTGTTTCATTTTCGAAAAAATGTTCTGTCCTTCCCAATCGTGCAGCGTCAATCTTTCATCTTCCATTAAAATATCGGTAACCTCCTGAGCAAAATCTGGCTGTAAACGCATTAAATATTGCTCCAGATTGAATTTTTCATTTTGGTTATAAAACCCAATTAAGTCGGTATAAATATCCCTGAACAAATTATTAGAAAGTTCAACCTCATCTTCCTGCAAACTCAAATAAATTCGCTGGAAAACTTTGTATTGTCGCTTTTCAGTAATCATTACAACCTCACCTTCATCATTGTTTTTTAAAAGTACATCTTCAAATTCTTCTGTTTTATCTCCGTAAAGCAATAATATCTCAATTACTTTTCGTTCTAAACGGTAAAGAATATCTACTTTTTCTGTTGACTCGGCTGAATATCCCGTTTCTCCCGGATAATCCTCAGGCGGTCCATTTCGTGGATCTTCCGGATCTCCTCCCGAATATCCTGTATTTTTTTGATTTCTATGAACCTCAAAAGGTTTTTGTTCGTGTTTTTGCTTTTTACCAGCCTCAACAAGATCTTTCTGAATTAATTGCGCCAAAGTACTGGTAAGCACCTGTTCAGAAATATCCATGATTCTGGCGCATTCCTGAATATAAACTTCGCGCTGGATACGATCCGGTATTTTTGAAATACTAGCAACCATATCCCTGATTAAATCGGCTTTTTTTATAGGATCGTTTTTAGCATCTTTCATCAAGAGCGACGCTTTAAACTGAATAAAATCTTTGCTGTTTTCTTCTAAATAGGCAACCAGTTCATCATGGGAATTTTTTCGTGCAAAACTGTCCGGATCTTCTCCATCAGGAAAAGCACAAACTCTTACGTTCATTCCTTCTTCAAGAATCAAATCAATTCCTCTAACAGAAGCGCGTAATCCTGCAGCATCTCCATCAAAAAGAACCGTTATATTTCTGGTTAGTCTATTGACCAAACGAATCTGATCTGGCGTTAAAGCGGTTCCTGATGAAGCCACAACATTCTCAATTCCTGCCTGATTAAACTGAATCACATCTGTATAACCCTCGACCAGATAACAATTATTTTGTTTTGCTATAGCTTGTTTTGCCTGAAAAATTCCGTAAAGCACTTTACTTTTATGGTAAATATCACTTTCGGGCGAGTTTAAGTATTTCGCTGCTTTTTTATCATTAGTTAAAATACGTCCTCCAAAACCTAAAACACGCCCGGACATACTTTCTATAGGAAACATTACACGTCCCTTAAAACGGTCAAAAGGGCGGTCTTCTCTGGCAATTGTCAAACCGGTACTTTCCAGAAATTCCAACTTATATCCTTTACCAAGAGCTTCTTTTGTAAGTGCATCCCAGGTTTCAGGTGAATATCCTAAACTAAATTTCTTGATGGTTTCATTTGTAAAACCTCTTTCTTTAAAATAGGAAAGTCCAATTGCTTTTCCTTCCTCAGAATTTAAAAGTGTATTATGAAAATATCCTTTTGCAAATTCTGATACTAAGTACATACTTTCACGAACATCCGTCATTGCTTTTTCAGCATCTGTCTGTTCGGTTTCTTCAATTTCAATGTTGTATTTTCTTGCCAAATACCGAATAGCTTCCGGATAAGTAAACTGTGAATGTTCCATCAGGAATTTAACAGAGTTCCCTCCTTTTCCTGTACTAAAATCCTTCCAGATTCCTTTTGCAGGCGATACCATAAACGACGGCGAACGCTCATCAGAGAACGGACTTAATCCTTTGAAGTTACTTCCGGCGCGTTTCAAATTGACAAAATCACCAATAACCTCCTCTACACGAGCAGTTTCAAAAACAGTATCAACAGTATTTTGTGAAATCAAAACGTAAAATATTTTAAAAATTTGAAGTCTGTAAAAGTAAACAAATCGATCCTTAATCTTAGGGTTTTCCATAAAAAAAGTGCCTCTTTCGAGACACTTCTTTCACTAACTAATTAACTGTATTCTTAATTTAAATCAAGGCGTAATCCTAACGAAATATTATTTTCTTTTACTAAATTATCCTCAAACAGGGAATTCAAATCATACTTTGCATACAAACTCAAGTCTTTGTATCCAATATAAGAACTCACGCCGTAAATAAAATTATTTACATTATAATCTCCTTTTACTGTTGTTTTGTAATCTAAATCGTCCTGATCGTATTTTAAAATTTGTTTTGATTTCACATTTATTCCTGCATATCCACCAATCCCAAAACGAAAGCTTTTATGTGTTCTGAAATACGTTTTCCCGTTACTTACCTGAGGCTTAGAGAAATCAAACTCTAAATGTAATGGCAAAACCAGATAAACATTTCTAAAACGGGATTCATCCAGATTTATCGCATTTGTTTGAAGTTCAGTTTGATTGCCATTCACCACAAAACTTTTGTTATTTGTGGGGCGAATATTATTATACATTAAAGAAAGCCCGTATTTAACATGCAATAAATTATCGTTTTTCAATAATCTGGAATTATAGGTAAAACCCCATTCGTAAAAATGTGACCCAATAAAACTATAATTAGAGTCCTGAAGTTTTCCATCGACTATCATATTATTTAAACCCATTGCAAATAAAAATTGCGAAGTAGTTCTTTTTTCTCCACGAATGGAATCTTTATCAATATCTCTTCTTTTCCAACTAAAGACATAAGTATGTGTAGAATCCTGTTCTTTAATTTTACCATCGACCTTTTGTTGTACCAGATCGTTAAGTTCATTTTGAGCCAAAGTAACTTTCTCTTCAATAATAACCGCTCTGGCTTCTGCTAATTCTTTTTTGCGCTTGTCTGCTTGTTCCTGCGTAATTTTTCCTTCAGACAATTGTACGTTTACAGCTTCTACTTCGTCTTTTAAAGCAGCTTTTTCTTCTTTGGTAATCTTCTCTATTTTATTGGCAATTTTCTTGGCTCTGGATTCAAAAGTTTCCTGTCCCAGAACTTTAGTAACAAATAAAAAGACCAGGATTACGAGATAAATGGTAAAATTTTTCATGATTGATTGATTTTTAAATTGATTGATGATTTTTTAATTGTGAATTATAAATGGTAAATTGTGAATGCGCTACTTCGTCTCCATCGGGTTGAAAACCGACAATACAATATGGATCGATCCTCCGGAACTAAAAATCTATTTTTTATTTTCTTTATTCTTTCTTCTTTATTCTTTCTTCTTTTTTCGATAATCTTTCTTCTATTCCCCTCACTCCTGCTTATTACGATTTGCCAACGCCACTTTTACCGATTGGTAGTTTTTATTGACTTTTGTAATCATTTTTTCTCTAAACGAAAGTTCTAATTCGCCATCAACCTGATGGAGTAAATCATTCGCATTAATTTTTACTTTTGATTTTGGTTTTACCGAATTTTCAGCAACAACGCTTTTTTCGGCTGTTTCCAGTAACTGATCTACTGTTTCTTTTTTAGGAGTTTCAGCAACTGACGTTTTAGTGATTGATTGTTTTTCCTGATTGTTTTTGATGATGATTGAAGACTCCGCTATTTGATTTGATTCATTTTTTATGGTTTTATTTGATTTTTGTCCCGAAATTTCAGGAAGGTTATTCCCTTTTTTTATTGATTTTTGAGTAGCTGTTTTTTCTGAGATTGCAACTTCAGTTTTACTGGAATCTATTATGTTTAAAGTTGGTTTTACAACCGAATCCTTTTTTACTTTCTCTTTAACAACAACTGTATTTTGTGGTGTTTCAATTTGATTTTTCTTCTGATTAAAAAAGAATGTTCCCACTAATAAAAACCCAACAATACTTGCTGCGATATAAAGCCATTTCTTATTATTTTTTGGCTGCTTTTTTTCTTCAGCAACACTTAACATCGCGTCTAATCGATCCCATGCTTTATCGCTTGGTTCTATTTTACGGTGCTTTAGTTTTTCACGGAAATCCTTTTCAAAATTATTCGGTTCCATTATCTTGTTTTTTTAAAATATTAATCTGTGTTTGCAGCATTTTTCTGGCGTGCGATAATTGCGATTTTGATGTTCCTTCACTAATTCCCAACATCTTTGCAATCTCATTGTGTTTGTATCCTTCAATGGCATATAAATTAAAAACCATTTTGTATCCGTCCGGCAAAGCATCTATTAAAAACTGAATCTGATCTATTGAAAACTGGCTGTCAATTGCATTGAAACTTTCTTCAGTGTAAATCTCCTCTTCGGAAAACTTTACTTTTTTCTGAACTCGTAAATACGATATACATTCGTTCACCATAATTCGCCGAATCCAGCCTTCGAAACTTCCTTTATGTTCAAATTTGTTTAAATTGGTAAACACTTTCATAAAAGCTGTTATCATTACATCTTCGGCAAGTTGAATGTCCTTTATATATTGTCGGCAAACACTCAGCATTTTTGGAGAAAACCGACTATAAATTTGCTGTTGCGCTTGTCGGTTATTTTCGACAGCCAACTTTATAAGTTCGGTTTCTTCTTGATGTAAATGAATAATTTTCATTTATAAGCTTTTGGTTTTGGTTTAGTAACAGACTTCTATTAGCATAGACGATTTGATTTGCAAAAGGGTTGCATCAGTTATGAAAAAATTCCAAAAAATAAATTCTAAATTCAATATAGAAAGACAGAACAACTGATTTACAATCACGTAAACCAATTATCTAATTTTATAATTGACAAATTATCTAATTATTTTTTTCTTTCAATAACGTAGTTTACCATCAAAGTCAGGGCATCTTTGAACTCAGAGTCAGGGAAATTCTGTAATAATAAAAGCGCTTCCTGCTGAAATTCAATCATTTTATTTTCAGCGTAAGCCAAACCATTATTGTTTTTTACAAAAGCAATCACTTCTTTAACGCGTTTTTTGTCTTTATTGTGGTTTTTGATGGAGTTTATCAACCACTTTTTTTCTTGCGGAGTACAAGTATTTAAAACATGAATTAAAGGTAATGTCATTTTTTGCTCCTTAATATCGATTCCCGTTGGTTTACCAATAGCTTCTTCGCTGTAATCGAATAAGTCATCTTTGATTTGAAAAGCCATTCCGATAAGCTCTCCAAATTTACGCATATGTTCTACTTTTTCATCGTCTTCAATAACTGATTTCGCGCCAAGAGCACAACAAGCAGCAATAAGTGTTGCGGTTTTTTTTCGGATGATTTCGTAATAAACATCTTCGGTAATATCGAGTCTTCTTGCTTTTTCAATTTGAAGTAATTCCCCTTCGCTCATTTCACGAACGGCAACAGAAATGATTCTAAGTAAATCAAAATCGCCATTATCTATAGAAAGCAACAATCCTTTTGACAATAAATAATCTCCCACTAAAACGGCAATTTTATTTTTCCAAAGTGCGTTGATAGAGAAAAATCCGCGACGGCGATTACTATCATCGACAACATCATCATGAACTAAAGTTGCAGTATGAATAAGTTCAATTACAGATGCTCCCCGATAGGTTCGTTCGTTTACAATACCGCCGGAAACCATTTTTGAGGTTAAAAAAACAAACATCGGACGCATTTGTTTTCCTTTTCGGTTTACTATATAATAGGTGATACGGTTGAGTAAAGCGACCTTTGAAGTCATCGATTCATGGAACTTTTTTTCAAAAAGTTCCATCTCGTTAAAGATGGGCTGTTTTATTTGAGAAGTAATATTCATTTCGTTCCCAAATATACTATTTTTAATAAAAAAACGTTGTATAATTTAGGTTAGTATATCAATAATTTATAGAATAATTATGAAAACAAACCAAAAGCATTCCGGATTTAAAGCCTGATTTGAATTCACTATTTAAAAGTAAAAACTATTTGAGCTTTTTAATTGACGTTTAAACAATAATCCTTTTTGCCCAAAAAAAAGCATTAAGAACAAGAGTAATTCTCGTTTTTAATGCTTTTGTTTATTTATGATTTTAATGTAATTCAGTAAAAAAATGTATAGTCCCTACGGGACATTTTGAATTTTTACATCATTTTTTGTTACCAATATTTAATTCCTAACGGAATATATTTGAAATTTCTTTAACCAAACATTTCACATTATTATGTCTCGGAGAGACTATATATTGGTAGAAAAATATTCGTCACACATTTCTTTGTCCTGTAGGGACTACACAAACTACTAATATTTAATTCCTAACGGAATAAAGTGAAAACATCTTTTAACCAAACATTTCAAAATCATGTCTCGGAGAGACTATATATTGGTAGAAAAAAATATTCGCATACATTTCTTTGTCCTGTAGGGACTACACAAACTACTAATATTTAATTCCTAACGGAATAAAGTGAAAAGATCTTTTGATCAAACATTTCAAATCATGTCTCGGAGAGACTATATATTGGTAGAAAAAAATATTCGCATACATTTCTTTGTCCTTTTGGAGACTACACAAACTACTAATATTTAATTCCTAAATGAATATATTTGAAATATCATTTAACCAAACATTTCAAAATTATGCCTCGGAGAGACTATATATTGGTAGAAAAAATATTCGCAAACATTTCTTTGTCCTTTAGAGACTACACAAACTACTACTATTTAATTCCTAACGGAATATATTTGAAATTTCTTTAACCAAACATTTCGAAATTATGTCTCGGAGAGACTATATATTGGTAGAAAAAATATTCGCACACATTTCATTGTCCCGTAGGGACTACACAGTTTCGCCTTCTTTATTGGCTAATTGTCCACAAGCGGCATCTATATCTTTTCCGCGGCTGCGACGTACTTTACATACTACTCCAATGTTTTCCAATGCTTTTATATAAGCCATTATAGATTCTTCTGAAGCTTGTTGAAATTCGCCGTCGTCAATTGGATTATATTCGATTAGATTTACTTTGCAAGGCACATATTTACAGAATTTTACTAATGCATCAATCGAAGCTTTATCATCGTTGATTCCCTTCCATACTACATATTCATATGAAATTTTATTCTTTGTTTTTTTGTACCAGTATTCTAATGATTCTCTTAAATCTGCTAAAGGAAAGTTTTTACTGAATGGCATTATTCGCGCACGAATTTCGTCTATGGCGGAATGCAAAGAAACTGCCAATTTGAATTTAACGTCGTCGTCGGCCATTTTTTTAATCATTTTCGGAATTCCTGAAGTTGAAACCATAATACGTTTTGGCGACATTCCTAAACCTTCTGGAGAGGTAATCATATCGATGGCTTTAATGACATTATTATAATTCATTAAAGGTTCTCCCATTCCCATAAAAACAATATTCGAAAGCGGATGATTGTGATACAAACGACTTTCCTTATCAATTGCAAGTACCTGATCGTAGATTTCGCCCGGTTCCAGATTTCGCATTCTTTTTAAACGTGAAGTGGCGCAGAAATTACAATCTAAACTACAACCAACCTGACTTGAAACGCAGGCAGTTGTTCTGGTATCGGTAGGAATCAAAACAGATTCTACTACTAAACCATCATGTAATCGAACGGCATTTTTTACTGTTCCGTCGCTGCTGCGCTGCATTGTATCAACCTTTATATGATTGATAACAAAATTATCTTCCAGCATAGAACGGGTTGATTTGGCAACATTTGTCATGTCCTCAAAACTATGTGCTCCTTTGCTCCATAACCATTCATAGACTTGATTTCCACGAAAAGCTTTGTCATTATTAGCGACAAAAAAATCGCGTAACTCGTCTTTTGATAGGGCTCGTATATCTTTTTTCTCAATTTGCATGGCGCAAAGTTACTACTTTTTTTCTTAAAATTTCTGATGATATACTGAGGCTTAGTACCTGTAAATACTTGTTTTTTATTTTTTTTGTGTTAGCTCATCTTTCGATAAAAGGCGACCAGAAAAACCCATTGTAATAATTATAATTGTTTAATAATTTCTCAACAATGACTTTTATCATACCTGTTGTTGCGTGTTCGCAATAAATTTGATCTCAGAAACAAGACAATCTTTATTATAAAACCTGATTGATCATGTTTCCATTATCCCTAAAAAGAATTAAATACCACATCAAAATGAAAACGACTAAATCAATTTTATTGACAATGATTTTAATAACATTGTCATTACCAACAAATGCTCAAAGAAATTATACTCTGGCAAAATCAACTTTTGAAGTTGCGGGAACTTCAAATGTGCATGATTGGGTGATGAAATCTTCTGAAGGAAACGGTACTGCAAATCTAACTGTTATAGATTCTAAACTTACAGATATAAATAGCTTAACTATTATATTGCCTGCAGAAAGTATAAAAAGCAGCAAAACAAGTATGGATGATGTGGCATACGAAACTCTGGATACTAAATCACATAAAAATATTAAGTACGTTTTAAAAACTGCAAACAAAGTAAACGAAACAACCTGGAATTTAACCGGAACTTACACTATTGCAGGAATGAGCAGAGATTATAAAACTCAGGTAAATGTAACGGCTAATAATGGAAATTTTATCTTAAAAGGATCTAACCAAATCACTTTTGCTGATTTTGGTATGTCACCTCCAACAGCGGCTCTTGGCGTTGTGAGAGCCGGGAAAGAACTGGCACTGATTTTTAATGTGACTTTAAACGATTTTAACATGAAAGAATCTTTGACTCAAAATTAATTTGTAAAAATTTAAAATAAAAAAACAGCTATTTGGTAAAAATCTAATAGCTGTTTTTTTATCCCCTAAAATGAAAACGTTGTAGTTATAAATACAAATTTAATAAAATTTTAACAATGATTATTATCATACAAATCTCATCATAAGAGAGATAAATTTGAATACGATAATAAAACGCGCGATCAAAATCGAATTCAAATAATTGTAAAACCCCATAAATAATAGAAAAATGAAATCACAAAAAATTAAAATATTCGCCTTCATCATTTCCTTTTTAGGAATTATCTCAGTTGCAACTGCACAAAAAAGTTGTACGCTGGATAGTAAATCTACATTTTCAGTTTTAGGCACATCAACCTTACATGATTGGGAAATGAAATCTGCTTCGGGAACAGGAACTGCAAACTTGACTGTTACAAATGATAAACTTTCTAATATCGAATCTTTATCCATAACGCTCTTAGCAGAAAGTATTAAAAGTGAGAAAAAAAGCATGGACAAAGTAGCGTATGAAACTTTAAAAACTGATAAAAACAAAAACATAAAATATGTTCTTAAATCTGCCGAAAAAATAAATGAAACTACTTGGGAACTCACCGGAACTTATACAATTGCAGGTACTAGCAAAGTCCTTAAAACTACTGTAAAAACAAGCATTACAAAAGATACATTAACGATGCAGGGATCAAACAAAATTACTTTTAATGATTTTGGAATGAAGTCTCCAACCGCTCTATTAGGCACTATTAAAACAGGTCAGGATTTAACCTTAAAATTTAATTTAAACTTTAATTTATAATAACCATGAAAAAAATCTATCTCCTATTTATAGCATTAACAAGCACGTTTGCTGCAAATGCACAACTAAGTTTTGGACATATTCAAAATCAGGTTCCCCGTGATCAAAGAGCCATTAATGTATTTGATGTAAAAAAAGATACCACAGCTTATAAAGGTATCAGTATTGACTTAGGCGGCGCATTTGCCTTACAATTTCAAGCCATAAATTCGTTCAACGATCAAAGAAATTTAACTGGTGCTAACGCTGCTTATAGATTAAATAATTTAACAAATGACTTTAATTTACCTAACGCTAATATGACCATTGGTGCACAATTAGCAGATGGTGTACGTGTAAATTTAGATCTCTATCTTGCATCAAGACACCATCATGAAACATGGGTTCAGGGTGGATACTTGCAAATTGATAAATTAGATTTCATCAAAAAAGGGCTTCTTGAAGATGTAATGAAATATACTACCATAAAAATTGGTCAAATGGAAAACAATTATGGTGATGCACATTTTAGAAGAAGTAACAATGCTTATACCATAACAAATCCTTTTATTGGAAATAATATAATGGACGCGTTTACTACTGAAATGGGTGCTGAAGTATACTACAACCGCAGTGGTTTTGTAAGCATGATAGGAGTAACTAACTCCAAGTTAAATCAAAATGTACAAGAAGTTATTCCGGGAACTACTACTGTAATTACTCCGGATCAAAATACAACTATTAGTCCAACAATCCTGGCGAAATTAGGCTGGGACAAACAAATTGACAGCGATTTAAGAATCAGACTTACCGGATCTTACTATCATACAGCAAACTCTAGTGGTAACTTATACTCTTCTGACAGAGCAGGAAGCCGCTTTTATAGTGTTATGACGCACGCCGGAACAATTGGTTACCCAAGTACAAATATTTTAGATTCTGAAACTAATAAGGATACAGGCAGATTCAATCCCGGATTTGGAAATTGGGCAACTTCTTACATGATCAACCCATTTGTAAAATATAAAGGTTTTGAATTCTTTGGTACTTTAGAATTTGCTTCGGGAGGTGATTATAAAGGAACGGATGATACCCGTAATGTCAACCAATATGTGGGCGATTTAGTATATCGTTTTGGAAACCATGAAAACTTATATCTAGGCGCTAAATACAATTTAGTTGATGGAAAACTTAAAAATACTGATGCTGATGCTGTTCAGGTGAATAGGTTTGAAGCAGCAGCAGGTTGGTTTATGACTAAAAATATATTGGCAAAACTTTCATATGTACAACAGAATTACAAAAACTATCAGCAATTTGGGAACGTAGCGGGAGTTTTAATGCCAAATGATTTCTACGGAGGAAAATTTGAAGGACTAATGTTTGAAGCAACAATTTCATTCTAAAAAAAATGAAAACGAGATTTTTAATCTTAATTATGGGCTTAGCAATTTTCTTTTTTTTGGGAAGTGCTAAACCCATTTTTTTTGCAGAAGATACAACTTTGTTAATAAATAAAATTAAAATAGAAATTAACGGACTATCTACTGTTGGCAAGTATAATTGTTCAAATACTTTTAGTATAAAAGATACGATTTACTTAAACTCAAATAAAAAAAATGCTTTTAAAACCGAAATTAAAATGTCTAATTTTGATTGTGGCAACAAAATAATGACAAAAGATCTACAAGGGACCGTAAAGGCAAAAAAATTCCCGAATAGTATTGTTTGCTTAACAGATATAAAACCAAACGGTAAAAATTACAAATGCAATCTGAACTTTTTTATTACTGATAAAACATTAAAATACAAGGATTTCATATTATATAACAATGATGATAAAATTCAGGGAACGCTTAACTTAAAATTTTCTGATTTAGAGTTAGATGCTCCCGTAAAAATGGCAGGCTTAATAAAGGTTAAAGATGAAATTGTAATTAATTTTAGTTTGTATAAAAACTAAACGATTTTTTTAAAATCGAAGTTTCATTTTTTCACATTTTACACATTGTGATTTAAAAGGATCATGAAGATTATTTTAGCAAGAAAAAATTATATCTAATATTTTAAAATTAAAATTTGTGGCACGAGTATTGTCTTGTCCTGAAATGAAAAATAACGTTACAAAGAGCTCAGTCATTTTAAAATGTGTATCTTTATTTTTCAGCTTTATAACCTTTAAATTTTATCAACCTAAAAAAAATCATTCATTATGAAAAAACAAATTTTAAGCTTAGCTGTTGTCGCTCTATTAGCATTCGCTGTTCAATCATGCGAGAAAAAAGAACCAAAACCTGCAGAAGATGAATTAACTCTTGGAAACAAAGTTGATACATTAACTACAGATATTCAACAAGCAAAAGACAGTGCTGTAATTAAAGCAGAAAATGCTGCTGCCAAAGCTAAAGCAGCTTCTGAAAATGCTGCGCAAGATGTAAAAGATGCAACAAAAAAAGCTGCTGACGATGTAAAGGATGCCACTAAAAAAGGAGCTCAAAAAGTAGAAAATGCTGCAAAAGCTGCAAAAGACGGAACTGTGAAAACAGCAAAAGAAGTTAATGAGGCTTTAAAAAAATAATTCTGTCAGAATTTAGAATTGAAACCATCCGCCGCGGCAGATGGTTTTTTTTATGCAAAAAAGTGAAGCAATATTTTTTGTATTTTTACACTCAAATTTAGAAGATTATCACATGCATTTTATATCACAAGACTTAGAAGATTATATTGAACAACATTCTGAAAACGAACCTGAATTATTAGCAAAACTAAACAAGGAAACGTATCAGAAAATACTTTTGCCAAGAATGTTAAGCGGACATTTTCAGGGTCGGGTTTTAAGTATGTTATCTAAATTGATTCGTCCTGTAAATATTCTTGAAATCGGTACTTATACCGGTTATGCGGCTTTGTGCTTGTGCGAAGGAATGCAGGAAAACGGACAATTGCATACTATTGATATTAAGGAAGAACTAGTCGATTTTCAGCGTAAATATTTTGATGCATCACCTTGGGGGAAGCAAATTTTTCAGCATTTAGGTGAAGCGGTGGATATTATTCCGAATCTTGATGTTAAATTTGATTTGGTTTTTATTGATGCTGATAAGGAAAATTACCTGAACTATTGGGAAATGATTGTTCCAAAAATGAATAAAGGCGGCATCATTTTATCTGATAACGTTTTATGGAGCGGAAAAATCCTTGAACCTGTTCATCCAAATGATAGTAGTACAAAAGTACTTTTAGAATATAATATGCTTTTGAAAAATGATCCAAGGGTTGAAACGGTTTTATTACCTATTCGTGATGGTTTGACTGTTAGCAGGGTTCTATAAAAAAAGCGCTTAGTTTCTGAGGTACTGAGATGCTAAGTCTTTAGTAGTAATTACATAAATTGATTTCAAAATGAATGCTGCAAATCAAATAAATTCCGAAGGTTTTGCAATTATTGATAATATATATTCTGAAGTTGAAATTAAAAAACTGATTTCTTTAATTGAGGATGTTACGGAGAATAAAACTGAAAATTCAACTTTTAGAAAATCTCAGGATTTATTTGCTATCAGGCAATTTCACAAAGAAATTCCCAAAACTTTACCTTATATTTTTAATGAGAAGATAAAAAATATTATAGATTCTACTTTTGGAAAAGGATATTTTATAACAAAATCTATTTATTTTGACAAACCGGAGAAATCAAATTGGTTTGTAGCATACCATCAGGATTTAACCATTTCGGTGGATAAAAAAACCGAAATTGAAAACTTTGAAAACTGGACCACAAAACAAAATCAGTTTGCGGTTCAGCCTCCAAAAGAAATCCTTGAAAACAATTTCACTATAAGAATTCATATCGATAAAACAACGAAGGACAACGGTGCTTTGAAAGTTATAAATGATTCACATTCCAAGGGAATTTTCAGGGTTGAAAATCTTGAAATTAAAAATGAAACAATTTGCGAAGTTAATACAGGCGGAATCATGATTATGAAACCTTTGCTATTTCACGCTTCAAATAAAACTACAAATAACAAAAGAAGAAGGGTTATTCATATTGAATTTAGTAATCAACAACTTCCTGAAGGTCTTGAATGGAGTGAAAAGACTATTCTTGAAAATTAATATTCTGCTCAATTCAAAAAATATTGATAATGTGTATTGCAGTAAAGTAGATTTCCGAAAGTATTATGTTTCATTTTGAAGAATAATAAATTCCGCTTTTTGAGGCAGCCAATCTTTGTCGAATTACTATTGTGATTTCTCATTCTTCGAAATAACAAACCTGACTTGAAAAATATTAAAACTTTAAATTAATTTGTGCCGTCAGGCACTAAATATTGGTAGTTTATATGAATCGGGGGGGGAATCTAGCGTGCCGTAGTTACGCAATAGTTATCATTTTGTTGCGTACCTACGGCACGCTAACGTATTCTAATCTAAATTCACTACCAACATTTAGTGTCTGACGGCACTAATCGTGGTTTGATTGCTCTCATTATAAAAAAGCTTAGCTTAATGATATTGAACTTTACCTTTTTTGATTTTAAATCTCTCGTTAAATCAGAAGGCAATTTAAAACTAATATAAAATTAAATTTCTTTTGAAACAAATGTCTTAGCCCAGATAGAAGTGTAAATCCTTTTGTGCCGGGGTTTGGCATAAAAGATTGAAACGAATAGCTGGAAATAGCTCCAAAAAATTATCCCGGAAAATATTGTGGTTTTAGTTTTCGATATACCAGATAAAGTAAAGATCCGAAAATTGCTCCGAAGAAATAACCTGTAAGAATGTCTCCAGGATAATGCAATCCTAAATAAATACGGCTATAAGCGAAGATTAAAGGCCATAAGAACAAGAATCCTAAATACTTAAAATGGCGTTTTAGAACTAAGTACAAAAACGTTGCTACTGCCATTGTATTTGCGGCATGTCCTGAGAAAAAACTATATGATTTTCTGACCTGAACAACGCGTATAATCGAATTGATATCCGGATTATTACAAGGGCGTAAACGCTGAAATGTATATTTGAATAAATTGGTCGTCTGGTCTGTAAAAGCTAATAAAACTGCTATAAACAACAAAACATATAAGGTTTGTTTTCCGCCTATTTTTTTATAAATAAGATAAAACATCAATAAAAAAAGCGGTGTCCAATTTAGCTGACTTGTAATAATAAGCCAAAATGGATCGTATGTTTCAGAACCTAAACCGTTAAGATATATTAAAAGACTGGTATCTAATTGCTGTATTTTTTCAAGCATTATTGTTGACGTTTTACAGGTCCTGAGATCGTATCAATATCTTCTTTTACTTTATCTATTTCTGTGGCTGTATCGCCTAACAAATTTGAAGTTAAATTTGCATTATCTCCTAATAAGTTTGTTTTGGCTTCATTAATCTGAGCATTGATATTACCTGTGATACTTGTCAAAGAATTATGGTCAAGACCATTAGCTTCTGCTCCTTTGTGAATTTCACTTTTAATATCGTTGGTCGCGTTTTTTAACTGCGCCATAGCTTTACCCATTGTACGAGCAATTTCAGGCACTTTGTCTGAACCAAAAAGCATAAGTACGATAAATAATATAAAAACTAGTTCTCCTCCTCCTATACCAAACATATCTTTTATTTTTGTGTGCCACAAAGATATTAAAATTTGTAGCTGAGAGTTTTAAAATTAACTTAAAAAAAAAGACTCTTTTCAGAGTCTTTAAGGTTTATATCAATCAAATTTTGACTTTACTTCTACTTTTGGCCATGAATTATTGGTTACATCAATATCGGCAGTCATTAATTTTGGATCTATTTGTATGCTTTTTATGGATTTTGAAGTCGCATAGACTTTTTTAGCCGTGTCATTATTTTTTCTCCAGATTTGCGCCGGATATTGGTAATTATCTTTTGTACCGTCTTCATAAGTAATCTCAACAAGAATTGGCATAATCATTCCGCCTGGCTTGTTAAATTCGACTTCATAGAAATATTTAGGCGATTTTAATTCTGATTTTTCCTCAGCAGTAAAAGTCTGATTGACATAATCAGCCAAAGGTTTAATATCATCTACTTTTAACGGTTTTTTGCTTGAAGCACTAACCTCGGCATTATCTCCGGAAACCAAATAAACGAACGGTCCTTTCTCGAAACCAAAACGTCCTTTTTTCACTTTTACATCTTTAATATCTGCCGTTGGCGTTTCAGAAACATAATACTGTTTTACATCTTTGATTCCGATATCTACAAAATCTGTTGAATAAAACCATCCTCTAAAAAACCAGTCTAAATCTACTGCCGAAGCATCTTCCATAGTTCTGAAGAAATCTTCAGGAGTCGGATGTTTGAATTTCCATCTGTTTGCGTATGTTTTAAAAGCATAATCAAACAATTCTCTCCCCATTACCACTTCTCTTAAAATATTAAGTCCTGTAGCAGGTTTTCCGTAAGCGTTATTTCCAAATTGCTGAATGGTTTCAGAGTTGGACATAATTGGCTCTAAAAACTTTTGATCTCCGCTCATGTAAGGAACGATATTTTTTGCCGGTCCGCGTCTTGACGGGAAAGTTGGATCTAATTCCTGTTCTGCCAAATATTCTAAAAATGAGTTTAATCCTTCATCCATCCACGTCCATTGACGCTCGTCTGAGTTTACGATCATCGGAAAAAATGTATGTCCAACTTCGTGAATTACAACACCAATCATTCCGTTTTTAACTTCTTTACTCGTTTTTCCATTTTCATCAGGACGACCATAATTCCAGCAAATCATAGGATATTCCATTCCCTGATCTTCTGCCGAAACTGAAACTGCTTTTGGATAAGGATATTCAAATGTATGTGATGAATAGCTTTTTAAAGTATGGGCAACAACCATTGTTGATGTTTCTCCCCAAAGCGGATTTGCTTCTTTAGGATAAACAGATTCTGCCATTACTATTCTATTGCCCATTTTTACAGCCATTGCATCATAAATGAATTTTCTTGAAGATGCAATCCCGAAATCACGTACGTTTTTAGCGCTGAATTTCCATGTTTTTTTCTTTTCAGAAAAACCTTTTTCTGTTACTTCCGCCTCAGCTTGTGTAACAATTACAACCGGTTTATCAAATGATTTTTGAGCTTGTTCGTAACGTTTTACCTGTTCCGGGGTAAAAACTTCGCTCCTGTTTGTCAATTCTCCCGTAGCGTCAATTACGTGATCTGCAGGAACTGTAATATTTACGTCGAAATTCCCAAAAGGCAAAGCAAATTCTCCACCTCCCCAAAATTGCATATTCTGCCAGCCTTCAACATCGTTGTAAACTGCCATTCTTGGGTAAAACTGAGCAATTACATATAATTTATTGCCGTCTTTTTCAAACAATTCATAACCTGAACGTCCGCCTTCTTTTCTGTAATTATTAATATTATACCACCATTTTATAGCCAGTGCAATTTTTTCACCTGGTTTTAATGGCGTAGCTAAATTAATACGCATCATTGTTTCATTGATGGTATACGACATTGGATTACCTTTTGAATCCTTTACCTGTTCAATATTAAAACCGCGCTCTAAATTCTTTTTTAGGTATTTAGTCGAAAAACCTTCAAGTGGTAATACCTGATTGATTTTTTCTCCTTCAGCTAATGATGTTTGGGTATTGGCTTTTTGCTGATTTTGATCTAACTGGATCCATAAATATTCCAAACTATCCGGTGAATTGTTCGAATATGTTATTACTTCAGAACCGCTTAATTTTGAATTTTTATCGTCTAATTCAATATCAATTTTATAATCTGCCTGTTGTTGGTAATATGCAGGTCCGGGAGCACCTGAAGCTGTACGAAACATATTAGGTGTTGCTAACAAATCATACATTTGACTGAATTTGTTAGTATCGTACTTTCCTTGTTGTCTTGGAGCAACTGTTTTTTCCTGAGCGAGCAATATTGCAGGAAAAATCAATAATAATGAAAGCTTTTTCATAAATTTTAATGGTAATTTGAGTCAGGGCGTGAAAATAACAATTAAAACCATAATTGCAGGTTTTAATTAATATTTTAACACTTCTTTCCTTGAAGATTCTGTAAAGAGAACGCTCTTTTTTGTGCCAAATGCTGAAATATGTGTAATGTTTTGCTGTTCAGAATTCCAGTCTACTAAAACAGTATTTGAGATTTCTATTGTTTTGAATTTATCAATATCTTTTATTCGGGAATAACATACTAAAACATCATTAGATTCTACTTCTTTAGATAAAAAAGTGATGGATTTTGACTGACCGTTAATTTTGATAATGAAATTTTCAGCAAGATACTTCTTTAGCAAATCCATGTCAGCCTGAGTTTCCTTATCGGTTCCAACGTATGTTTTTTGATGGTATTTCTTTTCCATTCCGTTATTCAGATCATCGATAAAGATTCTGGAAGTAATTTGAATCATTTTTTTCTCGGACGCATAATTGACCTGAAAAACTCCCATATAAAATTTATGGAAGGCAAAAGATGAAAGCGATAAAAATAATATCCCAATTAAGGGATATATTACTTTTGTTTTCATTTTTTATTCGTTTCGATTTTTTTAAACTCTTTGTTTTTATTAATCATGAAATCTATCAATTCAAACTTTTCTTCAGGTTTAAGATATTTCTTAGATTCAGCATCGTTAGAACAATACATTAAAAATAAATCGATTTCATCTTCCTTCAATCCTAATGTTTTAGTAAAAAAATCAGGCGTAAAATTATCTTTAGAATATTCCACAAAAGCAATATCACTAATAACTTCTTCTTTTACATCGTCATTTTTCCTCAACAGTTTTTTGACATCTTTAAATATTCTCACAAAGTCAGTTCCGTATTTAATCGTCTGATCAGAGTACATTACATTATTTTTCGCCGTAGATTGTCTATCATCCTCAAACTGCATATCGACAATACCTTGTGATCCGCCTTGTAATGATTTTACCTTAAGTTCTTTATGAACCAAAACCTCTTTTAATTCGATATTTACTAAATCCAAAGGCACTGAAAAAAGTATTTCGGCACAATCTTTTTCTGTTAAAACCACTTTTTTAGACTGAAAAGCCAAGCCTGTAAACAGCAAAGTATCTTTAGGTCTTGCCATAATATCAAACAATCCGTTTACACCAATAAAAGTTCTCACGTTCGCATTAATATTCATCACATAACCACTTTCTATAGCCAGTGATTTATTTACTACTTGTCCATGTAATGGCTTCCTTGAATTATTTTGTCCCAGCATAATCTGGCAAAATAAGCACACAACGAGTATTCCTAGTTTATTTTTCATTTTCGAGAATTGTTAGATATTTCCTTGCTAAATCTGTTATTAAAAACATACTCATTGTCTTGTTCTTAGTATTCAAAGATAAGGCAAAATCAGCATCATCTACACAAAATAATTGAAATCCTTTGATATCCTGGGCAGGAATTTTCAATCTTTCTGTATAATAATTCTCCTCAAAAAGGTATTCTATTTTATGAAATAGCATCTCCTTTTTCTCAACATTTACTTCTTTTTTAAGCATTGCAGTTCGTCCGGAAATTTTATTAAGTAACTTATCTACAGAGGTTGAAGTCGCCGTATACACTTTTCGTTCTGCCGGAGTATATTTTTTTTGACCAGCCGGAATTATCCCTAAATTTTCAGCGTTGATATTCGCATTTTCATTTACAATTACTTCTTTCAACTCTACCTCTTTTGCTGTCATTTTAACAACAATCGAAACCGAATTTAAATCTTCAATCGTGATTCGGCGTTTTACAGGATCTAAATTAACTGCCGAAAAAACAAGAACATCGCCTTCTTTTACCACAATAGAAAACATCCCGTTTACATCTGAAACAGTTGTGACCTGAGTAGTATTATTGATGATATTTACTCCTTCAACATTAGAAGATTCTTCAAATATTTGGCCATTAATTTCTTTTGAAACATCTTTTTGACCAAAACCAATCTGAACGACCAATAAAAGGATTATTTGTAAAGCACTATTTATTTTCACGTTCAATTATTTCTTTATATTTTACAGCTAATTCCCCTAACAAAAACTCTGTTGAAGTTTTGTTTTTAGAATTTAAAATCACTGTGAATTTATCATTGTCAACTGCATAATATTCAAATCCTTTTACATATTCTAACGGAATTTTTAATCGATTCACAAAATGATCAATTGAAAACATACGCTCTAACATTTTCATAAAAAGTTCTTTTTTCTCGACCGCAACTTCTTTTTTAAGCATTGCTGTACGTCCTGAGAAAAAGTTCAATAAAGGATCTGCAGAAATAGATCCTCCAGCCATAGTACCTGCATTTGCAGTTGGATTTAAAGCTGTTGCTGTATGTAATTTTCTCTCGGCTTCAGTATATTTTTTCTGATCACCAGGAATAATCCCCAGAGAAACCGCATTAATACCGCCATAATTTCTCACAACAACTTCTTGCAACTGATGCATTACCATATTTAATTTTACAGTAAAGTTCAAGTCCGAAAAGTTTTCCTGAGTTAACAAAACTCTGTTTTCTTTAAATTGTATGGATGAAAAAATAAGTGTTTCTCCAGGTTTTGCTGCAATAGAAAAAGCTCCTGAAGCATCTGTCGTAGCCATGGCCTCTGTTTGCGCGTTAACAACATAAACTCCGTCCAAATCTGAAGTGTTTGACGTTATCCGCCCGTTTATAATAGCACGATCTTCAATTTGAGACCAAGTGGTTTGGGTCATCGCAACAAGCAGAATAAATACAACTTTATTAATCAAAATACGAAAAAATTAGTTTTGTTCTTAAAAATGTAAAAATATCTTAATGTAGTCCAAATTTAGTATTAACAACTTGGTAAAAATATGTTAATTAAACCTTTCTTATCAGTTATAAAATAAGGAGTTTTTAATATCTTTAACCTCAACAATCAGAGTTAAATTTTATGAAAAGTATTATCATTGCCAGCACTTCTACTTTGCACGAAGGCAGCTATTTAGAGTATTTATTACCTACTTTAAAATCCCATTTTCAAAATTGCAAAAGCATCTTGTTTATTCCGTTTGCGCGTCCGGGCGGCATTTCGCATGACGATTATACCGTAAAAGTTGCACAGGCTTTTGCTTCAATAAATATTGAAGTAAAAGGAATCCACGAATTTGAAAGTGCCGAGAATGCCATAAAAAATGCGGAAGGGATTTTTACAGGCGGAGGAAATACTTTTTTACTCGTTACTCAATTGTACAAACACAATATCATGCAATTATTATCTGAAACGGTAAAAAACGGAACTCCTTATTTAGGAACCAGCGCCGGCAGCAATATTTGCGGCTTATCTATGCAAACCACGAATGATATGCCTATAGTTTATCCTCCAAGTTTTCAGACTCTAGGATTGATCCCCTTTAACTTAAATCCTCATTATTTAGATCCGGACACACAATCTAAACATATGGGCGAAACGAGAGAAACGAGAATTAAGGAATTTCACGCCTTTAATGCAATTCCGGTTTTAGGTTTAAGAGAAGGAAGCTGGCTTGAAGTAAAAGGAAACAAAGTCACTTTAAAAGGAAATTTATCTGCTCGTTTATTCAAACAAAACGAAAGTCCTGTGGAATTAGAAACAGAAAGTGACTTGAGCGCACTAAAATAATTTTTCGCTATGTAAGTTATATAAGAATTTAAGATTTGTCTAAAACTTTTTTTAAATGACCTTATATAACTTATGTGATTTAAAACAAAAAATCCCTCCCGATACATCGGGAAGGATTTTGAAGAGCGAAAGACGAGGCTCGAACTCGCGACAACCAGCTTGGAAGGCTGGAGCTCTACCAACTGAGCTACTTTCGCATTAACAGGGTGCAAAGATAAAAAATTAAATGGTTTAAAAAAATAAAATTCAATAATTATTTAACTTTGATAAAAAACCGAAACAATTAAGTTCCGGTTTTTAGAGCGAAAGACGAGGCTCGAACTCGCGACAACCAGCTTGGAAGGCTGGAGCTCTACCAACTGAGCTACTTTCGCATTACTGGTGCAAATATAAAAATAAAGTTGAGTTCAAAACAAGCTTTTTCGCAAAAAAAATCAATTAAAATCAGCATTAATTTATAACTTATTTAAAACTAAAAAGTTATACAGCCAATTATTTTTCAAAAATCATCAATATTATTAAAGAAATCCCCTCAAATCAAACTTATAGTGTTCATCAACCTTTTTCAGAAAAAGGAAAATCTCCTAAAAGCTCTATCTTCGATGGAGATGACCTAAAAACAACACATCCTTCTGGATTATTTGATAATGAAAGTTTAATAGGAATTATTTCGTAATTCAATAAAATCAATACTATATTTGCGGGGCAGAATCAAGCTCAAATTTGTGGATGGCAGTTTTAGAAACGCATCAAAAAAACGAATTTGGAAAAGCTTTAGTCCAGCATTGTGAAACCTACTGCAATGCTAACAAAGTTGATTTGATTTGGTTTAACGCCAGAACCGCAGCTGTAGGTTTTTATAAAAAAATGGACTACCAACCCCCAAGGTAAAACCATTTGACATTAAAGACATTGGCGGACATTATTTAATGTTTAAAAATTATAGAGAATGAACAAACTTTACTTTTTATTGGTAATATGCATTTTTGTTGGCTGCAAAAAAGATACACCCAAAATTATTCCTGCGATCAAAAAAACTGCTCCTGCAATTATACTTACTGATGAAAGAAAAGTACAAATTGATACTGCACTTCTAAGCACTTTTAAAAGTGAAACTCTGAAACAATTTTACAATTCATCTGAAAATAAAACCGTTTGGGGAAATCTAAAAAAGAGAACCTACGTTTTAGCGCAATTATCAAAAGCAGAAGAGTTAGGTCTTAACCCTGAAGATTACAAGGCTTCGAAATTAAAAAAGTTCGAAGATAAAATTAGTAATCTGAGCGATGCTGATCTTTCAACTTATGATATATTACTGACTTATAATTTTGAAAAATACCTCAACCATCTTTATAAAGGAAAATTAGATCCTAAAAAGCTATATAACAACTGGGATCTGGAGGAGAAAACTTTTGATGTCAATAATATCCTTATTAAAGCTTTCAACAAAAACAAATTAGATAGTGTCGTTGACAATATTCAATCAAAAGCATCTACTTATAAACAATTACTAAAAGCGCTTGAAATCATTAATACTTTTCCTGATGATGATATTAAAACCATTGAATCTGTAAATAAAATAACATTACATGATACAAATGTAGCTTTGATCAACATTAAAAAAAGGCTTTTATTCTGGAAAGACATGTCCGGAAAAGACAGTCTGACGAAAATTTATGATCAAAAAACTTTTGAATCTGTAAAGAAATTTCAGGAAAGACACGGATTAGCTGCTGATGGCGTGATTGGAGTTGGAACCATAAATGCATTAAACTATTCTAAAGAAAAAAGAAAACAACAAATTATCGCCAATTTAGAACGATGGAGATGGTACAATAATGATTTAGCCGAAAACTATTTCATTATCAACATTCCCGATTACAGCCTGAATGTTGTAGAAAGTCAGGACACGACTTTAGTAAGAAATGTTGTTGTGGGAACGAGCAAAAGAAAAACACCTGTTATCACATCAATATTAAAAACGGTTGTTTTTAATCCAACATGGACAGTTCCGCCAACAATCCTGAAAGAAGATGTTGTTCCTGCAATGAAACGAAACAGAAATTATTTAGCCAAAAAAAATATTACTATTTATGATAGTGCCGGAAATGTGGTGGACCCAAACGCATGGAACGAAAATAAACCGGGCAATTACCGTTATGTACAAAGTCCCGGATATAATAATGCTTTAGGATTAATGAAAATTTTATTCCCTAATCATCATAGTGTTTATTTACACGATACTAACCATCGCAATAATTTTGGAAGAAACAATCGCTCTTTAAGTTCCGGATGTGTGCGCGTTGAAAATCCGTTAGAATTAGCACAACATATTTTAGATGATTCTGAGAAATGGTCAAAAGACAGGATTGATACCATAATTGCTTCAAAGAAAACAACGAGCATTAAAATCGTAAAAAAATACGCTTTGTATCAATGGTACTGGACAGCCTGGAGCAAAAAAAATCAGCTCTTGTTCAGAGCTGATATTTATAATCTGGATTCGGATTTGTATTCTAAATTAAGAAATTAATTTTGATTCCATCATAAAACTTCTTGAAGGATGGTAGATATACAAACACGATTTGTTTTTTATTAATTCAATTATTTCATTTGTAAGCGCAACCGGAACTGCAGGACAACCCTGGCTTCTTCCTAATCTTTTATGATCTCTGATAAACGATTCAGAAACATAATCTGCACCATGAAGCACAACAGCTCTTTCACGGGCATGATCGTTAACACCTCTTTCTAGTCCGTCCAATCTTAATGAAGCACCATGTTTTCCATTATAAACTTCTCCAGTCGCATAAAAACCTAAGCTGCTTTTAAAAGATGAATTTGAATTTGAAAAATCAGAAGCAAATTCTTCTCCGGTATTTCTGCCGTGAGCAACTAATGAATTTAATAAGATAGTGTTTGTTGATAAATCAATTACCCAAAGACGTTTGATATTTGATGACAAACTAAAGTCAATAACAGTTAAAATGTCTTTTTGAATAACTCCTTTTTCTCTTAATAAGTAAAACCCTTTTAAGGCTTCAGAAAAAGTTCTAAGTTCTGGTAAATTAAAATTGTTAGGATTTAAGGTGTTATAAATGTTTTCAATTTTAGCTTCGACAGTTAAATTTTCAACCTTAGCAATGGTCTTTGTCGATACTTTTTTAAGCTCAGGAGTGTTATTTGAATCTTTACCAAAAGATAATAGCAAAAACACTAGAAGTGGATAAATTTTGTAAATCATTCAATTTCTTTAGGTTAATAATAAATTTGGGTTTGACAAAAGTATAAAAATTTGTAGGTTGTCAAAATATAGGACTGAAAATCAGGCTTTTTTTGCTAAAAATTTAACATAATTAACATAAAACGAATCTTTCTGTAAGATTTTTTCTTCTGTCAAAAAACTTAACGTTTATACCTATTTTCTTAATAAAAATAAAATTTAATGGTAATTTTGAAACTTATACTGTAACAAGTAGAACAAAAAACCGTCTATTTTATTGTACCTTTTAAGAAATTCATGAAAAAAACTTTTTTTTACTTCCTTCTTTTGTTCACTTTTTGGAGTTATGGACAAAAAAAAGTAGTACAATCTCAATTTATTACGGAGAGCATTTCTATTGACGGAAAATTAGATGAACCTGTTTGGAACAGCGCTGCGATAGCCACAGATTTTGTGATGTATCAACCTGATAACGGAAAACCAATTCCGGAAACTCAAAAAACTGAAATCAAGGTTGTATACAATAATGACGCTATTTATATTGGAGCATTAATGTATGATAATCAACCTGATAAAATTTTAAAAGAAATTTCGCAGCGTGATAATTTTGGAACTGCAGATCTTTTTGGCGTTTTTATAAACGGTTTTAATGACGGTCAGCAAAACTTTGAATTTTTTGTGTCAGCGGCTGATGTGCAAGGCGATTGCATCATGACAGATGCCAACGGAGAAGATTATTCCTGGGATGCTGTCTGGATCAGCAAAGCTATTTTAACGGATAAAGGCTGGACGGTAGAAATAAAAATTCCCTACGCCGCACTACGCTTTTCAGCAGAAGACAAACAAACCTGGGGAATTAATTTTTTCAGGGAAATAAAACGGGACCGTCAAAAATATACCTGGAATTTAGTTGACACAAAAATTGGAACATTCACGCAACAAAATGGTGTTTTAGAAGGAATAGCAAATATCAAACCTCCTACCCGATTATTTTTAATGCCGTACGCTTCTTTTTATTTAAATGCGGCGGATGGTCAAAAAACATATGGCACAATGAAGGGTGGAATGGATATTAAATACGGAATCAACGATGCGTTTACTCTTGATGCTATCTTGATTCCTGATTTTGGACAAACAAAATACGATGATCAAATTTTAAATCTTGGTCCGTTTGAGCAGCAATTCAATGAAAACCGAGCCTTTTTTACTGAAGGAACTGATTTATTCAATAAAGGAAATATGTTTTATTCCAGAAGAATTGGCGGACGACCATCTGTTGAACCTACTTTAAATGAAAATGAGGAAATCATCGAACAAGTTCAAAATGTAAACCTCATCAATGCTTTAAAAGTTTCCGGAAGAACGAAAAAAGGCTTAGGGGTAGGGATTTTAAATGCCGTTACCGAAAAAACATTTGCAACAATTAAAGATACAATTTCGGGCGAAACAAGACGTGAAGTTGTAGAACCTTTAACCAATTATAATGTATTAGTTTTAGATCAGCGCTTTCGCAAAAATTCTTCGATAACTCTTATTAATACAAATGTAACCCGAAACGGAAATTTCAGAGATGCTAATATTACCGGGCTAGCCTGGGATTTGAACACAAAAGCAAATACTTATAATTTATCAGGAAATGTGAAATACAGTTTTATTAATGATATCCAGGATAAAAGTGGTGTTTTTAGCACTTTAAGTTTTGCCGAAACAACAGGAAATTATCGCTACAGCGTGGGATCAGATTTTGTAACCAAAGATTTTGATCCAAATGATCTGGGAATTAATTTTTACACCAATTACTACAACTTCTACGGAAATGGAAATTACAGGATTTTAAATCCTACCAAACTTTTTAATACTTTTAAAATTGATTACGATATGTATGTCGAATTTAATAAGGAATCCGGAAAAGTACAGGAAAACAAAATTAGTTCAGAGGTGAATCTTTCTACGATAAAAAACAATTATTACGGATTAGGGTTCACATTTTTCCCTTTACAGTCTAATGATTATTATGAACCAAGAGCCGAAAATCGCTATGTTATAATTCCAAGAAAAATAGAAGCCTGGGGAAGTATTTCGACTAATTACAATAAGAAATTTGCTTTGGATTTAAATCCTTCAATTGTTTTTACAGATGAAGCCGGACGAATGGCGTATGGCGTAGACATTGGTCCCCGATATCGCTTTAACGATAAACTTTTACTAACCTATACTTTTAGTTTTAACAGAAAAAACAATAATAAAGGTTATATCGACAGTATTGATGATGACGACAATGAAAACACGCCCGAAACTATTATTTTTGTCAATAGAAATGTAATCACCTATTCTAACACCTTGTCCGGAAAATACGCTTTAAACAGTACAATGACGCTTAATTTAGCCGTTAGGCAATATTGGTCCTTTGCAGAAAACAAGGAAAATCTTGAGCTTCAGCAAGACGGAACTTTAACTTCTTACACGGCATATACAGAAAACAAAAATTCAAGTTTTTATTCCTGGAATACGGATTTATCTTATTCATGGTGGTTTGCTCCGGGAAGTCAACTCTCTGTCTTATATAGAAATAATGCCTCTAATTTTGAACGCGTTATTGACAAAGAATTCAAACATAATGTAACCGGACTTTTAAACAATGATGCACTAAAACACATTTTTTCAATAAGTATGAAATATTTTATTGATTATAACGCCGTCAAAAATAAGGTTAGAAAGAGAGTATAGCGTGAATTAATTTTAAAAAATAAACACTTATATAATTAAATTAGTATTTTTTAATACGCTTCATTTTATTAACCATAATTTGTAACAATGCTTTCGTACAAATTTTAGAAATGGCTTATCTTTGTAGAAAACAAAAAATGATGAACAAAAAAGTAATCCTTATGATTTTAGACGGTTGGGGAAAATCTCCTGACCCTAAAGTATCTGCAATAGACAATGCAAATGTTCCTTTTATAAACAGTCTTTACCAAAATTACCCTAGCGCACAACTTAGAACCGACGGATTAAATGTTGGTTTACCGGAAGGTCAAATGGGAAACAGTGAAGTTGGTCACATGAATCTTGGAGCCGGAAGAATTGTATATCAGGATTTAGCCAAAATAAATTTAGCCGTAGCACATAAAACCCTTGCAAAAGAGCAGGTTCTGGTTGATGCATTTACATATGCTAAAGAAAACAATAAAAAAGTCCATTTTGTAGGATTAGTTTCTGATGGTGGAGTTCACTCTCATACTTCGCATTTACGCGGATTAATTGATGCTTCGCAGGAATATGGTTTAGAAAATGTTTTTATCCATGCTTTTACTGATGGCCGTGATGTTGATCCAAAATCCGGAGCAAAATACATTCACGATTTAGAAGATTATATTAAAGATACTCCTGTAAAAATTGCTTCGATTATTGGTCGTTATTACGCAATGGATCGTGACAAACGTTGGGAACGCGTAAAATTAGCCTATGATTTAGTTGTAAATGCAATAGGAACGCCATCTAAAAATGCAGTAGCAAGTGTTCTTGAAAGCTACGAACATCATGTAACTGATGAGTTCATTGAGCCAATTGTTATGGTTGACAAAGACGAAAAACCATTAGCAACAATTATTGAAGGTGATGTTGTTATCTTTTTCAACTTTAGAACTGACAGGGGCCGCGAACTTACAGAAGCACTTTCGCAACACGATTTTCACGAGCAAAACATGCACAAGTTAAACTTGTATTATGTTACGCTAACCAACTATGATGATACGTATCAAAACGTAAAAGTAGTTTACAATAAAGATAATATTACTGAAACTCTTGGTGAGGTTTTAGAAAAAGCAGGCAAAAAACAAATTCGTATTGCCGAAACGGAGAAATATCCGCACGTAACGTTTTTCTTTTCCGGTGGTAGAGAAACTCCGTTTGAAGGCGAATCCCGTATTTTAAGAAATTCTCCTAAAGTGGCTACTTATGATTTACAACCGGAAATGAGCGCTTTTGAACTTACAGCGGCTCTTGTTCCTGAATTAAATAAAGGCGAAGTAGATTTTGTTTGTCTAAATTTTGCAAATGGGGATATGGTTGGTCATACCGGAATTATGAGCGCGGCAATTCTTGCCTGTGAAGCTGTTGATAAATGTGTTAAACAAGTTATCGAAGCAGCTCTTGCTAACGATTATACAACAATTGTAATTGCCGATCACGGAAATTGTGAAACAATGATTAATCCTGACGGAAGTCCAAATACTGCACACACAACAAACCCAGTGCCTATTATTTTAGTTGACAAACAATTAAAAAGTATTCACGATGGGGTTCTTGGCGACATTGCTCCTACCATTTTAGAATTAATGGGAGTTCAGCAACCTAATGCAATGACTTGTCATTCATTATTGTAGTCGTATAAAATTTTTAAACCATATAAGTGATATAAGTTCATTTAATAAAGCTGCGAAAAGCTTATAATAACTTATATCTCTTATATGGTTTATTTTTTTTGCATAATTATTCGCCATTATAAAACTGCCAAAAATTTATAATATCTTATATCTCTTGTATGGTTTAATTTCCATTTATAGTTAAACTACAAAGTAGTGATACGTCCATTCTACGCAATAGATTATAATTCCAATAAGCCCTCCAACTAAAGTTCCGTTGATTCGAATGTATTGAAGATCTTTTCCTATTTCAAGTTCTAATTTTTCTGAAACTTCTTTACCATCCCAGCTTTTTACCGTTGAAGAAATTAAATCTCCAATCACTTTTTTATTATTTAAAAGAATCGAAAGCAAATCGTTTTTAATGAAATTATTGATTTTGGCAATCATAACGTCATCTTCCTGAATCCCTTTTCCAAAAGTTTGTATTAATCCCGAAATACTATTTTTGATAGAAGATTCATCTCCTTTGTCCAAATCTCTGGTAATTGACAATTTTATTTCATCCCAGATTCCGTTAATATAATCCTGAACTTCTTTTTTACCCGTAAAGCTCAAAATCATATTGTTGATTTTTATTCTCATTTCTTCAGAATTTCTTACCTTAAGCAGAAAGTCATTAATATACTCGTCTATTTTAAGCCTAATTTCACTTTCCGGATTTTTAGCTTCGTTTAAAAAGTCATACAATCCGTTAAAAATACCTTCCGAAATGCTTTTATCGGCTAAGCCAAAACTTAAAAATGGTGTTGATTGTTTTACTTTTTTCCGAATCAGATCTTTATTATTGCTCAATTCTGTCGCCATAACTTCCAGAACATTTGTCAGCAATTGATCTTTTACTTGTCCTTTTTGTAAAGGTTCTAAAGCCAATGCAACCCAATCACCAAAATTTATCGCTTCGAGTTTTTCTTTGAACTGAACCTGAATAAATCTTTTAATATCTTCATCTTTTATTGTTTTTAAAATCCCCGGAATAATATTCACCGCAACCAAATTGGCAATTTTATCGGCGTTTTCTTCCTGCGATAACCAATCTGAAGCTTTTGTAGCAAAATTGAATTCTTCAAGTTTGATTTCTAATTTCTCCCTGTTCAGAAATTCTTCTGAGACAAAACTGCCCAGATTTTCTCCAATTTCATTTTTTTTGGTCGGAATAATCGCTGTATGCCAAATTGGGATTCCTAACGGATGACGAAACAATGCGACAACCGCAAACCAATCGGCAATTCCACCCACCATAGCAGCTTCACTGAAAGCCTGCAACATGGGGATTTTAAAATAAATAGCAATTATAAATAGAAGGACAGCAACACCCAAAAGTGCCAAAGCGTTCCCTTTCATTTTGTTCAAAGCTTTTTTCTTGTATATATTTTCCTGATCTACAGACGTTTCCATAATTAGATAATTTTAACTCTTACTAATTTACGGTTTTTCTGTCAAATATTTATCTGAAAAAGACATGATTTATTAATTTTTATTGTTTATCCGAAGTGGAAATCAAAAAAAGTTGGCCACGAATTTTACTAATTATCACTAATTAATTTAAGATGAAATTTTAAATCAATTTGATTCGTGAAAATTAAATTTTTAAGTCAATACACATTCTTGCTAATTCGTGAAATTCGCAGCGAAAATTTTAAATAAAAAATAATATTAAAATCGTACTTTTGCGAACTGAAAATCCGAAATTATGATTATTGTAAAATCACGTGAAGAAATAGAATTAATGCGCGAAAGTGCTTTGATCGTATCTAAAACATTAGGAATGATTGCTTCTGAAATCAAAGAGGGAGTTACCACATTATATTTAGACAAATTAGCTGAGGAATTTATCCGTGATCACGGTGCTGTTCCAAGCTTTTTAGGTTTGTATGATTTCCCGAATTCACTTTGTATGAGTCCCAATTCACAAGTTGTACACGGAATACCAAATAATACGCCTTTGAAAAGTGGTGATGTTATATCTGTAGATTGTGGTGCTTTTAAAAACGGATATCACGGTGATCACGCGTATAGTTTTGAAATTGGAGAAGTTGCTCCGGAAGTAAAGAAACTTTTACAGGTAACTAAAGAATCTCTTTACGTAGGAATCAGAGAATTTAAAGCCGGGAATCGTGTTGAGGATGTTGGAAATGCAATTCAAAAATATACTGAAGCTCATGGTTACGGTGTTGTACGTGAATTAGTGGGTCATGGTTTAGGGCAAAAAATGCACGAAGAACCAGAAATGCCAAACTACGGAAAACGTGGTCGCGGGAAACTTTTTATTGAAGGAATGGTCGTTGCAATTGAACCAATGATCAACCTTGGAACAAAAAACATCAAACAACATAAAGACGGCTGGACTATCACAACTGCCGACAATAAAGCAAGTGCGCATTTCGAACACGACGTTGCTTTAATTGACGGAAAACCAGAAATTTTATCGACTTTCTATTATGTTTATAAAGCCTTAGGAATAGAAAGTACGGAAGAAGATGAATTTAGAAAAGTGCCTTTAGTTCTATAGCTGTAACACAGAGATTCACAAAGATATACGCCAAGATTCACAAAATTTATTTATAAGCCTTTCTTAAAATGTTTGAAGAAAACAACGAATCTCGTAATCAACTAGATGCCATAACCTATAAAATAATTGGACTCGCAATTGAAGTTCATAAACAACTTGGACCAGGTTTATTAGAATCTGCTTATCAAGAATGTTTATACTATGAAATTGTAAATTCAGGCTTAATTGTTGAAAAGCAAAAAGTGTTACCAATAATATACAAGGATATAAAATTAGATCACGGATACAGAATTGATTTATTAATTGAAAACAAGATTGTTATTGAATTAAAAACTGTTGAAGCTTTTACAGAAGTACATTTTGCACAAATATTAACATATTTAAAACTTGGTAATTATCCATTGGGTCTTCTTATTAATTTTGACTCAAAAATTTTAAAAAATAACATAAAAAGATTTATAAACACTCTGTGAAACTCCGCGTCTCCTTCGTGTAACTCTGCGAAATAACCTCATGAAAAAATTATTTAAACTCGTACTTAATACAATACCGCGTCCATTATTAATTCGTTTGAGCTATGTGGCTCGTCCGATTTTGGCATTTTCATTAAAAGGAGATAAATATACTGACCCGATTGACGGAAGAAGTTTTAAATCGTTTTTGCCTTACGGCTACGGAAAACAACGTAATAATGTGCTTTCGCCAAGTACACTTTCGCTGGAAAGACATCGTTTACTTTGGTTGTATTTAAACGATCAGACAGATTTTTTTACGGCACCAAAAAAAGTGCTTCATTTTGCTCCTGAACAGGCTTTTTATAAAATGTTCCGCAAGCAAAAAAATCTTGATTACACTACAACAGATTTGTTTTCGCCTTTGGCAGATGTAAAAGCAGATATCTGCAATTTGCCTTTTAAAGACAATGAATATGATGTTATTTTGTGCAATCACGTTTTAGAGCATATTCCGGACGACACAAAAGCCATGCAGGAATTATTTCGTGTTTTAAAACCGGGCGGAATGGCGATTCTACAAATTCCGCAGGATTTATCAAGAGCGGTAACTTTTGCTGACGATACTATTACAGATCAAAAAGAACGCGCTAAAATATTTGGACAATACGATCACGTTCGTATTTACGGTCGTGATTATTTTGATAAATTAAGAAGTATTGGTTTTATCGTAATCGAAGAAGATTATACAAACAAAATCACTCCGGAATTAGTAGAGAAATACTGTCTGGCAAAAGGAGAAATTATTCCGCTTTGCTTCAAGCCAGAAAACTAAAACAAATAGTTTTTTTTCAATCCTATAAGTGATCTAAATTCATTTAAAAAGTTTTCAAATTAGCAATAATTTGAAAACTTTTTGAATTTATACAACTCCCTAATTACAAATAAACCAAACACTAATCTTGGATATCTCTCAATCATTTCAATTTTGTTTTGACATCAGTTTTGAAAAAAACCTGAATCATTATATTCCAACTGCCTATATTGTTGAGAATACTGACACCATTAAATATTTAAATAAAAAAGCAACTAAAGACGTACTGGAAAGTTTTTTTATCGTTTTTGAAAATTTAGATTCGAATACAAAAAAAATATTGACGATTTGCGAATCTTTAAAACCTGAAGTTATATTCAAAAAATTCAGCACAAAAATCAAGTCAGCAAAAACAATAACCGACTTGCAAAAAGATTCCAAAATTGATTTTGCTATTCGTCAGTATTTACAATTTAACTTAGAATCCTTTTATAATTTAATTATAAAAGAACAATTTCCGCTATCTGTAAATATGAGTGCTGAAAAGGATTTTTATCGTTGGAGAGTCAGCACAAATCCTTTGGAATTTGAACCTCAGATTCAATTTGACAAACACAATGACGGAATCACCTATACCTTGTCATTAAAAGAAAACGAAACTTCATTTCTACCTATGAATCATAGCGTAGACATTCTTTTAGACGAGCCGGGCTGGTTAATTATCGACAAAAAATTAGGACAGCTAAAAGACCTTAATTCTAAAAAGCTTTCACCGTTTTTAACGAAGAAATCGATCGCAATACCCTCGAAATTAGTTGATAATTATTTTAAGAATTTTATTCCAGAAATAGCAAAAAAAATAGACATTCAGGCAACTGGTTTTGAAATTGAACTTAGGGATAAAATTGTTTCCTGTACAATTGAGCCTGTTTATGATTTCTTTAAAAACTGTTATTACCTCAACCTTTATTTCGATTATAGTGGTTATTTATTTGATGCAAGTAAAACTAAAAAAACACATTCCTTTGTTGATTTTAGCGTTATCAACGAACCTAAAATAATTCAGTTCAAACGAAGTGCTGATGAAATTCTTTATACAGACAAATTACTTGAAATTGGTTTAATAAAAATCAAAAACGAATTATTTGGAAGAAATTCAGATACGGAAATTCATGATCCGTATGCCAATATTCAATTCATTATTGATCGTAAAGAAGAACTGGAAAGCTTAGGGTTTGAAATTCAAAACCTGAAGCTGGAAAGCAAAGAAATTATTACCGCAAAACATACTATTTCAACTTCAAAAGGAGAAACAAAAGAAGACTGGTTTGATATCAAAATAATTATTTCGATTGGGACTTACACTATCAATTTTAGCGAAATTATTCCAAATATAAAAAGCAAAGAAAGACTCTTTTTATTGCCTGACGGAAACTATTTTCTAATTCCGCTGGAATGGCTGAGCAAATATGGTTCGTTGTCAAAATTAGCCAAAACAGAAAACGGAAATCTTTTGTTACGCAAAAGTAATTTTGCTGCTCTGGATGCGATTCCGGAAATTAAAGAAGATGTAAACCCAATTTACGAAGCAGCATATTCGTCTTCGGATTTATTGAAAGCAACTTTAAGACCCTATCAAATTGATGGAGTAAAATGGCTTCTGGGTCATTTTAACTCAAATCTGGGCGCTTGTCTGGCTGATGATATGGGACTTGGAAAAACATTGCAGACTTTAGCGGTTTTAGTTGCTGTGCAGGAACAATTAGGTTTCACAACTAAAACTACAAATTTTGATTTGTTTCAAAACGAAACTACTATTGAAAAAGAACCCTTAAAAACTTTGATTGTTTTACCGTCATCCTTAGTTTTTAACTGGTACAATGAAGCTCAAAAATTTACTCCGCATTTTTCAAAAATGCAATATGTGGGAAATGACAGGAAATTATTAGCGCACAGATTAGAATCATCTGATTTGATTTTTACCAGTTATAGTATTCTTCATCGTGATATTTCAATTTTAGAAAAATACAATTTCCGCTATTTAATTTTGGACGAAAGTCAATATATTAAAAATAAGGATTCTAAGATTTTTAAAGCCATAAACAAAATAAACACGGCTCATAAAATCGCTTTAAGTGGTACGCCTATCGAAAACTCATTAGATGATTTATGGTCGCAAATGCAATTTATAAATCCTGATATTTTAGGGACTTATTCTTTTTTTGCAGAAAATTTTAAAATTCCAATTGAGAAAAAACAAGATGAAGACAGTTTATCTGAATTAAAAAACCTCATCCAGCCTTATATTTTGCGACGAACCAAAGAACAGGTTTTAAAGGATTTACCAGAATTAACAGAGCAGATTTATTATTGTGATATGGATCCTGAACAGGAAAAACTATATGAAAAAGAAAAATCAAAGGCTCGGAACTTTTTATTAAAAACAGATGGATCCAGTCCGGACAAAATTAGTATTATCAATACTTTGATGAAACTAAGACAGCTCAGTAATCATCCGAAAATGATTGACCAGGAGTCAGAAATTGATTCGGGTAAATATATTGCAGTAACCAATTATCTGGAAAACTTAGTAAAAGGAAAACAAAAAACCATCATTTTTAGTTCATTTGTTACTAATTTGAGTTTTTATACCGCCTGGTGCAAGGAAAATAAAATTGATTTTTGTGAAATAACAGGTGAGACTCCCTCTAAAAAAAGAGAACAGCAGGTTAATTTATTTCAGGAAAAAGAAAATCCTTTGTTATTTTTTATTTCGCTTAAAGCAGGTGGCGTAGGTTTGAATATTACCAAAGCTTCGTATGTATTATTCCTGGATCCGTGGTGGAATCCTTTTGCCGAAAAACAAGGCGTTGGAAGAGCGCACCGAATTGGGCAATTAAATAAAGTAAATGTTATCAGGTTTATTTCGAAAAACACTATTGAGGAAAAAATAATAAAACTACAGGAAAACAAAAAATTATTATCTGATTCTCTTTTAGAGGAAAGCTATATTAACGACGAAATCGCAGTTAATCTGGAATTCATTCTGGGTTCCTGATAAATTGTTTTCAAAACCAATAAAATGTCTTATTTTTCGTTATAGAAATTGTTATATTTACAATCTTACAACGTATTATGATACCAAAATTTTTGTTTCAAAATCTTCTGCTGCTTTTTATTTTTGCTTCGGCGACAGCCCAGGAAGTACAAACCGAGATTGATCCTCCATATAATATTAAAACAGTTTCGTTTGTTCAAAACGGAAGTAATGTTGTTCCTATATTTGAACTAGGCGATACTTTTATGTTTCAATTTGATGATTTATTTGGCAATGAAGCCAATTATTACTTTGAAATAATACATTGTGATTATAACTGGAAACCTACTGATATTCCTAAAACTGATTATATCAGCGGCTTTGACAATCAACGAATTACTGATTATGTAAATTCATTTAATACACTTCAGGTTTTTTCTCATTACCGTCTTTCGTTCCCAAATCAGTTTACTACGCAATTACGAATTTCAGGAAACTATATGCTTAGAATCCTGAATGAAGACAAAGATGTTGTTTTCTCCAGAAAATTTATTTTATATGAAAATCATTCAACCGTTACTGCCCAGGTAAAACGAAGCCGTGATGTGACTAATATTAATTACAAACAAAATCTGGATTTTGCAGTTTTATCGAACGATATCGCTTTTCAGACTCCGTTACAAAATGTAAAAATAGTATTGCTGCAAAATGGTAATCTGAATACTGCTATTAAAAATGTCCCTCCACAATATACAATTGGAAATCAATTGGTCTATAAATATGATAAGGAAACACAGTTCTGGGGTGGAAATGAATTTTTATATTTTGAAAATAAAGATATCCGCGCTGCAAGTAACAATGTGGGAAGAGTTGGTGCAAACAATGATATTTACAATGCTTATTTATATACGAATCCGGCAAGAGCCAATCAAATTTACTCTTTATATCAAGATGTAAACGGTAATTTTGTTGTAAAAAATATAAACGCTTCCAATAACGAAATCGAAGCTGATTATGCGTGGGTTTACTTTAGCCTTTCTGCTCCTACTTTCAGATCATCGACTAAGGACATCTATATTACCGGAATGTTCAATAATTACAGTTTGTCGCCAGAATACAAAATGGATTATAATACAGACAAAGGGGTTTATGAAAAAGCGGTAATGATCAAGCAGGGTTTTACTAATTTTCAATATACAATTGCGGATAAAAAAGGCACTATTGATTATGAAAATGCTATTGATGGAAACTTTTATCAAACTGAGAATGAATACACCATATTAGTTTATTATAAAGAAACCATGGATCGTTATCAAAGAGTTATAGGAAAAGGAAATGCCAACTCAATAAACATCATAAATTAAAACATTGTTAAGGTTTTCGAACGAAAGATTTTTTTTTGTAGATTTGCTCCTATAACGCACACATATATACTACTTTAGTATGGTTTCTCAGATCACAAGAGGCATAAAAATTTCTGTTTTGACTAGTTTTGAAGGTACTTACTTCAAGAACTATAAGATTCACTTTGCTTTTAGTTATGTAGTTACAATCGAAAATCACAGCAAAGATTCAGTTCAGTTAACATCACGTCACTGGGAAATATTTGATTCCTTAAATGATTTAGAGGTTGTTGACGGAGAAGGCGTGATAGGGAAAAAACCTGTTTTAAAACCTGGTGAAAACCACACTTACAGTTCAGGCTGTTTATTATCATCACCATATGGTGCAATGAAAGGTCACTTTAATATGATCAACTTTACTACTACTAAAACATTCAAAGTAATTGTTCCTACTTTTAGAATGTGTGCTCCTTTTGCTTTAAATTAAAAACGAGCTTAAAAACGCTCTTTTTTATCGTTATCTAAATCACAAAATTGTCAAATTATTAATTTATCCTTTGTACTTTTGTGCACCGTTAGATTATTCGTAACAAATTAAATTATCTAACCCTTAAATTGTCTAATTATCTAATTTTTAAATAAAATGCTAAAAGGATTCTTTCATGTACCAAAAGCGGTAAACGAGCCTGTAAAGGGCTATGCACCTAACTCACCAGAAAAAGCAGCTGTTCAGGCGGCTTATGCCACAATGTGGAATTCTCAAATTGACGTTCCGTTATACATTGGAAGCGAAGAAATCAAAACTGGAAATACAAGAACAATATCAGCTCCTCACGATCACAAACACATTGTAGGAACTTATCACTTAGCTGAAAAACAACATATTGAAAAAGCGATTGCTAATGCTCTTGAATCAAGAAAAGCATGGGCTAACATGGCATGGGAACAACGTGCTGCTATTTTCTTAAAAGCTGCTGAACTTATTGCGGGTCCTTACAGAGCTCGTATTAATGCAGCTACAATGATTGGTCAATCTAAAAATATTCACCAGGCAGAAATTGATGCTTCTTGCGAATTGATCGACTTTTTACGTTACAACGTAGAATTTATGACTCAAATTTACGGAGATCAGCCAAAATCTGATTCTACTACATGGAATCGTTTAGAGTACAGACCTCTTGAAGGTTTTGTTTACGCTATTACTCCTTTTAACTTTACTGCTATTGCTGCAAATCTTCCTGCAAGTGCTGCCATGATGGGTAATGTTGTTATCTGGAAACCAAGTGACAGTCAGGTTTTTTCTGCAAAAATTATTATCGATGTTTTCAAAGAAGCTGGTGTTCCTGACGGGGTTATCAACGTTGTTTTTGGAGATGCTTTAATGATTACTGATACTGTTTTAGCAAGTCGTGATTTTGCCGGAATTCACTTTACAGGATCAACTCATGTATTTAAAGATATCTGGTCTAAAATTGGAGCAAATATCCACCACTATAAAACATACCCAAGAATCGTTGGTGAAACTGGTGGTAAAGATTTTATCATTGCACACCCAAGTGCTAACGTTAAACAAGTTGCTACAGGAATTACTCGTGGCGCATTTGAATTTCAAGGGCAAAAATGTTCTGCAGCTTCAAGAGCTTATATTCCGCAAAGTTTATGGCCAGCTGTAAAAGAACAATTAATTACTGATGCCAAATCCATGAAAATGGGTTCTCCGGAAGATTTTGGAAACTTTATTACAGCAGTTATTCACGAAGGTTCTTTTGATAAATTAGCCGGTTTTATTGATCAGGCTAAAAAAGATGCTGATGCTGAAATTATCATTGGAGGAAATTATGATAAATCTGTAGGATACTTTATTGAGCCAACAGTTATTGTAACTACAAATCCAAAATATACTACAATGGAAACCGAATTATTCGGACCAGTTATTACTATATATGTATACGAAGATGCAAAATGGGAAGAGACTTTAGAATTAGTTGATACTACTTCTGAATATGCTTTGACTGGTGCTGTATTTAGCCAGGATCGTTATGCTATTGAAGTAGCTACTACAAAATTGCAAAATGCTGCAGGTAACTTTTACATCAACGATAAACCAACAGGAGCGGTTGTAGGAATGCAGCCTTTTGGTGGAGCGAGAGCTTCAGGAACTAACGATAAAGCAGGTTCTGCATTGAACTTATTGCGTTGGGCTTCTCCAAGAACTATTAAAGAAACTTTTGTAACTCCAGAAGATTATAGATATCCTTTCTTAGGTTAACATCTATTTTAGACTTTAGAGTTCAGACTTTAAATTTATAAAAGCCGAATCTTTTAATTAAGATTCGGCTTTTGCTTTTTAATTATACACGCTTATTAGATTTTTTCTAAACTCATTTAAAATACTCATTAATAAACACTTAATTACATTCATTTTTTTAAGATTTATCTAACTTTATTGTTTTTTCTCGTCTGAAAATAATATTTTGTAATACTTTTCTTATTGTATTGGTTTTCACTGTTATACCCTTATAATTAGTCTTATTTTAATACTTTAAAAACTTATTGTAATACACTAAAAATAATTGTCAACTTAAATTTACCGCAAGATTTAATTGTTAGCAAAAAAGATGAAACCAATTAAATTCTAAAAAAAATCAGTAAAGAATAAAAAAAGAAAAACAATGAAAAATTTACAAAACACTCCACCAATAATTGTCGAATCAAAGAGTATTGGTCATGCAATTGATTTTAAATGGAATAAAAAGAAAATCAATCAATTTTTAGATCCTTTAGAAGGAAATGAAGAGCTGGAAAATGCATTATTACAGATTAATCATAAAGGTTCAGTAGGTCTGACAGCATCATTACTTGAATGGATCTATTGGAGATTTACAGGATATACAAAAACAAATAATGATATTGAAAAAAGAATCGAAGCCTTGTGGTGTTCTATTGATAATGTAGAAAACACAAAACCACTAGTATTTGATTCTGATTTTGACATCAATGCGTGTGGTCATGTAAACGGACCATTATGGATCGCCCTTATGAATGTGAGAATGATTGATGTTATGTACAGAAAAGGTTCGTACCTTCTTCAAAGCGAACTTACTGGACTTGTTTTATTAACTCGTCATATCACTCCAAGAAAAAAAGTGTTTGACAAATGGTTTAGCAGGACTATATTAGAATTACAACGCAAATATCCTTCTCTATACATTAAAAATAATTTAGATGAAACTGACGAAGCTATTTATGATTCCTCTCATGAGGCAGTGATTTGCCGCAATTTTTTCTTTGATCCTGAATTTCTACATTCGCACGAGGCATCAGAAAAAGCAATCCATGATTTAATAAATAATTTAGATATAGAAGCCAATCAATTTTTGTGCTTTTCAAAAAAGGCCTCTTAATTTTTAGATATTAATTTGTCTCAATAAAAAACCCGACATAATTCACAAAGTAATGAATGTCGGGTTATTTTAATATTTTAAAAATAAACTAAAACGTAAACTTCAAAGGCAAATGCACTACTTTTTTAGTTTCGAAAAATTCGTCGTCAAAAATTGTAGACAAATCATATAAAGTAGCTTTTGGAAAATCTTTTAATTCTTCGGCTAAATCGCCACCTTTTAGGTATAGAATTCCGTTTTTCAAAGTGTGCTTATGCTGTTTTTTAATTTTACCTTTAATCCAGGAAACAAAGTCCGGCATATTGGTTACAGCACGACTAACGATAAAATCAAAATCGCCTTTTACATTTTCGGCACGCAATTGTTCCGCTTTTACGTTCTTTAATTCTAATGCATCAACAACACCCTGAACTACTTTTATTTTTTTTGCAATTACATCAATCAGATAAAAACGTGTTTCCGGAAAAAGAATCGCTAAAGGGACTCCGGGAAATCCTCCACCTGTTCCAACATCAAGAACAGTTGTTCCTGGTTCAAACTTCATGATTTTTGCAATTCCTAACGAATGTAAAACGTGTTTTGTATATAATGCATCAATATCTTTTCTTGAAATCACATTGATTTTTTCATTCCAGTCGTGGTATAAAAAGTCTAATTTTTGAAATTGTTCGATTTGAATATCGGTCAAATCCGGAAAATATTTCAATATCTCATCCATTGCTCTAATTTTTTAACAAAAGTACTACTTTACAGTTGAAATATTTAACTCAATTTTGCAAATTGAAAATTTATAATAATTATCTTTGAAAACTATTTAAATCAATTATGAATAACACTGCGCCTACATTTGCTAAACAAGACAATCTGAAGTTCTTCAGAACTCTTAACTCACGAGTAAACAATTACTTCAAGGAGAATAACATCCAGAAAACCGGAAACTGGAAGCTGCACTTAAAAGCCGTTATTTTATTTGCTGTTTTCCTAACACCGTACTTTTTGATACTAACTCTTAATATGCCATTTTGGGCACAATTGTTATTAAACATTCTTATGGGAATTGGAATGGCCGGAATTGGAATGAACGTAATGCACGACGGAAACCACGGATCCTATTCTTCTAAATCATGGATTAATAAAATTATGGGCGGAAGTATTTATGTTCTGGCCGGAAACGTACACAATTGGCAAGTACAACATAATGTGCTTCACCATACTTATACTAACATTCACGGACATGATGAAGATCTTGATGCCGGAAGAATTATTCGTTTTACACAAAATGCCGAATGGCACCGTTTTCATAAATTTCAACATTATTATTCTTTTTTCTTGTACGGACTTTTGACTTTTAATTGGGCTTTAACAACTGATTTCAAGCAAATGAAAAACTACCTGAGAAGAAAATTATCTTACGGAGCACCACAAAGTCCAACTATATTATGGACTGTTCTGGTAATCACAAAAATAATCTACGTTTTAATCTGGATGGCCTTGCCAATGATTTTGGGCGTAACATGGTGGAAAGTGGTGATAGGCTTTTTCGTTATGCATTATACAGCAGGATTAATTCTTAGTGTTGTTTTTCAATTAGCACACGTGGTTGAAGAAACTTCAAACCCGGTTCCTAATGAAGACGGCGAAATGGAAAATACATGGGCAATTCACCAATTATATACAACAGCGAATTTTGCTCCAAAAAACAAAGTAATCAACTGGTTTACCGGAGGGTTAAATCACCAGATTGAGCACCATATTTTTCCACATATCAGTCATATTCACTACGGAAAAATTGCCGAAATTGTAAAACAAACGGCGATCGAATGCAACTTGCCTTATCATGAATTCAGAACCATGAGAGGAGCTGTGATTGCACATTACAAGCATTTGAAAGATCTTGGAATGAAACCGGAACTAGCATAAAAAAACCTATTAATAATTAACCTTCCTTAATAAAGTTGAAATTAAGGACATTCAAAAATTTTATAATGAATAATATTCTTTCAGACAGAATCAACAACTTAGCAACATCACAAACCTTAGCAATGGCTGCTTTAGCACGTGAATTAAAAGCACAAGGAAAAGACATTATCAGTTTAAGTTTAGGTGAACCGGATTTTAATACTCCTGACTTCATCAAAGAAGCGGTTAAAAAAGCAGTTGACGAAAATTACAGCACCTACTCTCCGGTTGAAGGTTATTTAGAATTGAGAGAAGCAATTTGCAAAAAATTCAAAAGAGATAATAATCTAGATTACAAACCCACTCAAATTGTAGTTTCTACAGGAGCAAAACAATCTTTATATAATATTGCACAAGTAATGTTAAATGATGGTGATGAGGTTATCTTACCTGCACCATATTGGGTTTCTTACTTCGAAATTGTAAAACTTTCAGGAGGAGTTCCAGTCGAAGTCCCAACATCTGTAGATACTGATTTCAAAATTACACCGGAACAATTAGAAGCTGCCATCACACCAAAAACAAAAATGATGTGGTTCAGTTCTCCTTGTAATCCATCCGGATCTGTTTACAGCAGAGAAGAGTTAACAGCTCTTGCAAAAGTGTTAGAAAAATACCCAAACATATATGTAGTTGCTGACGAAATTTACGAACACATCAATTTCTCAGGAACTTTTTGCAGCATCGGGTCTATTCCGGGAATGTTAGAAAGAACCATTACTGTAAACGGAGTTGCAAAAGCATTTGCCATGACTGGATATAGAATTGGTTACATAGGAGCACCGGAATTTATCGCAAAAGCATGTACAAAAATTCAGGGACAAGTAACTTCAGGAGCAAATTCAGTAGCACAACGCGCTACAATTACTGCTGTAGAAGCTGATCCAAGCGTCTTAAACCATATGGTTCAGGCTTTCCACACTCGTAGAGACTTAGTAGTTGGATTGTTAAAAGAAATTCCAGGAGTAAAAATTAACGTTCCGGAAGGAGCATTTTACGTTTTTCCTGACGTTTCTTCTTTCTTCGGAAAAACTTTAAGAGGAACTGAAATTAAAGATGCAAACGATGTATCAATGTATCTTTTAGCAGAAGCAAACGTAGCAACGGTAACCGGAGACGCTTTCGGTAATCCTAATTGCATTCGTTTCTCTTACGCAACAAGTGACGATATATTAAAAGAAGCTTTAAAAAGAATCAAAGAAGCTTTAGCATAACACCATAAATAATTTTATTAAACAGCTTAAGATTTAAAGTTTTATCACTTTATTTTTTAAGCTGTTTTTTTATTAAGTCATTTTGGGCGTGCCCCTTCGGGTCGGGCTATTCACTGCAAGTCCTCGCACTTCCTTCGTCAGGCTGTGGGCTTTTCGTTGCTATCCCTCACGCAAACAAGTAATGTGAGATTATTAAGTTTTAAAGAAAACACAATAACAAATTGAATTATAATTCGTAAAAATTAATGTAATTGATGGCAAACCCGACAACCTTTCAAAATTCCCATTCTACAATCTTATAAATCACGCGTAAAATTCTGTAAAACAAAAGTTTCTGTAAAGTCCCACCTTTGTAATATACATTAATTAAAAAATTATATTATGATACATACAGATGAAACCACAGAAAAAGCAGTTAGCACACTAGAAGGATTAATTTCAATTCTTGAAGATGGAAAACTAGGATATACAAATGCCGCTGAACACGTAGACAGCCCGGCAATCAAAACTGATTTTTTAGATTATGCCCGTGAACGTGCATTATTCATTGTAGAGATACAAGACGAAATCAACAAATTGGGAAAATCAACTGATACAGCAGGCGGAGGTCCACTAGGAGCATTACACCGTGCATGGATTGATATTAAATCATCCTTTACAAGTGGTGATACTGAAGCTATTATCAATGCTTGTATTACCGGAGAAGAAGCTGCTGTTGAAAAATATAAATCGGCATTAGATGAAAATCATCTTGATGGAAGTCAAATCAGTATTGTTTCAAAACAATTAAACAGTATCGAAAATACTTTGACTAAAATCAAAGCGAAAAAATTGTCATAATAATTGGCACTATTTTTTGAGAAGGAAAACTACTTGGTATTAATCAAGTAGTTTTTTTTGTTTTTAGCACAAAACTATTTCAAAAAAAGTCACTTCAGCATTAGCAAACTCAAATAAAATATATGAACTTTGCAAACTTTTTCCGTGAATACCACAGAAGCTTAAAGTTTTAGAAATGAAGAAGAAGATAGAGATATTAGCTCCTGCTAAAGATTTAATTGGAGGAATGGCAGCCATAAATAGTGGTGCCGATGCTGTTTATATTGGTGCTCCACAATTTGGCGCACGTTCGAATGCTAATAATTCGATTGAAGATGTAGCCGCATTAGTAAAATATGCACACTTATTTAATGCTCAGGTATTTGTCGTTATGAATACTATTTTGTACGATAACGAACTGGAAACTTGCCATCAAATGATCTATCAGTTATATGATATTGGCGTTGATGCATTGATTATTCAGGATATGGCAATTATGGAAATGGACTTACCTCCTATCGTACTTCACGCAAGCACGCAAGCCAATAATCGTGACGCGGATAAAATAAAATTCCTTAAAGATGCCGGAATCAAACGTGTTGTTTTAGCGCGTGAATTGAACTTACATCAAATAAAAACGATTTACGACGAAGCTGATGTTGAATTAGAATTTTTCGTCACCGGAGCTTTATGCGTATCCTTCAGCGGAAACTGTTATATGAGTGTGGCCAACGGAGAACGCAGTGCCAACCGTGGTTCTTGTGCTCAAAACTGCCGTTTACCTTATAATTTAATTGATGGAAACGGAGAAACGCTAATCAAAAACAGTCACTTACTTTCTATCAAGGATTTAGATATTTCAGATCAGATTCCAAATCTGATTGAAGCGGGAATCGTTTCTTTTAAAATCGAAGGCCGTTTAAAAGATGTAGTTTATGTAAAAAACAACGTTTCTTTTTTACGTCAAAAATTAGACAGCTTTTTAGAAGCCGAAGGAAGTGATAAATACATGAAAGCTTCATCCGGAAAATGCACCTATACTTTCGATTCTTCTTTAAGCAGAACTTTTAACCGCGGGTATACGGATTATTTTGTAAATGATAGAAATCACAGTATTGGTTCATGGGAAAGCCCAAAATCAAAAGGACAATACATTGGAAAACTAATCAGAACGGTTGGAAATGCTTACGAAATCGAAAACGGTGAATTATTAAACAATGGTGACGGACTTTGTTTCATCAACGAAAATAACGAAGCCGACGGAATCTACGTAAACAAAGCCGAAAACGGTAAAATATATCCTAACGTTTTAAAAGAAGTAAAAGACGGAACTTTTATTTACCGTAACAATGATGCGGCTTTTATTAAGATTGTTGAAAGAGAAGACAGTGCTGTTCGTAAATTAAGCACTAGTTTGTTACTTACTGAAAATGAAACTGGTTTCGAATTAATCGCCACGGACGAAGACGGAAATGTAAGTATCGTAAAATTAGAACATTCAAAAGAGCAGACTAAAACCGGAGAGTCAATCGAAGAAAATATTAAAACACAATTGGCAAAAACAGGTTTCACACCTTATACTGCTGATGAAATCAATATAATGTTCTCTCAAAACTGGTTCCTTCCTATTTCAAAAATCAACGAAATGCGAAGAAACGTTTTCGACCAATTATCAGAGATTCGTTTGGCAAATTACAAACGTGAAGAACATCAATTGGTAAAAACGTCACATCCATATCCTGAAACTAAACTGGATTTCATGTACAACGTTTCGAACAAGACTGCTCGTAAATTCTACGAACGTCACGGTGTAACCGAAATCGAAAAAGCATTTGAATTGCAATGGGATCCTGGAAAATCACGCGTGATGACTACCAAATATTGCATCAAATACGAATTAAAAAAATGCCCAATACACCAAAAAGATATCATGGGGGTTAAAGTAAAAGAACCTTTGGTTTTAAAACAAGGCGAGCTTGAATACAAACTAAAATTCAACTGCAAACCTTGTGAAATGGAAATTTGGGAAAAAGATGCCGAATTTGAAATTGAAGAAGATCATTTTCATTAAGATTTAAACGCAAAGGGATTACGCAAGGTTCGCAAAGGTTTTAATAATCTTTGTGAACCTTTTTTATTTTACCACTACGCACAGCTTTGTGTTCTTTACGTAATCCCTTTGCTAACTTTGCGGTTAAAAACATTTTTAGTTACTTTTACTACTCAAACATTACAACACTCCAAAATGAAAATACTACTCCTCGGTTCAGGTGAATTAGGCAAAGAATTTGTCATTGCCGCACAACGAATCGGACAAACCATAATTGCTGTTGACAGTTACGAAAATGCTCCGGCCATGCAAGTTGCACACGGCTTTGAAGTCATTAATATGCTTGATGGCGAAGCGCTGGACCGAATCGTAGCCAAACACAAACCTGATTTTATTGTTCCAGAAATAGAAGCCATTCGTACCGAACGTTTTTACGATTACGAAAAACAAGGAATCACGGTTGTTCCTTCGGCGAAAGCGGCCAACTTTACCATGAATCGCAAAGCCATTCGTGATTTAGCATCAAAAGAATTAGGATTAAAAACAGCCAAATACCAATACGCAACTTCAGCAGAAGAATTGCAAAAAGCCGTTCAGGAAATTGGGATTCCATGTGTAGTAAAACCTTTAATGTCTTCATCAGGAAAAGGACAATCGACAATTAAAACAGAAAGTGACATTGAGAAAGCGTGGCAATATGCCGTTGCAGGTTCTCGTGGTGATGTTATAGAAGTTATTGTAGAGGCTTTTGTTGATTTTCATTCAGAGATTACACTTTTAACGATTGCTCAAAACAACAATCCAACTCTATTTTGTTCTCCAATTGGGCACAGACAAGAACGCGGAGATTATCAGGAAAGCTGGCAACCCGCAAAAGTTTCTGAAGCAGATTTATATGAAGCACAGGATATGGCTGAAAAAATTACCGAAGCACTTGGTGGCGCAGGACTTTTTGGTGTCGAGTTTTTCTTAACTAATGATGGTGTTTATTTTTCCGAGCTTTCTCCCCGACCACACGATACCGGAATGGTAACTTTAGCCGGAACGCAGAATTTCAATGAATTTGAATTGCATTTACGCGCCATTTTAAGCCTTCCAATTTTCGAAATCACTTTAGAAAAAGCCGGAGCAAGTGCGGTTATTCTAGCATCGGAAGATTCTAACAATCCTACTTTTAACGGAATCGAAAAAGTAGCCGCTTTACCTAAAACCGATTTCAGAATCTTTGGAAAACCAACTTCAAGACCGTATCGCCGAATGGGTGTTATTTTAAGCCATGATTCATTAGCAACTCCAATCGAAGAAATTGTAGAACGCGCAAAAGCAACTTCAAAATTAATAATAGTAAATTCTTAAAAATGAAAAAAGTATTCTTTATAGTATTCCTGTTTATAGGAATCACAACACAAGCCCAAGACAAAAAAACAACTGATAAACCTCAAATTGTAGAAACTGCTTGTGGCGAATGTCAATTCGGGATGAAAGGTAAAAGCTGTGATTTAGCCATTCGTATTGACGGAAAACCTTATTTTGTTGATGGAACAACTATTGACGAACATGGCGACGCACACGCAGAAGATGGTTTTTGCAATAAAATCCGCAAAGCTTCTGTTACAGGAAAAGTAGAAAACGGACGTTTTAAAGCCACTTCATTCACCTTGATTAAAGAAAAATAATGAATTTAATTCTTGAAAATATTTCCAAACACGTTTCATTAACACCAGAAGAACAAGCGTTGTTTGTATCAAAAACAGAAACTAATTTTTATAAAGCAAAAACTATTTTATTAAGTTCAGGCGAAGTATGTAAACATTCTTATTTTGTGAATTCGGGAATTTTAAGAAGCTTCAATATCAACGACAATATTGTTGAACATGTTTTATCATTTTCATGTGCCGGCTGGTGGATAAGCGATATGTACAGTTTTTTTTCTCAAAAACCAGGACAGCTTTTTATTGAAGTTTTAGAAGACGCAGAAGTGCTTTCGCTATCTAAAGAAAACCAAGAACAATTATATCTTGAAATCCCAAAACTAGAACGCTTTTTCAGAATTTTAATCGAAAATTCCTTAGTTGCCAATCAACAGCGCTTAATGGATAATTTAAGTTTACCTGCCGAAGAACGTTTTGATAAATTCTGCAAAAAATACGGAACACTGGTACACAAAGTACCTCAAAAACAAATTGCTTCCTTTATTGGTGTAACGCCGGAATTTTTCAGTAAGATGAAAGCCAGGCTTTTGAAGAAATAGTTTTATAGCCACAGATTGCACACATTTAAATGATTTTTTGTTCGCCACGAATTTCACGAATTTACGCGAATTTTTTAATTCAATTTTAAGCAAATTTAATTTGTGAAATTCGTGGCAAAAAAAACAAAAAAACCAGTTCAATGAACTGGTTTTTCTTTGAATTAAATTTAACAGCAAAACTTAATATTCTTAATTAGGACTAAGACTTAATTCTCTTAATATCTTAATGGTAAAACAAAAAAATTAAAATTGCTCAACCTCCGTTGAATGTTTCATTGCGGTTGTGGTTGACTTTCCTATTGTTACGGTATTTTGTACCGCATCAAAATAAGAAGTCCCAACAAACGCCTGATGTTTTACTGCTCTGAATCCGTTTTTTTGTAAAGCGAATTCTCTTTCCTGCAATTCAGAATATCCTGCCATTCCGCGTTCTTTGTAGGCTTTAGACAATTCGAACATACTCGTATTCAGAGCATGGAAACCTGCCAGAGTAATAAATTGGAATTTATATCCCATTGCAGCCAGATCTTCTCTAAAAGTTTCCATTTCGGCAACAGATAATTTTGCCGCCCAGTTAAAAGAAGGCGAACAATTATAAGCCAGCATTTTATCCGGAAATTCTTTTTTCATCGCATCAGCAAACTTTTTAGCATAAACCAAATCCGGATTGCTGGTTTCCATCCAGATCAAATCAGCATAAGGCGCATAACTCAAACCTCTTGCAATTCCCTGATCGATTCCGTTTTTTACATAAAAGAAACCTTCATTTGTTTTTTCACCGGTTATAAATTTTGCATCTCTGGGATCAGCATCACTGGTTAATAAATTAGCCGCATCAGCATCTGTTCTGGCAACAATCAAAGTCGAAACCCCCATAACATCCGCAGCTAAACGCGCTGCAATCAGTTTATTAATGGCTTCCTGAGTAGGAACCAAAACTTTCCCGCCCAAATGTCCGCACTTTTTAGCTGAGCTCAATTGATCTTCAAAGTGAACTCCTGATGCTCCTGCTTCAATCATCGATTTCATTAATTCAAAAGCATTAAGGTTTCCTCCAAAACCAGCTTCTGCATCAGCCACAATTGGAACTAAATAATCTTTTTTATCTTCAACTTTATTTACGGTCTGAATCTGATCAGCGCGCAACAAAGCATTATTTATTTTTTTTACCACCATTGGCACGCTATTTACCGGATAAAGTGATTGGTCCGGATACATTTCTCCCGCCAAATTTGCATCGGCAGCCACTTGCCAGCCACTTAAATAAATCGCTTCAAGACCAGCATCGACTTCCTGAATCGCCTGATTTCCTGTCAAAGCGCCCAAACCAGCAACATAATCCTGACTTTTTAACTTTCTCCATAATTTTTGCGCTCCCATTTTGGCAATAGAATGCTCAATTTGATACGATCCCTGAAGCGTCACTACTTCTGTAGCGGTATAAGGACGTTCAACACCTTTCCATCTTGGGTTCGTAATCCAATCGTTAATCAATTCCTGAATTCTGTCTTCTGTTGTTTTCATAAATAGTATAGTTAAAGTGGTTAGTAAAGCATTTTATTCAATTAAAAATTGAGAATTAAAAATAAAAATCTGCGTTATCTGCTAAATCTGCGTGAAAAAATATTTTTAATTTTTAATTCTCAATTTTTAATTATTTATAGGTATTTGTAACATGGAATCGTCAAAAAGTCAACAAAATCGGGATTTACAACCAATTGTTCCAAGACCTTTTCAGCCAAAGGAAATTGGCGTTTTTCGTGAAGCTCCTCTCCTAATTCGTCTTTGATTTTCCTGAATTCATCTAAAGCCAATTCGTGATAATAAGCGAGATCTAACATTTTGCCATTATCCAAAACCACTTTATTTTGAAGCCATTGCCACAATTGCGATCTCGAAATTTCTGCCGTTGCCGCATCTTCCATCAAATTATGCAGCGCCGCAGCGCCTTGCCCGTTAAGCCACGAAGCCAAATACAAAACTCCTACGTTAATATTTTTTAGAACGCCGTTTTCTGTAATGATTCCAATCGGTGGTTCAATCAAATCTGCTTCTGTAATTTTGCGATATTCTCTTTTAATATGAATTTGATTTGGAGTTGGCATTCCTGCATCAAAAATACTTTTCGCCAATGAAACCAAATCAGGATGTGCGACCCACGTTCCGTCATGACCGTTTCGAACTTCACGTTCTTTATCCGTTTTCACTTTTGCGAAAGCTGTTGCATTCGCTTCCTCATTATTCTTAATCGGAATTTGAGCGGCCATTCCGCCAATTGCGTGAATTCCACGTTTATGACATCTTTGAATCACCAAATTCGAATAGGCATTCATAAAAGGTGAAGTCATATTTACCTGATCACGATCCGGAACAATGAATTTTGGATTTTTTCTAAACTTTTTGATATAAGAAAAAATGTAATCCCAACGCCCACAATTCAACCCAACGATATGTTCTTTCAACTCATAAATGATTTCATCCAATTGAAAACTTGCTGTTATGGTTTCAATCAAAACCGTCACTTTGATCGTGCCGCGTTCTAATTTTAAATAATCCTCAGTAAAATCAATTACAGTATTCCACCAGCGCGCTTCCAGATAATGTTCTAATTTTGGGATATAGAAATACGGTCCTGAATTATTTTCCAATAATCTTTTATGATTATGAAAAACATACAATCCAAAATCTATCAAAGAACCCGAAACTTCATTTCCATCAATCAAAAGATTTTTTTCAGGCAAATGCAATCCTCGTGGGCGAACAATTAGCGTTGCAATCTTTTCATTTAATTGATAGGATTTATGTTTAGCCAAATCTGTGTACGAAATTGTTTTATTTACAGCATCAATCAAATTCAGCTGACCGTCCATTAAATTTGGCCAGGTCGGAGAAGTACTATCTTCAAAATCAGCCATAAAAGTTTTTGCTCCTGAATTCAATGCATTGATTATCATTTTGCGATCAACCGGTCCGGTAATTTCAACTCTTCTATCCAACAAATCTTTCGGAATTTCTCCAGCTGTCCAATTACTTTCTCTGATGGCTTTGGTTTCTGCTGGAAAAGCTGGCATTACTCCCTGATCAAAAGTGACTTGTTTTTGATCGCGTTGCAATAATAACAGTTTTCGCTGCGATTCGAATTTTTTATGCAATTCGGTTATAAAAACAATCGCATCTTCTGTCCAGATCTTTGGATAAGAAAACTTCTTTTCGGCTAAAAATTCCATTGCCGTTTCGGTAATTTCTAATTGGTTTTTCATAGTTGTGGCTTTATTTTTTATTAGTAACTATTGGGTCATTCGGTGCAATTTATTTTAACACATAGAAACATAGAATTATTGAACTCTAAAAAGGCGTCTCACTTGCATTAACACAACACAAAGTTTTTTCTCATTTTATGTCATTTCGACGAAGGAGAAATCACACTAGAAACTCCGCAATAAAAATCGCCAATCTTTGTCGAGTTACGCGTGTGATTTCTCCTTCGTCGAAATGACAAACCACGATCTATCATACTTAATTATATCAGATTTCATGTTTTTTAAAATATTTAAATCACAACAACCTGACATCTAATATTTTCCATACCACAATATTAGAAAAAAGTTTTTTACAAAACAAGCGAACGTTCGCTAAATATTCAAAATAATATTTTGGCGATTATTTTTTAAATACCTATATTTGATTTATGGATATTGAAAAAGACTATATAAAGCTGATATTTGGACTAAAACTTAAACAAGTTCGCACCCAAAAAAATCTTTCACTTTTTGGCTTAGCCAAATTGACAAATCTTTCAAAATCGTACTTAAACGAGATTGAAAAGGGAAAAAAATATCCAAAAACAGATAAAATTTTACTTCTCTGTGAACATTTAGATGTTCCATATGATCAAATGGTGTCTCTAAAACTCAATAATAATCTTGCCCCAATTGGAGAAATATTAAAATCCGGTATTTTAAAAGAGATTCCGTTAGAGCTTTTTGGTATTCAGGAGAATGATTTAATTGATATTATTGCAAATGCTCCGGCCAAAGTCAACGCCTTTATCAGTACCATTATTGAAATTGCCCAGCATTATAATTTAAGCCGTGAAAGTTTCTTTTTGGCAGCGTTACGATCTTATCAGGAAGCCAGCAGTAATTATTTTGAAGATCTGGAAAATCAGGTTATTAATTTTTCAAAATCCTTTCAGATCAATTTAGATTCAAAAATTAGTATTGAAGAATTAGAAGCCATTCTAAAAGAAGAATATGAATACAAAATAAAAGAAATTGCTTTTTCAGAACAGGAAGCGCTGGGAGATTTACGCTCTATTTATGTCCCGAAAAGCAAAACATTATTACTTTCTACAGAATTAGATCATCCGCAGAAAGCCTTTATTTTAGCCAAGGAAATTGCTTATAATTATCTAAAAATATCAGATCGATTATTGACTTTCAGCTGGATTAAATTTGAAAACTTTGATCAGGTGTTACATAATTTTTACGCTTCTTATTTTGCAGGAGCTTTATTATTACCAAGAAAATTAGTTGTAAATAAAATCAATGATTTCTTAAATAATGAAAATCCAAAACCGGAAGAATTTGTAGCTTTAATAGAAAGTTTCGAAGTTTCGCCGGAATCATTCTATCAGAGGTTAACGAATTTATTGCCGAAAGATTTTAACTTAAAAAACTTATTTTTTCTAAGATTATCACATCCAATTGGTTCAGATATTTATCAGATTAAGAAAGAACTGCATATTACCAATCAGCAAGAACCGCACGCAAACGAAACCAATGAACATTATTGCAGAAGATGGGTGTCTGTCAAAACCATAGACGAAGCCATTAAACAAAACAAACCACACTTTTTTGATGCACAGATTTCAAGTTATGTCCATAGCGGAAACGAATATCTGGTCTTTTCATCAGCGACAAAAGATCCATTTGTGGAGAATAACATAAGAAGTATTTCTGTTGGAATTCTAATTACTCCGGCAATGAAAAAGAAATTCAAATTCATCGAAGGAAAACCTTTGGTAAAAAGAATCGTTGGTGTTACGTGCGAAACCTGTGATGTTAAAAATTGCCTTGAAAGAGCTGCACCACCAATTGCTTTGGAAAATAAAAAACGGCATGAGAATACAGATGCTGTTGTTCAGCAATTTATAAGTCAATATAGCTAATTTTAGATTATTAGATCTTTAGACTTCTTAGATTTGTTCGCAATCCTGTCATTCCGGAACGAGGAATAACGAACGTTTCAGAATCTTTGTAATTAATTTGCGTAGAATGGATTAAAATTTATCCCTACAATATCTTTTGTTCCTCCGGAACAATTGAAAAACCTCTGAACCTCTGCACCTTTGAGCCTTTGCACCTTTGCACCTAAAAAATCAACACCTCAGAACCTCAGAATCTTTTCTTAATCTACATTAAGTGCCTTTCATTGACCTTGGTGGTATCTTTGTACTATAAAAATAACAAAACAAACATCATCATGGAAAATATAGTATTACATAAAGCAGAAACAAGAGGAAACGCAAATCACGGATGGCTTAATGCTTATCATAGTTTTAGTTTTGCAAGCTGGTATAACCCTGAAAGAATTCAGTTTGGAGCACTTCGTGTTTTAAACGATGATACAATTGCAGGCGGAATGGGTTTTGGAACTCATCCACACGATAATATGGAAATCATTACGATTCCGCTTGAAGGAGATTTAGCACACAAAGACAGCATGGGAAATACTGAAATCATCAAAAATGGTGATATTCAGGTGATGAGTGCCGGAACGGGAGTTCAACATAGTGAATTTAATCCAAATGCAGATCAGCAAACTAAATTATTACAAATCTGGCTGTTTCCTAACAAAAGAAATGTAGATCCCCGTTACCAACAAATTACTTTGAATGTTGCTGACAGACACAATAAATTATCACAAATTTTATCTCCAAATCCAGATGACGAAGGGGTTTGGATTCATCAGGACGCATGGTTCCAAATGGGTAATTTTGATTCCGGAATCAGCACTGAATATAAAATCAAAAAAGAAGGAAATGGAGTTTACGCTTTCGTTTTAAAAGGAAATGTAACTATCAACGGTCAGGAATTAAATACTCGTGACGCAGTTGGAATCTCCGGAACTGACATATTAAACATACAAGCAAATACTGATGCGGAATTTTTATTAATGGATATTCCGATGAACTATTAATTCTAAGAAGCAATTAATACTTTTTTTTCAGGAAACGATAATAAATCTGTTTATCAGGTTTTTATCGTTTTTCTTTTGCAGAATAAAAAAGGTTTCTCGCAGATTTTGCAGATTAAGCAGATATTTATTAGAATTCATTTTCACAAATAATCTGTGTAGATCGGGTCTTTTTTTTAAAAAATTCGTAAGACAAACATTGATAGAAATCTGCTTAATCTGCAAAATCTGCGAGAAACTAAAACATTTTTTTCATCCTGAAAGCAGTAACAAAAAAAATGTATAAAATCATCACATTTTTCATTTCTTAATCTAGGTTAAGTGCCAAATAAAGACAGTCGAAGTAACTTTGTCCTATCAAAATGAAATTAATTATTTAAAAATAAAAATTATGGCAACTACAAAATGGTCAATTGACCCAACACATTCAGAAATTGGTTTTAAAGTTAAACACATGATGTTTACCAATGTTTCAGGAAAATTTGGAACTTACGATGCAACAATTACTACAGAAGGTGAAAACTTCGAAAATGCAGCAATTGAGTTTTCAGGTGATATCGCTTCTATCGATACTGCAAATGCAGACAGAGATGGTCATTTAAGAAGTGCCGATTTCTTTGATGTTGAGAACAATCCTAAATTAACTTTCAAAGGATCATCATTCAAAAAAATAGACGCTGGAGATTATGAATTAACTGGAGATTTAACTATCAAAGGTGTTTCAAAATCAGTAAAATTTCCTGTAGAATTTAGCGGAATCATGACTGATCCATGGGGAAATACTAAAGTTGGTTTAAGTATTGAAGGAAAAATCAATCGTAAAGATTGGGGTTTGAACTGGAACTCTGCACTTGAAACAGGTGGTGTTTTAGTTGGAGAAGAAGTTCGTTTAAACATTGAATTACAATTTGTAAAACAAGCTTAATTCTATAATATTAGGTTTTAATTTGGTTGGTTCAAAAGCCTGTACTTTTTAGAAAGTACAGGCTTTTTCCATTAAAAGTTTGCCGCAAATTACACGAATTTCCACAAATTTATTTATTCCAAAATGAAATTTTTAGTGAAAATTCGTGCAATTCATGGCAAAAAAACTTATCGCACAGTATTTCTAAATTCTGTTGGAGAAAGTCCTGTTTGCTTTTTGAAGAATCTGGAGAAATAGGAATAGTCTTCGTAACCCACTTTAAATGCCACTTCGTTTACCGCTAATTTCTTATCAATCAACATTCTTTTTATTTCGAGAATTACGCGATCTGTAATCACTTCCGTGGCGGTTTTTTGCAGAATTTCATTGCAGATTCTGTTCAAGTGTTTCAAAGTAATGTTTAATTTTTCTGCATAAAATGAAGGCAATTTTTCCTGCCTGAAATATTGTTCCAGAAGCACTTCAAACTTATCGATTTTGATATTATACGAATGCGTTTGATGCGAATAGGTCTCATTGTATTTGCGGGCAATTTCGATATGAATGCAATCTAATAAATTCAACATTTTATCGATTTGATATTTGTTTTCTACATTATTTTCCTGAATCAGCAAATCAAAATAAAGTAGGATTTTTGGAATTTCTATTTCTTCAAAAACCATTTCCGGTCGATTGTGAATCGAATGGTAAAAATTATATTCGTTGATATTTTTCTGTCCGAAATATAAATTATACAATTCCTGCGAAAAGATAATCACAAAACCTTCAATATCTTCAGACAAACTCCAATGGTGCATTTGTCCGGGCTGCAGCACAAATAAACTTCCTTTTTTAATTTCGAATTGGTCAAAATCAACCTCATGCCGGCCGGAACCTTTGGTAAAAAAAACCATTAAATACGAATCATGACGATGCGGTTCTTCGACAAAACTGTGACTTTTTAAATGTTCCGTAAACGTATTTACATAAAAATCACGATGAATATCATTGCAGCTAAAATTCTGAACACTATAAATTGGATATTTTTTCATACGCTATTAGATTACATTTTAGATTTTTTGGCATTTGGAATTTCAGTTTTGGAATTTTACCCCAAAATGTCTTTATTGTGCTATAAGTAGCGAAGATATAAAAAAGACTTTTAATGGATTCTAAATTACCTTTGTATAAATAAAAACAACAAGATCATGTCCAGTGCATTAACTCATATTTTCAAAAACGAATGTCCTATTTGTCATACCGGGAAAGTATTTAAAGACAAAAATATTTTCCTTAATTTTAGTTTGCCAAAAATGAATGAATATTGCAGTCATTGCAATTATAAGTTTCAGAAAGAACCTGGTTATTTTTTTGGCGCGATGTATGTAAACTACGGATTAACTGTTGCTCAAGGTATTGCTACTTATTGTGTTGCCCAATTTTTCTTCGAAAAAAATTTCGATTTAAGAATCATTCCAATTATTGCTGTTGTAATTATTTTATTGACTTCTTTCAATCTCCGATTTTCAAGATTAGCATGGATTTACATGTTTAAGGATTATACGAGCTAAAAAAATACTATTTTTGCGTTTCAATTGAAACTAATTTTCAATTCAAAAAAATTCAACTTAAATTAGAGAAATGAAAGCATACGTATTTCCAGGGCAAGGCGCACAGTTTACAGGAATGGGCAAAGACTTATATGAATCATCGGCTTTAGCCAAAGACTTATTCGAAAAAGCTAATGAAATTTTAGGTTTTAGAATTACAGATATTATGTTTGAAGGTACTGCCGAAGAACTAAAAGAAACTAAAGTGACTCAGCCGGCTGTTTTTTTACATTCGGTTATTTTAGCAAAAACTTTAGGCGAAGATTTTAAGCCGGAAATGGTTGCAGGACATTCTTTAGGAGAGTTTTCTGCATTGGTTGCCAATGGAACTTTATCTTTTGAAGATGGACTTAAATTAGTTTCTCAACGTGCCCTTGCGATGCAAAAAGCGTGCGAAATTACGCCATCTACAATGGCAGCTGTTTTAGGTTTAGCTGATAATGTTGTTGAAGAAGTTTGTGCTTCTATTGACGGAATTGTGGTTGCTGCCAACTACAACTGCCCGGGACAATTAGTAATTTCAGGAGAAACTACAGCAGTAGAAAAAGCTTGCGAGGCAATGAAAGCTGCCGGAGCAAAACGTGCTTTAATTTTACCTGTTGGAGGAGCTTTTCACTCCCCAATGATGGAACCGGCAAGAGAAGAATTAGCCGCTGCAATTGAAGCAACAACTTTCTCTACTCCTATTTGCCCAGTGTATCAAAATGTAACAGCAAGCGCTGTTTCTGATGCAAATGAAATCAAAAAGAACTTAATAATACAATTGACTGCTCCGGTAAAATGGACGCAATCAGTTCAACAAATGATTGCTGACGGAGCTACTTTATTTACAGAAGTAGGACCAGGAAAAGTATTGGCAGGTTTGATTAGCAAAATTGATAAAGAAGCGGTTACTGCGAATGCCTGATTAGTATTCAGTTTTCGGTCGCAGTTTTCAGTTTTCAGTATTGGCGATATAAATAAAATCCTCATGAACAGATTGTTGATGAGGATTTTGCTTTTATAGTTTATTTACTTCTGAACTATTATTATTTATAATTCCTGTTATTAAATAATTTTTATCTCTTTTTTCAAAAAACACATACCAAGTAGTTTTAGTATTTGGTTTATAGAAAATATAATTTGAACCTAAATATTGTAACGATTTTGGTGTTTTCTTATGCGGAAAACTAGAAATATTTGAGATTATAAAATTTAAAATTTTGTCTGTATAATTTTGGGCAGATTCCGCAAAACCAAAATACTCTTTCTTAAAAAGAGCATAAACTAAATTATCAAAATATTCCAGAACAGCCTTTTCAAAAATTACTTTTTCCAAGGATATGCTTTTATTCTTTTAGACATTTCAGCTTTAAATTCCTCCGGTGTTAAACCTTTAGCAAACTCAGCATCAAAATCAAAAGTTTCGCGATCTATTCCTTTAAATTTAGGTTTTTGAATTTCATATTCAACAGCAGGCTCTTCAACCTTATTATCTTTCGCATCTTCTTTTTTCTTATTCATAATTCCTACAATTTAATCTTACAAATTTACAAAATAAAATCCTTCCAAAATAAAAAACCCAAATAATATAAAATTATTTGGGTTTTTAATATTGATATGTTAGAAAGGCTGCTGTGACTCTACTCTAAACTGTGACCGCGACTTAACACTAATCTAAGAACGCACTTTTTGTTCCCATTTCCAGGCACTTGCCATTGCTTCATCTAAATTTAATTGTGCTTTCCAGCCTAAAACGTTATTTGCTTTATCTGTATTGGCGTAAGCTTCTGTAATATCACCTTCACGGCGCGGCATAATTTTGTATGGTAATTTTTTCTCGCTTACTTTTTCGAAACTATTAATTACTTCAAGGACTGAACTTCCCGTTCCTGTTCCTAAATTAAATGTTTCTACTTTTTGTACATTCTTTTTATTAAACAAACGCTGTAGTGCAATTACATGGGCTTTTGCTAAATCAACTACGTGAATATAATCACGAACTGCAGTTCCGTCAGGAGTTGGATAATCATTTCCAAAAACAGATAATTCTTTACGTAAACCCATTCCTGTTTGTGTAATAAAAGGCACTAAATTTTGAGGAACTCCTAATGGCAATTCTCCTATTTCGGTGCTGGAATGCGCTCCAACGGGATTAAAATAGCGTAATAAAATTGCGCTGATATTGGTTACTTTTGCAGTATCTGTAATAATTTCTTCTCCTATTTGCTTTGTATTTCCGTAAGGAGACATTGCTGTCTGTACAGGAGCATCTTCTGTAATTGGCATTTTTTCGGCCTGACCGTAAACTGTACAAGACGAACTAAAGATAAAACTTGCTTCAGGTTTTTGCTGCAATTCCTGTAAAAGATAAATCAAACTGTTAATATTGTTTTCATAGTACAACAAAGGCTGTTCTACACTTTCGCCAACTGCTTTTGAAGCAGCAAAATGAATTACACCAGTAACATCATTATGTTTTTTAAAGAAATCCTGAACTGACGCTTTTTCTCTTAAATCTAACTTTTCGAATAATGGCGTTTTACCAGTAATTGCTGTAATCCCTTTTAAAACATCTTCGGTAGCATTAGAAAGATTATCAATTATCACTACTTCAAAGCCTTCATTTTGCAATTCGACTACGGTATGAGAACCAATAAATCCTAATCCTCCTGTTACTAATACTTTCATTTTTTGGTTACTTTTTATGTAGTTAATTTATAAGCTTGTCTCGCAATAAGAATCCATTTATTCTTTTGCTTTTGCCAAACCAGCATTATTCCTATTTTAATATCTTTATCAATTCCGTCATCTTTTGTATGTGCGGCCAAAACATGACTTACAATAGCAACGTCATTTTGAATTGTTATGGTTTGATTTTGAAAATCTATAGTAACAAAATCAGATTTTCCGCTGACAATTCCGTCAATAAATTCTGCCTGATTTTGAAAATTACCATTCGAATGAACGTAACTCAATTTATCAGAAGTCAATGCTTTTAATTTCACTCCATCTGCATCAATCATCGCTTTACGCAAAATTTCGACTTGATTACTGATCGCTGTTTTATCTTTTGAACCTGATTTTTGAGAAAAAACCGAGAACTGAACAACCATTAAAACTAAAAGACAAATCCTTTTCATAATTTATTTGTTTAAAAATTCTAAAACAGAATCGGTAATAAATTTAATTTGCTCATCATCTAATTCTGTATGCATTGGCAAAGCAATAACTTCTTTTACTAATTGATTAGTAACCGGAAATTGTTCTTCTTTATAACGAGAATCCAGATATGCTTTTTGTGAATGTAATGGAATCGGGTAATAAATAGCACATGGAATTTGCTTATCCTGCAAATGCTGCAATAAAGCATTTCTGTCTGCATCAATAATTCTCAATACATATTGATGAAAAACGTGATCATTTTCATCTGCATCAAATTCCGGAGTTATTATATGTGCATTTCCTGCAAAAGCTGCATTGTACTTTGAAGCCGCTAAACGACGTGCAGCATTATACTCATCTAATAAAGGTAATTTTGCATTTAAAACTCCAGCCTGAATACTATCTAAACGTGAATTCACCCCAACAACATCGTGATGGTAACGCTCATACATTCCGTGATTTACAATTCCGCGAATAATGTGCGCTAATTTATCGTCATTAGTAAAAATTGCGCCGCCATCTCCATAACAACCTAAGTTTTTAGAGGGAAAAAATGACGTTGCAGCAACTTGTCCAATCACTCCTACTTTGCTTTTTGTTCCTGATTTAGAAATATAATCAGCACCAATTGCTTGTGCATTATCTTCGATTACATATAAATTATGTTCAGCAGCAATTTCCATAATTGCGTCCATATTTGCAGCGCGACCAAATAAATGTACCGGAACAATTGCTTTTGTTTTTGGCGTGATTGCTTTTTTAATTGCTTCGATATCAATGTTCATGTTTGCAATATCAACATCAACTAAAACCGGTGTTAATTGCAACAATGCAATTACCTCAACTGTAGCCGCAAAAGTAAAATCAGCAGTAATTACCTCATCGCCAGGTTTTAAATCCAAAGCCATCATCGCAATTTGCAAAGCATCTGTTCCGTTTGCACAGGGAATTACATGTTTTGCTCCCAGATAATCTTCCAGATTCTTTTGAAACTGATGAACTAAAGGTCCGTTTATATAAGTATTTGTATCTAAAACTTCTTGAATAGAAGCATCAACCGTAGTTTTTATTTTTTCGTATTGACTCTTTAAGTCAACCATTTGAATTTTTTTCATTTTCAATATATTTTTAAAATTAAAGAACCGTTTTTAAAACAGAATCTCTAAAAGGAGGAACAAAAATAGTTATTTAATACCTTCAAACCAATGAAAATAATCGAAAGAACCGTAATTTAGCCACAAAAATAAACAGATGCTTTTTCTATATAATTTAGTTATTTCTATTGCGGGGTTTTTTCTGAAAATTGTGGCGCTTTTTAGTCCGAAAATTAAACTTTTTACAAATGGCCGAAAAAACGTTTTCACTATATTAGAAGAGAAAATAAAACCTACAGATAAAACAATCTGGTTTCATTCTGCATCGCTTGGCGAATACGAACAAGGCTTGCCGGTAATTGAAAAAATCAAGGAAAAATATCCTGAACATAAAATCATCGTTACTTTTTTCTCCCCTTCAGGATATGAAGTACGCAAAAATAATACAGTTGCAGATGTTACTGTTTACCTGCCATTAGACACAAAAAGCAACGCAAAGAAATTCTTAAAACTGGTTCATCCTGAATTAGCCTTTTTTATAAAATATGAATTCTGGCTTAACTACTTAAAAGAACTCGAAACAAGCAAAACTCCCACTTACTTAATTTCGGGAATTTTCAGGGACAATCAAATGTTTTTTAAATGGTATGGCGGTTTTTACCGAAAAGCACTAAAAGCATTTACCTACTTTTTTGTGCAGAATGAAAGTTCTAAAGATAAGATAGAAGCAATAGGATTTGATAACGTTGTGGTTTCCGGCGACACTCGTTTTGATCGCGTCAATGCTATTTTAGAAAGGGACAATTCACTTGATTTTATCGAAAAATTTAAAAACAACAAACCTGTTATCATAATAGGAAGTTCGTGGCCAAAAGACGAAGCTTTAATCGCCGAATATATTAATCAGGCACCGGAAGATGTAAAATTCATTATTGCACCGCATAACATCAAAGCCGATCAAATTTTAAATTTAAAATCTCAGATCACAAAATCTACAGTACTATTTTCAGAAAAAGGGACTCTTGATTTATCAAATTACAACGTTTTTATAATAGATACGGTTGGATTACTGACTAAAATCTATAGTTACGGCACCATTGCGTATGTTGGAGGAGGTTTTGGAAATCCGGGAATTCATAATATACTTGAACCTGCAACATTTGGTATTCCAATTATTATTGGTCCCAATTATTCGAATTTTGCCGAAGCCATTCAACTTGTAGCACTTCAAGGCTGCATTGTAATCTCTAATTTTAATGAATTAAAAGAAAACTTAGACCTCCTACTTACCGACGAAAATTTTTTAACAGAAAAAAGTAAGATTTGCTATGCCTATATTCAGGATAATACAGGAGCAACAAACACGATTATGAATGTCGTTTTGTAAGTGATTTAATTAAACATGTAGCATCTTTGAGTCGTAATTATACAAAAAAGAGCTTAAACAGGCTATTTTTACCCATATCTGGATAGTAAATATTCAATTAAAAACAAAACAAACTGCAACGAAGAGAATAAAATAGCCAATTCTCTTATTGAATCTTCAACTAAAAATAATTTATTCAAAAAATACAATAATATAACATAATTTTAGCATTATGGCATATTATTTGATAACTAAGATAATCGTGAGCAAATGAAAATATTTTAAAAAAAAAATAAAAAAATATTTTACATATTAAAAAATTTATATCTTTGCCACGAATTAATAATTAACCTTTTATAATAAAGTAAGATGAAAAAAGTATTTTTAAGTTTAGCTGTTGTTGCTGTTTTAACTGTTGTTTCTTGTAAAAAAGCTGATGCTGCAGCTACTGAGTCTGTAGATTCTACTGCTGTAACTGTTGATTCTGCTGCTGCTGTAGTTGATTCTGCTGCTGCAACTGTTGATTCTGCTGCTGCTAAAGTTGATTCTGCTGCTGCTAAAGTAGAAGAAGTAAAAAAATAATTAGAACCTAGTTTCTAAAAATTTTAAAACCATCCTTGAGATGGTTTTTTTTGTGCTTATATTTTGACAAATTTTAATATTTTCGAAATTTGTCAAAAATAATCCTCAATAATAAAAAATTCCAAATTCCAATTAACATGTTATTGGAATTTGGAATTTTTAAATAATTGGAATTTCTTTTTTATCCTTCAACCTCTTCTCCAATTTCCTCCATCTCCTGATCTTCATCATCAAAAATCGATTCACTGGACGAGAAGTCTAAAATTTCAGATCTTGAAGCATAGGTTACAATTTCTTTTATTCCTTTTTGCAGAAGCAATTCTGTAGTGTATTTACGGCTTGTTGCAAAGTGAAGCTCACCCAACATCAATTTAAAAAAATACTTTCCTCCCGAGCCTTTAAATTTCAAAAATCTCGCCTGATCAATAATCAATTTAAATTTCTCAATATCTTCTTCGCATTCAAATTTCAGTTCATAACTCAAACTTGTAAATATCACTTTACCTTTCCTGGAAGTAAACACGAATTTATATTCATCATTAAATCTTTTACTTATTACGAAAGCACCCATTTGTTATTTTAGATTTTAGATTGTTGATTTTAGATTTCTTAGATTCTTAGATTCTTAGATTCTTTAAAATAAATTTACTGTGTAAATTTATTTTAAACCACCGCGAGTTTACAGCATAAAAAAAGCCTCTTCAAAAGAAGAGGCTTTAGTACTCAGAGCGGGACTTGAACCCGCACGAACATTGCTGTTCACTGGATTTTAAGTCCAGCGTGTCTACCAATTTCACCATCCGAGCATTATATGGCATTGAGCGAAAAACGGGGCTCGAACCCGCGACCTCGACCTTGGCAAGGTCGCGCTCTACCAACTGAGCTATTTTCGCGTTTCAAATTCTTGTAAGAACTACAATACTTGACTTGTTCTGTATTGCGAGTGCAAATTTAGGACATTTATTCAATTACACAAGCGTTTTTTGAAAAAAAAATTTACTTATTTTATAACTTTCTGATAACCTAAACTTTAAATCTGAAATTTATTTTTTAACCAGCATTCTTTTAATCTCATTGAGTTTCATTAATGCTTCAACCGGAGTTATCGCATTAATGTCAAGACTCATGATCTCTTCTTTTATTTCTTCTAACAATGGATCATCTAAATTAAAAAAGCTCATTTGCATTTCGTCTGCCGCTGATTTTACTCCGTTTAAGGCATCGCTTGAATGATTCTTCTCTAATTTCTTCAATAACTTTTGGGCTTTTAAAATTACAATTTGGGGCATTCCCGCCATTTTTGCAACGTGAATTCCAAAACTATGTGCACTTCCTCCTTTTACCAGTTTACGAATAAAAAGAACAGTATCTTTTAATTCTTTTACCGCAACATTATAATTCTGAATTCTCGGCAACGATTCGGTCATTTCGTTTAATTCATGATAATGCGTTGCAAATAAAGTTTTAGGTTGTGAGGGATGTTCGTGTAAAAACTCGGCAATAGCCCAGGCAATTGAAATCCCGTCATACGTACTTGTTCCTCTTCCAATTTCATCCAACAGCACTAAACTACGATCAGATATATTATTCAGGATAGAAGCCGTTTCATTCATCTCGACCATAAAAGTAGATTCCCCCATCGAAATATTATCCGATGCTCCTACTCTTGTAAAGATTTTATCGACAATCCCCATTCTCACACTGTCAGCCGGGACAAAACTTCCCATTTGAGCTAATAATACAATTAAAGCGGTTTGTCTTAAAATAGCTGATTTACCGGACATATTAGGACCGGTTATCATGATAAGTTGCTGAGTTTCCCTGTCAAGAAAAACATCATTTGCAATATAAGGTGTTCCAACCGGTAATTGTTTTTCGATTACGGGATGTCTTCCATTTTTAATTTCAAGCTCAAAAGTTTCATCTATTTCAGGACATACATATTGATTCTCTACGGCCAATTGCGTAAACGAACATAAACAATCTAATTGTGCTACCAAATTTGCGTTCATCTGAACCGGTTTGATATAAGTAGCAATCCACGCGACTAATTGCTCAAAAAGATCGGTTTCGATTTTATGGATTTTTTCTTCTGCGCCTAAAATTTTGGTTTCGTATTCTTTTAATTCTTCGGTAATATAACGTTCTGCATTTACCAGGGTTTGTTTACGAATCCATTCTGTTGGCACTTTGTCTTTATGCGTGTTTCTAACTTCGATATAATATCCAAAAACATTATTAAAGGATATTTTCAAAGACGAAATTCCTGTTCGCTCTGATTCTCTTTTTTCTATTCCTTCCAGATATTCTTTTCCTGATGTTGAAATATCCCTTAGATCATCAAGTTCTTCACTTATTCCTCTTGCAATTGCATTTCCTTTTGAAATTGCAACCGGCGCATCCTGATTTAAGGTGGTTTTAATTTTTTCTCTTAATAAATCACAGGCATGTAAACTATCCCCAATAACTTTTACAGCTTCCTGCGGACTTGCAAGTGCCAAAGTTTTTATTGGAATTATAGCGTCAAGGGATTCTTTTAAATAAACAATTTCTCGTGGAGAAACTTTTCCTGCCGCGATTTTAGAAATCAAACGCTCCAAATCTGAAATTTGTTTGATTTGATATTGCATATTGTACAATACTTCAGAGTTGGATTTCAAATATGAAACCACATCATGACGCCCTTTTATTTTATTACTGTCTTTTAATGGTAAAGCCAGCCAGCGTTTCAATAAACGTCCGCCCATTGGCGAAAGCGTTCTGTCGATAACATCTAAAAGTGTTACTGCATTTGGATTGTAACTATGGTATAATTCTAAATTTCTAATGGTAAAACGATCCATCCATACATATGCATCTTCGGCAATTCGCTGAATCGCTGTAATATGCTGCACGCGATTGTGCTGAGTCTCGGATAAATAGTATAAAATTGCTCCGGAGGCAATAATTCCTTCCTTTAATTCTTCGATACCAAAACCTTTTAAAGAAACGGTCTGAAAATGTTTCGTCAAAGTTTCTAAAGAATAATCTTCTTTGTAAATCCAGTCTTCCAGATAAAAAGTATGAAAATCTTCTCCAAAAGCTGCCTTAAAATCTCCTTTATTATTTTTAGGAACAAGTATTTCACTCGGATTAAAGTTCTGTAATAATTTATCAATGTATTCGGCATTTCCCTGAGCGGTTAGAAACTCTCCGGTCGAAACATCTAAAAAAGAAACTCCGATATTTTTATTAGCAAAATAAACCGATGCTAAAAAGTTATTTGTTTTCGATTGTAAAACTTCATCATTTAAGGAGACTCCCGGAGTTACTAGTTCAGTAACACCACGTTTCACGATAGTTTTGGTCATTTTAGGATCTTCAAGCTGATCGCAAATCGCTACACGAAGTCCGGCTTTAACCAATTTAGGCAGATACGTATTGATGGAATGGTGCGGAAAACCTGCTAATGCGGTTTCAGTTTCAGAACCTGCCCCTCGCTTAGTCAATGTTATCCCAAGGATTTTTGAAGCTCTTACAGCGTCTTCTCCAAAGGTTTCATAAAAATCACCTACTCTAAAAAGCAAACATGCATCAGGATATTTTCTCTTGATTTCGTTGTACTGTTTCATTAACGGTGTTTCTTTCACCACTTTCTCTTTCGCTGCCAAATTATTGTATTTTAAATGAAAAATTAAGACAGCGAATTTATAATATTTTGAAGGAATATCGCAGTGCTTCAAAAATTAAAATATTTTAAGATTTTTTTATATTAAGATTTAAGAATTTTATATAGATTTGTTCATAATTAAAACAAAGATTCTTAAAGATGAAAAAAATAATTTTATTCGCTATGTTAGCTGTAGTTGGAATTACTGCTTCTAACGCTCAAAGCACTAAAAAAGCAACTGCAAAAGCTGCTAAAGTTGCTAAAGTTGATGGAGCCGGAATGGCTTTTGAAACAGAAACTATTGATTACGGAACTATCGCTCACAATGCTGATGGAAAACGTGAATTCGTTTTTGTAAACAACGGAACTAAACCATTAATCATTACAAATACACAGGGATCTTGTGGTTGTACTGTACCAACAACTCCAAAAGAGCCTATCGCTCCTGGTGCTAAAGGTATCATTGGTGTAAAATATGCTACTGACAGAGTTGGTGCTTTTACAAAAACTGTAACTGTTACTTCTAATGCTGAAGGACAACCTACAAAAGTACTTACTATTAAAGGTACAGTTTTACCGGATCCGGTTAAAAGCTAATCTGAAAAACAAATAAAATAAATCGAAAAAGCTTCCTTATCTTTGGAAGCTTTTTTTATGACCTGAATTCAACACAAATGAGAAAACTAGAAAATAGCGAACTGGACAGAAAATCAATCGAAGATTTTAAAAAATCAGATAAAACACCTTTAATTTTAGTTTTAGATGACATTCGCAGTTTACACAATATTGGATCTGTTTTTAGAACTGCTGATGCTTTTTTGATCGAGAAAATAATATTATGCGGTATTACGGCTACTCCGCCCAATAAAGAAATTCATAAAACTGCTCTTGGCGCTACCGAAACTGTTGCATGGGAACATCACGAAAACGTATTGGAAGTTATCGAAAATTTAAAAAAGGACAATGTAGTAACATTAGCGATTGAACAGGTGGAAAGCTCCGTGTTTCTTCAGGATTTTAAAGTGGAAAAAAATCAAAAATATGCGCTTGTTTTCGGTAACGAAGTTTATGGCGTAGCTCAGGAGGCAGTTGCAATTTGTGATGGCTGTATTGAGATTCCGCAATTAGGAACAAAACATTCTTTAAATATTGCCGTAAGTGCAGGAATTGTAGTTTGGGATTTGTTTCAGAAACTTAATTGGCCAGCTGTTATTGAGTAAACAATCTAATTTTATACAATGTTATTTTACAGCAGATTCAGGCTTTAATTGTTAGAAATTGAAATATATTTTTTTGTTCTTATAAAATTGATACTTTTATAAAATGAAAAGAACCAATTTCGTAAAAACAACCATTTTCTTTTTTGTTTTAAGTTTCATTCAATCTTATGCAAATGAGAAAATTAAAACTTCAAGCAAAACTGTAACTACCACCATAAACGATACTCTCAAATCAAATAAAAAAACTGGCAAAGTTCGTTTTGCTACTACTCCACCTGTATTAAAAGCGACTGGCGATCAATTGTATTGTCCGCAAAACGCCATTACTATTGTTACCGCTTTTTCCATAACTCACGATCCTCTGGAACCGGGAACTCAAGCCGCTTATATTCAAATTTCTTCCGGTTATTCTTCCGGTTTCGACAAATTAGCACTTTCAAATACCGCAACCCATCCTTCGATTATATCAAATTGGGATGCTACTGCCGGAAAATTAACATTATCAAACCCGACAGGTGCTGATGTTTTATATTCTGATCTTGAAGCCGCTATTAAAGATGTTGTATTTACTAATTCATCAGCTACTGCTTCAGGAACTAAAACTTTTTCGATCACAATTGGTCAGGCTAATTATTTGCCATCTACACAACATTATTATTTATATGTTCCCAATATAGGGATTACCTGGACTGATGCAAAAACAGCTGCTGAAGCCAGTACTTATTACGGATTAAAAGGGTATCTGGCTACTATTTTATCTACTGATGAAGCTAAATTAGTAGGAGAACAAGCTTCCGGAACTGGCTGGATTGGCGGCAGCGATGCCGATACCGAAAATGTCTGGAAATGGGTTACAGGACCGGAAGCAGGAACTGTTTTCTGGAACGGAACTACAAATGGTTCGACTCCAAATTTTGCTTTCTGGAATAGCGGAGAACCTAATAATCAGGGAGGAAATGAAAAATATGCGCATATCACGCAACCCGGAATTGGAATAAGAGGATCATGGAACGATTTATCCAATACAGGAGATCCAAGTGGCAGTTATCAGCCAAAAGGTTATGTTGTCGAATATGGCGGAATGCCCGGCGAATTACCTTTGGAAATTGCGGCAAGTACAAAAATCACTATTCCGGTTGCAACACCTGCTGTAAATCAAAATTCGGTTTGTGACTCAGGAAGCTTTACTTTAACTGCTACTGCAACAAATGGAGCCACAATTAATTGGTATGATGCTGCAACTGGAGGAACTTTATTAACCACAGGAAATTCATATACAACCCCAATATTAAATACAACAACAACTTATTATGTTGATGCAGGTTGCGAATCAAACCGAAAAACGGTAATTGCCACAGTAAATGCAACGCCTAATCAATCTGTTGCAACTTCATCCACGGTTTATAATTGCGGATCAGGAAGCGTTGTTCTTGAAGCCAAGGCAAATATTGGTGTTATTAATTGGTTCACAACTTCTACCGGCGGAACAAGCATTTATACGGGAAATAGTTTTACAACACCTACAATTTCTTCTAACATTACTTATTACGCAGAAGCGTCAAATAATATTTGTATTAATTCAAATCGAACGCCTGTAAATATTGTAATTTACACTCCGCCTATCGTTACAAATGAAACTTTGGCTTTATGCCAATTTCAAAAAGTTACTCTCGATGCAGGGATTTCCGGAATGACATATTTGTGGAATACCGGTGCAACATCTCCAACTATTGATGCTACTGCCGGCGGAACTTACACTGTAGATATTACAAGTCCTGCTCCTGAAAATTGTACCAGCCGAAAAACAATTATAGTGAATGAACATGAAATTCCGCAAATAGACCGAATTGATGTGAATGGAACTACGGCAGTAATTCATCTTAAAAAAGAAACGGATTATTTTGAATATTCGGTTGACGGATTAAATTTTCAGGATTCTAATTTATTTTATGATGTTCCGGGAGGATTGCAAACGGCTTATGCGCGAGAGAAAAACGGTTGCGGACAAACAACACTAAACTTTGTTGTGCTTGTTTTTCCCGCATTTTTTACTCCAAACAATGATTCGTATAATGATTTATGGGAAGTAACCGGAATGGAAAATTATGCGCAGGCAGAAATTACTATTTTTGACCGATACGGAAAACTAATCGCCCAATTGAATTCGTCTAAAATGAGCTGGGACGGAACTTTTGATAAAACTCCTCTTCCTGCTTCTGATTACTGGTATGCTTTGAAAGTGGACAATACCAAACCTGTTTTAAGAGGACATTTTTCTTTGAAGAGATAAATTAATTAGAAAATTAGATAATTGTTCAAAATGCTGTAGATAATTATGTCTTTTTCTAATTGGCACATTGACACATTATCCTATTTTCTTCTGAATTTCATTTAAGATAAAAAGATAATCTTCGTGCTTTTTTACAAAATCCCGATCAGAAACATCTATAATCAAAACATTCAGATCTGTTTGGGATTTGATATAATCTAAATAACCATTATTGATTTTATCCAGATATTCTGCTTCAATATTTTGTTCGTAAGTTCTGCCACGTTTCTTGATGTTTTGAAGTAAACGCTCTGAATTCTGGTACAAATAAACGTACAGATCAGGTTTTGGCATTTCCTTATAAATAATATCAAATAAGTTGCGATACAAGCGATATTCATCTTCTGCTAAGGTAATTTTAGCAAAAATTAATGATTTAAAAATATGATAATCGGCTACGATAAAATCTTTAAATAAATCAAATTGCGCTAAATCATCTGATAATTGCTGATAACGATCTGCGAGAAATGACATTTCTAACGGAAAAGCATAGCGGTTTTGATCTTTATAAAATTTGGGCAAAAAAGGATTGTCGGCAAAACGTTCTAAAACTGTTTTGGCATTAAAATCTTCGGCAATTTTTTGTACCAGTGTAGTTTTTCCTGCGCCAATATTTCCTTCAAAAGCAATATAATTAAAGTTTTCAAGGGCAATTTCGCGTAAAGGATTTTTTAAATTCTGGACTATTGTACAAACCGCGTCATCAGGAGAATTTGCAATTAATTCTGAAATAGATTTTTGAAAAACAGGATGTTTCCAGTCTAACTTTAAATCCTGCATTGGCAGTAAAACAAAATTTCTGTTTTGCATTAAGGGATGCGGAATTTGCAGTTTCTCAGAATCAATAATCTGGTCATCAAAAACAATCAGATCAATATCGATAATTCTGGATTGATATCCTTGTTGTTCCGTTCTGATTCGTCCTAGTTGTTTTTCAACTTTTAAAACCTGATTCAGTATTTTTTGTGCCGATGAATTGGTGTGTAAAACCAGAGCGCAATTATAAAATGCATCGCTTTCAAATCCCCATGCAGGAGTTTCGTATAGTTTAGAAACCCTGATAACAGTTCCCACTTCCTGATGTATTAAATCAATACAACTTTCGATGTTTGCTAACCTGTTTCCCTGATTACTTCCTATAGATAAAACGACTTGATGCTGTGACTTCATAATTACTGCAAATTAACTAAAACTATTTTAGAATTACCTATATTATTTAAGGCAAGACTGAGAAGTTTCTAACCGCTTTAGATTTTTTATTTGCCATAACTATCTTAAAAACTTGAAACATAATGCAAAAATACTTTATCTTTAATTTAGAATTAAAAATGTAAAAACTACAACTATTTGATCAAATGGTGTTTGATAAATAATTTGTTTTTAGATTACATTTGTAACAAACCAGCCTTTTTCGCTACTTATTAAAAAAAAATATACTTATGAAGTTTTTAGGAAATGTAATTGCCACAGTTGTTGGTATTTTTGTATTTATTATGTTCTTCTTTTTCGGAATAATTCTTATTGGAGCTATTTTTGGAGGAGACGATACTGTTTCTGTCAAAGGCGATTCGGTTATAGAATTAAACTTAAAACAAATTCAGAATGATTATGCCGGGAAATACAAAGATCCCTGGGTAACTGTTTTCTCAGATAAAAAAGAAGTTGGTTTAACCGATGTCATCAATGCAATCGAAGCTGCAAAAAAAGATGACAATATTAAAGGAATTTCAATTTTAAATGATGAATCTTCTTTAGGATTAGCACAATATAAAGATTTGAGAAATGCGCTTGAAAGCTTCAAAAAATCAGGGAAATTTGTTTGGGCTTATGCCAATACGTATTCACAAAAAGAATATTATTTAAACTCTGTTGCCAATACCGTTTATATTAATCCTGCGGGTGATTTAGATTTTAAAGGACTTTCGTCTGAAGTGATGTTCTTTAAGGATTTTCAGGATAAATCAGGCATTCATATGGAAGTGATTCGTCACGGGAAATATAAAAGTGCTGTTGAACCATTTTTAGAAAATAAAATGAGCGATGCTAACAGAGAACAAGTTACGGCTCTTTTAAACTCGATATGGACAACGGTTTCTACTGATATTTCGAAAAGCAGAAATATTCCTCTTGCTAAATTAAATGAAATTGCAAACGGTTTATTAGCCCGCACTCCGGAAATGGCAAAAGCACAACATTTAGTTGATATTGTAGCGTATGAAGATGTGTATCATAACGCCATCAAAAAAGCATTGAAAGTGAAAGGCGATGATGATTATAATAAAATTTCTATTTTAGATTATACTCAAAACAATGTTACAACGGCTTTAACTAACTCAGCAAGTGATCAAATTGCTATTATTTACGCTCAGGGCGAAATACAAAGTGGCGAAGGAGATGTTACAGTAATTGGCGAAGGTTCTATGCGACGTTCTTTACAAGAGGCTCGAAAGGATGAAGATGTAAAAGCAATTGTTCTTAGAATTGACAGTCCGGGTGGAAACGCTCTGACATCTGATTTGATCTGGAGAGAAATTGAAATCACTAAAAAAGTAAAACCGGTGGTAGTTTCAATGGGAAATTATGCCGCTTCTGGAGGGTATTATATTGCTTGTAACGCCAACAAAATTTTTGCAGAAAGCAATACAATTACAGGTTCTATTGGTGTTTTTGGAATTTTACCAAATTTCAGCCCTTTGGCCAATAAACTAGGAATCAATACAGAACAAGTTAAAACACACGAAAACTCCGCTAATTATAGTCCGTTTGTGCCAGTTGACGAAAAGTTTAAGGCTTTTACCTTAGAAGGAGTGGAACATATTTACAACACATTTGTAACGCATGTTGCTGAAGGCAGAAAAATGACTTTTGCCCAGGTTGACGCAATTGCACAAGGAAGAGTATGGTCAGGAAGCGAGGCTTTGAAAATAGGTCTTGTGGATAAAATTGGCGGACTAAATGATGCTATCGCTGAAGCGGCTAAAATTGCCAAAATAAAATCATACAGTACTCAGAATTATCCTGAATACGAAAAAACATTCAACGATTTACTTTCTAATTTACCTTTTGCACAATCAAAAGAAGCTTTTATAAAAGAAGAAATTGGCGAAGAAAATTATTTACTTATTGAGCAGGTAAAAAGACTTCAAAAGCAAAAAGGAGTTCAGGCAATGCTTCCTTTTGGACTGAACATTAAGTAATTCTATTATTAATATGAAAAAGATATTTGCTGTTGCTGCAATTTTGTTTTTGGGTTTTGCTAATGCTCAGGATAAAAACGGAATCACGTTTAAAGAATCTCCCGTAATTTTAAAAATTAATATAGATCAGCTTTTTGGAACACTGACTACTCCGGATTTAAAAACAAAATATCCGGTAGCATTGATCATTTCGGGTTCAGGACCAACAGACCGAAACGGAAATAATCCGATGATGAAAAACAATTCGCTGAAAATGCTGGCCGAAACGCTGGCAAAAAATGGAATTGCATCATTACGATATGATAAAAGAGGCATTGGCGAAAGCAAAGCATCTGCAGTTTCTGAACAAACGCTGGTTTTTGAAAATTATACTGAAGATGCCAAAAGCTGGATTAATTTATTAAAACAGGACAAACGTTTCTCTCATGTAATTGTAATAGGTCACAGCGAAGGTTCATTAATAGGTATGATTGCCGGTGCAAAAGCAAACAAATTTATATCAATTGCCGGCTCGGGAGAATCTGCTGATAGATTGATAAAAGCGCAAATTACGTCAAAATCAAATAAACAATTAGAGGATTTAACCTTCCCGATTATCGATAGTCTGAAAAGCGGCAATACTGTAAAAAAAGTAGATCCAATGCTTAACTCGCTTTTTAGAGCAAGCATTCAGCCTTATTTAATTTCCTGGTTCAAATACAATCCGCAAACGGAAATTAAAAAGTTAACTGTTCCTATTTTAATTTTGCAGGGAAACAAAGATTTACAAGTGACTGAAAAGGATCCAGAACTTTTATCGCAAGCCAACAAAAATGCGGAACTTTTGATTGTGGAGAACATGAATCATATTATGAAAACCATTGAAGGTGATAGTCAGGCAAATATGGAAAGCTATAATAAGGAGAGTTTACCACTTTCAGAAATCATGACAAATAAGATTGTTTCGTTCATTAAAAAATAATCTAAATCATAAAAACAGTATAAATCCGTTTGAATCTATATTCAGGCGGATTTTTATTTTTAACAAAAATAAAAATATTCCTACTTTTTAGGAAAACTTTATCTTTGAACTCAATCAAAAAAAACTATTTTTGCATGAGACGATTATAAATTTAAACCCTCAAATCTATTTATATGTTAAAGAAAATTTTAAAAATCACTGCCATTGTTCTTGTAGTGATTGTTGCCGCATTATTTGCCATTCCGTATTTCTTTAAAGATCAAATAAAGGCTAAAATTGCCGATGCCATCAATGAAAGTGTTGATGCTAAAGTAAGTTTTGCCGATGCTGATTTAAGTTTGTTTAAAAACTTTCCAAACGCAACTGTTGGAATAGAAAAACTGGTAATCATTAACAAAGCTCCTTTTGAAGGCGATACTTTAGTTTCGTTAGGAGAATTGAATTTAAAAATGAGTATTAAGGAACTTTTTAAAGGAAAAGATGAACCTTTAAACATTCAGGGAATAAGTTCTACAAATGGTCTAATCAATATTATTTTTAATAAAGATGGCGTTGGAAATTTTGATATTGCCTTAAAAGACAAAAAAGAAACAAAGACAGACGATAAAAGCAAACCTCTTTCCTTAAAAATTCAGAATTATAAAATCGAGAATTTTACGTTTAGATATATTGATCAGGGTTCTAAAATTAAAATGGTAATTGATAGTTTAAATCATGAAGGAACGGGAGATTTTACGAATTCAAAATTAGATTTGACAACGAAATCGACCGCGAACGTTTCATTAGATATGGATAAAATCAATTACATGAAAAATGTAAAACTGACTTTAGATGCTGTTCTGGGAATTGATTTGGAGCAAAGTAAATATACTTTTAAAGAAAACAAGGCTTTGATTAACCAATTACCTTTAGAATTTGATGGTTTTATTCAAATGGTTGACGCAGGACAGAACTATGATTTAAAGTTTAAAACGCCTACTTCGTCCTTTACCAATTTCTTAGGTTTAATTCCTTCTGCTTATTCTTCAAGTTTAAATGGTGTGAAAACTACAGGAGATTTTACTATTGTTGGTTTTGCAAAAGGACAATTAACAGATACGACTGTTCCTAAATTTAATATTGCAATTGCCTCAAATAATGCTTCTTTTCAATATCCTAACTTACCAAAATCAGTTCAGAATATTGTGATCGATACAAAAATCATCAATGAAACCGGGATCTTAAATGATACGTATGTTAATCTGGACAAACTGACTTTTAGAATTGATCAGGACGTTTTTAGTGCTAAAGCAAGTATTAAAAACGTAACCGTAAATCCTTTTGTTAACGCGGCTTTGAAAGGGACTATCAATTTAGCAAATCTTTCAAAAGCATATCCAATTAAAATGGATAAACCTCTTGCCGGTATTTTAAAGGCCGATGTTACGACACAATTTGATATGGCGTCTGTAGAAAAAAGCCAATATCAAAATATTAAAAATGCCGGAACAATGAGTTTGTCAGGATTTAAATATACGGATGAAAACAATAAGTCAATGAACATTAGTACGGCTTTGGTTGAGTTTAATCCAAGTACGATCAATTTGAAAAAATTTGATGCAACTACAGGAAAAAGTGATTTAAGCATTAATGGGGTTTTAGAGAATTTCTATGGTTTTATGTTTAAAAAACAAGAACTTAGAGGAAACTTCAATATGAGTTCCAACCAATTAGCCGTAGATGATTTTATGACTACTGGTGAACCTGCCAAAACCGGAACTGCAACTGGAAAAGAGGGAGAAACTAAATCAAAACCGGCAAAAACCGCTGAAGCAATGAAGATTCCTGCTTTTTTAAACTGTACTATAAATGCCAAAGCAACTACGGTTTTATATGATAATTTAAAATTGAAAGATGTTTCCGGAAAATTGATTGTAAAGGATGAAAAAGCGACTTTAGAAAACTTTAAAACGTCAATTTTTGGTGGAAGCATTGGTTTAACAGGAACGGTTTCTACAAAAACAAAAGTGCCTACGTTTGATATGAATTTAGGATTCAATCAAGTGGATATTGCGCAGACTTTTACGCAATTAGATATGATGAAAAAGATTGCTCCAATAGCCGGAATCATTAACGGAAAATTGAATTCAACGATTAAACTGAACGGAAACCTGGATGCTAACGAGTTAACTCCGGATTTAAAATCGATTTCAGGAGATTTAATTGGTCAATTGCTTTCTACGACTATAAATGCTAAAAATTCAACGGTATTAAATTCTTTAACTTCAAATATTAAATTTCTTGATATGAATAAGTTGAATTTGAATGATATTAAAGCTGCCTTGACTTTTGACAACGGAAAAGTAAACGTAAAACCTTTTGATATTAAATATCAGGATATTAAAGTTACAGTTGGCGGAACTCACGGCTTTGATCAAACCATGAATTACAACTTAAAATTAGATGTTCCCGCTAAATATTTGGGCAGTGAAGCTAACGCTTTTATTGCAAAAATGTCTCCTGCAGATGCTGCAAAATTGCAAAACATTCCCATAAATGCATTAATTACAGGTAACTTTTCTAATCCTAAAATTTCAACTGATATGAAATCGGCTGTTACAAGTTTAACAACTCAACTGGTGAACCAGCAAAAAGAAAAGCTGACTCAAAAAGGAACTTCGGCTCTTACTGATTTAATCAATAAAAACACTAAGGCAAAAGATACTACAAAAGCAGCTGCAACTGAGAAAGAACAGAAAACTCAGGAAGCTACGAAAAAAGCGAGTGACTTGATAAACGGTTTATTCAAGAAGAAAAACTAAACCAAAAAGGCGATCTCAATTTAGATCGCCTTTTTTTATGCTTATAATTATTTACTTTTAATTTTACATTGCATTAGAATAATTACCTAATTTTCCATTATTCAAAATTGAATTTATAGTTTTTAAATAATCTTTTTTGGTATAAATATTAACATCTATTGCAATACTGCAATTATCATAAGGTTCGTATTTTTTTATGCTCGTACCGGAAAACAATCCTATTGTTGGCGTCTGCGAAGCGCTTGCTAAATGCATTATACCGCTATCAGCTCCAATAAATAAATTAGAATTTGCAATTACAGATCCTATTTCCCTAACATCCTTACTATAAAATGTAGGTGCCTTAAATGCGATTTGCGAAACGTTTTCAACTGGTAAAATTTCAATAATATTGTAGTTGGTATATTCTTCTTTCAATTTTGAATAAAAATTCTCCCACCAATCAGTTGATAAACATTTGTCGCCTGTGGCGTAAGTAAAAATGCAAATTGTTTTTTTATCATTATGAAACAAATCATTTAAAATTTCTTTTCCTTCAGCAATTTCACTTGGAGTCAGCTTAAGATCTAAAGGAGCAATTATTTTATTGCTTTTTGGAAATCTTAATTTGGTTAAATAATGTCTGAAATTATAAACGGGGTATTTTGCGATATGCTCATAATCATTTTTCAGGAGTTGAGATTCTTCATTTGAATCTCCGAAAAATTTATATTTGGCATTTGAAAATTGGACTGCTAAACGTCCTGAGGAAGAATTTTGATCTACATTGATCGCAATATCATATTTTTGTCTTTTTATTGAAATCCAGACATTGAGGTATTTTAGTAAATTTTTGAAGGGCTTTTTAGGTAAATCGATTATTTTATCAATGTTTTTGTAATTTTCAAAAATTATGGGAGCTAACGTTCCCTTAACAAACAAATCGACTTTACAATTTGGAAATATTTCCGTGACTTCCTGAACGAGAGGAGTAATCAATAATAAGTTTCCTAATCTTCCATTTGGTCTACAGATCAAAATTCTCTTTATATCTGTTTTATCAACTAATATAATATCTTCGAGTGATCCTGATTTTCCAATATTCTTAGTAAGAGTGCGCATTAAGCCACGCCTGAAAACATTTATTTTTCTTTGAATACCCATCGTATTAAATAATTTTGGATTATTAAATCTTCATTTAAATTTTAAAAAAATCCAGAGATTTATCTAGCTTAAAACTAGTGTCTTTTATTTTTTAAAATTAAATTCTTTCAACAAGCAATCATTACAAAATTGTAACGAAATGTATCATTATTCACACATTTTACTTTTGAAAGAGATTTAAAAATACCAATATTATTTTGTAATCCATAATATATTAGACAGTTAACCAATAAACATAGACCACTTACCGATAAATTCAGACGTTTATTGTAACCACATATCCCTCTGAACTACGAACGTTAAAAACCGTTCCATCTTCAAAAATTAAATACTGGCCTTTGATTCCTGTTAATTTTCCGGTAAAGGATGGGGTTTTATCCAGACTTAAACTTGCCACTTTTGCAGGGTAATTGAGTACCGGATAATGAAGTTCATACAAGTCATTTTTTTGCGAATAGAAATATTCTTTAGCTTCCTCGGGAATTAAGTTTTCTACTTTTACTTTCTCCGCTATCAGGTCACAATCTCCACAGATATTTTGGAGCATTTTTCTCCAATTAGTCTTATCTGTATAATGGCTTTTTAAAGCCATCTCTGTAATACCTGCTAAATAGCGATTGGGAACCTCAACAATTGCAATTGCCTGGGTAGCGCCCTGATCGATCCAACGGGTTGGAACCTGAGTTTTACGCGTTACACCAACTTTTACTTCACTGGCAAGAGCAAGATAAACAACATGTGGCTGCAATTGTACTTTTTGCTCATATTCTAAATCACGATCTGCAATTCCTAAATGTGCCGTACTTAATTCCGGTCTCATAATCCAGTCACCAACTGCCGGACTGGAATAAAAACAATCATAACAGAATCCCTGGCGGAATATTTTTTTCTTTTTATGACAATTCAAACATTCATAACCTGCAAAATTGATCTCAATCTCTTTATCTAAAAGTTGATTCATATTTAGAAAACTATCTTCGAAAACCAAGTAATATTGAATTGGATTTCCTAGTTCAGTTTGCATTTTTGTAAGTACGCCTTGATATGTCATTCGAATTATGGAATTTTAGATTTAGATTGATGCTTTTAGATTACAGATACTTTGAAAAATTCGAAATTATATTAAATTCAAATTTTGAATCACAATCTTTAGTCAATATTGACGTTTTTTTTTACAAAAAAACACTATTTTTGATACAACGACAAAGTTAGTATTTGTCGATCGATATTCAAATTTTAAATTTCCCGATTTTGCGCAAAAGTAAAATCCATGATCTAAAATCTCCCGAAGCTATTGGGATTAAAACCTAAAATTCACTCATGCCGTTATCAATAATCAATTCGTTTGCCTCTTGGGTCCTGAAACAAAGGATACATCAAATAGAACTTTTTCTAAAATATCCAAATGAAGTTCAGGAAGAACTATTGCATAATTTATTGACGGCCTCAGAGAATACTGTAATAGGTAAACAATATGGTTTTGAATCGATAACATGTTATGCTACTTTTGTTGAAAGGGTTCCTATTGCAACTTATGAAGAATTACAGCCTTTGATTGAACGAACTCGTCAGGGCGAACAAGGTGTTTTTTGGGAAACTCCAATAAAATGGTTTGCAAAATCGAGCGGAACTACGAATGCTAAAAGCAAATTTATTCCGGTTAGTAGTGAAGCACTCGAAGATTGCCATTATAAGGGAAGTAAGGATTTGCTTTGTTTGTACTTGAATAATAATGAAGATTCAGAGTTGTTTTTGGGGAAAAGTCTTCGCTTAGGCGGAAGTTCTCAGATTTACGAAAACAACAATACTTATTTTGGAGATTTATCGGCGATTTTGATTGAAAATATGCCTATTTGGGCGGAATTCAGCAGCACGCCAAGCAATAAAACTTCGTTAATGAGCGAATGGGAAGCTAAAATTGCTGCGATTATAAATGAAACTAAAACGGAGAATGTGACCAGTTTTGCGGGAGTTCCGTCCTGGATGCTGGTTTTGATGAATAAGGTTTTAGAAAATACGGGAAAAGAAAGTTTATTGGAAATCTGGCCAAATCTGGAAGTTTACTTTCATGGTGGTGTGAGTTTTTCTCCTTATAAGGAACAATACAAGAAAATACTACCAAGTAAAGATTTCAAATATTATGAAATATACAATGCTTCTGAAGGATTCTTTGCCATTCAGGATTTAAATAATTCGAGCGATTTATTGTTGATGCTGGATTATGGTATTTTCTACGAGTTTATTTCAATGGATACTTTTGGAACTCCAAACCAAAAAGTGGTTCGATTGGCTGATGTTGAACTGAATAAAAATTACGCAATTGTTATCACGACCAATTCTGGTTTGTGGCGTTATTTGATAGGTGATACAGTTCGTTTTACTTCTTTAAACCCATATAGAATTCGGGTTACAGGAAGAACCAAACATCATATTAATGTTTTTGGAGAGGAATTAATGGTCGAAAATACAGATCAGGCAATTGCAAAAGCGTGTCAGCTTACTCAAACTGAAGTCATAGATTATACGGTTGCTCCTATTTTTATGCAGGACAAAGAAAAAGGCGCACATGAATGGATGATTGAATTCAAGAAAAAACCTGCTGATGTGGGTCTTTTCCAGAAAGTGCTGGATGAAACACTACAGACTTTAAACTCTGATTACGAAGCCAAACGCCACAATAATATGACGCTGAATCCTTTGGTAATTAACGTGGCTCGTGAAAACTTATTTTATGATTGGTTAAAGGAACGTGATAAACTAGGCGGACAACATAAAATTCCGAGACTTTCAAATCAAAGGGATTATTTGGAGCAATTGAAGGAGATGTGTGTACTTAAACACTAATTTCACAAATTTTCACGAATTATTTGTTGATGGAGCAAGCTTGTCATCTTATAAAATAAATTCTACTTTGAATAGCCACTAGCTTCAGGTAGTGGTAGAAATACGAACCAAAAATTGAAATGTGCCGTTAGGCACTAAATATTGGTAATTAATAGAGATAAGAAATACATTGGCGTGCCGTAGGTACGCAACAAAATGAGAACTATTGCGTATACGGCACGCTAGATTTATTTGGATTCTTTTAATTACCAACATTTAGTGCCTAACGGCACAAATTACGGGGTTTCAAATCTTGATTGGCATGGATAATATAATTGTCGATTTTATACTGTTTTACACATCTGAAATTACGTAACATTGGAATAGAAGTGGAAATCCTTTTGTGCCGGGGTCATGCACAAAAGATTGTAACGAATATGCCGACCCTTAGGGACATGACCATAAAAAAAACCTTAGCTTTTATTGAAACTAAGGTTTTGTTTTTAAGTAGTATTCCTCATTTCGAGGAACGAGAAATCACAAATAGTAATTCCATCCGGAATGTCTTCAGTCTTTGTCGAGTTTCGTGTGCGATTTCTCCTTACGTCGAAATGACAAAATGAGACTACATCATATCAATATACCTGTCGTGATATCCTAATAAATATAAAACTCCGTCAAGGCCTAAACTTGAAATTGATGTTGCAGCGTTTTCTTTTACTTTTGGTTTTGCATGGAAGGCGATTCCTAAACCTGCTAAATTTAGCATTGGCAAATCGTTTGCTCCGTCACCAACCGCAATGGTTTGGTTGATATGAATTCCTTCTTTTTCGGCGATTGCTTTTAGGTATTCGGCTTTCTTTTGTCCGTCTACGATTTCGCCTAAATATTTACCGGTTAATTTACCGTCCTTGATTTCTAATTGATTGGCATGAACATAATCAATTCCCAATTCTTTTTGCAGATATTCTCCAAAGTAGGTGAATCCTCCGGATAAAATTGCGGTTTTATATCCGTAATATTTTAAGGCTTTCATTAAACGGCGGGCTCCTTTTGTGATTGGTAAATTGATGGCTACATTTTGCAAAACATCTTCGCTCAAACCTTCAAGCAGCGCCATACGTTGTTTGAAACTTTCGTTGAAATCAATTTCACCATTCATTGCAGATTCTGTAATGGCACGAACTTGTGCTCCTACTCCGTTTAGTTCTGCCAATTCATCTATTACTTCGGTTTGAATCAAAGTCGAATCCATATCAAAACAAACTAAACGTCTGTTTCGTCTGTAAATATTATCTTCCTGAAATGAGATATCTACATTTAAAGTTCGGGAAATTTCCATGAAACTTGCCGTCATGATAATCTTGTTTACAATTTCGCCGGTTACGGATAATTGTATGCAGGAACGCGGATATTCCTCTATTTCAACAATAGATGTTCTGCCTGTTAATCTTATAATAGAATCAATATTTAAATTTTGATCTGACATTATTTTAGTAACTGCCGCCAATTGTGAAGCTGCCAGTTTTTCACCTAAAATATTAATGATATAACGTTGTTTTGATTGCGATTTTACCCAGGTTTCATAATCTTCAATAGAAATAGGGATGAATTTTACTTTAATTTCTAATTCGTAAGCTTTGAACAATAAATCTTTTAAAACAGGTCCTGAACTTGAACCGGCTTCGATCTCGAACAAAATTCCCAGAGAAAGTGTGTCGTGAATATCAGCCTGACCAATATCCAGAATATTGGCATCGTAAGTTGCTAATACAGCTGTTAAACCCGCTGTTACTCCTATTTTATCGTGTCCTGAAACTTTTAATAAAATAATCTCTTTACCTTCTATTGCCATTTTATGTATTAATTTTAAGAAGCGACAAAAATCGGTAATCTATTGTTGATAAAAAAGGATATTGTTTGTTTTTTTGAAAAGAAAAAGCACATATAAATGTGCTTTTTGAAGTAATTTAACAAATATGTTCCGCTATTGAAATAACCTAACTATTATATTCTTTATGTGGCTCTGATTCGTCAAAATTTACCATCCAGTTAATACCAAATTTGTCTTTGAACATTCCGAAATATGCGCCCCAAAATGTTTTATTCATGGGCATTTCTACTTTACCTCCAGCCGAAAGTCCGTTAAAAATCTTGTCTGCTTCTTCCTGGCTTTCGGTATTAATAGAAATTGAAAAATTATCTGACAAACCCGGATCTCCTAATTGTGGATGACTATCACTTCCCATTAAAATAGTATGTCCAATAGGGAGCGAAACGTGCATGATTCGGTTACCATCCTGCGGTGATAATTCAGGATAATTTCCATTTTCGTCTGCGGGGATATCTTTATATTTTCCGATATAAGGAAATTCTCCTCCAAAAACTGATTTATAAAACAGAAATGCTTCTTCACAATTTCCGCTAAAAATTAAATACGGGTTTACTGATGTTGCCATGATTACTTATTGTTTTTTGTTTATTGTTTGTTGCAATGTATTCTCTTTTTTCTATACACTTTCCTCTGATAATTCTTTTACAATCTCTAATCCTTTAGGAAAAGCATCCTTGAAATAATCAATAAATTTTTCGACTACATCAACCTGAACTACAAGATCTGTAAACTCGTCATCAGGAGTTAATCGATAGATTTCCATTGCACCGCTCCATTTTTCAGTTTCTTCATTAACAGGCATTTCTTTAAAATCTTTAACTTCTCCTAAATGCTTAAAAGCCATATATTCATTTTGGATTTTTTTCTCGATTATGCTATTCATTCCTCCACCATCAGGTCCCAGAAAGTGTATTTTTCCGCCTTCGTTCCAATCACTTATTGCATATGATCCCTCATAAAAAACTCCTGCCCATTTTCTGTACGTTTCATCATTCCATAAAACTGACCAGACTTTTTCTGCCGGAGCTTTGATTCTGATTTTAAATTCTAAAGTTTCCATAATTATGATAGTTTACTAAAATCCATAAATAAAACATTCCATCGATGACCGTCTAAATCTGCAAAACCAAAACCATACATCCAGCCTTGTTCTTCTGCCGGAGGCGCAAAAATTGTTCCGCCGGCCTCCTCTACTTTCTTTGCCAGTTCGTCAACTTCTGAAACACTTTCAGCATCAATTGAAATCAAAACTTCTGAGCCTGATTGTGTATCTGTCAGTTTGTTTTTGGTAAAGCCGGCAAATAACGTTTCTTCAAAAAGCATTACTACAAATTTTCCTTCCCCTACAATCATTGCAGTTGAGCCTGGCGTATCGTGTTCTTCATTAAAAGAGAATCCTATTTTCGAAAAAAAAGTTTTTGATTTTGCCACCTCTTTTACCGGCAAATTCAACCATATTTGTTTTATCATAATTGCTGCTTTTTAAATTTTAAACCATATAAGTGATGTAAGATAATTTAAGCTGGACTTTTTTAAATGCTTAGTATTTCTCGCAAAGACGCGAAGTCACAAAGTTTTTCCTTTGTTTTCAAAACTGTGTCCCTATGTAGCTTTGCCTCTTTGCACCTTAAAAAAAACCTAATTACTTTCTACATAACTTTTAAAATTATCCAGGATGGCGTTCCATCCACCTTGCTGCATTTCATCTGAATTTTCAGTTTCAGGGTCAAAGCTTTCGGTGATTTTTACTCCGTCTGGTGTTTCTTCAAAAGTAATTTCAACTTTTCTGCCGTCTTCAAGAACGTATTCTATTGCCTTATTTTTTTCGACCAAAGTATACTCTCCTCCAAAATCAAAACTTATACTTGCATCTTTTGCTGCCATAGTGGTTTTGAATTTTCCTCCCACCTGTAAATCATTTTCCGCATGAGGTGAATGCCATTCTGCAGAAGCGTAACTCCAGTTTTTAATATGTTCCGGTAATGTCCAAAATTCCCAAACTTTATCTATTGATGCATTAATTGTGCTTTGTACTGTTATCATATTTTCTTTTATTTGAATTAATTTTTTCTAATTTAACTGGCTTTTAAAATGCTTCTGCATACTTTTTAAAATTATCAATAACCGTTTGACACCATTCTTCTTGCATACTTTCAGAATCTTCTTTGACTGGTTCAAAATCTTCGGTAATTTTTACTTGATTTTCATTTTTTTCAAAACTTACTTTTCCTATTCTGTTATCAAGGAGTTTATATTCTATTACAGATAGATTTTCGATTTTCGTATACAGGCCTTCAAAATCAAAACTTAAACTTGTATCTTTTTTAACCATTTTGTACTTGAATTTTCCTCCCACCTTCAAATCATTTTCTACCGCTGTTGTATACCAACCCTCTATTGCAATATTCCAATTTTGAATATGCTCCGGCAATGTCCAAAAATTCCAGACTTGATCAATTGATGCATTTATAGTATTTTGTACCGTTATCATTTTTTATTTTATTTATATTCTGGATAATTAACTCATTTCCGGGATCTCACTTTCATTCATATAGAAAATTTCCCATTGATGTGCGTCTAAATCCAGAAAATTACGTTGGTACATCCATCCATAATCCTTTGTGTTCATATATTCTGATGCACCGGCTTTAATAACCTTTGCCATCATTTCATCGACTTTGTCACGTGAACTTAGTGAAATTGAAATAATAACTTCATTTGTCGTAGCTGTGTTACAAATTTGCTTATTGGTAAAAGTTTGATAAAACTCTTCAATTAACAGCATTACATTTATATTTTTACCAATAATTAAACATGTTCCTTTTTCATTTGTGAATTTTGGATTGAATGAAAAACCTAATTGGGTAAAGAATGCAATGGACTTGTTTAAATCTTTTACAGCAAGATTCAAGAAAATTTTTGTTTCCATTTTAATATAAATTTACAAATTATTAAACAAATTTAAAATATTACATCCAGCATTATGATACATTAAAAGTCAACTTTAGGGGCATTTAAGACAAAATAATTACTTTTGTGTATTACGCAACTTTATAAAAACCAACAAATTATGAGCACGAAAGTAGGTTTAATTGTTCCGCATGATTATAAATTATTAAGCATAGCCGCAATTTTAGAAGTTTTTGAAACGGCTAATAATCTTTTTAAAGAAATTAAAAAGCCTTTTGAAATTATGATTTTTCAATCGACTGAACAAATCAATGAAGAACGTTTGTTTGGATATGAAGTTAATTCGATCGAAGAGTCAACTAGAACTTTAGATTTAATTTTGATTCCTGCTTTTACGACTGATAATATGGCTGAAATGATTGCTAAGAACATGAATTTTATTCCATGGTTGAAAAAGCAACACAATAGCGGAGCCGAATTGGCGAGTTTTTGCACTGGTGCTTTTTTGTTTGCGGCTTCAGGATTGTTAAACGAAAAGCTGGCTACAACACATGTTGATGCTTGCAGTGCTTTTACAAAGGCTTTTCCTTTAGTAAAACTAAAACCCGAGGAAACTTTAACGGCTGATGGCAGTTTATATACGAGCGGTGGTTCTACCTCAACATTTCATTTATTGATTTTATTGGTTCAGAAATATTGTGGAAATGAAATTGCTGTTCAGATTGCAAAGATTTTTTCGATTGATTTAAACCGATACAAACAGAGTTATTTCAGCACTTTCAGACCCAATCATTTGCATAACGATGCGTTGGTGGCAATGCTTCAGCATAAAATAGAAAGTCAGTATCATTCTATTGAAAAACTGGAGGAAATCACAAAAGATATTCCAACAAGTTCGCGAAACATGACACGAAGATTTAAACAAGTAACAGGAATTCCACCAATTGAATATTTACAGAATATCAGGGTTGAAAGTTCTAAAAAATATCTGGAGCAAACGCAACTTTCGATTTCTGAAATTATTGAAAAAACGGGTTATAATGATCCAAAAGCTTTCAGAAAGGTATTTTATAAAATGGTGGGAATGAAACCTATTGAATATCGTGAAAAGTTTAGGGTGCAGTAATTTTTTTCAGGAGCAGAAAATTCAAACACGAATTTCACTAATTAGCACTAATTTGTTTGTGAAATTAATTTTACAAAGTTAATTGACCATGAAATTTGTGCAAATTCGTTTAATTCGTGTTTGTTTTAATAAATTCTCAAAAAAAAAAAAAACCTGTTCAAATAAATGAACAGGTTTATATTAAGTTTGTCAAATTTAAAAACCGGACAAATTTATTTAAGCTTTAAGATGCAATTTCCATACGTTTCAATAAATTTTTATTCAAAGTATGTTTTGCATAATCCTGATCTATTGTTAAAACTTTATCATCAGAACTTGGTAATTCATACATGGCATCTGTTAAGATAGCCTCGCATAACGAACGTAATCCACGAGCTCCTAATTTGTATTCTAATGCTTTATCAACAATAAAATCTAATGCTTCGTCAGTAATATTAAATTCAACATCATCCATTAAAAATAATTTTTGATATTGTTTGATTAACGCATTTTTAGGTTGTGTCAAAATTGCACGTAACGTTTCTCTGTCAAGAGGATCCATATGTGTCAAAACTGGTAAACGACCGATAATTTCGGGAATTAAACCAAAGTCCTTGATGTCTTTAGGAATGATATATTGCAATAAATTGTCTTTATCGATATTATCAACATTTTTAGAAGTTGAATATCCCACTGCCTGACGGTTTAAACGTTTAGAAATAATACGTTCTACTCCATCAAAAGCTCCACCTGCAATAAACAGGATGTTTTGAGTATTTACCTCAACAAATTTCTGGTCCGGATGTTTACGTCCTCCTTTTGGCGGTACGTTTACAACTGTTCCTTCTAATAATTTCAACAAAGCTTGTTGTACACCTTCACCAGATACGTCACGTGTAATGGATGGATTGTCGCTCTTGCGGGCAATTTTATCAATTTCATCAATAAATACGATTCCTCTTTCTGCTTTGGTTACATCATAATCTGCAGCTTGTAATAGACGTGTCAAAATACTTTCGACATCTTCACCTACATAACCAGCTTCTGTAAGTACGGTTGCATCAACGATAGCCAAAGGAACGTCTAACATTTTTGCGATAGTTTTTGCTACCAATGTTTTTCCGGTTCCGGTTTGACCTACCATGATGATGTTACTTTTTTCGATCTCTACTTCGTCGTCTAATTGCTGTTGCATTAAACGTTTGTAGTGATTGTAAACCGCAACTGACATTACTTTTTTAGTCTGATCCTGACCAATAACATATTGATCTAAGAAAGCTCTGATTTCTTTTGGTTTCTTTAAAATTAAATCACCAACAAGTTTTGCACTTCCGCTTGATTTTAATTCTTCTAATACAATTCCGTGTGCTTGTTCAATACACTTATCGCAGATATGTGCATTGATACCTGCAATCAATAAATTGGTTTCTGGCTTTTTTCTTCCACAAAACGAACATTCTAATACTACTTTAGCCATTCTTTTTTTATTACTAAGCTGCAAAGTTACTAAGTTTCTGATATTTATTACTATATCCTCAAAAACTTAGCAACCTCTTAACTTTTTTATTTTTGTTTCAAGTTTAAAAATTGTTTCAGGTTTCAGGTTTGTTATTCTTAACTTGAAACCTGAAACTTTGAAACTATAAACTTTTTTTTAGCTTCTTCTCAATACTTCGTCAATCATTCCGTATTCTTTAGCTTCGTCAGCTTTCATCCAGTAATCACGCTCACTGTCTTTGTGTACTCTTTCAAAAGATTGTCCTGAATGTTGTGAAATAATATTATATAATTCATCTTTCAATTTCAACATTTCACGTAAGTTGATTTCCATATCTGTTGCAACACCTTGTGCTCCTCCTGATGGCTGGTGAATCATTACTCTTGAATGTGGTAAAGCAGAACGTTTTCCTGCTGCTCCTGCACATAATAATACAGCTCCCATAGAGGCTGCCATTCCTGTACAAATTGTTGCTACATCTGGTTTGATATATTGCATAGTGTCATAAATTCCTAATCCTGCATAAACGCTTCCTCCAGGAGAATTTAGATAAATCTGAATGTCTTTTGATGCATCGGCACTTTCTAAAAATAGTAACTGTGCCTGAACGATATTCGCGATCTGATCGTCGATACCTGTTCCTAAAAAGATAATTCTGTCCATCATTAATCTTGAAAACACATCTAATTGAGAAACATTCAACTGACGCTCTTCAATAATATATGGAGTCATGTTTGTTGGGTTCATTGCTGCTACGATTTTGTCGTAGTACATTGCGTTTACTCCCTGGTGCTTTGTAGCAAATTTTTTGAATTCTTTACCGTAGTTCATATTTTAAGTGTTCTAAGTTTATGTTATATCTGTATCTATTCTTCATCAAAGGTTATACCTATTTATGAAGGGTGTCAATTTGTCTTATTCTCAAAAGTTGTTTCAGGTTTCAAGTTTCAGGTTGCTTCATATTCGTTCCAATAAAAACTTGAAACCTGAAACAAAAATAAAAACTTAAAACAAAAAAATAAGCGTCAGGAAAAAAATCTCCTGACGCTCAAATATACTTATTTTTTTAGAAATTATTCTCCGTAAGACGCAGCAATAAATTCTTCGTAAGTTACTTCTTTAGTTGTAGGATTTGCTTTTTCTTTAAACACGTCTAACAATTTTTCAGCCACAACTTGCTCAGAAAGTCTTTTCACTTCATCCTGGTTAGATAAAACTCTAGCAACGATTCCTTGTACTTCTTCGTCAGTAGGATTTGTTTGTCCAAATTGAGCCATTTGTTGTCTGATAGATTTTGTTGTAAAAGCTTTCAGGTCTTCAAATGTAATTTGAATATTGCTTTGTGCCATTGCTTTTCCTTCAATTAATTGAAAACGTAATCCTTTTTCAGATCTTGCGTATTCAGCTTCAGCTTCTTCTGCAGAAAGTTTTTTCTCTCCAACAGTTTGCAGCCATTTTTTAAGGAATTCAGCCGGTAAATCAAATTTTGTGTTTTCAATCAGGAAGTCCTGAACGTCTAACAATAATTTTTGATCTGCTTGTTGTGCGAATTGAGCTTCTGCATCTTCTTTAATTTTAGCTTTCAAATCTTCAAGAGAAGCTACTTTTCCTTCACCAAAAAGTTTATCAAATAAATCCTGGTTTAATTCAGCTAATTCAGCTCCGTTGATGGCGCTGATAGTAAAGTTTACTTCGATATCTAAACCGTGAACATCATCATGACCTACTTTTAGGTAGTCCATTAACTGGTGATCATCTTCAAATAAACCTTTTGTACTTACTGCAACAACATCTCCAACTTTTTTACCGATGAATTTATCAGCAGCAGTTTTATTGAATGTAGATAATGCAATTGTAGTTGTATTTTCGATTCCTTTTTCTTCGTTTGAGAAAGTTCCTGTCAAATCAGAATCAGCAGACACCACTTCTTGTGGAATTGCTTTTCCGAATTGTTTTTGGATACGCTCAACTTGTCCGTCGATTAATTTATCATCAGCCGTAACAATATATTTTACGATATCGTTTTTAGCTTCTAAGTCAATTTCGAAGTTAGGTACTAAACCAATTTCGTATTCGAAAGTTAGTTCTTCAGCATCCCAGTCAAAGTTTTCGTCTACTTTTGCAAGAGGAGTTCCTAAAAGATTTAATCTTTCAGATTGAACAAAACGCTCTAAAGCCAAATCAACAACTTTTTGAACTTCTTCTTGCTTAATTGCTTTTCCGTATTGTTTTTCAACAAGGTCTTTAGGTACTTGTCCTTTTCTAAAACCTTTAACGGTAGCCAAAGGCATTTTTTCGTTTATTCTTTTTGCTACTTGACCTTTATAATCCATGTGAACAACTGTCATTACAATTGTTTCATTCACAGCGTTTATTGCTACTCTTTTGATATCCATCGTCTTCTTTAATTTACATAATAAAATTGGGTTGCAAAATTATAAAATTTTTGCAACCCAACCAAGTTTTTAGTCTATTGTATTTGAAGTCGTGTAAAACACGCTTTGTCTATTTATTCTATTTATCGTCTCCAAGTATTTTATAGGTAATAGATTGAAGCAGAGACAATATGATACTAAAGAATAATGCTGTCCAGAATGAATCAACTGCAAAACCGCCAACAATATTGGTACACAATAAAATAATGATGGCATTAATTACCAATAAAAACAAACCTAAAGTAATAAAGGTTACAGGCAATGTCAGGATAACTAATATAGGTTTGATAAAAAGATTTAGTAATCCTAGAACAACTGCTACGATTACAGCTGTAGCAAAACTGGCAACGTGAACACCTGGCAAAAGGTTAGCAATTAACACCACCAAAGCTGCAGTAACAAGAAGTCTGAGTAAAAAGTTCATATCTTTTTTAATTTAAAATTTTAATAAATGTACTGATTTTTATATTATTATTTTTTGCCACAGTTTAAAAAGTTATGAAAGGATTTTTAAATTTCTAATTTCAAAACTTTGAAATCTTATCTGTAGGTGTAATAAATTGAACTTGATTTATTGCTTTAAAAACTCAGTTGTTAATTCAAAAAACAATTTAGGATTTTCGGCATGAAGCCAATGTCCGGCATTTGGAATTGTTTCGAATTTAACATCCGGAAAATGCTGGCGTATGGAATCAAAGTCTGAATCCTGAATATATCCCGAATTTCCTCCGCGAATAAATAAGGTTGGTTTATCGAAAACCAAATTCTCATCTAAAGCTTTTCCAATAGCGTCTAAATTAGTATTGAAAGCGGCCAGATTAAATCTGAAAGCCAATTGTCCTGGTTCTTGCCAATATAAATTCTTTAACAAAAATTGTCGTGTTCCTAAATCCGGAACATATTCAGATAAAGTGGCTTCGACATCATTACGGCTTGGCTTTACTGAAAAGTCAATTGCGTTTAATCCTGCCAAAATATCCTGATGATGTTGTTTATATAATTTCGGACCTATATCTGCGACAATTAATTTATCTACTATTTCAGGATGTGTGGTGGCAAAAAGCATGGCCACTTTCCCTCCCATAGAATGTCCCAGAATATCAACTTTTGATAATTGATTTGCCTGACAGTATTCGAATACATCCTTTACCATGGCTTCATAACTCCATTCGTCTGAATGAAAACTGCGACCGTGGTTTCTTAGGTCTAATATATGAACCTGAAATCCAGCTTCTACATATTGTCCTGCAAGAGTTTTCCAGTTATCAGACATTCCTAAAAATCCGTGCATGATGATGAAAGGTTTTCCTTCTCCTTCTATTTTTGAGTATAACATTATATTTTGGTTTTAAAAACAGAACACAAAGGTAAAAAACTTATCGGTCAATATATAATGGTACAAATTCTTTACACTTTTATTTGGTTTTATTTATTAGAAAAAAGTTTACATCATTTACGGCTTTCCGTAAAGAAAAAACAAACCTAAATACTACCTTGCGGCTTGAAAAACAACCAAACCTAAATTGGTTAAAATCTTTAAATTCAACATTATGATTAAAAAATTACTTTTATGCGCAGTAGTTCTTTCTCAATTTGCTATCTCTTGTTCAAGCGATGAGACTGAGCCAGAAAAAGAGCCGGTAACAGAAGAACCTACAAAAGAACCAGTAAAAGAGCCTGTAAAAGATCTAACTCTTGCTGAACAAATTGCAGCACTTGTTAAACAACCTTATTCTGCTTTAACTCCTGCGGATCAAAAAGTTAAACTTGAAGCTGAAGCTAATGAAATGTTAGTTCAGTTAGATAAGTCAAAAAGTTCAAGCGCTATTGCAGCAGTTGAAAATTTAAATATATTATTGGATCTTAAAGGTGTTGACATTTTTAACGGGAAAAATGATAATAAAGTAGAAGATGTTTTAAATATATCTGGTGTTTACGGTGTATACACATGGAATAATACTGCAAAAAGCTGGACTAAAACTGAATCAACTACAGAGTTGAAATTTGTTTTTCCTGCTAAAAAATCCCAAACAGCTAATAATGCTGTTTTATCTGCAAAAGGTGTATCTTCAACTGTAAAGGTGGAACTTTATGATGGATACAACGGAACGAAAGAAATTAATGACAACATTTTTCTTCCTAGCTCATCAGATGCAACATTAACAATTGATAATGTACAAGCGGCTTCATTTACTCAAACTGCTAAATATTCTTCAAAAAACCAATCACCAGATGAGTTCGCTTACAAAATGATCTTAAATGATGGTTATACTTGGGAAATGAGTGGTAAAAAAGCTGCTGAAAACACTTCAAAAGCGGCTCTTACTTATAATACAAAAAACTTAATCAGTTTTAATATTGGAAGTTCTGCAAGTATTGATGCTTTAATTGATAACGACGCACTTGTTCAATATAGAGGTAAGGCGAACGGATTGATTCAATTGATGGACAATTTTGTTATTATTGCAGATGTTGACTTAGCTGCCGCTGCTGCAGATGATGCTGCATTAGAAAAAAGCCTGGTTCGTCCTACTAACTATAATTCACCAACATATAATACTGATTTAAGCAATTACAACCTAAAAGTAACAGAAGGTGCAGTTGCTAATTTCAATAAAAACATGAAATTGATTTTAGTTTCTAAGAAAGACGGAACTAAAATAGCCGATATCGTTCAGCATACTGAAAAAGAAGAAGGTGATTATGAAGCTAAATATTATTACGCAGTAAATTACTTGAAATTCAGCGATAAAACTGAAGCAGAAATGGGTGTATATTTCTCAAAAGGTTTTGAAAAATTCGAAACTAAATTTGAAGATTTCATCAAAGCATTCAACAAATAATAGCTTTTTAAAATACAAACTTAGAGCCGATTTGAAATCATTCAAATCGGCTCTGTTTTTTGTGCATATTTTGCCACTAAAATACTTTTTCCATATCCTGCCCAAATACCAATTCCGCCTTTTATATTTGATTTAAGACTTGTATTTGCCGGATAAATAGGGTTTCTGCTATTTACAATTTCGTTTTGCCAGCTATTCCAGAAATCCAAAGCGTCTTTGTTTTGGGTTCTCAATTTTACATAGATCACATCTCCGTCTACAAAATAAGGCGTAAATACGGTTTTAGGAAAAAGCAAAACTCCCCTGTTTACTTGCACTGAAACTGCTGATTTAGTGAAATTTTTATCGTCTAAATTTCCATAAAATGCAGGAACAAAAATAGATTCCTTGCCTTCAATTCTGGTAGCAATCTGGTAATAGTTTTTTTCGTTTACCGGATCTTCAAAATTCACAAAAACATAACCTGTTGTATCGGCAACATTCTTCTTTATATATTCGGCACTTTTAAGTTGTACAGATTTTGGGATTGTTGTTACCGCTTCTACAACTCTGTTTAAATATTCAATCCTGAGCGAATATTGTTTTCCTGCTTCGCCCATTAAAGCTGATCCAAAATAGACAAATGGCGGCACTCGGTTTTTATCGTTTTTAACTCTTAAAACTTCAGATGTCTCCCCGTCAGAAATTGTAATTTTTGCAGATCTTATCACGTGATTTAAAACATTTGTAGAATCAATCACATCAGTTACGGGAATACTGCTGGATAATAAAACCTGAGCATAATCACCTTCTTCAATCCATCCTTCGACTACAATTTTAGATTCAATACTTTGTTCGCTAAAATCATCTTTTGAACAACTTAGCAAAATTAAAGTGAATAGAAATAAGATATTTTTTTTCATTTTTTAAAATTTAAATCTCCAGCTTATCGAGGGCAATATTCGATATAAAACCTTTTTCTCCTGTTTTACAACAACGCTGTTTTTATCTTCATTGACCTGAATATTCAACACTACATATATAGGATTGTCAATATTAAAAGTATTATAGATTGAAAAATTCAAGGCACTTTCTTTTTTATTTGTTTTCAGGAAAAAGTAATTGACCGAAAGATCTGTCCTGATATAATTGGGCATTTGCGCATTATTATATCCTGAATATTCTTTAACCGGATTGTTATTGATAAAATACCACGAAGTAGGCATTGTAAAACGATTTCCGGAACTGAATATTTGGGTTACGCCAAAATTCCATTTTGGATTCAAGTCATACATTCCAACTACTGAAAGATTGTGACGTCTGTCATATTTTGCAAAATAAGTATTCCCGTTATTGAATTCGTCAAAATTTCGGTCAGACCAGCTTAAGGTATAACTCAACCAGCCTGTGAATTTTCCGTTGTTTTTGCGCAACATCATTTCTAATCCATATGCTTTTCCTTTTCCTGATATTAAATCATTTTTTAGTGTTGTGGTTTCGTTAAACTGAGTAATTCCGTACGGATATTCGAGTAAATCTTTCATGGAGCGATAAAATCCTCCTAATGACGAAGAAATGTTTTTTGAAATGTTCTGATTCGAACCAATCGAAAATTCATCTGATGATTGCGGTTTTATTCCGTCTGAACTTGCAATCCAAAAATCAGTTGGAATCCCAACACTTGAAGTCGTTATTAAACTCAGATATTGATATTGTTTATTATAAGATCCGTAAAAAGAATATTTGTCGTTTGCAATATAGTTTAGCAAAACGCGGGGTTGAAAATGCAAATAAGAACTATTAGAACCCGATGTATAATAATTAATCCGAAGTCCTAATTCTGCATTTAAACGCTCAATTAATTTTGGTTTAATGGTTGTAAAAACTGCAGCTTCATCGGCATTTATTATATTGTTTTGAGAGGTATTATTATCTGTTAAATTTTCGATATTTACTTTTTGAGGCTGCAAATTATGATGTACATATTGTAATCCGGATTCTACCGCAACATTTTTTACAACATATCGAAAGGCATTATTAAAACCAAAATCTTTTACATAGGATGAAACGCCAAACTCAACCGTGGCTTGTTCCATATTCAAATTATTAGAATATTCACTAAAATAAACTGAATTTGACATGTTTGTTTTTGGCGAAAATGTGGTCGTCAAAGTTGGCGCAATTGTAAAATTACTCCACTTTAAATTTGTTCTCAATGCAAGATTACTATCTTTTATTTTTAGTTCATCTCCACTTATAAAAACATCCACAGAAAGTAAATTGTTTTTAGAAATTTGAGAAATAAATGTCATATTCCCGTCGGAGAAACCATATTTCATGTCCTGAACATCATTACTTTTTGAGCCGGAACGCAATAATGGCGCAACAATTTCATCGATATAAGTTTTTCTGCCTGAAATATAAAATCCGGATTTTTGATTTACAGGAATCGCTACAGTAAGTTGTGAAGCTAATATTCCGATGTTTCCCTGAATTCCGAATTCTGCAGGTATTTTTTTATTCGGAATCAAAAGTGTTGTTGAACTTAAACGTCCGCCATATTTAGAATTGGAACTTGATTTATCAAACTCAACTTCCTTAATATGATCTGTGTTGTAAAAAGGAAATATACCTAATAAATGTGACATTCCATATATAGGAGTTCCATCGTATAATATTGCATTGTGTCCCGGATCTCCGCCTCTAACATATAAATAGCCGTTTGCATCTCCGGAATTTTGTACTCCAGGCGTTAATTGCAAAAGTTTTATAATATCTGTGGTTCCTAAAACCGTGGGAACTGATGATAATTCTTTTAGATTAAAAGATAACTTTCCTCCTGATAATGTTGTAATGCCGCTTTTTTTATCATTCTCAATTACAACTTCTTTTAACTGCGAAATATCTTTTTCTAACACAATTGAAATCAGTGTGTCTTTTACAAAATCAAAAGTGATCGATTTATTGAGAAACCCCAATTGATTAACCGAAATTTTGACTTTGCCTAAAGTAATATTTTCTAAAAAATTACCAATTGAATCTGTTATGGCATAATAATGCTGATTATTGACCTCTAAAGTAACGCTTGTTCCAATCAGGTTTTCGTTTTCAGATGATTTTATGTTTCCAATTATCGTCGCTTTTGATTGCGCAAACACATTGGAAAAACAGAATGTAAAAAAGAGGAATATTGTTTTTGGCACTTGATTTTAATAAGAAAAGTGCGAAAGTAAACAATTATAAATCAATTCTTTGTTGAAGTAAATATTTTCTTTTTTTTCGTAAAATTCATGCTCTGAAAAGAGCGATTATGATCTAAATGCCGCAACTATTTTTTCACTCGATTATTGATTAAGACTTTGAGAATTTACAGCAAGCATTTGATTAATTTCATCCAACATTTCAAATTCATCAGAAGGAAACATTTCTAAAACCATTTCTAAAATGAGCGCTACATTAATAGGTGAAGTTTTAATAGTATCCGAAGTTTTATGTGCTTCCTGATCCAGCGCAACGATACATAATTTTAGGGTTTCGGCAATAACACAACCAAGCTCAGCATAATTTGATAGTTTTATTTGAGCTTTATAAGTATCTGTTTTATCAGTTGAAGGCTTTAAGGTGTTAAAATATTTCGCAGTTAATTTTCTAAGATTCTCCATTGTTTCAGTTTCGTTTATTTTCATAAGAGTATGTTTTTTCAGCAAATGTACTATTATTTTTTAACACGACATATATGTCGTATGATTTTTTTGTACAATTTAATAGATTTGATTTGTGGAAAACGATAAGTACAAATTAGAGATTATCCGATTAGGTCTATTGATCAAGGAACTCAGAAGAAAAGAAAAAATTACACAGGATCAATTATCAAGATCATGCAAGGTTGATGTAAGGACTATTCAACGAATTGAAAAAGGAAAACAAAATATCACTATTAGTTTGCTTTTTTCAATAGCAGATTCATTGAAAATAGAATCAAGTATTTTAGTGCATAGAATGTTTTCTGAAAACATATAAAACCAATAGTATAGATTTACAATCCGTGCTTATAATAATAAAACTCCGCAATCATAACGCAATCCAGTCATTTCGACATAAGTAGAAATCCCATAACGGCGACATAGTGCTGAATTATTTTTAGGATGTGATTAAGATTCGTTGCTCTCCGGATGTGATTTCTCCCTTCGGTCGAAATGACAAATATCTGTAGAAAAGTAATAGTTATTCTTTTCTTTAGAATTTAGTCGAGATAATAATCTATAAAACGTTTCCAATTCGGTACGCAATGCGTTCCAAATTGGAAATGCTGTGTAAAAAGCTCGCATATTATTTAGATTACGCTCATCAAAACCTTTTCCAAATTCCAATGTAAGATAATTTGCAAGATTCTTTAAAATAGACTTTCCGTAATCCGCAAGCTCTTTCCCATTTTGTTCATCTTCAACTATTAATTTTCCAATATGCGAATAAGTTTCAAGCAAGGCAGAATTTGCCACTCTGAAAACACGTTGACGGGATTGAAAAATAATTTCTCTAATCTCAAAAAATAAAGAAGATTAATCTATAAACATTCTGGCGTATTAGATTATGTAAATTATAAAAACATTACTTCAATTTATTCAAATACATATTAACGACATTATCTAATCCTAGATAAAGTGCTTCCGAAATTAAAGCGTGACCAATAGAAACCTCTAACAATCCCGGAATATTTTGTTTGAAAAACTCGATATTATCTAAACTTAAATCGTGACCTGCATTGATTCCTAAATCTAATTCATTAGCTAATTCTGATGCTTTGATATAAGAATCGATTCCGTTTTTGTTTCCAAGGTCGTATTGATGTGCAAAAGCTTCTGTATATAATTCAATACGATCTGTTCCTGTTTTTTTAGCACCTTCGATAATTTCAAGAACCGGGTCAACAAAAATCGAAGTTCTGATTCCGTTACGCTGAAATTCCTGAATTACTTCGGTTAAATACGATTGGTTTTTTATAGTGTCCCAACCTGCAGATGAGGTAATGGCACCTATTGCATCCGGAACTAATGTTACCTGCGTTGGTTTGCATTCTAAAACTAAATCGATAAAATTATGCTGCGGGTTTCCTTCGATATTATATTCGGTATAAACGATTGCTTTTAAATCACGAGCATCCTGATAACGAATATGGCGTTCATCCGGACGTGGGTGAATGGTGATTCCCTGCCCTCCAAATTTCTGGATATCAGCTGCGACTTTTAATAAATCAGGAACATTTCCTCCACGAGCATTTCGAAGGGTTGCAATTTTATTGATATTTACACTTAACTTTGTCATATAAATAGATAATTAATTCTAGTAACACTATATTTGTTACGACAAAAATACAAAGTAAAACGTAGCAGTTTTTGCTATTTTTTGATTATTTTGCATCAAATATCCTTAACAGATTTATGACAGAAATTATAAACTATATCAACAATGATTTAAGAGCGATAGATAGTCAGGAAACGATAGCATCGGCTCAGGACTTTTTTGCTGAATTGAATTTTTCACATTTTCCGGTTTTGGAAAACGGAATTTTCATTGGAAGTATCGCTGCTGATGATGTTGAAACTTTTGATACAGATAAAAAAGTTATTGATTACAAATATACTCTGGAACGTTTTTTTGCCCGCAAATCAATGTTGTGGCTTGATGTTCTGGAAGTTTTTGCTAAAAACCATACGAATATCGTTTCGGTTCTTGACGAAAACAATGCCTATATAGGATATTATGAGATGGAAGATATCATGAAATTTTTTCAGGAAACTCCATTTTTAAAGGAACAAGGCGGAATAATTATCGTTCAAAAAGGGCTTTTAGATTATTCTATGGGTCAGGTAACACAGATTGTTGAAAGTAACAATGGTAAAATCCTGGGTTGTTTTGTATCTGAAGCTGATCTTGAAAATGTTCAGATTACCGTAAAAATTGGCGTTGGACCTATGAATGAAATTATTCAGACGTATAGAAGATATGGTTATGAAATTATTTCAGAACATCAGGAAGATGCTTATATCAACAGCTTGAAAGAGCGCTCAGATTATTTAGACAAATACCTTAATATATAGTATTGTTTGTTGAACCGGTTAATTTTTTAATCGTTTTGACGAAGAAAATTAAAGGTTAAACAATAAACAAAAAACGATTCAACATCAGATGAAAGTAGCCATTTACGGACAGTATTATCAGAACAGTACGGAACCTATTATCAAAGACATATTTTTGTTTTTCAAAACTAATAATGTCGAAATGGTTATAGAGGAAAATTTTCTGGAAATGCTTCACGAAAAGGATCTTGTACAAAAGGGATACAAAACTTTTTCGGCAAGTACTTCTTTAGATAATAGTTTTGAAATGTTGATTAGTATTGGCGGTGACGGAACTATTTTGAGAGCGGCGACCTTAGTTCGTAATTCAGGTGTACCTATTTTAGGAATTAATGCCGGAAGACTTGGATTTTTAGCTACTGTTCAAAAAGAAAACATTGATAGCTTTTTACAGTTTGTTATTGATAAAAACTACACTACTTCTGAAAGGACTTTACTAAGTGTGACCTGCGATCCTGAAAATGACGCTATTGAAGATGGGTTGAACTTTGCAATGAATGAGATTACGGTGAGCCGAAAAGACACGACTTCGATGATTACTGTTGAAACGTATTTAAATAATGAGTATCTAAACTCCTACTGGGCAGACGGATTAATCATTTCTACACCTACAGGTTCTACAGGATATTCCTTAAGCTGTGGCGGACCTTTATTAACTCCTGATGTTAAAAGTTTAGTAATTACACCTATTGCGCCTCATAATTTAACCGCAAGACCGCTTGTTATTCCTGATGATACCGAAATTAAACTTCGTGTTTCCGGAAGAGAAGACCAATATCTGGTTTCATTAGATTCCAGAATTGCTTCGGTAAAAAATGAATCTGTTTTAACGATCAAAAAAACTGATTTTAAAATTAAAATGGTTGAGATTCCAGGCGAAACATTCTTAAAAACACTGAGAAACAAATTGCTTTGGGGAGAAGACAAGAGAAATTAAGTTCTTTTCTGATTCCACTCTATACGATAATAGTACTTTTTGCCGTTCTGCATGTAGTGAATCATCATTAAATGTCTCAAATACATATTGTAAATTGAAAAAAAAGCACATTTAATCAAAGGAACGTTGATTCGTATCGATAATTATTATATTTGCACGCAATTTTGAATTAAATGAAGAAAATTTTTAATTTATTGTTATGTTTTTTCCCCTTTATCACACTGAATGCTCAAATCCATGAGATTGGTGTTTTCCTAGGTGGAAGTAACTTTGTTGGTGACGTAGGAAGTACAACTTATATAGCGCCTGAAAAGCTGGCTATTGGCGTTTTGTACAAATGGAATAAAAGCCCTCGTCACGCTTATCGCTTTTCCTACACACAATCAACTATAACAGGAAACGATCGTGACTCAGAAGAAACAGGAAGAAACCAAAGAGGTTATAGTTTTGAAAATACCGTAAAAGAACTTTCTGCGGGTTTGGAGTTTAATTTTTTTGACTTTAATCTACATGATTATCATCAAAAAGTTACTCCTTATATATATTCAGGATTAAGTTACTTTATGTATGATCAATTACACGTAACGGGAGGACAAACAAAAAAAGATAAAAGTTCCGGTTCAATTGCCATACCTATTACATTGGGAATCAAATCAAATATTGCTCCTCATTGGGTTCTGGGTGCAGAAGTTGGAGCACGTTATACTTTTACGGATAACATAGACGGAAGCAACCCAAGCAATAAGGCTTATGAGCCTTTGCATTTTGGAAATTTAAATAATAATGACTGGTATGTGTTTACTGGTATTACCCTAACGTATACCTTTGGACAAAAACCCTGCTATTGCGCATATTAATAAAAAATGAATTTACTAGACTCTATAGATCACACTAACCTACCCAAACATTTGGCCATTATCATGGACGGAAATGGACGCTGGGCAAAACAACAAGGTTTTTTAAGGGCGTTTGGTCACGAAAATGGAACAAAATCTGTCAAAAAAACAATAACAACTTGTGCTAAACTTGGCATAGAGTATTTAACACTATACGCTTTTTCGACAGAAAACTGGAATCGTCCAAAATTAGAAGTCGAAGCTTTAATGAAAATATTAATCAATTCATTAAAAAAAGAACTTGGTACGTTACAGGAAAACAATATCAAACTTAATGCAATTGGTAATCTTGATAAATTACCCAAATCAGCTCAAAAAGAGCTAATGGATGTAATTGATAAAACCAAAAACAATACACGTCTTACGCTAACTCTCGCTTTAAGTTACGGATCAAGAGAAGAATTGGTAAATGCTGTGAGAATCATCAGTGATAAAGTTAAAAATAATATAATTTCAATAGACGCTATTGACGATTCAATTATAAATGAGCATCTTTACACGCAAAATTTACCTGACGTAGATTTATTAATACGAACGAGTGGAGAACATAGAATAAGTAATTTTTTGCTGTGGCAGATTGCCTATGCAGAATTATATTTTACTAATGTCTTGTGGCCTGACTTTAAAGATCAAGATTTATATGAGGCTATTATTAGTTATCAAAAAAGAGAACGTAGATTTGGAAAAACCAGTGAACAAATTAAATAATTTTTTAGTGTTACAAAAAAGAGTACAAATAGTCCTTACCCTACTTCTTTTGGGTAGTTTTTCACAAATAAAAGCACAAGAAAGAGTTCCTTTTGATCAGGGAAAAAAATACATTCTTGCAAAAGTATCTGTTGTTGGTAAAATAAGCTTCAATGAACAAACTGTAGTTACCTTTTCCGGTCTTCAAAAAGGACAGGAAATTACTGTACCCGGTGAAGAAATTAGTGGTGCAATCAAAAAATTAGGCAAACTTGGCCTTTTTGATGAAATCTCTTTTTATGTAAATAAAATTGACAATGACAGTATCTATTTAGACTTAAATATCGTTGAACTTCCTAAATTAAATGAAGTAAAATTTGTTGGTATTAAGAAAAGTAAAGTCGAAGCATTAATTAAGGATAACAATTTGACTAAAAACAAAATTGTAAACGAAAACTTAATTACTACAACCAAAAATTATATAGAAAACAAATATAAAAAAGAGGGTTTTTATAATACTAAAGTAACCATAACAAATACGCCTGATACCATAAACGGAAACCAGGTAAATATGCTTGTCAGGATAGATAAAGGTGACAAAGTAAAAATAAGCAGCATTGATTTCATTGGTAACAAACAACTTACCGGTAATCAATTGAGATCTGCAATGAAAGACACAAAACAAAAGAATTTCTTTCGTGTCCTAAAATCTTCAAAATTTATTCCTGAAAAATACAAAACCGACTTAGAAAAAGTGGTTGCCGCGTATAAGGAAAAAGGATATCGTGATGCACGTATTATTTATGATTCTGTTAGTTATAACAAACAGAAAAATATGCTTACCATTAAAATTAAAATGGAAGAAGGTAACAAATATTACTTTGGTAATATTAAGTTCCTTGGAAACACCGTTTACTCAGACCAATTATTAAATCGTTATTTAGGAATCAAAAAAGGAGAAACCTATAATGGTGTTTTACTTGAAAAACGTATTGCTGACAAAACAAAACCCGATGCTGAAGATATTACCAACTTATACCAAAACAATGGTTATTTGTTTTCTAATATTAATGCTGTAGAGGTGAAAACAGTAAACGATACTATCGATTTTGAAATTAGAGTTACAGAAGGTCCTATTGCTTATTTCAACAAAATATCTGTAGTAGGAAACGATAAAACTAATGACCACGTTATTTACCGCGAGCTTAGAACTAAACCAGGTGAAAAATACAGTAAAGAACAATTGGTAAGAACTATTCGTGAAATTGGACAATTAGGATTCTTTGATCCTGAAGCAATCGATCCAAAATTCAAGAATGTTGATGCTGCTGCAGGTACTGTTGATATTGAATACCACGTTGTAGAAAAAGGATCCAGCCAGGTGGAACTTCAAGGAGGTTACGGTGGTGGAGGTTTCATTGGAACTTTAGGATTATCGTTCAACAACTTTTCGGCTAAAAACTTATTCAACAAGGAATCTTACAAACCATTACCTATGGGAGATGGTCAGAAAGTAGCGCTTCGTTTACAAGGAAGTACTTATTTCCAGACGTATAGTTTATCATTCTCAGAACCGTGGTTTGGAGGAAAAAAACCAGTACAATTTAGTTCATCTATATCTTACAGTAAACAATTCCTGAACAATTATGCTACAAGAACTGTAGATAAAGATAAAAGTTTTAACATCCTGACATTACAAGTTGGTTTAGCAAAACGTCTTACTGTGCCCGATGATTATTTCGTTCTTTCACAATCTGTGAGTTACCAACATTATGATTTGAATAACTATAATACAGGTTTGTTTACCTTTGGTAATGGAGCATCAAGAAACTTAGCCTATACAATTGGACTTTCAAGAAGTAATAAAGGGGTTAACCCGATATTCCCAACGTATGGTTCTGACTTTAGTATTTCTGCAAAAGTGACACCTCCTTACTCATTATTTAATGGTATCAATTACGGGGATTTACAAAATCAAAAAGAATACAAAACACAATATACAGGAGCTGCACGACCAGGTGCAGATGGTAAACCACTTAATCCGGGAGATTATGTTAAAGTACAAACTATAAATGGTGGAGCTTCTGATTATGTAAGTGTTGGATCTGATTATGCAAGTGCTGATACAGATCAGGGGAAAGTCGATCAAAAGAAATACAATTGGTTAGAATACTATAAAATCAAATTTAAAGGAGACTGGTATACTAAACTATATGGTAAATTAGTTTTAAGAACATTAACAGAGTTTGGTTTCTTAGGTGCTTATGACCAATCAAGAGGTGTTGTACCGTTTGAGCGTTTCTATTTAGGTGGAGATGGTATGGCAAACTACTCTATGGATGGTAGAGAAACAATCCAGTTAAGAGGTTATGAAAATAACTCATTAACTCCTGTAAATGCACGTGGAGAGCAAATTGGAGCTACAATTTATAATAAATTCTCTGCTGAATTACGTTATCCAATTACATTGAAATCGTCTGCATCTATTTATGCGTTGGCGTTTTTAGAAGCAGGTTCATCATACCCAACTTTTAAAGATTACAACCCATTTGACCTTAATCGTTCTGCAGGTGTTGGTTTACGTGTATTCATGCCGGCATTTGGATTATTAGGTATTGACTGGGGTTATGGATTTGATCCTCAACCGGGAGAAACTAAAGCGCATGGTAAAGAAATTCACTTTATTATTGGACAACAGTTTTAGTAGAAATTTTAGTACATTTGTTTAAAAAATTTTGAAATAAACTAATGTTATGAGAAAACAATTTTTATTTATATTTTCAGCTTTCATTGTAGCATATACAAGTCAGGCACAAACCAGAACGACGAGAATTGGTTACATTGACATGGAATATATTCTTGAAAATGTCTCTGATTATAAGGAAGCAAAAGCTCAGTTAGAGTTAAAAGCCCAAAAGTGGAAACAAGATATAGAAGCCAAAAAACTGGATATCAATATTCTTAAAGAAGGGCTTAAAGCCGAAAGGGCTTTACTTACTAAAGAACTTATTGATGAAAGAGAAACAGAAATTAAATTTCTGGAAAATGAAATGATGGATTACCAGCAGAAACAATTTGGAGCTGAAGGAAATTTAATTCACCAAAAAGCGGCATTGGCAAAGCCAATTCAGGATCAGGTTTTTACAGCCGTTCAGGATATTGCCGAAGCTAAAAGTTATGATTTTGTGTTTGATAAATCATCAGATTTGACAATGCTTTTCAGTAACAAAAAGTTTGATATCAGCGATCAGGTTATTCGTGTTTTAAACCGAACTGATAAACGTGAACAACTGACTAAAAAACAATTAAAAGATCAGGAAGCAAAAGAAAAAGTTGAAAATGCTATTGACGAGAATCCAGCAATGCAAGACCGACAAAAAGCTTTAGATGAAAAAAGAACTGCCAGAGAGAAATTAATTGAAGACAGAAGATTAGAGCAGGAAGCTAAGAAAAAAGAATACGACGACAGAAGAAAAGCAATTGCAGCAGAAAGAGAAGCTAAAAAAAATGGCACGGTTTCTGAACCAGCTACAACAGATGCAACTGCAAAACCTGCAACTGATGCAACAGCGAAACCTGCAACTACCGGAACTGAAGCAACAACAACAGATCCTGCAGTTGATAAAGCAGCCGAAAGACAAAAACTTTACGAACAGCGTAAAAAAGAATTAGAAGACAGAAGAAAGAAGATTTTAGAAGAACGAGAAGCGGCCAAAAAAGCTAAAGAAGCCGAACCACAAAAATCAAATACGACCAATAATTAATTAATATTTTTAAAAATGATGAAACAAATCAAAACTTTACTAATTGCTGCCATACTTATTTTAGGAGCAAGTAACACAATGAACGCACAAGCTAAGGTAGCTCATGTTGATGTTAGCGAGATTATGTCGAAAATGCCTGCAATGCTAGATGCACAAAATCAACTACAAAAATTAAGTGGGACATACGATGCAGAATACAAAAAAATGGTTGACGAATACCAAGTAAAAATCAAAAAATACGAAGGTGAAGCTGCAACTGTAACTGATGCTGTAAACGGAGAACGTTCTAAAGAAGTTCAGGACATGCAAAAAAGAATCGTTGACTACAGAGACAACGCTCAAAAAGAATTGCAACAAAAAGAAACTGACATCGTTAAACCATTAATGGAAAAAGTAAGAGCTTCTATCCAAAAAGTTGGAAAAGCTAAAGGTTTCCAATATGTATTAGATGGTTCTACTCTTTTATTAGCTGATGGTCCAAACATTACTGCTGATGTAAAAAAAGATTTAGGATTCTAATAAACGAATTTCTTAAAAATCAAAACTGCTTAAACTTTAAAAGTTTTAAGCAGTTTTTTTTTATAATAACTTAAAGTAAAAAACCAAAATATTCACGTATTTCCTGTAAATTGGAATATCAATTTATTGCAAAAAAGACTAAATTTGTATCATGACGAATAACAATCCTATAGGCGTTTTTGATTCCGGTATTGGAGGAACTTCCATCTGGAGCGCCATCCACGAATTACTCCCAAACGAAAAAACCATATATCTAGCCGATAGTAAAAATGCTCCTTATGGGCAGAGATCGAAAGAAGAGATTGTTGCCTTAAGCAAAAAGAATGTTGATTTTTTACTTGAAATGAATTGCAAACTTATTGTTGTAGCGTGTAATACTGCGACAACAAATGCAATTTTGGAACTTCGTGCTGATTATGATATTCCGTTTATAGGTATTGAACCTGCAATAAAACCTGCCGCTAATAATTCAAAAACACAAGTCATAGGCATTTTAGCCACAAAAGGAACCCTAAATAGCGAGTTGTTTAATAAAACGGCCGAGATGTTTCAAAACACTACAATAATTGAACAAGTGGGTCATGGACTTGTTCAGCTTATTGAAGACGGGAACCTGAATTCACCGGAAATGACTCAATTATTAGAATCGTATTTACAACCTATGATCGATGCTAATATTGATTATCTTGTTTTGGGGTGCAGTCATTATCCATATTTAATTCCGCAGATTAAAAAGATCCTTCCGGAACACATTCAGATTATTGATTCCGGAGAAGCAGTTGCCCGCCAAACCCAAAATGTTTTGCGTGAGAAAGTTGGTTTTACAGATACTCAAAATACTGATCCCCTATTCTACGTGAATTCAAATCCAGAAGTTTTAAAATCAATTTTAGATTATAAATACACGGTTATACAAAAAGACTTTTAAATCCTTAATCAATTTTTCGTTTGATAAACCAAATTCCGTCCAAAGATAAATTCAGGGAAATTTTATGGTAATTTTCTTTGATTAAATTGTCTGAAATTCTTCCTCTTTGTCCGTAAGAATAAGAAATATGCAAAGCTGAATATGTGTTTTCTATAGGCAAAGTAAGTCCGAGGGAAATCGCTGCATTATTCACCCGTTTTCCATCGACTTCAAGATAACCTGTATCAAAGTTTACACCTGTAGCATATTGAATCCTGTCCCAATAACTACGAATGTTCTTTTTTGTTTTATAGGTAAATCCAAGTGCAAAACGATCCTGGTTCACAAAATTTCCATATAACTCAGATTGATCGCTGTTGCTCCATAAACTCTTTTCATAATCCAGCGTCATATTCAGGTTGTTTTTAAAACGCTTACTAATTCCTATACCCATTTCTAACGGCATATAATAATCGTCTGTTTTTGATGCTACATTCGATTCTACAGTTGTAATAACATCATCTGTAACCGTTTGAACAGTCTGCACTTTTGAGGCACCAATTTGCGATGGCAATTTAAAAGTTGTTGCCACTGTAAAAGTAGAATCAATTTTATATTGCGCTCCTAGTGTTGCTCTTACACCGCTATAATTTGTTTTTTTCTGAATACTTGTAATTGAATTCATAATCAGGAAATTCCTGTCATCGGTGGTATTTCCAAATAACACCGCTGCTGACACTCCAAGAGATAATTTTTTCCCAAATCGATATCCGTATGAAAAATCAAAATTATTCAATCCTCCGGAACCTGTAGCCGTTAAATAGTAATAATCCTGACTATTATCTATGGGCAATTTTAAATTAGAAATTTTAAAAGCTGAACTTGAGTATGGTCGTAAAGCCACACTAAATCCTGAATTTTTAGTTACCGGAAAAGCAAAAGCAATATGTGAAAATTGAAAATTATTGCGGCTTTCGCTTCTTGAACTGCTTTGATAAGTGGTAGAAATTGCTTTTCCTCCAATATCAAACATAAAATGATTTTGAGGTAAATAACCTAATGATGCAGGATTCAGATTGTTTATAAAGGTATCTGACGGTAAAGCCATTCCTGATGAACCAATTGCCGGCAGTATTCCAAAATCAGCATCATATAAACTACCTACTCCATATAACGAATATGGAGAACTTGAAATACTTTGAGAAAATGAAGTCAGCGACATTAAAATGAAGCAACTTAAATATATTATTTTACGTTTCATTTAGTAGGAGATGTAATAAATTTTAATTTGTATTTTATTATTCACATGTTTTTGATCTCCCAAAACAACTCTGTTTACTGCTTTGGAAATCGCTGGCAATGTTAGAATAAGAGAGGATTTAGAATCAGATTGTTTCAGCATTTCTTTTTGTAAAAAAGCACCAATTGGAACCGTGTAACCAATATTTTCGTTAAACTCATCTGTTTTTTTATTCAAAATACCATAAACAGCAGTTCCTGCCGAATTTACTAATGAACCACTAACCCTGTTTAAGTTATCAGCCACATAAATTTTTAATGAATCGGCTAAGGGATATTGTTCAGAGTACGTATTCGCAACTGGCTTCAATAAGATCTGCGCATCTACAATTGCGCCATTTGCTGCAATGTATTTCAGCTGCTTAATATTGGGGAAATCGATCCTGCAGGCAACTCCGGTACCAGACTGTATAAATCCCTGCCTGTTTGTTAATGTACTGGATAATTTACTGGTTGAAACGGGCAAATTCTCCAGTAATGTTCCGGTTTTATCCGATGAAATAGCATTGAATTGTTTTGTAGCGTCTAAAATTGTAAAATCCATTATAAAAGGAACTTCTTCAGTATCTGCCTGATATTTTGAATAATACAACCTGATTTTACTTGTTGCGACATGAAAACCAACTACACTTGCAGAGTTAGAAGTGGATGGCACGAGAACAAGTCCTTTTAAATACTCATTGAAAGTGTCAAAATCTGTAATTTCTCTTTTCTTAAATTTCTGAAAAAGTGCCGCACCAAACGCATCACTCATTTTAATATTAATGGAATCTTTCTCAAGCGGTCTTGGTTTGTATGAAATCGTCCCGAGACTTTCATCACTATAACTTAAAGCCGAATTATTATAAAAACTATTATCATCGGTATTTGGTTTCACCCTTTGAGTTAATCGATGAATATCAAACGTCTGCACTTTAGTCGTATCTCCATAATAGTAATTATCATATTTTAAAATCATCGAAATAGAATCAAAAACATAATTAGTAGTTTCAGTATCTGAGCCGCTATTTTTTAAAGTATAGGAGTCTGAAGCCAATTGAAAATAACTGTTAGATTTCACCTTTCCATAAAGCGGATCGTCATAATTTCCAATTAAAATCCTGCTTTGATTAGAAGTAACAAGCGAGTCAAAATTTATGGTAGACATATCGACTGTTACGGTATCAATTAAAATGACTTTATTGCCCACAGCCAAATAATCAGATCCAACAACAAATTCGCCCGCATCTGCATCTGTTCCGCATGAAATTGCGGTTACTGCCAAAAACAACATCAATATAAACTTGTGCATAATCAATTTTTTGAACAAATATAAAATGCACTCTTCTGCACTGCACTATAACATATACAGTCACGCCTTTTTGTACTATAAAAAGCAAAAAATCATCTACCATACATTAATACCGGTCAATAGTTCATTCAGCTTTAAAAAAGGGGATTTAGTCTATCAAAAAGTGCCATACATATATCTTCTTTTTTTTAAAACCATTAGCCACCTACTTTTGAACCAATAAATAAGTAATGAAAACAAGGTTTATAATTTGTTCATTTTTTCTGATTTCAATTTTCAGCATGAAAGCTCAGGATAACTTTTCTGTAGATATGAATGTAAAAACAGCTCCTACGGATAAAGTTGATTTTACTGAAACGAACATCGGTATTTCATTTAATAAAAAAATAAGCGACAATAGTATCATAACAAATACATTAGAATATTCGAATTTGAAAGTGAATTATGATTTAGGCACTTTTAATGCATACGGAAATTTAGATCGATTTAATCAGATTAAGAACAAGTTTGAAATTTCTCATGCAATTTCAAATACAACAAATCTGAGTTTTTCGATTACGCCAATATTAAATTTTCAAAGTGATTTAAACGGTAATGATTTCTCGGTTTTAGGAAGTTTTGAAATTAAACAGCAATTGAATTCAGATTTGAATATTAACATTGGCGTAGCCAGAACAACTGTTTTTGGTTCTCCTAAATTCATGCCTGTTCTATCATTGAACTATAAAATCAATAACGAAAGTTCTTTATTGATTGGGTTTCCGGATTCAAAAATTACATATTCGAATAATAGTCGGAATCAATTTAGCCTAAGCAATAGTTTTAATGGTAATTTTTATCATTTAGACACACAAAACAATTTAAATAATACCGCCACAAAGGTCAGCTTATCGCAAATGACGTCGGCATTAGAATACGAAAGAAACGTGGACAAAAACTGGTTTTTAAATTTTAAAGCCGGATATGATTTTGACAAAGAATACCATCTGATAGATAATGAGAATCATAAAGTATATGATTTTAATACCGGCAATGGATATGTTTTAGGAATTGGCATCAAATACAAACAATAAATAAATTTAATACACTATGAATAATTTGAAAAAAGGAATATTATTCGCGGCATTGTTTTCGAGCCTCGTTTTTATAGGCTGCAGTAATGACGATGACGATGATGATTTAATAGGAAACTGGATTAAAAAATCAGCATTTGACGGACCCGCAAGATCTAGTGCAACTAGTTTTGTTATTGGTGATTTTGCTTATGTAGCAACAGGTTATACTGGCGATGTATATTTAAAAGATTTATGGGCTTATAATTCTACGGGAGATTATTGGGAACAAAAAGCAGATTTTACAGGAGTAGGACGCAGTTCTGCTTCGAGTTTTACGCTTAACGATAAAGGATATGTTGGTTTGGGATATGATGGAACGAATAAACTTAAAGACTTTTACCAATATGATCCTACGAGCAATAGCTGGACGCAAAAAACTGATTTTGCAGGAACCGGGCGTTACGCTGCTGTTGGTTTTCAGGCTGGAGGAAAAGCATTTTTCGGAACCGGATATGACGGAAATTATCTTAAAGATTTCTACCAATACAATGACGTTACAAATGCATGGACGCTTGTAAACGGATTTAGCGGAAATAAAAGACGTAATGCAACGGCTTTTGTAATTGCTGATAAAGTATATCTTGGAACCGGAATTAACAATGGAGTATATCAGGAAGACTTCTGGGAATTTGATCCTGCTACGGATGTATGGACACGAAAACGTGATATCGACAAAGATACTGATGATGATTACTCCTACAACGATGATTATGCAATTGTTCGTTCAAATGCTTCTGCTTTTTCCATGAACGGATTAGGTTATGTTGTGGGTGGAGAAAGTATAAAAACAATTTGGGAATACAATCCTGCAACTGATTTATGGACAGAAAAAACACCAATGGAAGGTGCAAGCAGAACAGATGCCGTAGGTTTTGCAATCAATAATCGCGGTTTTTATATGTTAGGAAGAGTGGGTTCAACTTACTTTGATGATGCCTGGGAATTTAAACCTTTAGATGAACAAAGTGACGACGACAACTAATACAAAAAAACAATTTTTGAGGAGTAAAATCCGGAAGATTTTAGTGTTTGTTTTAATGGTGATACAATTTACTGCCTGTGTCAAAAATGAAAAAACTTTTAAAACCGAATCCTTTAGAACTACGTCAGGTTATGGATATTCGATCATTTTAAAAAATAAAATCATTATCAGGCAGTCTATTATTCCGGTAATAAACGACACTAAAAGTTTTTCAACAGAAGGCGATGCTCTAAAAGTGGCTGATTTAGTGGTGAAAAAACTGAATCAAAACATATCGCCAACGGTAACCAAAAATGATTTAATTTTATTAAAAATAAAATTATAAATGAAAATAGATACCATCAGAAATACCAGTTCAAATAAAATTTTGTTTCATTGCATCATCTGGGTTTTCTTTATCCTGACTTCATTAATTCAGTTTTATGAAAGTCCGTTTAGGATCAACAATGATTTTTATGTTCAATGGACAACAGGAATTGTGCTGTTTTATCTGAACTATTTTTATTTGGTTCCCGTTTTGCTTTTAGAAAAAAAATACTGGCTTTATTTTGTGTTTGTGTTTGCGCTTATTTTACTTTTTATGATTATCAGGATCAATTATTTTATTCCTGATTTCTCTGAAGCAAGACATATAAGACTTCGAAATATGCCACCGCCGGAAGAATTTAAGTTGATGTTTAAAGGAAGAAGACCAGCTATAATGGCAACGAGACAGCCATTGTTTTTTAAAATTGGACCTTCGTTTTTCTATATTTTAATTATTACAATAAGTGCCATTATCAGAACACTTACTGAATTTTACAACAACCAGCAAAACAAGTTAATTGCCGAAACGCACCGAACAAATACTGAATTGATTTATTTGCGCAAACAAACTAATCCGCATTTTTTATTCAATTCCTTAAACAGTATTTATTCATTGGCACATAAAAAATCTGATTTGGTCCCTGATGCCATCGTAACACTGTCAGAATTAATGCGCTATATGCTGTATGAAACTGACAATAAAACGGTGGCTTTAGAAAAAGAGATCAATTACATTCAGAATTATATTGAATTACAAAAACTGAGGCTGAACAACATCGAAGACATTGTTATCAATGTTCACGGTGATACCAGAAACAAGTTTATTGAGCCTTTACTTTTGATTTCGTTTGTTGAGAATGGCTTTAAATACGGAACGGATTACAAAGGTGCCGCGCATGTAAAAATCAAGATTTTTATTTTGGAAAACAGTCTGGATTTCTGGATAGAAAACACAATTGAAAACTATGTAAAAGATCCTGAAAATTCAGGGATTGGGCTGGTAAATATTCAAAGCCGACTGGATTTGCTTTATCCAAACGCACATAAACTTACAATTACAGAAGACAATCAATATTATCGTGTGCATTTGAACTTAGAATTAGATAAAATTCAAACTGCAATTTAATTAAATCGTAACTGATGATGGACAGAAAAAAATTTATTCGAAATGGCATTTTAGGAATTGCTTCGTTAGCAACAGCTTCTAAATTATTAGAATCCTGTTCTAAAAGTGACAATGACGATTCTGGTACAAGTGCTTCCGGAGATGAAAGCTGTGCCGTTTCTCCTGCTGAAACCAAAGGTCCCTTCCCTATTAAAACACCAAGTCAGCTGGTTTTAGAAAACATAAAATCTGACCGCGTTGGAGTTGCTTTACTTATTAATTTAGTCATACAAAACACCAACAATAATTGTTCGCCATTAGCTGATGTTTTAGTTGATGTCTGGCATTGCGATAAAGACGGAAATTATTCTGAATACGGCGGAACATCTATGCAACAAACTGATTATACATCGGTTCATTTTTTAAGAGGAAGACAAACCACCAATTCAAAAGGCGAAGTTTCGTTTATTTCGATTTTCCCTGGTTGGTACCAAGGGAGGGCACCACATATTCATGTTGAAGTTTTAAGCAGTAGCGGTTCATCATTACTGGTAACACAAATTGCTTTTCCTGAAACTGTTACAAGTACTGTTTATTCCAGTACAAATTATGCTGCTCACGGTCAGGCCGATACTTCAAACACAAAAGACAATGTTTTTTCGGATAGTTTAGCAGATGAATTAGCAACCTTAACAGGTAATCTTACAGATGGTTACACTCTAAGCAAAACGATTAACGTGAAGGGATAATTTAAAATGAATGTATGTGTGTTGAAAAATATTAACACATAGAAACATAGATTTAATAGAGTAAACAGAACTCAAAAAAGAAATACATTTCTTCCACATAGTTAGCTTTGTGCATTTTAAGCGAGTAAAACCCCTTTTTTAAATAATCTATGTTTCTATGTGTTAGAATTAATTATACATAAAAGTTAAACCTGTATTTTATGATAATTTTAAAACTTAAATCACTGGTTTAAAACTATTTTTGACTGCCAAAACAAATTTACTAATTTAAACTTCAACAAATGAAATGTGTAATTATAGACGATGAACCTTTAGCGGTCGAATTATTAGAAGATTTTGTTGGAAAGGTAGATTCGCTTGAACTCATCAGCACTTTTAATAATGCTATTGATGCCGTTTCATTTATCAACCAAAACAATGTAGATTTGATTTTTCTGGACATACAAATGCCCCATTTTTCAGGAATTGATTTTTTAAATACAATCGAAAAAAAACCTTTGGTTATTTTTACGACAGCTTATTCTGATTATGCTGTTGAAGGTTTTAATCTTGGCGCGGTAGATTATTTGGTGAAACCCATTCCGTTTCATCGTTTTTTAAAATCAGTTGTCAGAGCGCAGCAAGTTTTAAATCCCGCTGCAAATGTTCAGGCAATTTCTGAAAACACAACCGTACCTGAATTAGAGCAGGATTTTATGTTTGTGAGAGCAGAATATGAAAACGTAAAAATGAATTTTGCCGATATTTTATTTATCGAAGGTCTAAAAGATTATGTCAAAATTTACACTACAGATAATAAATTCACACTGACTTTAATCAGTTTAATAAAACTGGAAAATTTACTTTCAAGCAAAGGTTTTTCCCGAATTCACAGATCTTATATCATTAATATAAAACATGTAAAATCAATTCAAAAAAATAAAGTTTTAATCAGCGACAAACGAATTCCGATAAGCGAAAGTTATAAAAATTCCTTTTTCGAAAGAATCAACCTATAATTTTAAAATTCCAAAAACGAAAAATTCCAAATCCCAATTGCATCATACTTTATTGGAATTTGGAATTTTTATTTTGGAATTTATTAATTTTATTCCTCTTTAAACCAACCTGAATACATGACATAATTGTTCGAAATACGTTCAATTTCGCCTGCAAAGTCTGACTGGTCAATATCTTTTACCTTTTTTGCAGGAACACCTGCATAGATAGTTCCAGAAGGCACAATAGTATTTTGCGTTACAACGGCTCCGGCGGCAATGATCGAATTGCTTTCTATCACACAATTATCCATTACGATCGCGCCCATTCCTATCAAGACATTGTCATGAATTTTACATCCGTGAACAATTGCATTGTGTCCTATTGAAACATTGTTTCCTATAATAGTGGGATGTTTTTGATAGGTACAATGAATTATCGCCCCATCCTGAATATTAACTTTATTCCCAATTGTGATAAAGTTGACATCACCACGAATCACAGCATTAAACCAAACACTGCAAGAATCACCAAAGGTAACATCACCTACAATCGTAGCATTTTCAGCCACATAACAATCCTCTGGAATAGAAGGCATTTTTCCGTTTACAGATTTAATCAGCATAATAAAAAATTTAATTAATAGCGGGACAATTACAGTCGTAACGCTCCTTTTTACAAAATAAATTGATACCTAAAGTAATTTGATGGTATCCTCCTGTGTCAAATTTTACATCGCCTGTAACTTGTGAGTAGGTATACGCAAACATAAAATTATTATAATTTAAACCTATTATAGGGGTAATATATTGCAGTTTTTGTGCTGCTACTCCACTTGTGGTACTATATTGAGCTCCGTCAAAACTTCTTCTATAAGATAATGCAGCCCATAAACTTCCAAAATCCATACTTTTGTATGCTTTCATATTTAAATCAATTGATTTTTGTTTGGTCTTATCAAACAATTGAAATAAAACAGAAGGTTCCCAGGTAATATTATTTCTTTTACCAAAAACATATCCTGCACTTAAGAGAAACTTTCTAACATTATCACTTTCATAATCGGTGTACAATTCCCGTCTGGTTTCAAGTGCGCCCTGAACTGTTGCATGAGCATAAAAATCAAGATAATTATAGGATGCTCCAATATCCATATTAAAATAAGAATCTTTTTGTATCTGACCAAAAACAATGGGATCAAAAGAGCCGCCAAACTGAGTTTCATCTAACTGACTTTGAATTACTCCTCCGCTAATACCAAACGAAAGCTGATTTAAATCCACTTCATCTCTGGAAAACATAATGTGATGCGCATAAGTCAGCTTTACCCCTTTTTGCGAATGGTAACCATTTTTGTCATTAAAAATAATGATTCCGGCTCCGGAGCGTTCTCCAATTTTTCCGTTAAAAGTTAGAGTCTGAAGTGCCGGCGCATCTTCCTGACCAAACCATTGTTTTCTGGCTGTCAATCTTATTTTGGCACAATTCGCCGCGCCCGCCATCGAAGGATGAATTAAATAGTAATTATCTGATAAATAATCAGAGTAAACAGGGATTCCTTCTTGGGAATAAGAGTAAAATGTGGTAATCAAAAAAATAAATAAAACCCTGATTCTAAATTCCATAAAGGCAATTATGTTTAAATAAATTTTGGACTCTTGCATTTTAATACGATTAATTTGAAAAGAGTCTTAATTATTTTATTAAAAAATCAAATATAGGTATTAGTAGAAAATAACTTTACTAAATTTGTGCAAAATTACAAATCATGACAAAAATCACTATAAAAGAAACTCAAAATCCAACTATCCTAAAGTTCGAGTTTGAAGATTTCATTACCAAAAATCAAAATTTTGAGTTTAAAAATATCGATGAAGCCCAGGCATCGCCTTTAGCACAACAATTATTTTATCTTCCGTTTGTAAAAACAGTATATATTTCAGGGAATTTTATTGCTATTGAAAGATATAGTATTGTAGAATGGGATGATGTAAAAGATGCTGTTGCTGAACAAATTGAATCCTATGTAGAAAAAGGTGGCGTGATTATAAAAATCGATGAAAATCAGCCTAAAAAGCAACCTATTACGGTTTATGGAGAAACAACTCCAAATCCTGCTGCTTTAAAATTTGTTGTTAGCAGAATGCTGACTAAAAATGCTGTTGAATATAAAAATATTGATCAGACTGCTTCTTCTCCATTGGCAAAGGAATTATTTAAATTCCCGTATGTAAAAGAGGTTTTTATTGATGAAAACTATATTTCGGTAACTAAATATGACATCAATGAATGGGATGAAATTACTTTAGAAGTACGGTCATTCATCAAACAATATATTGAAAACGGAGGAACTGTTTTAGATGAAACTTTAATTGAAGTTGCTACTAAAAATGATGTTACAAAGGATGAAGCATTTGATAAATTAGATGTAACATCGCAACAAATTATCAATATCTTAGAAGAATATGTGAAACCGGCGGTTGCGGCTGATGGCGGAAATATTGCTTTTGACTCCTATAATGAAAATGACAAAACGGTAAAAGTAATTTTACAAGGTGCGTGCAGCGGTTGCCCATCATCTACGTTTACTTTAAAAAGCGGAATCGAAAATATGCTTAAAAGTATGCTGAACGATGAAGCGATTAAAGTAGAAGCAATAAATGCATAATAATTTATTCAAATAAAAATGAAAAGCGTCTCAAATGAGGCGCTTTTTTATTGAATTCCTATCTCCTTTATTTTCAATAAATTATTATCCCGTAATAGCGCAAAAATAGTTTAATATTGTATTATAACTAATAATATATAACCATGGGAGTATCTTCATTTTTCAAGAATTTATTTGGCTCAGCCAAAGATTCTACTACAAATTTGGCAACAGAAGCCGAAGTTAAGTTTGAACAAGCTAAAGAAGCCGCTGCTCCTTACATCGATAACGCAGAAGCTTTTGCTGAGGAAACTATCGAAAAAGTAAAAGAAGCTTCAGAACCCATACTTGAGAGTGCGGTAGAATATGCCCACAAAGCAAAAGATATCGTTAGTGAATATGTAGAGAAAGCTTCGGATTCATTAAGCGATGTGATTGATTCTGTAAAAGAACAAACAACTGAAACTTCAAGCGCAACTACCACTATTGTTCCTGAGTATATAGTTGTTAATGGTGAAAAAACCGAAACTGCTACGGATAATATTATTGATACGATTCCGCCTAAGGAATAACGTTCCTTTTTTCTAATAAAAACAAAATATATCTATATTTGCACCACTAATATGCCTTCTCGTTTGAGAAGGTTTTTTTTATTTAAAAACATGAACATGAATCCAGACCAGCTTAGTAATTACGTCACTAAATTTATTGACGTATTAGTTGATTATGCCCCAAAATTAGTCTCTGCTTTTATTATTTTATTTGTTGGGATATATGCCATCAGATTGATCAACAGAATTATTACAAAAGTAATGGTTCAAAGAAATTTAGATCCTACATTGACAAAATTCCTGTCGGACATTTTAATTTGGGCACTCAGAATTTTATTGTTTGTCACTTTTATTTCAAAACTAGGAATCGAAACTTCGTCATTTGTTGCCATTTTAGGAGCAATGGGACTTGCAGTAGGTTTATCATTGCAGGGGTCGCTTTCAAATTTTGCAGGCGGAATGCTTATTATCGTATTCAAACCTTTTAAAGTTGGCGATACTATCGAGGCGCAAGGTGTAATTGCAACAGTATTAGAGATTCAAATTTTTGTTACTAAAATGCTTACCGGAAACAATCAGACTGTTTTTGTACCTAATGGCGCTTTGTCAAACGGAACGATTATTAATTATTCCATGCAGGGAGAAAGAAAAGCCGATTTGACTTTTTCAATTTCTTATGATTCAGATATTAAGAAAGCAAAAGAGATTCTTTTAGATGTTTTAGTTAAAAACCCAAAAGTACTTGAAACTCCGGCACCGGAAGTTTTTGTCAAAAATTTATCAGCAAGTTCTATAGATTTTGCAGTTCGCCCGTGGGCAAAAAATGCAAATTATGGTGCTGTTTTTTCTGAAACGCTGGAGAATTGCAAATTAGCACTGGACGAAGCTGGAATTTCAATTCAGCCTTATACCATTCAGAAATAAAAATGTTTTATTGTTTTTTTGATGGAGGAGCCATAATAAAATCTTTTAAATAATACGGTTCAAAATAAGCGACATCTACAGTGTCGCTTTTTTGGTATTTATCATAACTAATTTTGCTCATTGCCGATGCAGACGGATATTTGATTTCTTCTAAAAATACAAAATTTTCCTTTGTCAAGACCGCTTTACATTTCTCAGCACAATCACCTACAAAATAAATAGTATCTGTATATCCTGAAAAAGATTCTTCGGTAATCACTTCTGCTTCAATTCCTCTTTCATTTTCTAAACCGGCATTAAAAACTTCGCTGTACACTTCCATTCTTCGGGCGTCAATCATGGGAATAATTTTCCCGTTTGAAACCTTTGCCTGCGACGCTAGAGTTTGTAATGTATCAATTGCAATCAAAGGAATATTTAAGGCAAAACACAATCCTTTTGCTGCCGAAACTCCTATTCGTAAACCTGTGTAAGATCCTGGTCCCTGACTTACCGCAATCGCTGATAAATCCTGAACTGAAATTCCTGCTTCGGCAATTGCTTCTTCAATAAAAACATGCAGTTTTTCAGCATGTGAATATCCTTCTTCAGCAATTTCTTTACATACAATTGTTTCTCCGTTTTTAGCAATGGAGACTGAACAGTTTTTTGTAGCCGTTTCGATATTAAGAATAAATGGCAAAGTATTTAATTTAAATTATTAAAAAAATTATTTTTTAGGTAAATCTGCTTTTTTTAGTTTTACTTTATCGCCGGAATTCAGTTCTTTAGATACTGTTGTGTAAGGTCCCGTGATCACAACATCTCCAGGTTGTAATCCTGACATTACTTCAATATTTGTATCGTCCTGAATACCTGTTTTAATGATTCTGATTTTAGCTTTATCCCCTACTTTTACAAAAACACATTCGAATTTTTTATCGCTTTTTGGTGCTGCTTTTTTATCGTCCGTTGGTTCGTCTGCTTTAACATCTTTTACAGCAGTTGTATCCGCTTTTACAACAACAGAACTAATTGGCACTGCCAAAACATTGCTTTTTGTTCTGGTCATAATATCCACTGTCGCAGTCATTCCGGGTCTAAAAGGAGAATAAGTACTTGGCTGACCTTCTAATAAATCCTGGTACGATTCTTTTAAAATACGAACTTTAACTTTAAAATTAGTTACCTGATCTGATGTTAATGTTGTACTTGCCGAGTTCGAAATACTGGTTACAGTTCCTTTAAACTTCTTTTTTAAATAAGCATCAACTTCAACATTTGCCTCATCTCCAATTTTTACTTTTACAATATCATTTTCATTTACATCAACTTCTACTTCCATATTGTTCAGGTTGGCCACTCTTAAAAGTTCTGTTCCTGCCATTTGCTGCGTTCCTAAAACTCGCTCGCCCAGTTCAACATTCAATACTGAAATTGTTCCTGCAGCCGGTGCATAAATCAATGTACGACCTAGATTGTCTTTTGCTTCTGTTACAGATGCAGAGGCGCTCTGAACATTATAATAAGAGCTTTGTTTGGTTGCTTTTGCTACTTCAAAAGTGGCAATCGATTTATCCCAATCTGATTTTGATATTACCCCTTTGTCATATAACGTTTTATTACGCTCATAACTTGCTTTTGCTTCTTTAAAATTGGCTTCAGACTGTGTTAAACTAGCCTTTGTTCCTGATAAATTTGCAACAGACCTGTCTAATCCTGAAGTATATAAATCAGGATTTATTTTTACCAATAAATCGCCTTTTTTTACAACCTGACCTTCTTTAACGTTTAAAGCGATAATTTCACCAGAAACCATTGAGGAAAGTTTTACCTCAATTTCCGGCTGAATTTTACCTGTTGCAGAAACTGTTTCTATTATTGTCGAAGCAATTACTTTTGAAACTTCTACTTCTTTTCCTTCATCCTTATTTCCTATTACTCCGGCTTTTGAAAGAGCTATTAAAGCTACGATTAGAATTACTGCACCGCCGAGTAAGAAATAAATTGTTTTTTTTGACATAATAAATTATTTTGTGATAATTGGAACAATTGGAATTCCAAAGTAGAATTCAAGTATTTTTATTTTAAAAATGTAATCATATTTTGTTCTGATAACGTCTGACTGTGCATTAGTTAACAATGTTTGTGCCTGAGTAAAATCAAATGAATTCATCAATCCTACATCGTACTTTTCTTTTGCATAATTATACGCTTGCTGTCTTGCCTCTAATGTTATTGTTGAGGATTCATAGGCATTTAAAGCACCTTTAGCATCTGTAAAAGCTGTGTAAACGTTACGTTGCAAATCTAAACTTTTTTGTTCTAAATCTATTTTAGATTTCTCTAAACTTACTTTGCTTTTTTCTACATTATTTCGAACAGAAAAACCATTAAAAATGGGCACATTCAATTGAAAACCAAAATTATGACCTTTATTATCACTAAATTGATCAAAAACAGGAAGTGGTCCTGCAGAAATCGGGTTCCCATTTGCATCTATCCCAATTACTCTGTCGCTGTAACTGGCTCTGGTACTAAATGAATAAAATCCTGAAAGAGTTGGCTGATATGCACCTTTAGCAATAACAACATTTTTCTCAGCAATTTCAAGATTAGTTTGCGCTAACTTTAACTCTGTTCTTATTTCTTTTGCTTTAGCATAAATTTCAACCGGAGTCTGCGCCAGGATATTATTTTCATCTTTCGCATTTGTATCGTCTATAACATCAAAATCTGCAAATTCCTTTAATTGTAAAAGTTGGGCAAGGCTTAATTTTGATATCAGTAAAGTATTTTCAGCAACAATAATAGCTTGTTGATCTGTTGCGGCAGTTGCTTTTAAATCATATAAATCACCACGCGGAATTGTTCCGGCATTTACCATTTCTTCAGAACGTGCCAAACGTTTTTGATCAATAGACAATTGCTCTTTTTTTACCTTTAAATTTTCTTTATTAAAAAGGATTTCCAAAAATGCATTCGCTACATTCAGGGAAATATCTTCCTGCATTTTAAGCAATTGGTATTGTGATGATATTATAGATAATTTAGCTCTTCTGTAGTTATTCTGATTTTGTAAACCTTTGTAAATATCAATACCGGCATTTAATCCCAATGATGAATACTGAGTAGTCTGATTACGTAAAAGTCCAGTTGTAAGATCCTGGTTCAAACCAATATTCCAAGAGTGTGACGCACTTCCGTTTACTGATGGAAGATAATTTCCAAATGCACCTTTTTTATCAATTGCAGCATTTTTAACATCTAATTCTGATAGTTTTATTGTGATGTTATTGTCTAATGCATAACGAACACATTCTTCTAATGTCCATTGTTTTGGTTGTGTTTCTGATGGTGTCTGAGCCGATAAACCAGCACCAAATAAAATGGCAAAAACAAGACTATTATATTTATTTATTTTCATATATTTTGAATGAAAGCATAGCAAAAGGCGCTACGCAAATTTAACATTTTTAAAACCAAAAACTCTTTTCTACTTTGAAATTATTTTTTCTCTCCTTCACTTATTAAACCCTGATTCCAGATCTTAATTTTATCCGTAGATTTAATTCCGCTTTTCACCTGAACGTAGATTCCGTCACTCACTCCAAGGACTAAATCCCTTCTTTCAAATTTTTGAAGAGCAGTTTCAATTTCAACATATGGTTTTTGAGTTTTTTTGTCAAATTGAACTAATGATTCTTTGATAGCTAAGGTTTTTTCTGCTTTCTCTAAAATAATCGAAGCGTTTGCACTCAATCCGGCTCTTATAAAAGTAGCGTCTCTGTTTTCTAATTTTGCTTTGATTTCAAACTGAATTGCGCCATTTTCCACCACTCCTTTTGGTGCGATATCAGTCAAAACAGCTTCAAACTTTTTGTTTTCGATTGCGCCAACTGTAATCTCAATAGGCATTTTTTCTTTGATTTTACCTACCTCCGATTCGTCAATTTTTCCAATAAAAATCATTCTTCCCACATCGGCAACACTTGCAATTGTAGTTCCTTCATTAAAATTATTACTCTCAATAACCTGATTTCCTACTTTTACAGGAACCGCTAAAACCATTCCGGTTACTGTTGCACGAATCAAGGTATTTGCATAACTTCCTAATGATGTTGTTGTTCCGGTTTTTACGATATCCAAACTTTGTCTTGCAGCCTGATAATTTTGTTTTGCCTGTGTATACGCTAATTGCGCTGCATCAAAATCGTTTGCCGAAATTACATCCTTATCAAATAAGGTTTTTTGCCTTTTATAGATTTTTTCCTGATTGTCTAAAGCAATTTTAGCTGTCTGCACCTGATTTTGCGTAGTGCTTACATTGGATACATTTGCCACCACTCTGATTTTAGCAATCATATCTCCGGCTTTAATTTTTTCTCCGGCTTTGATATACACTTCTTCAATAATACCTGAAATATTGGGCTTGATCAGAACCTCTTCATTAGGTTGAATATTACCGGTTGCGATGGTAGTTTTCACGATTGTTTTAATCTCTGCTTTTTCCGTTTTAAAGACTATTGGAGATTCTTGATTTTTAGCATACAAATAATACAGCGCGCCAAAGAAAACTATAGCAATAAAGATTAAAATGGTTACGGTTACTCCTTTTTTCATTTGTTTTTGGTTTAATCGATTTATTTTTGATTGATAATTTTATTCTGTTCGTAAAGCATCTACAGGCTTTACGTTAATTGCGGTCTGCGCCGGAATAAATCCTGCCAGCAAACCTGAACCTACTAATATTAATAACGCAACAACTACAACTCCTAAATCTACACTTGGATTAGAAAACATTATATTTTTTTCCGGTGGCATTGAATCTAAAAACATATTCAAAAGTGCAATTACTCCGGTGGCAACGGCAATACCCAGCATTCCTGAAATAATGGTCAGGAACATCGCTTCTAATAAAATCTGACTGCGAATAGCTGCCGGAGTTGCCCCTAAAGCTCTGCGGATTCCAATTTCCTTAGTACGCTCTTTGACTACAATAAGCATAATATTTGAAATTCCGATTACTCCGGAAATCAACACCAAAGTTCCTACAAAATAAGCAATGATTTGCAAAATACTAAACAAACTTTGTACTTTATTAAATTGTTCATACAAGTCAAAATTACCAACGGCACGATCGTCCTTTGGGTTTATGGAATGAAGCGCTTTAATTAATTCTAAAATTTTTGGCTTTAAATCTGTAATAGAAGTTTCGTCTTTTGCTGTAAGCGCCATCCATCCTACTTTATCACCATAATTAAAAGATTGCTGAAAAGTGGTAAACGGAATAAATATATTCTTTTGTTCCTGTTCTGCATTTCCACCAGTTTGCTTAGAGTTGTAAACTCCAACAACCATAAAATTAATTCCGTTGATTTTTACGTAAGTTCCAATAGCTTCCTCTTCTTTTCCATACAATTCGCTGATAACTCCTTTTCCAATTACAGCAATTTTTCTTCTCTCATTAATATCCTGCTGGTTTATAAAACGTCCTTTTATAATATCCATTGGCTGCTGTTTGATCAGTTCAGGATAATCTCCATAAATCGTAAATGAGGAAGTTTTTGTGCCACGCACTACATTATTGGTTCCGTTAAAATCGCCTAACTGATTTCGTGGTGAAACATATAATAAATCAGGCAAAGATGCTTTTAATGCCGCTACATCACTATTTCTAAAATTATATTGACGCGTTTTTGGTAATCCTTTATAGGCTTTTGATGTTGTCTGGCTCCACATAAACATTGTATTTGTGGCAATCCCGTCAAAATCTTTCTTAACCCCGTTCTCTAAACCCTTTCCTGCCGCAAGTAATATTACCAAAATAAAAATTCCCCAGAATACCCCAAATGCAGTCAGGATCGTTCTGAAAACGTTAGCTGTTAAAGCCTGTAAAATTTCGTCCCAATTATCTTTTTTAAACATAATTATTCGTCTCTAAGTGCTACAATAGGTTTAATTTTGGCTGCTCTGTACGCCGGGAAAAATCCTGCCAGTGCGCCGGCAAAAACCAGCAAAGCAAGTGTTGTTAATGCTACACTAAAATCTACTGAAGGATTTTGGAAATATTCACTTTGCACCATTGGACCTACGAATTCCAACAATAACAAACTGGCCAGTAACCCAACAAAACCTGCAATTGTAGTAATAAAAATCGATTCGTGAAGTATCATTGAAACGATAGAAAACGGCGAAGCTCCTAAAGCTTTCCTGATCCCAATTTCCTTAGTTCGTTCTTTAACTATAATAAGCATGATATTACTTACTCCCACCACTCCGGCAATAATGGTACAGATACCAACCCACCAAAAAAACAATCTGATATATAAATTTAAATCATAAAATTGTTTTGCATCTTTAACAGAGTTATAAACCCCAACTCCTCCATCATCATCCGGAGCAACTGTGTTTCTGCTTTTTAATAAGTCTTTTAAATCTTGTGTGAATTTCTCAGATTGTGCTAATGCCTCGTCATAATCATTTGTCTTTTTTAAAGTAAAAAACAAATTACTTATTTTATCTCCACCACCATACGCTCTTTGAACGGTAGTTCTGGGCAAATAGGCCCTTGCTTCCTCCCGTTCTCCTCCCGGATCTGTAAAAACTCCTACAACCCTGAAATTGATATTATTAATTGAGATTTCCTTGCCTAAAGGATCTTTATCCTTAAACAAATCTGTTTTTACTTTCATCCCAATGCAGGCCACTTTTTCATTATTGGCTAAATCATTGCTATTTACGAATCTTCCATTCACAATTGTAATATTTTCAATTCCTGAATAATCAGGATCTACTCCTCTAAATTGATAACTTCCGGATTCTTTTCCATAAGAGAATGCACCGCCCCAAAAGCTATAAGTGGAAGCTTTCAAATCTAATTTATCATCAAATTTTTGAACGGACTGTTTGTAATCACCGTCTCTAAACTGAATTTGTCGTCCGGGATTTAATCCTTTATATTCTTTTGTAGTCGTTCCTGACCAAACCTCAATAATTCCGGCAGCATCACGCTCGAATTGTTTTTCAATTCCGTTTTGAAGCCCTTTACCTGCACCAAGTAAAATCACTAAAATAAAAATACCGGAAGCTACAGAAATTCCCGTAAGAAATGTTCTAAGTCTGTTTTTAGAAATTGCTTCAAATATTTCCTGCCAACGCTCAATATTAAACATAAGATGACGCTCTAACTTGTTCTACCTTTTTATCATCGATAATTAATCCATCTTTCAGGACCACATTTCTTTTGCACATTGCAGCAATATCAGGTTCGTGAGTAACGATTAAAATCGTTTTTCCTTCGTCGTTAATTCCCTGAATAAGTTCCATAACTTCATAAGATGTTTTAGTATCTAACGCTCCCGTAGGTTCATCTGCCAATAATACTTTCGGGTTTGATGCTAATGCACGGGCAATTGCAACACGTTGTTTTTGACCTCCGGAAAGTTCATTTGGTAAATGATGTGAATGTGAACCCAGACCTACTTTTTCTAGATATTTCATTGCAATCTCATAACGCTCTTTACGCTTAATACCCTGGTAATACAAAGGCATTGCCACATTATCAAGTGCGGTTTTATAATTTATTAAATTGAAGGATTGAAAAACAAATCCCAAAAATTTATTTCGATATCTTGACGCTATAGTTTCGTTAAGATTTTTAATTGGTGTTTTGTCTAAAATATAACTACCTGAATCAGCTTCATCAAGAATTCCTAAAATATTTAAAAGCGTCGATTTTCCAGATCCGGATGATCCCATAATCGCAACTAACTCACCTTCTTCAATATTAAAATTAATTCCTTTTAACACATGCAATTGAGAACTTCCCATTTTATAGGACTTGTGTAAATCTTTGATTTCGATCATGATATTGTTAAATTTTAAAACAATAATAACATTTTTATTAAGTAAAATATGATAAGAAAACGTTAATAGTCGCGTTATCTTATTACCATAAGACTCAATTCATTATCAATTGTTACACTTTTTTAAGATAATATAATTGTTTTCTTAATTTTGCATCACTTAAAAAAATCATAACGATGAAGTTTCTCTCCATTATCTCTTTATTTGCAGCACTTACAGTGGCTACAAGCTGTTCAACATCTCATAAGTTAGAGACATTAAAACCGGAACCTGACGATGCGAGTCCGTTAGTTTATGATGCAAATCCGTCCTTTATTAACCTGCCTATTACGGTAAAACTAAGTGATATTCAAAATCAAACGAATTTATTGTTGAATGGATTAATCTATGAAGACAATAATATTGAAGATGACGATATCGAAATGAAAATCTGGAAACAGGCGCCAATAAAAATCCAGAATGATCCTGCAAACCCGGATAAAAAAATAAAAACAATTTTACCGCTTAAAGCCACGATCAAATACCGAATTGGTACTAAAAAACTGGGAGTTGAACTGTATGACACGAGAGAATTTAATTTAAATGGCGTAATCACGTTATCGAGTGAAGTGGCTTTGACCAACTGGAAATTAAATACCAAAACCGAATTCAAATCTTTAGACTGGAACGAAAGTCCAACCATGATGGTATTTGGAAAAAGTATGCCAATAACGTATTTAGTGAATCCGGCAATTTCTATTTTTAAATCTAAAATTGAAAAGAAAATAGACGAAGCAATAGAAAAATCGATGGATTTTAAACCGAATGTTTTATCGGCGTTAGAAAAAATCTGTACGCCATTCCAAATGAGTGATACTTATGAAAGCTGGTTAAGAATTGTTCCTGTCGAAGTTTATTCAACAAATGCAAAATTAAAAAATGATTTGTTTTTATTAGATATGGGAATGAAATGCAATATGGAAACGATTGTGGGCAAGCAACCTGAATCTAAATTCAATGCGAGCAAAATTGTGTTGAAACCTGTAGCAAAAATACCCAATCAAATTTCGGCTAATATTGCAGCAATTTCAACTTATATTGATGCTTCAAAAATCATGACCAGGAATTTTGCAGGGCAGGAATTTGGATCCGGAAGCAAAAAAATAACTGTGAAAAATGTTTCAATCTGGCATAAAGATGGCAAAATGGTTATTGCTCTTGATGTTTTAGGATCAATCAACGGAACTCTTTATTTAGATGGATTCCCACAATATAATGCCAAAACAAAAGAAATTTATTTTGAGAAACTGGATTACGTTTTAGACACTAAAAGCAAAGTAATGCGTACGGCAAGCTGGCTTGGTCAAGGTTACATTTTAAGAAAAATGGAAGAAAGCTGTCGTTATTCTATTCAGCCTAATTTAGAAGAAGGCAAAAAGAGCATGGCAACTTACCTAAAAAACTATTCGCCAATGCCAGGCGTTTTTGTAAATGGTAAAATGGAAGATATTCAGTTTGATAAAATTCAGTTGACCAATCAGGCTATTATCGCTTTTATCAAAATAAACGGAACTGTGAATGTTTCGGTGGATGGTTTGAAATAATTATTCTTAACTTTTATTAAGACTAAAAAGCCTTCAGAATCAAATGATTTTGAAGGCTTTTTTTGTCCTATACTTGAGGAAACAATATTCCTTTTTATTGTAAACAAAACATAAGTTACATATTGAAAATTACCCCCTGCTTATCTCTCTTTTTCTTGCAAAAACCCATTTATTATTTTGTTTTTCAAAATAATATCGATCTGTTGCAGAACCAATTCCATGTGTTTTCATTACAACTATATTTGCAAGATCCTTTTTAATTTCCAAATTCGAAAATGAAACAAAAAGAACTTGAGATTCACTAATCTCTTTCTTTACGAGATTTAATCTATACGGAGAATGAAAATTTGAAAAGTCACTTTCCTCCAATTTAAATGTACTACACTTAAGGGTTTCCCTGGAAAACCTTTCATTAATACCTACTGAATCAAGAAGTGCTACTTTTAGAGGTTTTAATCTGCCGTCCTTGTTAACAGGACTCATATCATGCATTTCTAAAGAATCCAGCAAAATAGTGCTGTTTTGCTTAATCAAAGCTTTTCCCTCTGCAATTAAACTATTTTTAACTACATCAATCTGCTGCTCTTTCTTGCAACCGATAGTAAGTACTAATAATAGCACTAAACCTATTTTATTAAAAATTCCCATATTGTTTGCACAGCTTATCCATAAATTTATTACAATACTACTTCCTAATACTTTCTAAAAACATTAATTTCACATACTTGCCCTGCTTCGTATATACCCAAACTATTGGAATTAATTAGCTAGAAATTACTTTTTTCTATTAATAAACAATTTCAATTTCACTCACTATTAGATTGCCGTATTTTTCAGCATCTTCTTTGCTCCAGAAAGTTTCTTTACCTTTTGGTCTATTTTCCCAATTCCAGTCAATACTATTTTTTACATTTACAAAAAGAGACACTTTGTTTCCTTCATTATTTAGTCGTTGTTGTCTGGTAATAAACCTAAATTCAAAAAAAGAAGGATCATTATATGCAAAAGCAACTTTAATTTCCGGTTTAATTTCTTTAATTAAATCCTTTAAAGGTTTATTGATGAATATTGCTTCATATTCCTTAAGAAGGTTAATATCATTTATATTTTGTACTAGTTGTTGAGAATATCCAATCTGTGCAAAAAAAAGTGTTGCTAATAGTGTTTTAATCGTTTTCATGTTTTCTTTGTTTTTCTATTGTTTCTGGAATTAATTAGCTAGAAATTACTTTTATTAATAAACAAGATTAATACGAGTTACTATCAAGTTACCATATTTTTCAGCATCTTCTTTTGTCCAGACAGGTTCTTTTCCTTTTGGTCTGGTTTCCCAATTCCAGTCAATCGTTTCTTTTACATCTACAAATAGAGCAACATTCTCGGCGATAGTACCTTGCCTTTTTCTTAATTGCTCATGGGTTACAAATCTAAAATCAAAAGAAGGATCATGACTATATGGAAAGGCAATTTTTATTTCGGGCTTAATTTCTTTAATTAAATCTTTTAAAGGTTTATTGACGAATATTGCTTCATATTCTTTAAGACGGTACATATCATTTAAATTTTGTACTAATTGTTGAGAATATCCAATCTGTGCAAAAAAAAATAGTATTGCTAATAGTATTTTAATTGTTTTCATTTTTTATGATTGTTTTTCTCTTGTTATTTGCTGTTTTTTACTATCTGCCGGAAATTTTCAGCTGTGAATATGCTTATGAGCTTTTCATGTGGGAAAATCAATATTATTTTATTAAAATATCTTGAAATTCCAGAGCCAATTTTTAATTTGACTCTGGAATTAATTAGCTAGAAATTATTTTTATTAATAAACAATATTAATACGAGTTACTATCAAGTTACCATATTTTTCAGCATCTTCTTTGGTCCAGACAGGTTCTTTCCCTTTTGGTCTGGTTTCCCAATTCCAGTCAATAAAATCATTTACACCTACAAAAAGTGAAACATTTTCAGCAATGGTACCTTCATCTTTTCTTAATTGCTCATGGGTTACAAATCTAAAATCAAAAGAAGGATTTTGATTATTTGGAAAAGCAATTTTTATTTCGGGCTTAATTTCTTTAATTAAATCTTTTAAAGGTTTATTGACGAATATGGCTTCATATTCCTTAAGACGATAAATGTCATTTATATTTTGTACTAATTGTTGAGAATATCCTATCTGTGCAAAAACAAATATTGCTAATAGTGTTTTAATTGTTTTCATTTTTTCTTTGTTTTTTTTAATTAAATGCAGGGAATTACACTGTAAATCTTAGATCCATTTTGTTCAGTCTCTTTTATCAGCAGCGGATAGAAGGATCCTTTATTATTTTGTTGAAAAAAGGTTATGCCGGCGTTGTATTTATTGACAACAAATGCGCTTGCTCTGTAGTGTGCTTCTATAGAATAGGAATTCATATTATCCCGAATCTTATTCATTTCTCTTGCCATAAAATCAGGATAATGCGCAGGTTTATTAGTTTTTGGATCTGTTAGGTATTTTGCAGCAAAAGCCTGTGCTGCTGCCAGGTCTGTTATTACTGCAGCGTAGACTTGTTCTGTATGAGGGAGAACGAAACTACCCATATAATTACGGTAAAATTTGTTAAATAATGTGGCATTGGATAAATCTCTACCAGAATGAGTACTACCGTTAGGATGATTATGTAAATTAATAAAAAAACCTTCCATAGTATGGTTTACTGGTACCTCGATTTCATCTCCAGAATTCATTGTACTGGCATAAATTTGTCCGCCACTATTTTTCCCCAAAGAGATACCATATTCCAGATAATAAAAATCCTTGGTACTTCTAATATCCTGTAAAGCTTTTTTAAAAACAGGACTTGCCGCCAGAGTAGTGAGTTCTTTTGCTACAATACAAGGATCTTTTTTGTTATCTTGAAAGTTAGCTACAGTAAAACTTCCGGTAAAAATAATATCTTCTTCCTCGTTTATCGGTGAGGTAAAATTTATAATATCAAAAGTCTTGTACATACTCAAATCTGTTACAGCTTCTTTTAGATTACTTGTGGTACTATGTTGCGAACCTTCGTAATTTGAAGTTTGCGGGTTATCAAATGTAATGCTCGTTATCGCTATAGGACAATGACGAAAAACTTCGACTGTCATTTTAGAATAAATATCTATTCCGTTCGCATCCCTTAAAGGTGCAGAAAAAGTCACCGTACCTACTTTTACACCATTAACAATAAGATCTATTGCTTTTTTGTCTGTACTGGTACTTGGATCCCTTAATACCTTCACACTTTGTGTATGGGTTTCACCCGGCATTACTTTTTTGGTTAATAGTACCTGCGATTTATTTTGTTTATCGCCGTCTCCACTTTCTACATTTCCCCCATATTCATTTTTTGGACCTGTTTTTTCTATCGGTGGATGATATTGCGGTGTATAATTATCCTCATTATTTGAAATATATTCATTGGGATCTGTTTTCCAATATAATGAAGCATTGTCCCAGGAGTCATCAGGTGGCACATAAGCATCTATAGGAACATTGTTTAATTGTTCTCCTATGTCAAAACCTGCAGGAGGTTCATTCTCCCCATTTTGTGCTTTTATTGTTACGCAAAAAAACAGCAGCAAAAACAGCAGCATCATTCTAAAGTTTATTTTTTTGTTTAACATATCTTATTGTTTTATAATGGTTTTGGTATGCACTTTTTGGTTCTCTTGTATCTGCACAATATAAATTCCTTTGGGCAGGTTGCTGGTATCCAGTGTAAATGACTGCGCTCCTGCATCCAGGTTTGCCATTGCTGTCTTTACGGGTTGTGCCGTTATTGCACTTGTAAGGGTCAGGTTTATTTTGGCAGGTTGTTTTAGATCAAACGCTACATAAAGCTGCTCGTTAAACGGTACGGGATATACCTTTATAAAATCTGTTTTCTGCGAAGCCAGCGCAAGCAATAATGCCTCGTCATCAACACCTGTCACGGTGTTTTTTGGTCTTACTATTAAAGTTATTGGCGGTCCCGGCTCTCGCCAATAGGCTATAAAACTCTGTAGGTCAACCAGTAAATAAGGTATGTTGTTAACGTTTTTTTGGCTCAGGCTCATTCCTAAAACATCATACTCAAGTTTGTCATTTTTAAAATCGTGCAGATACAATTGTTCCAGTTTAAATTTAAAATCGTTAACAAAAAGGGTATTCTCCTGCAGTTGGGCAGATTCTTTAAAAATCCTGCCTTCAAAATCTATTGTAGTTTGCAAACTATTGTTATCATTTTTGCTGAAAGTAATAGTAATAGGCAACACTCGCACCGGAGTAATTCCAGACCAGTCGTATTCTATAAAGCGGCCTGTCCATTCTCCCAAAATATTTTTTGGCTTGATGTTTTGATTTTGTGTTTCATCAGAAATTAAAATTTCCCTGCTTTCAGAAATTAATTCAGGCTCGATTTTTTTAGCCGCTTTGTTGGCTTCTTTTATAGCATGTTCTGTTTGATTTATAACCACACTTTGTTTATCATTTTCTATGTTTTTTAAAAAAGCCACGCTGTTTGGAGTTGTGTTTCCGTACAGGCATTCTAAAGCTTTCTCTGTGTTTTGTGGCACTCCATATCCTAAATAATAACAAACCCCAAGCCAGTGTTTTGCCATTGCATAGTTGCTTTTTTTAAACCACTCGACAGCCTGAACATAATCCTGCGGCACTCCAAAACCTTTTAAGTACATATAACCTAGCTCATAAGCCGCACGCTGGTTATTTTGGGTTATTGCTTTTTTGAACCACTCGACAGCTTTGTTCATATCGAGCTGGCAGCCACGCCCCTCGCTATACAGTTTGCCCAGATTATACTCTCCTACCGCATTACCGCTTTTTGCTGCTTTTTCTATGTAAGTAAAACCTTTAGACTCGTCTTTTTCTACACCCAAACCGTACACGTACATAAGACCTGTGTAGTTTTGCGCTAATGGTTCGCCCGTTTCTGCGCAGCCTGTCATGTCCTGAAAGAGACTGTCATAATTTTTATACAATTTTTTGTCGTCCAGGATTTTCCTCGCTTTTTCAAGCTTTTCTTCACAGTTCACTTGAGCAGTAGCAAAAAGAACTGTACACAAAAAAATAAATGTGAATTTTTTCTTCATAATTGTATTAGATTATTGGTTAATAATATTGTTAGTTTGCTTTATTTTTGTTTAGTTTCCCTTAGTTCCATTCGAAACCATTGGTATTCTGGCCACTTGATTCATAAACTTTTATATTATATTCTTTGCCCAGTTTTTTAAACTCTTTTTCAAAATTAAATCGTAAGATTCCGAGTTTTGGTTTCTGCTGCGTTTTATCAAAACTGTAATAAGCCGTTGTTAAAAACTGATTTAAATGATAGCTATAGAGGAATAGATATAAATTCTTTTTCTGCTTTTCCGTTAGGCTGGTATTGTTATTAATCAATTGTTCAAATTCTATTTTTGCATTTTCATTTGCTTCTTTTTTATAATCTTCAACGGTAAATTCAGCATATTCTTTATAGGTTAGGAGATTGCTTATTTTTTTCGCGTAATAAGTTCTGGCATTATTAATTTTAAAGTTATAAAGCGTGCCGGGGTCCTGAATACTATAAGGGGCATCTGCCTGTTTCTTTTTAGTATCCAGATCTTTTAGAACCTTGTTTCTGTCGTCTATGATTTTCAAAAGTTCTTCTGTCTTAGTTTCAGTTATTCCCGCTTTTTTTGCATTTTCATAGAATCTTTCTTTTGTATCGTTTTTGGGCTGTGTATAATTTTGTGCTACTATTGCGTTTACAAAAAGAAGTATGGTCAGGGTTTGAAATAATTTTGTCTTCATCGTTTATTTTTTTTTAGCTGTTGTTTTAATACCACTCTACTTGTTTTGTATCACTATTAATTCTAAAAATGCGTTCGTAGCCATTACTTTTAGTGCAGAGTACTAGAAATAGTCCATTGTCAGGGATTCTGGAAAACTTTATAAAATCTTTTTCTGCTCCGGCATCTTCTATCTTTTTCCAACCACTATCCCATACATAAAGCGTGAATATTTCATTTTCAAACACTTCAAACGAATTGAAATCAAGTCCTGGTCCTTTTTTGTTTTTGTCCCTTGTCAGGTTATATGAAAAAGTCTTATTATAATTTGGGTTTAGTATTTGCTGCTTTGCATTACTATTCAGGAGTACGGGATATTTTGCATAATCCATCTTTTTTGACACGGGATCGTAAAAACCTGGCAGATATACTATATTGCAACCTAAATTTTGAAATTCGATCCTATTACTTTTTTTCTGTCCCCAATCGATTACTCTCCATTTTGCAAGATTGAAAACATTTAAATAAGCTGTTGTATTTTTACTTTCCGGATTTATTGGATAACTAATTTTACCCGTTGTAACATATTCTTCGGTTACGTCTAGAATATTTTTTTCTCTTAGAAATCCATCGGGAATCAATATGGTATCTTTTGTTACTGCAAGCGAATTTTGTTGAATCGAAAAAGTTTTCCTATACACTTTTGCCAGTCGTTTCCCGGTTGCATTATAGGCATAAGGAAGTCCTTGGGGATTTCCAAAGCAATTACCGTTAAAAGGAATGTGTTTGCCATTTTCATCTATAACGGTATCCCAAAAATGTCTTTTTGAAGAGGCTCCGTATTCTGGTGTAAAATCAAATGTTACTGCAAGCCCCATTGACCTGCAGGCAAGTAATGATAAATTTGCCAAATCATTACAAGCGCCTTCTCTTCTAAAAAGTAATTGTTTTGGACTTAAATAAGGAATTGGATCTGGACGGCTATCTAAAAATCTGAAATTTTTAAGTTCCAAGATAGTTTGAGTCGCAACATCAACAGGCTGGTTTACGTTTTTTACCTTCAATCCTGCCTGCGCAACAAGTTCTAAATATTCACTTCGCCAGTCTTCCAATGGTTCTGTTAAACTCCTGTAGGGAAGAATGTATTCGCAAAAGGTTTTAAAATCATAGGAATTTGACCAAGGATTATTTTTCCAGGCGTCAAAAGCTAAATCAATGTTTTTAATTAGAAATTCCGGTGTAATGACATTAATATCATTTATTCTGTATGTTTTTGGTGTAAGCCTGATGCTGTCTTTTAGATTTTGAAAAGCTATTGAAGCTACTTTCAAATCTGGATAATCCAGTTCATTAAAATCAATTTTTCTATTTTGTTCATCAACCCAATCATAATTCTCACTATAATGAATTTGTAAATTATCTATTAAAAACTTAGCGGCTTCTTTCTTTTCAATTTCATATTCATAATGTTTAAACAACGAATTTTCTAAATTGCTTTTCAACAATTTTTGATCCGCAATCGATTGCGAAAACGAAACGGAACACACCAAAGTAAAAAATATCAAATAGACGTTCATGTTAAAATAGTAAGTATTAAAGTACAATAATAGAATTAAAATGTAAGAAAAGAAATTAAAAATAGTTAAATTTACAAATTGTGCAATATGCCGGTTTAATTGATACTATAACGATGAAAAAAAAGCAACTTATTATTTTTCTATACCTTTTGTTGCTGTCACTAATGATAAGGAGCAGCCTAAGTAGTATTCCTTTTTTGAATGGAAAGTATCTTTATTGGCTATTTGTAGTCGTGACAGGAAGTGCTGTTTTTTTGTTTAACGACAGTAATAAAAAATGGATATTAAATAGATTTGATGTCTGTGTACTACTCTTATTTTGTATTGGGTTATGGAACTTTATGTATTTATCAAATGCAAAAGTTTTTAATTTAAAAGTCTGGTATATTATAGGTTATTTGTTACTCTACATAATTTTAAGACGATCTTTATATACAAAAGGCATCATTTTAGAAATATCAAAAAAAATATTTTATCTGCTATGTCTCGCCGCTACACTAAATGCAGCAATAGCTATTCTTCAAAAAATTCAACTATTATCGTCTACCAATCCGGATTTTAAAATCACAGGATTGTTTTATTCACCCAACCATTTAGCGCTCTTTCTTGCTATTGGTATTGTAAGTTTGACTGAATTAATTAAAGAAAACAAATCGAAGCTTGGTAAAATCTTATTTTTTATATGCTTTATTATTTTGGGTTATGGCTTGTATTTATCAGAATGCAGAGGAGCCTATATTGCATTAATTGTTGTTATCCTGTTTAACATGGTTCGTTTCAGGAAAAGAAATAAAAAACTCTTCTCTTTTAAAACAACTGCATTTATTTTTATTATTCTGAGTATTTTACTTGCTATAATATGGAATCCCACTAGCTCTAAATCTGAATCAGCTTCGGGAAGACTATTTATTACAAAACAATCATTATCGCAGCTTAAAAACAGGCCTTTAGCAGGTTATGGTTTTGATTCATTTTCTCTGCAATATAATTTAGCAAAGGCAGATTATTTTGCTGTTGAAAGATCGTGGGAAGAAACTCGAAACGCAGGTTATATTTACAGTGCTAATAATGATTTTCTGGAATTAGGTTTTGAATTAGGAGTAATATGGATTATTGTCTTTAGTGTTTTTATTATAATGCTGTTAAATAAGGCAAAGAATAGTAATACCCCTGAAACATTTAGTTCAACACTGCTGTGCATCATTATTTTTGCATTTACAAACACAATTTTACCTGTACCTTTATTTGTAGTTTTGGGCTGTATTTTTACTGTTGGTATCATTAATGAAACAGAAATGAAGCCAGTTGTATCTTTTAAACAAAATATTTTATTTAAAATTATTGCCGTTATATTCCTGGTTATATTCTCGACTATTATTGTTTCAAGATCAAACGCAGAATATAAATTGAAAAAAATTTATGATGAAGAAGAAATTTCCGGTCTCAAAAAAACAGAAAATTACGCCTCAAAAATTGATGCAAATGGTGAGCAACTTTTTGTGACAGGAATAATTTTTCTAAAAAACCATAACCGGGAAGAAGGACTTAAATATTTGACGAATGGTTTTAAACAATCAGGAAAACCGAGTTTGGGAAAAAACTTAGCAACGACATTTGAAAGAATGGGTAAGTATGATGAAGCTGAGAGAATCTATATCTACAATAAAAATGCAGAACCCTTTAGATTTGATGCCAGAATGGATTTATTTAACTTATATCTAAAAACAAATCAGCAACAAAAAGCAAGGGAGATAGCTAAAGAAATACTTTATTTACCAATAAAAATTCCTTCCAAAAACATCGATCTCTTTAAAGAAAAAGCGAAATATTATTTGAAAAATGAACAAAAAAAAGCAGAATAAAATTATTCTGCTTTTTTCTTTTTAGATTGGTACATTCTGTAAATCAGAACGCCAATTATAGCTACAAGTAAATAAGGAATTACCATTAAATAAACAATTCCGTTATTTACCGCTTCTGCTTTTTTTACATTCGAATCTCCGGCAAGTGCAGCCCGACACATTGCACATTGAGCGTTTGCCGCAAGAGAAAAGAAAATAGCAGCAAGAATATAGATCAACTTTGTTTGAAAAGTTGTACCCACATTCCTATTTCTATTCTTCATTCTACACTCTTTACTTTCCATTTTATCTTCTGTATTCTTCATTCTATTTCTTAATTTAAGCATAATAAGGAGAAATCATTAAATAAACTATTACACCTGTAACCGCAACGTACAACCAAAGCGGGAATGTTATTCTGGCTATTTTTCTATGTTTATCGAAACGTTTTGCAAGAGCCCTGACATAGGTAACTAATACAAACGGAATAATAACAACTGATAAAACAATATGTGTAAGCAAAATAAAAACATACAAATATCTTACAGCGCCAATTTTAGCTTTTTCGACAGCATCTACAATTCCGTCATGATTTAAATCTCCAAATTTAGTAGAATCAGCTGTCATATGATACGCAACATACATCACTAAAAAAGCCAGGGACAAAGCAATTGCCGAAGTCATTAAACGTTCATGAAGTTTTTGTTTTCCGTTTTTAATAGCAATAACTCCTAAAATCAATGCAATTGCTGTTAAACCATTCGTTGTAGCATATATGGGAGGTAAAAATGAAAGAGGTTCAACATTGATACCGAAATCTTTTAATTTAATTACAAATAAAACACCTACTGCAACTGGTATTATAATTGAAACTGCTATAATAAGTTTATTATACTTTTTTTCTAATGAATGATCTTCCATTTTTATTCTGCTAATAATATTTTAATATCTTCCTGAATATCTCTGACACCTTTTTTATCTAATCCGTCATAATAGATGTTTGGATTCCCAAATTCATCTTTTCTGCAACGAATATTTCCGTCTTTATCAATTAAGGCAAACAAACCTGAATGTTCAAAACCTCCGCTTACTTTTTCATTTTCTCCTGCATATAAATTGAATCCTTTATTTGACAAATCCATGATTGTAGCTTTGTCGCCCGTTAAAAAATTCCAGTTAGATGATTTTACTCCTAATAACTTAGCATGATCTTTTAAAACTTGTGGCGTATCATGTTTTGGATCAATCGTAATGGAAACGATTCCGAAATTTGGATTTCCAAAAAAAGTTTTCTCGATCTCTAACATGCTTAAATTCATCTTAGGACAAATTGAAGGACATGTTGTAAAGAAAAATTCTAAAACATATACTTTTCCTTTATACGTATCATTTGAAACTTTAATATTATCCTGATTCGTTAATTCAAATTTTGGAGCCGGACCAATTGTTATTAGTTTTCCATCAGACTTTGATGTTTTCAAACCTACATTATCTAAACGGTTTCCTTTTACAACTTCTCCATTCGAAATTCTGTCTACAATTTTAGGCACAGCATAAATTCCGAAGATTAAGATAATAAACGAAATTCCGATATATGATTTATTTTTAAACATGATATAAAGATTAAAGTTCTTTTGTTGCGTTGTGGTTCTTTTTTAGAGCTGCACGATATTCATATAAAATGATTTTAAAATCATCAAGCATTTCGTTGCTCAGCTCAGAAGGATGAAAAGTGTTATAACCTTCCTTGTATTCCTCTTTATCTTTTCGTCCTCTTAAATTTCGTTCTTTATCGACGATATAAACATTCGGAGTTCCGAGATCCTGATCTAATTTTCCCTTTAAATGCAATTGATCATAAAACACTTTAATTTCTTCCGGAGAAGCAAACACAAAATGCCATCCTGAAACATCTGTAAAAGCACCTAATGACTCTTCGATTTTCTCGGCGTCTTGTTCAGTTCCTAACGGACAAATCACTACAAATTGTAAATCTTTAAAGCCATTGTAACGCTGGTAAATTTTTTCGTTCAGATTAAAAAAGTTTCCTCTGTTTTTTAAAATCTCAGTTCCTGAAAAACCAAGAATTGTTATTTTATTATTTAAGGTTACTTTTTCTCCTTTAAGGGATTTCCAGTTACCAAAGTCGGCAATTTTAGGAGTGATTGTGGGAAGTTTAGTAAAACTATTTACACCTGAAGCAAAAAACAAATAGGCTACAATTGGCAAAACAAAAAGAACAAAGAGAACTATATTTTTTTTCATTGTATTAACGGAAGTTATTGAGGTACAAAAATAAAAAAAGCTCCGTTAAACGGAGCCTCTTTTCGAATTAATATCATGTTAAAAATTCCATTTAATAGTAGAATCTTTAAAAACCCCATAAATATAATGTCCTTCTGTCAACAGAATAAACAATAAATATAAAACCAGGAAAATAACCGGTGAAACAACTGACCATCTAAGGCTGCTTTTTTCACCTTCCATGTGCATAAATGCCCATACTATATAATACGCTTTGAATATTGTCAGGATATAAAATATCCAGTTTAACAAATTCAAACCTAAAAAATGATTAAACTCTAATACTCCCGGTTTAATAATACCAAGTATAACTTCTACTGTCGTTACTGCTGATAATAATGCAAAAACAAACCAGATTCTTTTTGTATTTGATACGTGTTCGTGTGACATAATAATTAAAATCTAAAATTAAACTAAGTAGAAAACTGTAAATACAAATACCCAAACTAAATCGACAAAGTGCCAGTATAAACCAACTTTCTCTACCATTTCGTAGCTTCTTCTTTTTTCATAAGTTCCTAATAACACATTAAAGAAAATAATGATGTTAATGATAACTCCAGAAAATACGTGGAATCCGTGGAAACCTGTAATAAAGAAAAAGAAATCAGCAAATAATTTACTTCCGTATTCGTTTCTTACAAGGTTTGCACCTTCTACTACATATTTTGCAGTACCCAAACGAGTTTCAGATTCTGCTCTTGACAAAATTGTTTTTTTCTTTTCTGCTGTAAGATGCTCTGTTCTGATCAACAATTCCGGATGCGCTTTAAAACCAGCCTGAATTTCAGCAACTGAATAAGTTGGAGTTGACTCAGCACTTTCCATAAACCATTTACCGTCAGCTCTTGTAAGCGCTTGTCTTTGTTCCGGTAATTTTACAGCAAACTCTTCAAGAGCTACTCTTTTACCATCTTTATCAACAAACTGTAATAAGCTTCCACCTACTGTTTCAACTGCTCCATATTCACCTTTAATGAAGTTTTTCCATTCCCAGGCTTGAGAACCCACGAAAATAAAACCTCCAATAATTGTTAAGAACATATAAATTGCAACTTTTGTTTTTTTCAATTGGTGACCTGCATCAACAGCCAAAACCATTGTTACAGAGGAGAAAATCAAAATAAAAGTCATTAAGGCTACATAGTACATTGGAGCCGAAACACCATGCATAAATGGGAAGTGAGTAAACACTTCATCAGCCAAAGGCCATGTTTCAATAAATTTAAATCTGGAAAAACCATAAGCCGCCAGGAATCCAGAGAAGGTTAAAGCATCTGATACGATAAAAAACCACATCATCATTTTACCATAACTTGCGCCTAATGGCTGGATATCGCCGCCTCCCCAAGTTTTTTCGTCGTTGTTTGCAGTAGTAACTGTCGCTTCCATAAAAGATATTCGTTAAAAAGTTCCCAAATTTACGTTTTTTTCTTATTTAAAGAAATATAAAAATAAAAATAAATATACCCATAATAAATCCAAAAAGTGCCAATACATCGCACCTAGTTCTATACCAAGAGTTTGAGTCGAATTGTATTTTTGTTTAAAATGATTATAAATTATAATTAAAAGTGAAATCAAACCTCCAGCCAGGTGTAATAAGTGTGTAACGGTAACAACATACAAAAAAGTTGTAGTAATTGAACTACCTTCTCCTGTAAAATAATAACCGCTTTCTACAATTTGCCCAAAACCTGCAAACTGTAAAACCACAAATAAAATCCCTAATGCTAATGTTCCTAAAAGTAATGCCGTAGTTGCGCTTCTATTGTCTTTTTGAATGCCTTTTTTTGCCAGAAAAAAAGTAACGCTGCAACCTACAATTACTATTGTACTGTAATAAAAAGCGGTTGGTAATTCGAAATTCTTCAACCAATCTGCTCTTGATTTACTTACAACAAACGCACTTGTAAGTCCGGCAAACATCATGGTCATACTTACCATTGCGAACAACAAAATCAGTTTTGCCGATTTTGATTTTCTTACTTGCTCCTCACTTGTTGAGTCTGTTTTTGTTAACGTCATTTCCATAACTATCTTAAAAATTTATCTACTATAAATACTATTTGCAGTAACGAAATATACGAAACACTTACCAGCATTAATGTTCTCGCCGCTTTTGCTGTTCTTAACTGATACAAACGTACCGCGTAAAACAACATCCATAAACCTAATAAGAACACTATTATTGCTGCAATTGGCGTAATGAACAATTGTCCCGTAAACCCTAAAGAAGGAAGCAATGATGCTATAATAAGCCAAATTGTATATAAAATTACCTGCAAAGCGGTTTTTCTGTCTTTTTTTCCGGTTGGAAGCATAAATATTCCAGCCTTCGCATAATCTTCATATAAAAACCATCCAATGGACCAAAAATGAGGAAACTGCCAGAAAAACTGAATTAAAAAAAGCGTTCCTGCTTCAATACCAAATTCTCCTGTTGCCGCAACCCAACCTAACATGAATGGAATTGCTCCGGGAAAAGCACCAACAAAAACCGATAACGAAGTTACTGTTTTTAAAGGTGTATATACGCTTGTGTATAAAAATATTGACACTGCAGCAAACATTGCTGATTTTGCATTGATTGTATACAACAATGTAATACCAATAATAGTTAGCAAACTTGCTACAAACAAAGCCATTTTGGGAGACATTCGCCCTGAAGGAACCGGACGATTTTTAGTTCGATCCATCAATAAATCGATATCTTTTTCAATTACCTGATTAAAAGCATTTGAAGCTCCAACCATACAATATCCTCCAATCATCAAAACAACTAAAACACTCCACTTAAAAGGATGATCAGCATTAACACCCAATAAATAACCGGCAATGGAAGAAAACAATACACTGATCGCTAAACCAGCTTTTGTAATCTCTTTGAAATCGGTAAATATTGATTTTATTGAAAATGTATTTTTAGTAGCGTTCAATACGGTAATTATTTGTATGTTTTTTTTGAGTGGTGCAAATGTACAAATTAGATTGTAGAATACTGACCTATAAAATTAGATTTTTTTCAATACAACCTTTATAAAATAAGGACTTGCCAATCTTTAACACTATTATTTCGAAAAATCTTATTAAAAATCCTAGTAATCAAAATACCAATTGAAAATATCTGAGCGCAATCCGATGGTGAACCAGGTTGTACTTTGTTTAAATGTCGTAGCAGTTTCCTGTGTCGGATCAAAATTTCTATATAAAAAACTTCCAAAAAATTTCAAATTCGTCATTGGGTTGATCAAATAACCTCCCTGAATATCTGCGATAAAAATATTGGTTTTATTTCCCTGTCCTACTTTTACACCTGTATCATAAGGGCGATCTACGTCGTAACTTTTATAAATATTTCCTCCGTAGTTATAGCTGTCTTCAGCGGTATCAAAGTCTAAACCACGTTTACCAATTGTAAATTTGGCATCAGCATAATAACGTCCTTTGTGATAACGTCCAATTGCAACAAGTTCTTCAAAATTCCCACCCCACTGATGTCCTATACTTTGATTATTATGCCCGTAATTGGTAATAATAGCACTATGCGAATACACATATGGACGCACATGATTATACTCTACCTGCAACAATAAATCTTTGATTTTAAAAGCATTAAAGTATTTTGCTCCAAGCTGATATCCAAATTTATTTTTCCAGCTATTCTCGCCCGCTCCCATATCACTTATTGAAAATTCATCCAGCAAAAACTGAGCATATAAATTAACATTGTTGTTCCATTTGTATTTAGACGACATTCCTAAAAGTGCGTTTCCACTTCTGGACGACGAAGAAAACTCTACAGAACGATAAAAAATAATCGGATTTACGAAATTAACATCAAAACCTCTATTGTTTGTATCTGTCCAGACTACTGATTCAAAAAATCCTAAATTCAATTTGTTCGAAACATTCCAACTTAAATAATGGTTCGCCATGAATTTTGTAGCGTATGTTTTATCCAAAGTAACATCAGGACGGACATCCTTAAGCCACATATAAGTGTTGGTGTATTTTATTTTCCAAAAAGTAGTATTAATTTTAAAATAAGGATAAGGACTTGCACCGTCACTTTCAAGCAAAGAACGATATCCGTCACCAATAAAATTTCTTCCGTAACCTAATTGAAAATCAAAAATCTTACTTGGCGCATACGTAATGTTAGCTTCTGCCAAAGGAAAATCGTAAGCATCTGTTTTAAATCTTTTTGCAATTCCCATTCCCGGAATAATCGCCGGATTTCCACCTGAAGGTTTTAAGGTTTCAGCATAATCATTATAATAGCCCGCAAATCTTCCCTGACTTTCAAAAACTGTAGTTGTAAAATTGATTTGTTTTCCTAATCCTCCTCTAAAATTCAAAGCACGCGTGTTTACGTAGGTATATGAAGCGTCAAGATCTGAGGCTTTACCCATTTGCAAATCAAGAATAGGATTTAATGCCAGCCAATAATCTTCTCCTTGAATCTGAACCAGATTTTCATTCCAGAATTTTCTTCCTAACCAGGTCGAAACATTTTTTTTCAACGAGTGGTTTACTTCATTTAAATTATAATATTTTGAAACCTCGGCATAAGTATATGGTTTTGAAGCCGTATGATTATTAGTTCCTACCTGATTCATCGCTCCGTCAAATTGAGCATAATAACTGTGTGAAAATGGAATATTTAAATGACTTTCAAATTCAGGATTATTGTATTTTTTATATACAATACTATCTAATTCTGTCATTGGCTTTTGTTCCGGTTTCAAAATTTCTGCTGCAGCCAAAGCTTCTGCTGCAATTTGATCAGCACTTTTTAATGGAATATTTATTGAAATAGTATATTTTGAGTACGTTGGCTTTCCATTATAAGTTGACGGTTTTATTTTAGGAAATTTTCCAAAAACACGTTTTGCCTCTTCAGACAATTCATCATTTACGGCATTTACATAAATCACTTTAAACTCTCCGTTTGCATCGACTTCAAAAAGTACTTTTACTTCTCCTTTATAATTTGATTGCTTTAAATTTTGCGGAATCTCAAAATTACTAAACACGAAATCCTGTACTTCTTTATAAAAACAATCTTCAAGCTTTTTTGATTGCAAGTTTTCACAATTTGGAAAAACAGGAAATTGCTCTGATGTAAAAGCAGGTTTAATCGATGAATTATTATTTTCTTGCGAAAAGGCAAATACGGCAGAAAGTGTCAGAATAAAAGATAGAAAAATCTTATTCATGTAAATTTTGGTTTTCATTTAATATTGGTTTGTGGTATTTTCTCCATTTGCAATTGCTTTTGCAGCCGAAGTTCCGATGCGCTTAACGCCTAAACGAATCATTTCTACAGCATCTTTATATGATCTAACTCCTCCGGCAGCTTTTACTGATAAAGGCGATGCATTTTCTAACATCATTATAATGGTGGGAATGGTTGCTCCGTTTGGTAAATCGTTTCGGGTTTCATAAAAACCAGTTGATGATTTTACAAAAACAGAAGTATATTCTTCTTCTTTAAAATTTGATATTACAACATTTTTGATCAATGCCGAAAGCTGAATAATTTCTTTATCACTTAAAGCCGCAACTTCTATAATCCACTTTACTGTTTTATTGTTTGCAAGACCAATTTGTGTTCCTATTAAAATTTCCTGTTTTACTAAAGCAAGATCTCCATTTTTAAAAGCTTCATAATTACAAACAAAATCCAGATCATCTGCTCCGTATTCAATTGCTTTGTTAGCTTCTTTAATCTTGGTTTCTAAACTTGCCTTGCCTTCAGGAAAATCGATAACGGTACCAATAAGCAAAGTTGAATTTGCTTTCACAATCATTTCTTTAGCCAAAGCAACATGCTCGGGCCGAATCATAATGAGCTTGAAGCTTTCAAGAATAGCTTCTTCAATGGCGCTTTTTACTACATCATTATTTTCTGCTTCCGAAAGTTGGGCTTGCGAAGCAGTTTTTAAGTAAGTGGAATCTAAATATTGCTTAACATTCATAATTATATAGAATTGCGACAAAAATACATTTTATATTCAGAAAAAAATACACTTTTTAAAGCTTGATTTTTTGGCAACAAAAAACCCACCGAAGTGGGTCTTTATATTTTTATATTTTATCGATTTGCTTTTTAAAAACTATTGCCGTAAAAACCCCAATAGTAGCTCCAAGTGCATTAGCTAAAACATCCGTCACATCAGCAGCCCTTGTGGTTGTAAAAACGCTTTGTAAAATTTCGATTGTGATTCCAAAAAAAACAGAAAATATAAACGAAATCAAATAGGCTTTATAATCATCAGGTGCTTTCCCCTTTAGTTCTTTTTTGAAGAACAAAATCCATGAAATTGTAAATCCAAAATGAAAACAAAAATGTACAATTTTATCTATGCTTGGGAAATTTACAGCGGGAATATTACTTGAATCGGTCAAACAAAAATAAGTAATAATACCCGAGCATATCATCGCCCAAAGCAGCAGGAATTGTTTAGGCACCGATAAGTTGTTTGTAAGCTTCGTCAGATAACAATGAATCAATTTCTGATGCATCTGAAATTTTTATTTTAATCATCCATCCAGCTCCGTAAGGATCAGAATTTACTGTTTCCGGTGCGCTTTCCAAACTTTCATTAAAAGCAATTATTTCTCCTGTTAAAGGCAAAAACAAATCAGATACTGTTTTAACGGCTTCAACCGTTCCAAAAACCTCATCTTTATCAAGTGTCTGATCTAAAGTTTCTACTTCAACATACACAATATCCCCTAACTCTTTTTGTGCAAAATGAGTAATTCCTACAGTTGCAACATCTCCTTCGATGCTAACCCATTCGTGATCTTTTGTGTACTTTAAATTTGCTGGTATGCTCATAATACTATGTTTGAAAATTGATAATTTAATAATTAAGCCACAAATGTAATAATCTTCTAATGAAATCTTGTTTAGAATCCAAGAAAATTAATTTCCGAAATTATAGCGCAGTGTAAATCCTGATCTGATGTTCGTTAAGGGAAAAGAGGTCGAAATTACCGCTTTTGAGAACGAGTGATCGTAATAGAATATTGCCGTAAGGTTTTTACTAAACGAATAATCAGCAGTTAGTTTTAATGACCATATATTTTGTCCTGCCGCTAATTGATTGTTGTCATAATCTAAATATCGTACTAAAGTTTCATTTTTTCTAAGAGAAAAATCGGCTTTAATATTGATATCACTTTTTATAATTCCTGTTGGGCTATCTGCTAATCTTGATGAAAAAATAACATCTTTAAAACGATATCCCATACCTACGATATATTCCATACCTTTTACTTCGGTCAATAAATTATTATCAAAACTCATTGATAATGCTCTGTCTTTTTTGATTTCGGTAAGGATTCTTAAGGAACTTTTCAACTCAAAATCTACTCGCATTAGCGGACTAAACTGTTCTACCAAATTGACATTTGACATGATTGTTTTGTTATAGAAATTGGTATTGACATCTTGCCCATTTGGCGTTTCCTGATAATCAAAATTAGACCTAAACTGGTTTATCGTATAGGATGCTCTGTAATTGTGCTGTAATGAGAAACGTTTAAATTTATCTTTAAAATATTTATAACGCATCAATCCGTTGTATTTTATACTCCAGTTAGGAATAGGAAAACTTTTAAAAATATCGGTTGAACTTCCTGAAGCATCACTTCCTGAATACGCGGCTAAAAATGCCGGTAATAAAACCGCCTGATTACTTTTTGTAAATCCTATTGGATATCCCTGATTGGCAACATATATTTTATAACTAGGATCTGTTTCTGCCGGAATTGGATTGTTTGCATCTCCATATCTCGGGATCGCCGCTCCTGCCCCATAACGATCAGCCGCCAGACGATCTGCAATTACTAAACGGTTAGTCCTGAAATCATCAAATGCAGCTGATTCAGTTTCACTACTTGTAGAGAAAGCTGTTTTAATCAATACTGTTGAGATCGAGAACATTCCGTAAGTGTACGGTGATAATGGCGTATATTGTCCATCTACAACACTATATTGCTCTGAAGAATTTTCAGAATAAGAGCGATCCATTGAAAGATCTACTTTTAAGTCCGGCAATAAATCAATATTTGCTGTAATTTTCAAAAGCTTATTTGTTACCTGAGTAAAACTCTGATTGAAATCCTGATAATCTGTTAACCAGCCTCTTTTTGCTGCTTCATAACGAACATCATCCTGGCTTCCAAATACGAATCCTAAACTTGGTCTTGAAGATCCTAAGAAACCTACACTTGGTGTATATCCCGGTAGTACTGTTCCGCTGTTTTTAGTATAATTAACCTGAATGTTTTTTACACTGGTTAAAAGACCTATCATGCCATCATAAAACGGACTACTGCTTGTTGCCGGTTTTGCTGTATTAACGATTTTTTCTCCTGGTTTTGGTGCCGCCGTTGGTTTAGGTTTTGCTGCTGCTTTTGATCCAGGAGTTAATCCTAAATATTTGTACAGCGTGTTCATGGTAAAAGTCGTTGTCAATGTATTAGAATTCGCATTCTGAATTGTATTTCCTAAATCAAATTGGTTTCCATTTGGATCAATATATTCAGAAAATGCAGTTGATGAACGCTGCCAGTTATAATCTGCCGTATACGAATAGGACGCTTTTACAAAACTAAAAACCGGTATTTTATTGATCGGAATATCATAATTCAACACTAATTGCTGTACGTGTTGATTTGGTGTTCCAATGTCTAAATAATCATCCCAGATATTAAAATCCTGTTTTGGCGTATTATCATCATTCAGGAAGTTTCTAACTATATTATTGGATGCCGCAGTATAATTTAATTTCAATGATTTTGTCAAATTATAGCCAAAACCATATTGGTAATTAAAGGCAAAATTTCGTCTGTATAAAGGATCAAGTCCAATTCCCTGAACTTCTACTTCTCTATATTGCTGACGGTTACTTTGTCGTATAATATTTGTATTAAAAGAGATATTAGACGGTAAGTAATTAAAATTGAAATCACTTAACAGTTTCCAATATTCACTTTTTTTCATGAATTTGTTTTGCTTGAAAGGCACCACTTCTTTTGGCTGAAAAGTGTACGCATAATTTACTGCCGTATTGGATTGCTCATCTACATAATCCGCAACTTCATAATCATGACGTTCTACTTCATTATACGATTGTGACAATGTTAAATTCTCAACATCGTAAATGTGTGGTTTCTGCTCAGGTGCTCTGTCTTTTCTTACTCCAATAAAATTGATGCTTCTTCTTTTTGTGTAATCAATAGCACGAGTTCTGATATTTTCTTTTTCTGCCGGATCTGTAGTTTCTCTTATTAACTGATCCAGTTTTATATCCTGATTAAAAGGATCGTATTCCGGCGTAATAACTTCTTCTCCAATAGCATAATTAAATGGCAGATTGATTCCCCATTTTGGAGGCAATAATTTACCTAAATTAAGATTTGTAACAATGTTATATTGCTGAAGATCTTCACGGTCTCTTTCGTTTGCACCTTGCTCCAAAGATCCAAAACCTATTGTGCTCTTTTTACCTGTTGCCGAAACGGTAGCAAAATCTGCCATATTGGTGTCAATATTTAATATTGCCGCCATACCGCCTTTATTCTCCATGTCGGCTAAACGAAGCTCATTGAACCAAACCTCTCCTTTAATGTCTTTATGATCTGCCCTGCTTTTTAAACCAACCATTAAATTTCTGACCAAACCAAAGTTAGGATTTCCTTTTATCCCTAATCTCAATTTACCATCACCATCTCCTCCACCTTCACTTAAATCATCATCCGGATAGTAAATCCCGTTGATGTCGCGCTTGTTGGAATTGATATCAATACTCATGGCTTTAATTTTCATTTTTGTCAATAACTCAAGCGCCAGATCAATATTATTATCTTCAAGCCAAACCTGTTCTGAACTTAGGGTACAACTTCCTCCTGTTCTGGTTACTTTTAACGGAATTTCAACTTGATAAAAGTTTTGTGTAAAGTCATTTCCAAAACGGATAAAACCTATCATTTCGTCATCTAACAATGTGCTTTCATTAGGTAAAGATTCAGCGTGTAAAAACATTTTAAGTTTTTTATACTGACGCATATCTACACTTACGTTTTTAAATACTGCTCTTGAATCCTGATATTGTAAACCTGCACCACCAATACGCAGTGCTAATGCTTGCTCATTTTGATTAATGATTGTATTGTTGTTGTATAATTGCTCTCTTTGAACTCCTGGAGGAACTACATAATTTACCGGACACTTTGTACCGTTTTCCTGAATGTTAACTGCCGCAACATCAAACTCGGTTCCGTCATCATCCGGAGTCTGATCATTTGCATCAAGTGTTCCTGTATATCTTCTCCATTCTCCTCTTACTAAATCTAAAGCTCCAAAACGAACTGTCATCTGGTTGCTAAAACCAGTCATAAACATACGCATGAATCGAATAGATCTAAAATCTGTAATGTTACCAATTGTATTTTGTGGCTGCGAAACCGGAATTTTAAACTGAATCCATCTTGCTGTTGTAGTTGATCCGTTTGGTAAATCGACATTAGTAACCTCCCGGATATCTGTAATAAAATTTTGTCCTACCTGCATTCCCGGCTTTACATCAATGCTATATTCATAATAAGCATTAATCGTGTTCATTGTGTTGTCACGATTAATATCCTCAACATCCGGTAAAGTTGTTGATCCACGATTGGGATCATCAATACTTACTGCAGAGTTTCCTTCAACTCCATTATAATTTTTATAACGTTCCAGAACTCCACCGTCAGTATTTAAATAATACGTGTAGTTGTCCCCTGCAGGGTCTGCTTCTCCTGCATAATTAGTATATACCGATCCTTCTCTGGAGTCTGGCAAACCATCTAATCCTACATCCTGATTTTTACGATTTTCAGCGTTTGTATCAAAGGCATAAATTAACGATTGTGATGCCGGAACATCTCCCCACAATGGCTGCGGATTTACCATAATCTGACCTGGTCCTAGTCCGTTTTCGTATTGCTTTCTTCCGTCTTTTAAAACGTCTTCAGAAATTTCACCTAAATTGAAATATATCTTTCCTGTATTACTGGTTGGTGCTTCTGCATTTCCAACATAAGGATCCATAACCCAAAACTGAATATATTCGACATTTCCCTGCTCAAAATTAGTTGAATTTAAAGCACGCATAATTCCACCATAATTAGTGGCTGCCGGAATTGTACTGAAATTTGGATTGTTATTATATGGTCCTCTGTCTGATGGATAATAACTTAAATCTAATGTATTTATAACCTGTATTTGACCCTGGGCAATATCTGTATTAGGATAAAGTTCTTTACTGTAAATACGTCTTGTTGTATTTAATGACAAATCATCATTTGAAATTCCGGATGGTTTTGAGGAATAAAAAACAGGATCAATTGTATACCATGCTAATTTTGCACGTTTAAAACCATATTCTAATGTATTTGAATTGGCATTAAAACTATTGTCATTTATAGAATTTACAAATGGCGTAGAGGCTAAACTCCAGGCATAAGCTGATCGCATATCGATTGTTGATTGCGAGCCTTCAAAATCATCAACATAAATAGTTGCTTCACCTTCAAAATCAGTTGCTTTTGGTGCGTCAGGTCTCAAAAATGCAACTTCTCCACGAATTGAAAGATTCGAGGGAACATCAGTATCAATGTTAGGTAATTTGTTTACTAATCTGGTAAAAAACGGAACTTCGGTTGAGTAATTTCCATTAAATCCAAAAATAGTATTATTTACAGATTCCTGTCCATAACTCGATTTTTGAGTAAATGGTTTCTCTGTCATCTTTAAGAAAGTTCCACCAATTACAAAATTATCTGAAATTTTATGTTCAACATTGAATCCCATAAATCTACGGGTTTGTTGTCCGAAGATGGAATTGTTTTCCAATGAAACTTCAATTGGCGTATTTGATGCCTGAAGTGAAGGATCCAGAATTTGAACTCGTCCTAATTGATAATCGACACTGTAATCAATTCCTTCAACTAATCTTCTTCCGGCTGCCATAACCACAACAGAACCTTGAGGAACGTTGAAAGCACCAATTGGAATACCGTTACTTCCGGATGATTTATATTTTCCTCTTAATAAGAATTTATTTTTATCACTATCCTGCAACGCTCCGGATTGTGTGTTGCGATACATGTTTCTAAACACATATTTTTGCTGATTGGCATTGTATGAATTTGGATCATCATAGTTTTCACCTGATCCTGTATTTTGTAATTTTCTAAATAAAAGTTCCCCAAAAGGTTCTTTTGTGGTGAAAATAATTCGTCCGTTTTGAACATCTACCGTAACTCCGGGAATATAATCAAAGAAACCATCTCCACCGGTTTGCGGATCATTATTATAGTTTAACCGGTCAAGGTTAAATACATTTAACAATGGTGTCTGATCTACTTTATTGTCTGCAGTTGCATTCGCAGGAAAAGTAGTTCCCTGAACAGGTGAAATATAATTTATAGGCGAAGGATCTGTATAAAGTATATTTAATCTAAAATCGTCTTGTTTAATTTGATATGCCTGCGGAATTTGATAAACGTTTTTCATCATCAGGTTCCAAACCGGATTTTGAACATTTGTCAAATTGCTTTTCAGCATTTTTAATACTAAACTTTGTGTAATAATAGCCTGATTTGCATTATTGTTTCCTGTAACTACAGTGGCATCAACTCCATCACTACCAAACTCTCCTACCTGATACACTTTACCTCCCACAGTATATTCAAACGCTACGGCCAGAACCTCATCATTTGCTAAACGCTGCTGCAATGAAAAATATCCTAATTGTGCATTGAAAGTATATTCGTTTGTAGTTAATTTTCTGGCGTTTTCAAGTACAGAGTAATCTGTTCCTTCGCTGGTGTTTGCATTATTGAATCCAGACTTTGCTGTTACAATTTCTCTAATGTTTGAGTTTAAATAAGAACCTGCCTGACCTATTGTTGCCGGATCGTATTTATTATTGTTATTATCTGTAGGTGTATCAATACCGTTATTAAAAAATCCCGCAGTAGAACTTATCACGACAACCTGATTATCAGGAACGCCTGTAATTTGAGCCTCACCTAAATCCTGAAGTGCAATAATATTACGTAAATTGTTATTATTTGTACTTACACGATTTTGCTTATTGGTTACCCAAACTTCTAATCTTGTAATTTGAACACGGCTATCAATAAAGGGGTAATTTTTTAGCGAAGCATCGTATTTGTTTCTGAAATATTGAGATAAGAAAAAGTGTCTGTCATTATCATAGTCCAAAGCATATAAATCAAAGTTTTGAACTGTCCCGCCACCTTCTGCAACTATACTCTTTGTTTGTGATTTCTGTTCTGAGAAAACTCCGGTTACGGTTGTCTTACCAAATTGCAATTGCGTCTTGACTCCAAACAAACTTTGAGCACCTCGAATAAGGGTACTGTTTAATGGCATGCTCACATTACCTACTTCAACTTTTTGAACAATATCATCTTCTGAAGGAGTATAGGCAAGTTTAAATAAATTCTGGAATGCAAATGTAGACTGGGTATCATAATTGGCGTTAACCTCTAATCTGGTTCCTACTTTACCCATTAAACTCATACTGATTCGCTGATCAAAATCAAAAGTAAGGCTTGATCTGTTTCTTGGAGAAAAAGAAGGATTATCTTGTTTAGTATAGCGAACACCCAAATCCATCTCTACTGATCCTGTGGGCTTTACATCGATTGTATTACTACCAAAAATACTTTCAAAAAGACTTGAATTGATATAATATCGAGGCAATAAATCTTTTTTAGCAGCTTCGCTTCCTAGTTTTTTACCATCAATTGCATCTGATTTTTTTCTAAAATAATCTCTTCTGGATTCTTTCAAAACTAAATCTTCGTACTCTTGAGGCGTTAAAATAATAGGGTAATTGATTGAAAATCCATCAACGGATTTAGTGTAGATATATCGATCTGTAATAGGATCATATCTGTAAGCAGAAAGTATACTTGGTGGATTATCTAACTCAACTTTCCCAACAGAGAATTGGGTTTTCGTTGTATCTTTAACCGCTGGATTTACTTGCGCATGCAAAACATTACTGCAAACCAAAAACAGTAAAAAAATACAAATTTTACGCATACAATTCGTTTATATAAAATTGAGTTTATAGGCTTTTTAAGGCTTTTTTGATGATTGTTTCTACAGTAGCTTCCGGGTCTTCTTTTACGATTTTCTCCACTACTTTTTCTGAAGTTTTTCGGACAAAACCTAAAACTTCCAAAGCAGATAACGCTTCATCTCGGTTTGTATTGTTTTGAACTACCGAAACTTCGTCTAAATCGTACAACTTTAACACTTTTTCTTTCAAATCAAGGATTACTCGCTGTGCTGTTTTGTTTCCAATGCCCTTAATTGACTGAATAACACCCACATCTCCGGATGCAATTGCGTTAATAATTTGTCTTGGTTCGATTGAAGACAACATCGTTCTTGCAATGTTTGCCCCAATTCCGGAAACAGATAATAACATCCTGAATATTTCGCGCTCTGATTTTTCGGCAAAACCAAATAAAGTATGCGCATCTTCCTTAATCAGAAGATGCGTATACAGTTTTATATTTTCAACATTAGGGATTAATGAAAAGGTATGTAGAGAGATATTCACTTGATAACCAACTCCTCCACAGTCAATTACAACCTCTGTGGGATTCTTCTCTACCAACTTTCCCTGCAAATGTGCTATCATAATTTAATTTAAAGGATCCAAATATAAGAATATTGCAATAAAAATACGACAAAATTATTGTTAATTAAAATTTTCTTATTCTCTGGTCTGTTTATTTTTTTTATTTTCTTTTTCCTGTGCGTCAATAACTGCGATTGCAGCCATATTAACCATTTCTTCGACACTTGCTCCTAATTGGAAAATGTGAACCGGTTTACCCATTCCCATCATAATTGGACCTATCGAATTTACTTTATACAACTCTTTCAACAACTTATAAGTAATATTAGCTGACTCTAAGTTAGGGAAAATCAATGTGTTTACTTTTTTACCTGCCAATTTAGAGAAAGGAAATTTCTCTGCAAGCATTTCCTGATTCAAAGCAAAATCTGCCTGAATTTCTCCATCAACAATTAATTCCGGATGATTTTTATGTAAATAAGCTACTGCTTCTCTCACTTTTGACGCTCCAGGACTTGTAGATGAACCAAAGTTTGAGAATGAAACCATTGCAATAACCGGCTCAACTCCAAACATTTTAGCTGTTTTAGCCGTCATTAATGCAATATTAACTAAATCTTCGGCAGTTGGATTAATATTGATTGCCGTATCAGACAAGAACATTGGTCCGCGAGAGGTCATCATCATGTTTGCTGTTGCTACAAGAGATGCTCCGGCTGCTTTATCAATTAATTGCAACATTGGTTTTACAACACTTGGATAACTTCTGGTATGACCTGTAACTAAAGCATCTGCTTCGCCTTCGTTTACCATCATTGCTGCAAAATAGTTTCTTTCGCGCATGAATTTTTGAGCATCAAGTAATGAAACTCCTCTGCGTTCTCTGGTTGTCCAATATGAGGTTGCAAATCTTTTTCTTCTGCCGTCTTCTTCTGCTGTTTTAGGATCGATGATTTGAAGATCAGCATCAAAACCTAATTCGGCTTTAAGCTCTAAGATTATATCTTTATCACCTAATAAAATTGGAACACCAATACCGTCTTCATGAACAATTTGAGCTGCTTTTAATACATTTAATTGATCTGCCTCAGCAAAAACAATTCTTTTAGGATCCATTTTAGCACGGTTTGTAATCAAACGTACCATTTTATTATCGTTCCCCATACGTTCACGAAGTGCATCTTCATAAGCTGCCCAGTCTGTGATAGGATTTTTTGCTACTCCGGATTCCATTGCTGCTCTTGCAACTGCTGGCGCTACGATAGTAATCAAACGTGGATCAAATGGTTTAGGAATGATATATTCCTGACCAAAACCTAATTTTGTTGCACCGTAAGCCACGTTAACCTGCTCAGGAACTGGTTCTTTTGCCAAAATAGCTAATGCTTTTACAGCAGCCATTTTCATAGCTTCATTAATTTTTGTAGCACGAACGTCCAGCGCTCCTCTAAAAATATATGGAAAGCCTAAAACGTTATTTACCTGATTAGGAAAATCAGAACGTCCCGTAGCCATAATAACATCTTTACGAGTTTCTGTAGCTAAATTATAATCGATTTCCGGATTTGGATTTGCCATTGCAAATACAATCGGATTCTCTTTCATAGTCAATAACATTTCAGCAGATAAAATTCCTCCTGATGATAAACCGATGAAAACATCTGCACCGTTTACAGCTTCGGCTAAATCTATTTTAGCACCGTCAACAGCATATTTCAATTGTAATTCTGATAATGCAGGATTGTCTTTTGTTAAAAGTCCTTTACTATTGAACATTAAAATATTCTCAACTTTAACTCCTAATAAAACATATAAATCTGTACAGGCAATCGCTGCAGAACCTGCACCGGAAACTACCATTTTTACATCTTCGGCTTTTTTGCCTGCTAATTCTAAAGCATTGATTAAAGCTGCCGAAGAAATAATAGCCGTTCCATGCTGATCATCGTGCATTACCGGAATGTCTAATTCTTCAACCAGTCTTCTTTCAATTTCAAAAGATTCCGGCGCTTTAATATCTTCCAGATTAATTCCTCCAAAAGTTGGAGCAATATTTTTTACTGTCTGAATAAATTCTTCAATATCTTTTGTTCCAATTTCTATATCAAAAACATCAATATCCGAGAATATTTTAAACAATAAACCTTTTCCTTCCATTACTGGTTTAGAAGCTTCAGGACCAATGTCCCCAAGTCCTAAAACAGCTGTACCGTTTGAGATAACGGCAACTAAATTTCCTTTTGCTGTATATTTGTAAACGTCATCAACGTTTGCTGCAATTTCTAAACATGGCTCTGCAACACCTGGCGAATAAGCCAAAGACAGATCTCTTTGGGTTGCGTATTTTTTTGTTGGAACTACCTGAATTTTTCCTGGAGTTGGTTCTGAATGGTACAGTAACGCTTCTCTTCTTTTACTCTCTTTGTTCATTTATTTTTAGCTTTTATTCTAGCTTACAAAGATATAAGTCTTGGTTTAAATTGGCGTATTTTTATAGTTTTCTTTTCTTAAAATAACATTTGTTGAATACCAAAAAAAATAGTCCGCTATTATTTGGACTATTTTATAAAGCTTATTTTTTAAATTTCCTTTACTGAGAAATATAAGAGTTTAAGTGATTTATTGTATCCTTTTGAATTTCTATAATTGCTTTTACAACATCACTGATTGAGATTATGCCTTCTACAATTCCATCTTCTAAAACTGGTAAATGTCTGATTCTTTTAGTGCTCATTAGTTCCATACAATCCTCAATATTGTTTGAAAGGTTGACCGAAAAAACATTGCTTTCCATAATTTCATGAACAAAGGTTTCTTTTGATGATTTGTCTTTTAAAACAATTTTTCGGGCGTAATCCCTTTCAGATAATATTCCTTTTAAATCGTTATTATCAATAACAAGAATAGCTCCTATGTTTTTCTCTCCCATTACTTTTAAGGCTTCATAAACCGTAGTTGTTGAAAGAACCGAATAAACATTTTTTCCTTTTGCGTTTAGTATTTGATTTACAGTCATATCTGAAAAAATTTAGATCTATAAAGTTAGAAAAAAATGAATACACACAACAACGAAATCGATTTTTTAAAACTTAATCAATTCATTTTAAATATAATACCTTTTATTTTGAATTTCAGAAATATTACTTCAAAAAAATGAATGAATTTTATGACTTTTCTGAAGAAAGTGCAGGTTTTTAATTTCCAGATTGCGTGAATTGTTGTGTGAGTATAATCCCTATGGGATATTTAATTTGGGGGTAATTTGGGTTTCTACCAATATGTAACTCCTAGCGGAGTATTTTGGAGAAATTAAATTCCCTTTAGAATTTGCAATGCTCCACCGAAGCAATATATAGTCAACTAAATATACCACCGATGGGTTTTGTGTAAACTGGACTAAAGTCCAGCCCTACAATATAAATCGAGCCGATGGCTCTTTACAAGCTATTGCTTTATAAAGTTCCGGAGGAACAAACTATTTTGTAGGGCTGGACTTTAGTCCAGTTGAAAATATAAATCGAGCAGATGTTTTTTTATGGTTTAAGTACAAAGCATTAAAGTTCCAGAAGAACAAATATTTTGTAGGGCTGGACTTTAGTCCAGTTAAAAAAATATAAATCGAGCCAATGGCTCTTTATGGATTTAAGTACAAAGCCTTTAAACCAAAAGCATTAAAGTTTCGAGCAACAAACTATCTGAAAGGTTTCAAAACAATAATTACAAATTTACATTATTATTTTCGTAAGAAAAAACTCAAAAAACATATTATCGTATGTTGAAATTAATAATTATAAGTCGGAAATTGCCTGACTTAAAAACATATTATTATGAAAACAAACGAAACGCAAAAATTAGAGAATATTAATAAAATAATTGGGAAATATTTCAATCCTTCTAAGTCAGATAATGAGAATTCAGAAGTTTATACAGCTCAGATTAACATCAGCTATTATGAACTTGGTTGTGTGATTACCAATATGATAAAAATGTGTGTTTTGACACTCGATAATGACGGTCATATAAAATCAAGCACAAACAAAAATCCCATAAATGTGTCGGTCATTCTAGAAATGGTTCTTGAGATGTTTCCTTTAAATGAATTTGAATTATTAGGTGAAATTAATCAAATGATTGTTGGTGATAATTAAATCATCGATATGTTGTTGTGTAAACTGGACTAAAGTCCAGCCCTACAATATAAATCGAGCCGATGGCTCTTTACAAGCTATTGCTTTATAAAGTTCCGGAGGAACAAAATATATTGTAGGGCTGGACTTTAGTCCAGTTAAAAATATAAAATCGAGCAGATGTTTTTTTATGCGTTTAAGTACAAAGCCTTTTATAAACCAAAAGCATTAAAGTTCCAGAGGAACAAAATATATTGTAGGGCTGGACTTTAGTCCAGTTAAAAAATATAAATCGAGCAGATGGTTTTTTATGCGTTTAAGTAAATAGCATTTTATAAACCAAAAGCATTAAAGTTCCAGAGGAACAAACCATATTGTAGGGCTGGACTTTAGTCCAGTTAAAAATACGAACAAAATGCAAATTCGTAATGGGTTTATATACAATTTCATTTCAAGCATGAAAATTATAAATTCGTAATTACAAATTCGCTTCGTCTATTCAGCTTATGTTCTTCTTCAGAACATTTTACGCCATCAGAACATTGATTTATTAATTGTGATTCTCCGTAACCCTTTGCCGTTAATCGGATTGAATCTACGCCATTTTCAATGAACCAGTTCATAGTCGCTTTTGCTCGTTTATCTGATAAAATCTGATTGTATTTTACTGTTTGTCGGCTATCTGTATGCGAACGGATATCAAGTTTTATGTTTGGATATTGTTTTAATATCTGTGCGATTTTCTCTAATTCAAAAGCCGATTCCTTTTTAATTGTGGTTTTATCCAAATCGAAATAAACAATAGGAATATCAAGTGTTTTTGCAAGATCTGTTCCTACCATTATTGGTTTAACTCTTTTTTCGAGCTGTATTGGCAAAGTTGTTTTTCCGTCTAATCTTTTAATTGTTACTGGAGTTTCTTTATTTTCATAATCCGTTTTTGATGTGCGTACAAAATAATTCTTTCCACATTTTAAATTAGAAAAAATGTAATTTCCTTTTTCATCAGAAACAACCTCGGCTACAGGCTGAAAATTTTCATCAAACAATGCAACTTTGGTATTTGAAAGAATTTCATTTGTTTCAGAATCTGTTATTGTTCCTGTCAATTCCTGCTCACAAGTTAGTTTACGAGTTTCGGTAAAGCGGTAAATATCATCAAATCCCTGACCATTTTCTCTGTTTGAGGAGAAAAATCCATTTCGGTTTTTACTGTTAATGGTATAACCAAAATCGTCTTGTTTACTATTTATTGGTTCTCCCACATTTTGTATTGCTTCGAAAGTTCCATCGTTATCTATTTTAGAAACAAAAACATCAAGTCCGCCTAATCCCGGTCTTCCGTCAGTGGCAAAATAGAGTTCATTATCATTTGATATAAAGGGGAATGTTTCTCTTCCTTCGGTATTAATTGTTGCGCCTAAATTTTCCGGTTTCCCGAAGGTTCCGTTATCATTAATACTCACTTTAAACAAATCTGATTGTCCTAAAGTTCCGGGCATATCTGATGCAAAATATAACATTTTTTCATCGACACTTAAAGCGGGATGCGCCACACTATATTGATTGCTATTAAAAGGAAGTTCCTGAATGTTTTTCCATTCGCCATCAATAAACCTGGCTTTGTATAGTTTTAACAATGTGATCTTTTTTAGGTCTCTTCCCCTTTTTCCGTCCAGAAAATTATTTCGGGTAAAATACATCGTTTTTCCATCTTTTGTGAAAACGGGAGTTGACTCATTGAATTTTGTATTTACTTTTTTCTGAAAACGTTCGGGATTCCCAATACTTCCGTCTGCTTTTAGTTCAGCAGTATATAAATTGGTAAAGGATTTATTGGTCCATTTAAAGTTTTTCTTAGCTATTCCGCCAGTATCTCTTGCAGAAGTAAATACCAATTTATCATTGAAAACAGCACTTCCGTAATCTGAATATTTAGAATTTATTCCGGCATCGGCAATTTCAAATCGTCCGGAATTAGATTTTATTTCTTCTAAATAATCCTTATTGGTTTCAAACAAAATACCTCTTTGATCGTTAGTAATTTTTTTACTGAATTTTTCTAAAATAATATCTGCTTTAGAATAATTTCCCACCGATTTAAGACATTGTGAATATCTGTAATAATATTCAGGCTCTTGTTGTTCGTTCATCAAAAACAATTCGTCGTACCATTTTAAAGCCTTAATTAATTCACCATTAAAATAATAGGAGTTACCAAGTCGCTGAAACATTTTTTCATCTTTATATCCTTTATTCGCAACACTTTCATACACTTTTATTGCATCAACATACTCGTACTTCTCGTATTTTTCATTGGCATTGTTTATGGCTGTTTTTTGTGCAAATATGTTTAGAAAAAACAATATAAATAAAATGGTATAATTCAGGTTTTTGGTTTTCATAGACTGGCTTTTTAGAAGAATCTTGGTGATGTAATTCTGTTATAATTATTGAAAAACTCAAAACGCAGGAAAATTTCATGCGATCCGGAATTGTATCTTCTTAAATTGGTTGTTTCATGATCATAACCATATCCTATATATAAACCATCGGTAATCTGAAAACCTGCCATTGCACTTACAGATGCGCTCCAACGGTAGGCAAGTCCCAAAACAAATTTATCATTGAATATAAAATTACCCGAAACATCCACTTGTAAAGGAGCACCTTCGACCATTTTTGTTAATATTGCCGGTTTGAATTTGACGTAATAACTAACATCAAAAACATAACCTGCCATCAAATAATAGTTTATCTTATCTTTAAAAATAGCCGTATCATTATCATTGTATCTATTAGTCTCGATGAAATTAGGAACCGATAATCCTAAATATGCTTTATCTGAATGCCAATAAACTCCTGCTCCAATATTAGGGGTAATTTTATTGTTTAAATCCTGAAATTGCGGATCTCCCTGATCTTCATAACTTAATTTATTTACATCCAGATTAAAAAGATTTGCCGTTGCTTTTATTCCGAAAGAAAGTTTAAAAGTATCAGACGTTGGAATTGTATAGGATAAATCAGCTGATAAAGTATTCTCATTTGTTGGACCAATTTTATCGTTGACTAATGAAACTCCTAATCCCAAATTACTATTACTTAGAGGTGTATTTACAGAGAATGTGCTTGTTTCGGGCGCGCCATCAAGTCCTACCCATTGTGTACGATACAATCCAAAAACACTTAATGCACCACGAGAACCTGCATATGCAGGATTTATCGTAATTGTATTGTACATATATTGTGTAAACTGAGAGTCTTGCTGCGCTGAACACACAGCAGAAAAAAACAGGAATACTACTATTATCTTTTTCATTTTAAAGGCTTTAAAAAGCGGCTTAGCAATCACTAAACCATTTGTATTTTTTATTTGTTGATATATAAATAACCTGATAATTCATGCGGATTTGAAGCTGTGTCTTTGTATTTCAAGATATAGAAATAGGTTCCTACAGGTAATCCGTCAGCTTGTTTTATAGTGGTTCTTCCAGCTGAGAGACCTACAAAAGAGCGATCTTCATTGTTATAATTGTCTGTGTCGTAAACCAGAACACCCCAACGGTTGTAGATTTCTACCGTATTTTCAGGATAACATTCTAACCCCTGAATATAGAATCTCTTGTTTTTTTCGTCTCCGTTTGGAGAAAATGCATTAAAAACTTTTATTACACAACCATTCAAAGGCATTACTGTTGGTTTATCTCCCGTATTATCCTCTCCATCTGATTTGTCTTCGACAGTAATTCCTTTTTTGCTCGTTCCTTTTACAGTTGCCTGATTGCTTACGCTACCATTATTGATGTCGGTTTGTGTAATTTTGTAAGTAGCAACGAAATTGTTATCATCAGATTGGTTTACTTCTAAATCAATTACTTGTCCGGAAAGCACAATTCCCGGTAAAGGATCTGAAATCATAATTCCTGTCAAGGGAACATTTCCTGTGTTTGTTACTTTAAATTTATAAGTAATAGTTTCACCTGCATTTGCGAATCCGCTATTATTTTCGTCGTTAAATACTGCTGTTTTAATTATCGCAATAGCAGGAACTTCTACAAAAACCGTTAAAATTCCGTTGCCACAATTAGATGAATTTGTTTTTTGGCAAACTTGGTATGGCAATGTATAATTTCCTCCGGGTGTATTGGGTTTTACATTTACAGTTCCGTCTAAATTGAATTCAAAATAAGGATTTGGAGTATTTGTAATTACAACATCAGCAGGATTAATTGGTAAACCGTTTAATAAATCATTGTCTAAAATATTTATAAATTCAAGTGAACCATTTATTCCGTCAACACTGGCAGTTTCATTAACTACAACAATTTGTGTTAGCGGCACAATTGGTACTATTGGCGGAGTAACGCCTATAACATTAACTACCGAAATTTTCACCACCGCTTCACTACAATTAGATGTATTTAAAACTTCACAAATTTGATATGTTAATTCATAATTTCCAGATGGCGTTCCTGGTTTTACTGTGATTGTTCCGTTTGAATTTAAAATTAAATTGGGATTAGGAATAACCGTTCTTAAAATCAAATCTGCCGGGTTAACCATTAGCCCGTTTAAAGTATCGTTATTAAAAATATTTGTTGTTGAATTTTGCCCCTTATTATTATCAACAGTTCCTGCATTATCATTATTTGCCTGTAAAACCGCCCCCGTTACGGGAACATAACTTTTTACAGAAGTACAATTAGTTGTTGGGTTTATATATTCACAAATACTATATTCAATTTCATAGTTTCCTATTGGAGTTCCTGCTTTTACTGTGACAGTTCCGTCAGCATTTAAGATTAACCCTGTTGGAACATTTATCGCTGTTAATATTACACCGCCGGGACTATTTGTAATCAGTACTGGAATTCCGTTTAATGTATCATTATTAGTTAGTGAAAATGTGGTTCCTCCAATACTGCCATTTATTGGCTGCGTATTTTCGGTTAATGCAATAATTACTCCTTTTTCCACCACAACCGTAGCTGTATTAGAAGAACAATTTGCCGGGTTTGCCCCTATTTCACAAATTTGGTAAGTAATTGTGTAAGTTCCTGCTGGTGTATTAGGATCCAGAGTTAATTCTCCATTTGCATCAATATTAAGCGGACCAGTTTTAATTGGCGTTACATTAGTATTTGTCGAAGTAACTGGAAACCCGTTTAAAGTATCGTTTGTGGCAACATTTCCAACTGTAATTATTGATGATGATGATATCTGTGTTCTAAAAGTATTATCAACATTGGCAATTAAAGTATTCCCTATTACAACTGTTGCTGTTGTTGTTGCACAATTCGCCGGATTTGCCCCATCTTCACATATTGTATAATCAATAGTATAAGTTCCTGATGCAGTATTTGGAGCCAAAGTCAATTCGCCATTTGCATCAATACTCAGTGAACCACTTGTAATTGGCGTTACATTGGTATTAGCAGATGTAACCGGAAAGCCGTTTAAAGTATCATTTGTGGTTACATTTCCCACTAATGTGATTGTTGTTGATGCTGTTTGTATTCCAAAATTAGAATCTGCAATGGCACATATTTTAGAATTAATGACAACACTTGAATTTGGAGACTCACAACCATTAGCCTGTGCTACAATACTGTAAGTTCCTGCCGGAGCAGTAATTATATTTCCGGTTTGAGTAACGTCTGTCGAAGGCGTTATCACATAATTATATGCAGCATTAAAATTTGTTATTGTAAAACTTCCTGTTGTTGTACCACATATCGGCTGATTTACCGCGCTAAATAAAGGAACTGCTGGCGTAACCAACATCACATTGTTTCTAAAAGCAGATGTAGCGATTGAAGTACAAGTTGCATTTCCTGCCGTAAGCGTATAATCTGTTCCAATAATCATTCCTGAGATAATTCCGGTTGCAGCTATACTTGGTCCTGATGGATTAAAAGTATACGTTAAACCTGAATCGTAATTTGATACTGTGGAAATTCCATCAGATAAACATGTCGGAGAAGTTGAAACTAAATTTGGAACTGATGGTGTTACCAACATCACATTGTTTCTAAAAGCAGATGTTGCGTTTGAAGTACAAGTTGTATTTCCTGCCGTAAGCGTATAATCTGTCCCGATTGTCATTCCTGAGATAATTCCTGTTGCAGCTATAATTGGTCCTGTTGGATTAAAAGTATATGATAAAGCAGAATCGTAATTTGATACTGTAGAAATTCCATCAGATGAACATGTCGGAGAAGTTGATGCGATTGTTGGAACACTTGGCGTTACCAACATTGCATTGTTTCTAAAAGCAGATGTTGCGTTTGAAGTACAAGTCGTATTTCCTGCCGTAAGCGTATAATCTGTTCCGATAATCATTCCTGAGATAATTCCGGTTGCAGCTATACTTGGTCCTGTTGGATTAAAAGTGTACGTTAAACCTGAATCGTAATTTGAAACTGTGGAAATTCCATCAGATGAACATGTCGGAGTAGTTGATATAATTGTTGGAATATTTGGCTTTACCAGCATTGCATTATTTCTAAAAGCAGATGTAGCGACTGAAGTACAAGTCGTATTTCCTGCCGTTAAAGTATACTCTGTTCCGATTGTCATTCCTGAGATAACTCCGGTTGAAGCTATATTTGGTCCTGTTGGATTGAAAGTATATATTAAACCTGAATCGTAATTGGATACTGTGGAAATTCCATCAGATGAACATGTTGGAGAAGTTGAAACTAAATTTGGAACTGATGGTGTTACCAACATTGCATTATTTCTAAAAGCAGATGTTGCGTTTGAAGTACAAGTTGTATTTCCTGCCGTTAAAGTATAATCTGTCCCAATAATCATTCCTGAGATAACTCCGGTTGAAGCTATACTTGGTCCTGATGGATTAAAAGTGTACGTTAAACCTGAATCGTAATTTGATACTGTGGAAATTCCATCAGATAAACATGTCGGAGAAGTTGATGCGATTGTTGGAACACTTGGCGTTACCAACATTGCATTATTTCTAAAAGTCAAAGTTGGTAATGAAGTACAAGTAGAATTTCCTGCCGTAAGCGTATACTCTGTCCCGATTGTCATTCCTGAGATAATTCCTGTTGCAGCTATACCTGGTCCTGTTGGATTGAAAGTATATGTTAAAGTAGAATCGTAATTTGATACTGTAGAAATTCCGTCAGAGGAACATGTTGGAGCAGTTGATGTGATTGTTGGAACACTTGGCGTTACCAACATTGCATTATTTCTAAAAGTCAAAGTTGGTAATGAAGTACAAGTAGAATTTCCTGCCGTAAGCGTATAATCTGTCCCAATAATCATTCCTGAGATAACTCCGGTTGAAGCTATACTTGGTCCTGTTGGATTAAAAGTATACGTTAAAGTAGAATTGTAATTTGATACTGTGGAAATTCCGTCAGATGAACATGTCGGAGAAGTTGATATAATTGTTGGAACATTTGGAGTCACCAACATTGCATTATTTTTAAAAGCAGATGTAGCGACTGAAGTACAAGTTGTATTTCCTGCCGTAAGCGTATAATCTGTTCCGATAATCATTCCTGAGATAACTCTGGTTGAAGCTATACTTGGTCCTGTTGGATTAAAAGTATATGTTAAAGTAGAATCGTAATTTGATATTGTAGAAATTCCATTAGATGAACATGTTGGAGCAGTTGATATAATTGTTGGAATATTTGGTGTTACCAACATCACATTGTTTCTAAAGGCAGATGTAGCGACTGAAGTACAAGTTGCATTTCCTGCCGTTAAAGTATACTCTGTTCCGATAATCATTCCTGAGATAACTCCGGTTGAAGCTATATTTGGACCTGTTGGATTGAAAGTATATATTAAACCTGAATCGTAATTGGATACTGTGGAAATTCCATCAGATGAACATGTTGGAGAAGTTGAAACTAAATTTGGAACTGATGGTGTTACCAACATTGCATTATTTCTAAAAGCAGATGTTGCGTTTGAAGTACAAGTTGTATTTCCTGCCGTTAAAGTATAATCTGTCCCAATAATCATTCCTGAGATAACTCCGGTTGAAGCTATACTTGGTCCTGATGGATTAAAAGTGTACGTTAAACCTGAATCGTAATTTGATACTGTAGAAATTCCATCAGATGAACATGTTGGAGAAGTTGATATAATTGATGGAATATTTGGCGTTATCAACATTGCATTATTTTTAAATGCTGATGTAGATGCAGAACTACAATTACTTGTGCTTTTAGCCGCGACAATATAATCTGTTCCATCCAACATTCCAGAAATAACTCCAGTTGAGGCGACACTTGGACCCGTTGGAGTAAAAATATAAGATAAGTTTGAATTGTAATTTGATACTTTCGAACTTCCGGCCGCTAAACATGTTGGTGCTGTTGAAACTATTGTTGGTTCTGCAGGAGTTGGATTTACTGTTACTAATACTGATTTTCTGCTACTCTCACAACTACTTGCAGAAGTTTGACTTACATAATAAGTCCCTGTTGACAATAATTCTGTGCCTAAATAGGCTGTTCCGCCTGTGTTAGTATTGTACCATTTTAACGTACTGCCTGTTGCAACTAAATCATTGACCTTTTTAGCATCTGCTGAACAGAAATTTTGTGCTGAAGCCGTTGGCGCTGCCGGAGTTGCATTTACCGTTACAACAACTGGTTTTATATCTGAACATCCTGAGGCATTAGTTGCCTTTATATAATATGTACCTGTCGTAGCTGCTGTTGGGGTTGCATATGATGTTGTCGCCGTTGCGTTTGTCCAATAAGTAAAAGTTAAACCTGATGAACTTCCTGCTGTAATTGCCGGAGCAGTAATATCAACTTTTAATGGAGAACAAACTGCGGCAGGATTAGTTATAACTAATATTGGCAATGGATTTGGCGTAGTTGAAACACTTGCTGAATTATTAGTCATATCGCTATCGGTTGTTGTAGCGGGTAATGATGCTGTATTAGTGTAAACTCCTGTAGCATTTACTTTAGCAATAACTTTTAATGTTTCTGTAATTCCTCCACTTACATCACCAATACTCCAAACTCCTGTTGCTGAATTATAACTTCCAACCGTTTGTGTTGAACTTACAAATGTATATCCTGTAGGAAGTAAATCATTCACAGAAACTCCGGTAGAATTATTAACGCCCAAATTACTTAGTTTCACCGTAAATTCAACATTCGAACCTACACAAGGAGTAGCATTGTCAACTGTTTTTGTAATACCTAAATCAGTACATAATGTTACGCTAACTGGTTTGGATTGGGTTTGAACGCCACAAGCCAAAGTTGACGCAACTGAATAAGATCCTGTTTTTGTAGCGATATATGAATTTGAGTTTGCATTTGTTATTGGTGTACCATTAAAATACCATTGATATGGTGCAAAACCGGAAGGGGTTGTAAGAGTCGCTGTATTGTTCGTACAGCCTCCACCTGAAACATAGGCCATAGTGGGATCTTCTGGCTGAGCTGCAAAATTAGAGAAAAATCCTGCCATAGAAAACCCTCCTCCTTGCTGTACAATCGAAACTGTTAATTTTGCCGCACTTGATATCGAAAGAATATTTGGACTTCCTATTTGTGTATCTTCAAAATTAATTATATACCAACCTGTGGATCCTAATTGATGACGTGCATTAATACCTGTTACTGTTTCAATATTTGTTCCATTTACATTTACAACTGCAGTTGCATCTTTCAAAAGAACATAGCCAAAATAAGGTAACGATCCAGTTCCGTAATTCCTAAATTTTGCAGTTTCAATAAAATTTGACCCTCCACATTCTGATACTGGTGCAATGGTCGAAATATCGACTTCACAAGATTGTGCGGTTCCGGAATATACCGCTACATTTTTATCTGCTGAAACTCTTGAAGCCGAAAAGTTAGTGGTTGTAACTCCATTAAGGAAAGTAAAAAATTTACCTGCCGTTGCTAATACAGTTGTCTTTGTTCCTACTAATGCTCCTGTAACCGAATAGCTGTCAACTGTAACTGTAGTATTATCTTTTGTCGCAACAACCGTAGTTTGCTCCGCTGTATCATTTCCTTTTCCTCTTTCAATAAAATATTCTGAACCTAAAACTGATTCGGGCGGAATCTGGTTAAATGCTCCATCTCCACATCCTCCCGGTGTATCAATTGCAGCAGAAGTATTCATTACAGTTGAATTAGAGGATTGTACCAAAGTTCCTATTGGGGCTTTAAACAAATAACTTTGGCCTGCATCTAAAGTTGCTTTAACAACGCCGTCTATGGTTACAGATGTACCGTTTGTTATTGCCATGATACTATAAATAGGACGCTGATCACCCAAACTGGCAAAATTCCCTAACGAACCGTCTCTGTAATATCCTACTCTAAATCTAACTCCAATTCCTGCATCGCCAAAACTTGTTAATGCAGCATTTCCTTTCATATTAGCATCTACATTTTCTCCATTTACATAGTCATCAGAAGCAATATTTCGCATATTTATAGAAGTAGGTGCAGTACTTTCTACGATTAATCCGGCAGCATTAATAACTGTATTTAATGGATTCATAGGCAGATTTTTAGAAAGCAGCTTAAATCTGTAAATCGCTGGTGCCCCTTTTATTGCCGTTAAGTTTGTTTCTAGAGTACCATCACTCTTTTTTAAAGCGATATTTACTGTGGTAGCCGAATTTGTCGCAATAACAATTTCGTTTGCTTTACTAAAATATTGCCACGGTGCAGGCGCGATGTAATGTTTTGTGTAAAACTGCGCTGATGCATTATAGCTAACCAATAATAAAAATAAAACTAGAAAATTGAATCTAAACAATTTAGATCGACTAAAAGTAAAGTTAGACATAGATAACGGTGATTTTAAAGATAGAAATATCAGAGGCTGAATAGCCTGATGTAGCATTCAACATGTAGTGGAGATACGATAAAATAAGAGAAATGGATTTTAAAAGTCTTAGAAAAAACTTTTTAAGATCTTTATTAAAATAAAGCAGCGATTGGACCATAAATATTTTAGCTTCAAGACATCAATTGTCTTTTTAGTTAAATTAATAGTTTTTAGAGTCGCGAAAATATACAAACACCTCTGTACTAGCTACTTTATTCGTCAAACTACATGGATAAACGTTGAATTACATATTTAAGAGAATAAAATTAACTTAAGAGAACAAAAAAGTTAACTATTTGATAACGAAACAACAGAAAATTCTTAATTTTTTGGAGAATTGTCATTTTTTATCAAAATTTTAAAACAAAAAGGTAAAATCCTACAAATCGAATAAAATCAAGAAAAAATAAGTATACTTCCTAAAGAATAAAAACAAGTGTAAGTTTTTATTCTAAGAATTTAACATTTCGTCTTAAACCATCAAATTTGGTTCTTTTAATTGGGGAGTTTTTAAAAACAGCACGAAAAGTTTCTTCTGTAATTTCAATCCAATCTTTTTTTGAAAAAGAAAGCAATTCGGGATTTGGATTAAATAAAGGTTCTGAATGAGGTTTCGAGAACCGATTCCATGGACAAACATCCTGGCAGGTATCACAACCAAACATCCATTCATCAAATTTTCCTTTCATTTCATAAGGAATATTTTCTTTGAGCTCAATGGTGTAATAAGAGATGCATTTGCTCCCGTCAACTACATGCGGAGCAACAATTGCTTGTGTAGGACAAGCATCAATACAGGCTGTGCAAGAACCGCAATGATCTGTAGTAGCGTGATCATATTCTAATTCTAAATCAAGGATAAGCTCAGCAATAAAATAAAACGAACCTACCTTTTGAGTCAGTAGATTACCACTTTTCCCAATCCATCCCAATCCACTTTTAGCAGCCCAGGCACGATCTAAAACAGGGGCAGAATCTACAAAAGCACGCCCTGAAACATCACCGATATTTTCTTGGATGGAATGTAAAAATTCTTTTAGTTTTTCTTTAATTACAAAATGATAATCCTGACCATAAGCATATTTCGAAATTTTAAAACTTTCCTGAGTTTGAGTTTCCTCCGGATAATAATTGAGTAATAAAGAAACAACACTCTTTGCATCATCAACTAATAAAGTAGGATTTAATCGTTTGTCAAAATGATTCTCCATATAGGTCATTTGACCATGATGATTATTATTCAGCCATTTTTCAAGTCGTGGCGCTTCTTCTTCCAGAAATCCCGCTTTAGAAATTCCACAAGAAAGAAAACCAAGTCGTTTTGCTTCTGATTTTATAAAATTCGAATATGTCTCTTTAGAATTAATTGTCATCTTTTAGAGAATAATACTTCTACTCCAACTGGTTTTAGTGTAATTAAAGGATTAAACTGCACAGTTTCATTAGTAGATTTAATCACATATTTTTTTACTATTTGAGAAATCGTCAGACACATTTCATAAATAGCAAATCCGGATCCAATGCACATTCTGGGGCCCGCACCAAACGGATAAAAATATTGCATCGATTGCTTTTTCTGCTCACCAAGAAAACGTTCCGGATTGAATTCCTCCGGGTTATCCCAATATTTAGGATTGCGATGCAGCTCATAAAAAGAAACACCAATTAAGGTTTCTTTTTTTATATAAAAACCAGCAAGGGTATCATCTGTCACGTTTTGCCTGTCAGTAATCCAGGCTGGAGGATACAAACGCATAGATTCGTTTAAGACTGCATTCGTATAAGTCATCTTCTGAAGTTGCTCTACTATATCATTTGTTTGAGATTGAATTTCTACAATCTCATCAAAAACTTTCTGCTGCACCTCAGGATTTCTTCCTAAAAGATGTAATGTAAAAGTTAAGGCATTCGCTGTAGTTTCATGTCCCGCAATAAAAAGCACTTTAATTTCATCAACTAATTGACGTACTGACATGCCTTCTCCAGTATCTTCATAACGAGTTTCCAAAAGCATATTCAGAAGATCATTAATTTCTTCATTCGAAGTCATTCTGTCTTCAATTATCTCCTGAATGATCTGATTATTCTCCTCAGCTAATTCAAGATGTTTTTTAACTTGCCCGCTTAAAGAAAACCACCAAGCCTTATGAGGAAGTCTGATTTCTTTAATTAAGAAATTCTGAACCTCTTCAATAATATATTTTATACGATTTAATTTTTCGTCCGAAATTGAAAGCTGAAATAATGATTTAGCCACAACATTAAATGCTAACTGACTCATTACAGGAAAAAGATCAATTGGTTTTTCTTCCACTAAACTGCCTAATTCAGAAGTAATAGTTCCATTCATGTTCTCAACCAATTGATTCATCTTTTGCTTATGAAAAGCAGGCTGAATAAGTCTTCTTTGTTTGAGCCAAAAATCGCCATCAACTGTTAAAAGACCTTTACCTAAATATTTTGAAAGATATACAGACTGAAATTTAGATTTATGATAATTCTTTTGATTCTTTTGCAAAATATATTGGGCAACTTCATTATCCCTTGATAGAATTATATGCTTCGAAGCACCAATTTTAAGAGAAAAAGAATCTCCAAATTGATCAAAATATCTTTTATGAAATGGAATCGGATTTCTACGCACTCCTTCAGCATCAAGAAGAAATCTTACTATTGAAAGCCTGTCTGGGTAATTATATTTTCTACTTTCGGACATTTACTTATAATAAAATTAAAATAATCCGCCTTGAATATTGGTATTTATTTTACCTAAATGTTTATACGCTTTATCTGTAACTTCTCTTCCACGTGGTGTGCGCATAATAAACCCTTCCTGAATTAAGAATGGTTCATAAACTTCCTCAATAGTTTCACTACTTTCAGAAACAGCGGTCGCTAAAGTTGAAAGTCCAACAGGTCCGCCTTTGAATTTATTGATTATGGTCAACAAGATTTTATTGTCCATTTCATCAAGTCCATGTGCATCAACATTAAGCGCTTTTAAAGCATAACGTGCAATTTCAAGATCAATAGTTCCATTACCTTTTATTTGTGCAAAATCACGTACTCTGCGTAATAATGCATTGGCAATACGAGGTGTCCCACGACTTCTACCGGCAATCTCGATAGCAGCATTTAATGAAATTGGCATTTTAAGAATAGAAGAACTTCTTTCCACAATACTGGTCAAAAGTTCAGTAGTATAATATTGTAATCGGGATGAAATTCCGAAACGCGCGCGCATTGGCGCAGTCAATAATCCTGAACGAGTTGTTGCCCCTATTAAAGTAAATGGATTTAAATTGATTTGGACTGTTCTGGCGTTTGGACCAGACTCAATCATAATATCAATTTTAAAATCTTCCATTGCCGAATATAAATACTCTTCAACAATTGGACTCAAACGATGAATTTCATCGATAAACAAAACATCTCTTTCGTCAAGATTCGTTAATAAACCAGCTAAATCTCCTGGTTTATCTAAAACCGGACCTGAAGTAATTTTAATTCCAACTTCAAGTTCATTCGCCAAAATATTAGCCAAAGTGGTTTTTCCTAATCCGGGAGGACCATGAAAAAGTGTATGATCAAGAGCTTCACCACGCTGATTGGCGGCAGCAACAAAAATTTTTAAATTTTCTAAAACTTGATCTTGTCCGGCGAAGTCATCAAATGACAGCGGACGTAATTTTTTTTCAAGATCAAATTCTTCAGGGTTGTACCCATTTGTAGTGGGATCTAGGTTCTCATTCATTTTACAAAGATAGACAAAGTAATCAGTTTGTAAAATAGATAAATTCCAAATAAAAAAAGGAAATTCCAATATTTTAAATTACAAAATTATAATTAAGTTTAACCTCGTATTGGAATTTGGAATTTAAAATATTGGAATTTATATTTAACTGAAACAAAAAAAAGACCATCTTCTCAGATGGTCTTTTTGATTTATTTTTAGTGGTGTAAAACTTCTTCACCCTCTTTCATTGGTACATTTTGCGGTACAAAATCTACATCGTGATTTGGGTTACTGTAGTCATATGGCCAACGGTATACATGAGGAATTTCACCTGGCCAGTTACCGTGAATATGTTCTACCGGAGTAGTCCATTCTAATGTTGTAGATTTCCATGGATTCTGAACTGCTTTCTTACCGTAGAAAATACTACTGAAGAAGTTGTATAAGAATACCAATTGGAACGCACCTCCTACAAGAGCAAATGTTGTAATTAAAACATTCACATTTTGTAAATCATCAAATAATGGGAAGTTTGTATTTGTGTAATAACGTCTTGGTAAACCAGCTAATCCGATAAAGTGCATTGGGAAGAAAACTCCATAAGCACAAACTGCTGTTACCCAAAAGTGAATATAACCTAAGTTTTTGTTTAACATTCTTCCGTACATTTTAGGGAACCAGTGGTAAATACCAGCAAACATTCCATAAAGTGCCGAGATACCCATTACTAAGTGAAAGTGAGCAATAACGAAGTAAGTATCGTGAACGTTAATATCTAAAGTACTATCTCCTAAAATAATTCCAGTTAAACCTCCAGTGATGAAAGTAGAAACCATTCCAATAGAGAATAACATTGCAGGGTTAAATTGCAAGTTACCTTTCCATAAAGTTGTAATCCAGTTAAATGCTTTTACAGCAGATGGAATTGCAATCAATAATGTTGTAAAGGTAAATACAGATCCTAAGAAAGGATTCATACCTGAAATAAACATATGGTGACCCCAAACAATTGTAGATAAAAATGCAATTGCAAGAACTGACATAATCATCGCTCTGTATCCGAAGATTGGTTTACGAGAGTTCGTAGCCATAATTTCAGAAACAAGTCCCATCGCTGGTAAAATTACGATATAAACCTCAGGGTGTCCTAAGAACCAGAATAAGTGTTCGAACAATACTGGGGATCCACCTTGGTAATGTAAAACTTCTCCCGCAATATAAATATCAGATAAGAAGAATGAAGTACCAAAACTTCTGTCAAATATCAATAATAATGCAGCAGATAACAATACAGGGAATGAAATAACACCAATAATAGCTGTTACGAAAAATGTCCATATTGTAAGTGGAAGTCTGGTCATAGACATTCCTTTAGTTCTTAAATTGATAACAGTAACGATGTAATTTAAAGATCCCATTAAAGAAGATGCAATAAAGATCGCCATTGAAACTAACCATAAAGTCATACCTGTTCCAGAACCTGGAATTGCTTGTGGTAAAGCACTTAATGGAGGATATATTGTCCAACCTGCAGAAGCCGGTCCAGCTTCAACAAATAAAGAAGATAACATTATTACAGCAGATAAAAAGAACAACCAGTATGAAATCATGTTCATAAATCCGGAAGCCATATCTCTTGCTCCAATTTGAAGCGGAATAAGTAAGTTACTAAAAGTACCACTTAAACCAGCTGTCAGTACAAAGAATACCATTATGGTACCGTGAATTGTTACTAAAGCTAAATAAATATCATTTGCCATTACACCATCAGGTGCAAATTTATCTCCTAATAAAACATTAAAGATTTTAAAAGACTCCTCTGGCCATGCTAATTGCATTCTAAAAAGCAAGGACATTGCAATACCAATAATACCCATTATAATACCGGTAATTAAGTATTGCTTAGCAATCATTTTGTGATCAATACTAAAGATATATTTAGTAATGAACGTGTCTTTATGATGATGTTCGTGCTCGTGATCGTGTGCGTGATCGTGATCGTGCGCTTCTGCTGACATATATGTGTACTTTAAATTTTCTTAAATAAATATTATTTCATAGCAACTTTAGCTATAGCTGCTTTAACAGTATCAATTACCGCTTTCACAGTATCTTTAGCTGTACTATCTGTAGTTGCTTTTGCTCCTTCAGCTGGTTCTTTAGCAGCAGCTGCCGCTTTAATATCCTGTGATAAAGTAGTTTTTTCGCTTAACCATTTTTTATAATCTTCAGGTGTATCAACCACTACTTTCATTTGCATGTTGTAGTGAGAAGCTCCACAAATTTTATTACATAATAATAAATAATCAAATGTATAAGGATCTAAAGCTGTACCACCTTTAGCAACTAAATCAACACTTTTTTCAGCTCTAAGCTTGTTGATGTTTGCAACTTTCTCTACCATAAAAGGTAACTCTCTGTATTCAGAAGTTGTGTAAGTTGGAATAAAAGCAAATTCAGTAACCATTCCGGGAACACAGTTCATTTGCGCTCTAAAGTGAGGCATGTAAGCTGAGTGCAATACGTCTTGAGAACGCATTTTGAAATGTATTTTTTTACCTTTTGGAATATGCAATTCAGAAACTACAATATCATCAGCTGAGTTTTTATCTGACATATCAACACCTAAAGTATTAATACCTTCGATTAAACGTACGTTAGCCTTTCCTAAAACATTATCTTGTCCGGCATATCTTGCAGTCCATTTGAACTGTTGTGCATACAATTCGATTTCAATTACATCTTCGTCTTTATCAACAAACATAATGTTGTTCCATGCATACAATCCATAAAGGATCAAACAAGCCAAAACTACAGATGGAATAATACTCCAAAGTGCTTCTAATTTATTACTATCAGCAAAGAATAAAGCTTTTTTATCTTTATGTCCTCTATTTTTAAAAGAAAACCAGTATAATAAACCTTGTGTAATAAACTGAACTACAAAAATTAAAACCCAAGTAATATTCATTAAGTTATCTACCAAAAGTCCGTGCTCTGAAGCAGGAGTATGAAGTGCTAAATTACCCCATTTTAGTAAACCGTAAATCGTAAATATGTAGATGAAAGCTAAAAAGCCAAACATAACATACCCTTGAACATTATTATCATTATCTGATGCAACCTGAGAATCGTCCGAAGAAGATCCCACTTGAGTAAGATCAAATATCTTGGTCAATTGCCATAATGCAACTGCTAATAAAACTAAAACTATAATTACCAACAAACTTGTCATCTGTTTACTTCTTTAAATATTAATAATGAAAATGTTTACTTTCTTCAATGAAAGGATTTCTTTTTGCTAACAAAGGAGCTTTAGTCAATGCAGTAAACACTACAAAAATAAATAAACCTAAGAAGAAAAGTATAGATGCAATTTCAGAAACTCCAATAAACCATTTATCTCCAACTGTACCCGGCATAATCATATTAAAGAAATCAACATAGTGACCTAATAAAATAACTGTACCAGCCATAACAATAACCCAGCTAAGACGTTTAAAATCAGTATTAACCAATATTAATAATGGGAATACAAAGTTCATAACAACAGCACCAAAGAATGGTAAATTATATAATTGTATTCTTGTTATAAAATAAGTAACCTCTTCAGGAATGTTAGCATACCAGATCAACATAAATTGAGAGAACCATAAGTATGTCCAGAAAATACTGATACCGAACATAAATTTAGCTAAATCATGAATATGACTTGTATTTACATACTCTAAATATCCTTTAGATTTTAAATATATAGTAACTAATGCGATTGAAGTGATTCCGCTTACAAAGAAAGAAGCAAAAACATACCAACCAAATAAAGTACTAAACCAGTGTGGATCAAAAGACATAATCCAATCCCAAGACATGATAGACTCAGAAACGATAAAGAATACTAAGAATCCGGCAGATAACTTAAAGTTCTTTTTGTAGTAAAGATCATCATTAGCGTCATCTTGAGCTAAACAGTTTTTTCTTGAATAGTGACGGTATAAATTCCATCCTATTAAAAAGATAGCTGCTCTGATAATCCAGAAAGGAAAGTTTAAGTATCCCGCTTTTCCAGCAATAATTTTATCATAGTTTGCACTATTAGGATCTGTAACTCCTTCACCTAACCATACAAATATGTGATTAAAGTGTAATCCGCACAGAATTAAAATGATAAAGAAAATAACAGAACCCACTGGCAAATAAGACGTGATTCCCTGCATAACTCTAAACAAAACTGGAGACCAACCTGCCTGAGCAACTTGTTGAATAGCATAAAATGCTAAAACCCCCATAGAAAGCAGTAAAAAGAAAATACAAGCAACATATAAAGCTGACCAAGGCTTATTTTGCAATTGGTGCAATACATGTTTTAAATGTTCTTTATGCTCATCAGCAGCACTAACTTTTTCATGCTCGCCACCTTTGTGCGATTCATGTGAAGCTTCAGCAGCTTCGTGATGTCCGGCTTCCTGATGTGAAGTCTCCGTTGTTGCTTCATGTGCAGCACCATGAGAACCATGTTCATCTGCAGCAAGAATTTTTTCAACTTCTTGAATATCTTTAGGAGCAGTTAAAAAACCATATCCAATTCCTAATACACCAAGGGCCATTAGGATGATAGAAAAAGTTTTTAATTTACTTGAAAATGTATACATATCTATTACGATCAGTTTGTTCAACAATTATAATTGGCTTTTTAGTTTTAGAACATAGTCAGCAACTAACCAACGTTCGTGGGCACTTAATTGATTTGCATGCGAACCCATTGCATTTAAACCATAAGTTTCAACATGAAAGATACTTCCCTCAGTGATTTCTCTGTCTTTATAGCTAGGTACCCCAAGAAATTTTTCTCTTTCAACTAATTTTCCTTTACCGTTTCCTGATGCACCATGACAACTGATACAGTAAATTTCGAAAAGTTCTTTTCCTTTTCCGGAATTTCTTTCGATAGAATCCAAAGGCGATTTTAAATTAGCTTTAGCCAATTCATAACCAGCAGTTGAATTTTCATATTCATAAGGTTCAAAACCTCTGTTAATACTTCCTTCTGCAGGAAGTTGTCCTTCTTTTCCACCTTTAAATATTTTTGCTTCTGAATAGGTTTCATAACCTACAGACTCATACATATTAGGGAAATACTGATAGTTTGGTGCCGAATTATTGTGGCAAGATGAAACTAAAATAGTTATACCAACTAAAAGTGTTATTTTATATATCCTTTTCATAGCTACAATTAATTCTTTTCAATTACTTTAACTTCAACAGCTCCTGTACCTTCAAAGAAAGAAACTAGTTCTGCTTCATTATCATTTACAGCAATTTCCATCAAGAAATGGTCATCTGTTGTTCTTACATCAGGATTCTCAGCTTGTTTGAATGGCCATAATCTACTTCTCATATAAAAAGTAATAACCATTAAGTGGGCAGCAAAAAATACTGTCATCTCAAACATAATTGGTACAAATGACGGCATATTTTGAATGAAGCTAAAACTTGGCTTACCTCCAATATCTTGTGGCCAATCGTGAATCATTATATAACTCATCATGAATGTAGCAAAAGAGATACCAACACATCCATATAAAAATGCACAAATTGCTAATCTTGTTGGTGCTAAACCCATAGCTTTATCCAACCCGTGAACTGGGAATGGAGTAAAAACTTCTTCAATATGATGATGAGCAGCTCTGGTTTTCTTTACTGCATCCATCAAAATATCATCGTCATTATAAATGGCGTATATTACTTTATTACTCATGATGTGAATCTTTATTTGCTCTTTGTCTAATGTAATTATCTCCTGTTCCTTTCAAAATTGTTTTTACCTCTGCCTGAGCAATTACAGGGAATGTTCTTGAGTATAATAAAAACAATACGAAGAAGAAACCAATAGTTCCGATGAAAATTCCAATATCAACAAATGTTGGTGAAAACATTGTCCAAGAAGATGGAAGGTAATCTCTATGTAAAGAAGTAACAATAATTACAAATCTTTCAAACCACATTCCTATGTTTACTACAATCGAAATGATAAATGAAAACATGATACTTGTTCTTAATTTCTTGAACCACATAAATTGTGGAGAGAAAACGTTACAAGTCATCATTGACCAATATGCCCACCAGTAAGGCCCGGTAGCTCTGTTCAAGAACGCATACTGCTCATACTCTACTCCTGAATACCAAGCTACGAATAACTCAGTGATATATGCTACCCCTACGATAGAACCTGTAATCATGATTACAATATTCATTAACTCGATATGCTGTAGTGTAATATATGCTTCAAGGTTAGAAACTTTTCTCATAACGATCAACAAAGTGTTTACCATTGCGAATCCTGAGAATACCGCTCCAGCAACGAAGTACGGAGGGAAAATTGTTGTATGCCATCCAGGAATTACAGAAGTAGCAAAGTCCATCGATACAATCGTGTGTACAGAAAGTACAAGAGGTGTAGCCAAACCAGCTAATACTAATGATACTTCTTCAAAACGCTGCCAGTCTTTAGCTCTACCACTCCATCCAAAACTCAGGATAGAATATACTCGTTTATTAAAAGGTGTTATTGCTCTGTCACGTAGCATTGCAAAATCAGGTAACAAACCAGTCCACCAGAAAACTAATGATACTGAAAGATACGTAGAAATTGCGAATACATCCCAAAGTAACGGTGAGTTAAAGTTTACCCATAGTGATCCAAATTGATTTGGAATAGGTAAAACCCAGTACGCTAACCATGGACGACCCATGTGAATAATTGGGAATAAACCTGCCTGAACTACCGAGAAGATAGTCATTGCTTCTGCAGAACGGTTAATAGCCATTCTCCAACGTTGACGGAAAAGTAATAATACCGCAGAAATTAATGTTCCGGCGTGACCAATACCAACCCACCAAACGAAGTTCGTGATATCCCAGGCCCAACCAACTGTTTTATTTAATCCCCATGTTCCAATACCGGTAGATACGGTGTAAATTATACAACCTAACCCCCAAAGGAAGGCTATTAATGCGATTGAAAATACAATCCACCAATGTTTGTTTGCCGGACCTTCAACAGGTGCAGCTACATCTACAGTTACATCGTGATAAGATTTATCACCTATAACTAAAGGTTTTCTAATGGGTGCTTCGTAGTGAGACGACATAATCCTTTATATGTTTCTTAATTAATAATTTATTCTAAGTATTTCTAACTTTAACATGGTAAACCACATTAGGTTTTGTTCCAACATGCTCCAATAAGTGGTATGATCTATCATCAGCAGCTAATTTAGCAACTTTGCTTTCAGCATCATTAACATCACCAAATATCATTGCTCCGGAAGAACAAGCATTTGAACATGCTGTCTGGAATTCACCATCAGCAACCGGACGACCTTCATTTTTAGCTTTTAGCTTAGTCGCCTGTGTCATTTGAATACACATAGAACATTTTTCCATAACTCCACGAGAACGAACGTTTACGTCTGGATTTAATACCATACGTCCTAAATCATCATTCATGTGGTAATCGAATTCACTGTTTTTGTTATACAAGAACCAGTTGAAACGACGTACTTTATAAGGACAGTTGTTTGCACAGTAACGAGTACCAACACATCTGTTGTATGCCATATGATTTTGACCTTCACGACCGTGAGAAGTTGCAGCAACAGGACAAACTGTTTCACATGGTGCGTGATTACAGTGTTGACACATTACCGGCTGGAAAGAAACTTGTGGATTATCCCCTGGTTTTTCCATTTCATTAAATGTAGATAATGAACTTGACAAACCAGCGATATTCTCTTTTCTTTCGTTATCACCTTCAAAAGTGCTTTCAGATGAATAGTATCTGTCAATACGCAACCAGTGCATATCACGACTTCTTCTTACTTCTGCTTTACCCACAACAGGTACGTTGTTTTCAGCGTGACAAGCAATAACACATGCTCCACAACCTGTACAAGCGTTCAAGTCAATTGAAAGGTTAAAGTGATGTCCTGTAGAACGATCAAATGATTCCCATAAATCAACTGTTGTAGCTGCTACTTCCTGGTGATCTAAAGATACCATTGGTTGTTCGTTCCAATGTTCTGCATCTTTAGTGTTGAAAATTTCAAGAGAAGTTTCTTTAATAATATCTCCTCTTCCCATTAATGTTTTCTGTCCCTGAACACAAGCGAACTCATGAACTCCATTTGCTTTCGCAATAGAAACAGATTGAACACTATTGAAATTTTTATATAGAGAGTAAGCATTTAAACCTACCATCATTTCTTCTTTCAAAGCAGCCTTACGACCATAACCTAATGCTAAACCAACTGTACCAACAGCTTGTCCTGGCTGAACAATTACCGGAACGTTTTCTAATTTTAACCCATCAGCAGTAGTAATTGTAGCGTAACTTCCGTTTAAACCTCCGTTTGCAACAATTTCATTTGATAAGTTTAATTTCTTAGCATCAGCGTTCGAAACAGTTACATAGTTATCCCAAGAAACTCTTGTGATTGGATCCGGGAACTCTTGCAACCAAGGATTGTTTGCTTGTTGTCCGTCACCCATACCTGTTTTAGTATATAATACTAATTCGAAGTCTCCTGCAGATCTTGATTTTGCAACAGCACTTGCAGCGGCACTATAATCAACAGATCCTGCAGCTAACGCAGATGAACCAATAACAAAAACACCATCATGTAAAACTTTGTTCCAAGAAGAACCAACTATTACTGAAGCTGAATTAGCTTTGATATAATCGTAGAAATTTCCAGGAGTTCCATTCAACGACAATAAAACGTCTTGAAATTGTTTTGTGTTAAATATAGGACGAATAGTTGGCTGAGTTAAACTATAAGTTCCTTTTGTAATTACAACATCTCCCCAAGCCTCTAAGTAATGAGGAACCGGAGCAGCAATTGTAGTTATAGATGCAGTCTCATCTTCTTTTAAAGAAAATGCTACCGAAGTTTTTACTTTTTTCAATCCAGATACAAAAGAAGATGAATCAGCTAATGTATAAACCGGATTAATTCCACTCATGATTAAAGTATGAACACTTCCGGCGTTCATGTCTTTTATCAATTGAGATACAACTGCATTAGATCCTTTTCTAATTTGTCTTGTACCTACAGTATTAAAAGCTTCACTAGCCAACAACTGGTTGATTGCTAAAACTAATAATTGAGCATTTTTATCTTCAATTCCTGAAACTAGAACACCTTTAGAACCCGCTAATTTCAATTGCTGAGCAGCTTTAACCACTTCAGCCTTAAATTTAGCATCTAAAGAAACAGCAACAGAAGATCCTGTAATTATATTATAAATTTGAACTAAAGCTTGCTTTTGATCCGCAACACTCATTGGGATACGTTTATCAGCAGCAGCTCCGGACAATGTCATATTTGATTCGAACTGAAAATGGCGAGACATTTTTTTAGCTCCGGTAGATCCTGATGGAATTCTACCTTGTGCATATCCTGCATCATATCCACCACCTTGCCAGTCACCTAACAAATCAGCACCAACAGAAACAATTAGAGAAGCTTTTGAAAAATCATAATCAGCAAGAGCTCTTTCACCATAAACTGTTTCAAATGCATCTAATGCGTCAGATGAAGAAACTGCATCATAAACAACATGTTTTGCATTAGGGTTTTTAGCAATAAATTCCCCTATTAATTTTTCAGTAGATGGACTTGCTAAAGTATTAGTCAGCAATACTACTTGGCCACCTTTTGCTTTTGCTTCAGCAAGACTTGATTTAATTCTCAAATCAACAGCAGACCAGCTACCATTTTTTCCGTCCAATTTAGGCTCTTTCAAACGCATACTATCATATAATGATAATATAGACGCATGAATTCTCGCATTGGCTGAAAACTTAGCTCCAGAAATAGTATTGTTATCAATTTTAATTGGACGACCCTCACGAGTTTTTACTAATAGGTTAGCAAAATCAAAACCATCAAAAACAGTAGTTGCATAATAATCCGCAACACCAGGAATGATTTGTTCCGGTTGTAACACATAAGGTATAGACTTGTGAACAGGACCTTCGCAGGCAGCAAGTGTAACCGCTGCAGTACTAAATCCTACGTACTTTAAAAAGTCACGACGTGAAGTTCCAGATGAAGCTAAAGCATCCGCATTTCCTAAGAATTCTTCAGTAGGAATTTCTTCAACAAATTCGTTATTTCTAAGCGCCTCAACAATAGAACTATTCTCTAGTTCTTCAACACTTTTCCAGTATTTTTTGTTTGATGACATTGTATATAAATATTAAAATCTTAATAATTCGATTAATAGTGGCATTTACCGCATTCTAAACCTCCCATTTGCGCTGCAGTCAATTTTTCTACACCGTATTTTTTAGAAAGTTCAGCATGAATTTTATCATAGTAAGCATTACCTTCCATCTTAACATCAGTTTTTCTATGGCAATCAATACACCATCCCATTGTTAATTTAGAATATTGCTTCATGATCTCAAATTCCTGCACTGGACCGTGACATGTTTGACATTCAACTCCTGCAACATTAACGTGTTGAGAGTGGTTGAAGTAAACAAAATCAGGAAGATTATGAATACGAACCCATTTTACAGGCTGCGTTTTTCCAGTATAAGCCTGCTTAGCCTTATCCCAACCAACAGCATCATACAATTTTTGGATTTGAGCATCGTAAAATGCTTTGCTGTACTCAGGAGTAGCAGTAGTTTCAGCAACTTCAGAAATGTTTTTATGACAGTTCATACAAACATTCAAAGATGGAATACCAGCATTTTTACTCACACGAGCAGCAGAGTGACAATATTTACAATTGATTTCGTTATCTCCAGCGTGGATTTTATGAGAATAGTGAATTGGCTGAATTGGTTCGTAATTTTGATCAACACCCACCTGCATTAAGTAAGCATAAACAAAATAACCACTTGCCAAAAGCAAAAATATAGAAGTAACTAATACCAAAAATTGATTTTTAGCAAAAGCTTTCCAAATTGGCGTTCTTGCTTCTCTCGGAGCAACTACAATACCGTTATTACCTGCTACTTTAGTCAACACTTTGTTCACCATGAACAACATCACAACTAAAATTGCCATTACAAGAGCAAGAGCCCCTAAAATAATATTGTTGGAAATTCCACTTCCTTCTGCTTGAGGTCCTGTTGGCAAAGCAGCAGTATTTCCCGCAGGAGGGTCAGCTTTAGGCTGAGAAGTATAAGCGATAATATTATCAATATCACCTGTCGATAATTGAGGAAAAGCAGTCATTACAGACTTATTGTTTTCTTCAAAAAGTTTAACTGCAGCAGCATCTCCTGATTTAATCATTTCAGAGCTGTTATGCACCCACTTGTAAATCCAAGCCATCTCATGTTTACCAGCAACACCTCTTAAGGCAGGGCCAGTTGATTTAGCATCTAATTTGTGACATGCAGCGCAATTTGCATTAAAAAGTTCCTTCCCTTTTACTGGATCACCACCCGCAGCAGCAGCCGGAGCAGCAGCTTCAGGCGCCGCCGTAGCAGCAGCATCTTGAGCAAATGAAGTTAGGGAGAAAATTAACGTTAGCGATAAGCTAAGTAGTAATTTTCTTGAGATCGAATTATGGTTACCCACCTTTTTCATATAGTATAATAATTATCTACTAATTTTTGGTATGATTTTTTCTGTATCAAATCAACGAAAAACTAATACCTTCTTTTAAAACTTGCACAAAAATACGACTTATGAACTATTCTCAAAACCTTAAAATACTCTTAAATATCAATTTATATCAATTCTAAATAATATCAAAATTTTCCATACAATTTTTAAATACTATTTTTGCATAAAAACCATCACATTATGAGAATTTTAACCCCTTCAAAAAGAGTTTTCTTAACATTAACAATGTTCACTTTAGCATATAATATTCATGCTCAAGACCAAAATTTAACAGTAAACCAAGATCCCAAATTTGATCAATTACTGAATGATAAACGAAAAATTAACACGTCAATAAACACAAATGACACTTATAAAATTCAAATTTTCAGTGGTAAAAGCGAGGAAGCTAAAAAAACATTATCTGATTTTAAAAGAGAATACAATAATATCGACGGAACAATAATTTTCAATACTCCAAACTATAAAGTAATGGTTGGAAATTTTAAAACAAGAATTGAAGCCGAACGAAATCTGGCTGACATAAAAAAGAAATACAAAAGCGTTTTCTTAATTAAACCAAGCAAATAAAAACAACTATTTGACATAAAAAAAAGCGAGATTAAATCTCGCTTTTTTTTATTAACCTATAGGCTTACTTAACTCAGGGAATTTAGCCCCTAAATAACAGGTAAAAATACTGCTTGGATACAATAACACCGAAACATTAAAGAAAATCTCTAATAAAAAGATTTCAACTTGGTAATGAATTCCTATTTCAATTATCTGAAGTATTGAAAGTTAAAAAAAGCATTTGATTAAAACAAATCCTCACTCATTTTCAACCAAAATCAGCATAAAAATAAAGGTGAAAAATCTACATAAACTCTATTAACTTTCAAACATAAACTGATTCAATTCGCGATTTACCCAATCACTAAACGAGCCGAAAACCTAAACTATTTCAAGACTTTAATCCCACTCGCTAAAAATTTTATTTCTTCTTTTGAGGAAGTAATAGCATCAATCTCTGATTGCTGCTTTTTAGCATCTTTAGCGTAATGTTTCAGATCATCAATAGATGTAACTTCTTTCTCTGCATTGCCTTCTAAAACAACATTCTTTCCTTTTAAAGCAGTAGGAACAAAAAAAGCATAATCTTTCATTCTAACAAAAAAAGAAGCCCCATCATCTGTCTTAAGAGTCAACCAGCATCCTCTTTTTTCACAAACATCTGTCACCAGTCCTTTTACAACAATATTATCTGCCTTTTTATCTTTCATCAGCATACCTTCCAACTCTTTAACCGAAATTGCTTTATCCTGAGAAACTACAGAAACATCTTTCCCATAATAATCCCCAATAACAGCATTACCGGCTGGCGGTGATTTCTTTTCAACAGCTTCCTGAGAAAAAGCCTGAAGAGAAAAACTTAAACAAAAAACAACTGAATATATTAATAGTCTCATAATTAAATAATTTTATCAAAAATAATATTAAAATCTGATATATATAAAGTCTGCTTTTTTTTAATTACAGAACAATTAACAAGACTTGTAAAAAACACAACACAAAAAAAGTCCCAATTTTCATTGGGACTTTTAAAATATGTTTATTGAATATTATTACTTCAATTTCTTTTTAATTGCAACTTCATGGTATGATTCAATAACATCTCTTTCTTCAATGTCATTATAACCTTTAATTTGAATACCACAATCGTAACCTTTAGCAACTTCTCTTACATCATCTTTGAAACGTTTTAATGCAACAAGTTCTCCTGTATGCACTACTACACCTTCTCTGATAACTCTAATTTTCGAAGTTCTCATAATTTTACCATCCATCACCATACAACCAGCGATTGAACCAACTTTAGAAATTTTGAAAATTTCACGAATTTCAGCTGTTCCTAAAATCTCTTCTTTCATCTCCGGAGCTAACATTCCTTCCATTGCATCTTTCAAGTCATCGATAGCAGCGTAGATAATAGAGTAATAACGGATATCGATTTCTTCTTTATCAGCAAGTTGTCTCGCATTTCCAGCAGGACGAACGTTAAATCCAATAATGATCGCATCAGATGCAGAAGCCAACATAACGTCAGTTTCAGTAATTGCACCAACCCCTTTATGTATAATATTAATTTGCACCTCTTCAGTAGAAAGTTTAGAGAACGAATCTGATAATGCTTCAACAGATCCATCAACGTCTCCTTTAAGGATCACGTTCAATTCTTTAAACTGACCAAGAGCAATACGACGACCAATTTCATCAAGTGTAATATGTCGTTGTGTACGTACAGATTGTTCACGCATTAATTGAGAACGTTTAGATGCAATTTGTTTTGCTTCTTTTTCATCTTCAAATACATTGAACTTATCACCTGCAGTTGCAGCACCATCAAGACCTAAAACAGATACCGGAGTTGACGGCCCAGCCTCTTTAACTATATGTCCACGTTCGTCATGCATAGCTTTAATTTTACCATGATGTTTACCTGCCAACATATAATCTCCAACTTTTAAAGTTCCGTGTTGAACTAAAATTGTAGAAACATAACCTTTTCCTTTATCTAAGAAAGCCTCAACTACAGTTCCCTGAGCCGCTTTATTTGGGTTTGATTTTAAATCTAAAATCTCAGCCTCTAATAATACTTTTTCTAATAACTCTTTTACTCCTGTTCCTACTTTTGCAGAAATATCATGTGACTGAATTTTTCCACCCCAGTCTTCAACAAGTAAATTCATACCAGCCAGACGCTCTTTGATTTTCTCAACATTAGCATTTGGTTTATCAATTTTATTGATTGCAAATATAATTGGTACTCCTGCAGCTTGTGCGTGAGAAATTGCCTCTTTTGTTTGTGGCATGATATCATCATCCGCAGCCACTACAATAATAGCAATATCGGTAACTTGAGCTCCACGTGCACGCATCGCGGTAAACGCCTCGTGACCCGGTGTATCTAAGAATGCAATTTTTTGACCATTATCTAAAGTTACTCCGTATGCTCCAATGTGTTGTGTAATACCTCCGGACTCACCAGCGATAACATTTTCTTTACGGATATAATCCAGTAAAGATGTTTTACCGTGATCGACGTGACCCATTACAGTAACGATTGGCGCTCTAACAACTAAATCTTCTTCTTTATCTTCAATTACTTCAATAGCATCTTCGATATCAACTGTAATAAACTCAACTTCGTAACCAAATTCATCAGCTACAATAGTTAATGTTTCAGCATCTAAACGCTGGTTCATGGTTACCATGATACCAAGTGACATACAAGTTCCAATTACTTTGGTAATCGGCACATCCATCATGATTGCAATTTCACCAACTGTAACGAATTCCGTAACTTTAATTGTTTTACTTCCTTCATCAATTGCTCTTTGCTCCTCATCAGATTTCTGACGGTGCGTATCTCTTTTATCTCTTCTGTATTTAGCAGCCTTTGATTTTCCACCTTTACCCTGAAGTTTTTCAAGAGTTTCTCTAATTTGGTTTTTTACTTCCTCTTCAGTAGGCTCAACTTTAGCTACAATTGCAGGACGGTTTCCTTTTACGAATCCAGGTCTTGCACTTCTGTTAGCATTAAAACCTCCACCACCAGTATTTGGTGTAATTTTATTAGGGTTTGGAGTTCCCGGTGGATGAATTGTAGCAGGTTTTTGCGCACCCGGAGTTCCCGGTTTAGGCGCAATTCTTTTACGCTTATTTTTATTAGCGTTATTTCCAGCTCCCGGAGCTCCTGGCTTATTAGGAGTTATCTTTGGATCTTCTTTCTTTTTCTTAGGTTTGTTAAATTGAGATAAATCAATTGTTTGACCTGTAAGAGTAGTTCCTGATAATTTTTGATATTGAGTAGTAATTGTCTCTTCTGCAGTTGCAGGATCAGTTGAAACAACTGGCTCTTGTGCAGCTTTAGGTGCGTTTTCTACTTTTACTTCTTTTTTCTCTACTTTCTCTACTTTTTCTGTAATAATAGGTTTTTCTACCTTTTTCTCTTCAGAAACTACAGCAGGAACCACAGGCTCAGACTGTACAACTTCTTTTTGAGCAGGTTTTTCTGGTTGAGTTGGAGCAACAACTGCTTTAGGCTCTTCAGTTTTAACTGGTTCCTCAGCAGGAGTAGAAACAACTGCAGGCTTTTTTGTTGGATTCAAATCAATTTTACCTACTTGAACTGGTCCTGTTACAACTGCTTTTGCTTTTATAACTTCCTGTTGTTTTTGGCGTTCCTCGTCTTGTCTGCGTTTGTCTTCAATTTCTTTTTCACGTTCTACACGCAAAGCTTCTTTCTCTTTTCTTTTCTCCTCACCCACTTCTTTAGAAGCTTCTTTATTCCCCTTATCGCCCGCAAATTGGCTTTGTAGGATATTAAATTCGCTATCAGAAATTTTCGCATTTGGATTTGCATCAATAGCAATTCCCTTATCTTTTAGATAATCAACAGCTCTTTCTAACGAAATATTTAATTCCCTTAAAACCTTGTTTATTCTTATTACTCTCTCTTCAGACATATAACCTTTTTATTATTACCTTTTTCGTTGTGTTGTTGGAGCAGATAACTAGCTATCAAACTCCTCTTTTAGTATTTTCATAACATCAAGAATAGTTTCCTCTTCTAAATCTGTTCTTCTAACTAAATCTTCTACCTCTTGTTTTAAGATACTTCTAGCTGTATCTAAACCAATTTTTGCAAATTCTTCGATAACCCAGCCTTCAATTTCATCTGAAAACTCAGTTAATTCAACGTCATCATCTTCGCCACTGGCAACATCACCTTCTCTGATAACATCAAGCTCGTAACCTGTTAGCTGACCCGCTAATTTTATATTATGACCTCCTCTACCAATTGCTTTAGAAACTTCTTCTAATTTCAAAAACACTTCAGCTCTTTTGTTTTCTTCATCAATTTTGATTGAAGAAACTTTTGCAGGGCTTAATGCTCTCGTAATAAACAATTGAATATTACTTGTATAGTTGATTACGTCGATATTTTCGTTTCCTAACTCACGAACAATTCCGTGAATACGAGAACCTTTCATACCAACACAAGCTCCAACCGGATCAATTCTATCATCATAAGAATCCACAGCTACTTTTGCTTTTTCACCTGGAATACGCACTACATTTTTAACTGTAATTAAACCGTCAAATACTTCCGGAATTTCTTGTTCAAACAATTTCTCTAAAAACTTCTCAGAAGTTCTAGACATAATAATTTGAGGTTTATTTCCTTTTAATTCAACGCTTTCAATGATTCCACGAACATTATCTCCTTTACGGAAAAAGTCAGATGGAATTTGTTTTTCTTTTGGAAGCACAATTTCGTTCCCTTCATCATCTACTAAAATAACAACTCTTGGGCGAACGTGATGCACTTCGGCAGTATAAATATCACCAATAATATCTTTAAATTGCTTGTAAAGATTGGTATTATCGTGTTCGTGAATTTTAGATATTAAGTTTTGACGCAAAGCCAAAATAGCTCTTCTTCCTAAGTCAATCAATTTAACCTCTTCAGAAACTTCTTCACCAATTTCAAAATCCGCTTCGATTAATCTTGCTTCAGTCAGGGTAATTTCTTCGTTCTCAAAATCAAGATCCTCATCAGCAACGATTACACGTCTTCTCCAAATCTCCATATCTCCTTTATCAGGATTTATAATGATGTCAAAGTTATCATCAGAACCGTATTTTTTCTTCAATGCATTTCTAAACACATCCTCTAAAATTGCCATAAGCGTTACACGATCAATAAGTTTATTATCTTTAAACTCTGAGAATGAATCGATTAATGCTAAATTTTCCATGCGAATTCTTTAATTAAAATGTTACTGTAACAATTGCCTCTTTAATTTCTGTATAAGGTATTTGTTGCTCTTTTTGAACTGTTTCTTTTCCTTTTCCTACTTTTTTCGGTTCTCTTGCTTTCCAAGACAAAATTATAAAAACATCGTTAGCTTCCACTAATTCTGCTTCAATTTTTTCAGTATTTGTAGTAACAATCAATGATCTACCAATATTTTTTATGTATTGTCTTGTAAATTTCAAGGGTGATCCTACTCCTACCGATGCTACTTCAAGCGAAAAATCCTGCTCTTCACGATCCAGATTATTCTCGACTGCACGACTCACATCAATACAATCCTGCAACGCCACTCCATTATCCCCGTCTAAACCAACACTAATCTTGAAAGAGTCTGAAATACTCAGATCAATCAAAAAGATAGATGGCTTTTCTAAAAGAGCCTCTGCAATTAATCCGTTTACTTTTTCTTTAAATGTCATAATTTTATAAAAAGAGGGGACACTTAGTCCCCTCATTATTTAGATTTTAATAAATAACGGTGCAAATATAGTGTTTTTTTTATAAATCAAAATAAATAGATTGCTCTAAAAATATTTCTTATCTTTATAAGAGCATTAAAACAATAGAATTTCACATTATTTAACCCAAAAAACTATGAAAAAAATTCTAGTACCTACTGACTTCTCCGAACACGCAGAAGACGCCCTAAAAGTGGCAGCACAAATTGCTAAAAAAAACAACTCCGAAATTATCATTTTACACATGCTTGAATTACCAAGCCAAATGAGTGATGCGGTTTTAGGCGGAGCAAGTATTCCGGAAACCATGCTTTTCATGAAAAAAGCGAACGAAATGCTGGATGAAATTTCGTCGAGACCTTATTTAGATGATATTTCGGTTACTGAAATTGTAAAAATGGACAAACCCATTCACGGAATTTCACAAGTAAGCAAAGATTATGATGCAGATCTAATCATAATGGGATCTCACGGTTCTTCCGGAATTGAAGAATTGCTAATTGGGTCTAATACTGAAAAAGTGGTTCGTAATTCTGAAATTCCAGTTTTGGTGATCAAAAAAGACATTACAAATTTCAGTGCCTCAAACATTGTATTTGCATCTGACTTTTCTGACGAAACAAAAAAACCTTTCGAAAAACTATTAAAATTCACAAGATCATTTGAAACAAAAATACACCTCGTTACTATTTGCACTCCAAACAGTTTTAAACCCACTCACGTTGTAGAAAAATCAATGAATGATTTCGCAAGTGAATTTAATCTTAATAATTACGAAACACATATTTATAATGATACTAATATTGAAAAAGGAATCATTAATTTTTCAAACAGTATAAATGCAGATATTATTGGAATGTGCACACACGGAAGAACTGGTTTTGCTCACTTTTTTAACGGAAGCATTAGCGAAGGTTTAGTAAATCATGCAGTTAAGCCAGTCATAACATTCAAAATTTAAAAAACAATTCACCAATTCTTTACAAGGCAAACCTCTTTAACAGAGGTTTTTTTTATGCAATTACAATAACAACCTGAAATATAAAGAAATATTCATGAGCTTTTCAACAAAGTTACTTTGAGCTTTCTAACAAAGTCGGCAGCGTGGTTAATTTGGATCTTTGTCAAATAAAATCATAAAATACAACAACATGAAAACAATAGACAAAATTTACATTAACGGAGAATTCACAACTCCGGAAGGAACAGAATATTTCGATCTTATTAGTCCAACAACAAACGAAAAACTGGGAAAAGTACTTTTAGGAAATCAAAAAGACACTCAAAAAGCAATAGCAGCGGCTAAAGAAGCTTTCAAAACTTTTTCTAAATCCACAACAGCAGAAAGAATTCAATATTTAGAAAAAATTCAATCTTCTATAGAAAAAAGAAAAGACGAATTTATCAATGTAATGATTAAAGAATACGGAGGAACATTTCAATTCGCATCGGCCAGTTATACTTATATGCTAAAAAGTTTTCAATCGGCAATTCAACTTTTAAACACTTATGATTTTACCAAAACAATGGGAGAATCAGAAGTTCAAATGACACCACTTGGCGTAGTTGGAATTATTATTCCCTGGAATTCAAGCAATGGCTTTATCTGCAGTAAACTTTCAACTGCGATCGCAGCAGGATGTACCGCGGTAATCAAACCAAGCGAAATGAGCGCACAGCAAACTCAATTAATCACAGAATGCCTGCACGAAGCCGGATTACCAAAAGGTGTTTTTAATATCGTTAACGGATTGGGAGAAATAGTTGGAGCAGAAATAAGCCGACATCCTGATGTTGCTAAAATCTCCTTTACAGGATCTACAAATGTTGGAAAAATCATTGCCAAAGAAGCTGTAGAAACGATGAAACGCGTCACACTTGAACTTGGCGGGAAATCACCCAATATCATTCTTGACGATGCGAATTTTACAGAGGCAATTCCGCTTGCAATAATCGCCGCATACATGAATAGCGGACAAGCATGTATTGCAGGAACCAGATTATTAGTTCCTGAAAACCGAATTGAAGAAGTAAAAGAACTGGTGAAAAAAGCAGTATCTAATACTATTGCCGGAGACCCGAAAAACAAAACAACTTCAGTTGGACCAATGGTTAGTAAAAAACAATACGAACGCGTTCAAAATTATATTGAGATTGGAATTAATGAAGGTGCCGAAGTTTTAACAGGCGGATTAGGAAAACCGGAAGGCTTAGAAAAAGGCAACTTTGTAAAACCTACAGTTTTTGTAAACGTAAACAATCAAATGCGAATTGCAAGAGAGGAGATTTTTGGCCCTGTTTTATCTATTATTACTTATAAAACCGAAGAAGAAGCAATTGAAATTGCCAACGATACTACTTACGGATTACAAGCCTATGTAAGTTCATTAAACGAAAAACGAGCTCACAAAGTAGCATCGCAAATAAATGCGGGACGCGTACAAATAAACGGAATTGGTCATGATCCGATGGCGCCTTTTGGAGGATTTAAACAATCAGGAATCGGAAGGGAATTTGGCACAATCGGACTTGAAGCTTATCTTGAACCAAAAGCGTTGATTCGATAAATTTAAAAAAAACAGATCCGGAAATCTTTACTCAAAAGACTTTTCCGGATCTTTTAGTAATTTTACAATATGACAGCAAAAATAATCACCAAACCGAAAATACTATACTCCTGCTATTTTGCGCGTAGTCGCGAAGGAGAACATTTTATCCCGGAACATGTGTTTAGTTATCAGATTTCAGGAGAAATGATAGCTTCTGACAGTAAAAATACGTATCACTCAAAAGAAGGGGATTTTCGCTTTAGCAAAAGAAATCATTTAGCAAAATTCGTAAAAATTCCACCCGAAGGAGGTGAATTCAAAACAATATCACTTTTTTTAGATCAGGAAATTCTGCGTGAAATAAACAGAGAACTTAATTTTAAAGTCAACAAAAAACCAGATTCTGAAGCGATGATTTCATTAGCCCCAAATCCGCTTTACAAATCTTTTATGAATTCGCTTATTTCTTATCTCGAAGTAGAAGAGGAAAACAATGAAGCTTTATTTAATTTAAAAATAAAAGAAGCTGTTCATCTTTTACTAAAAGTTAATCCTGAATTAAAAGATATCTTATTCGATTTTAACGAGCCCGGAAAAATAGACCTGGAAGCTTTTATGAATAAAAATTTCCATTTTAACGTACACTTGACACGTTTTGCCTATCTAACAGGCAGAAGTTTAGCGACATTTAAAAGAGATTTTCAGAAAGTATTTCAGGAAACGCCCGGAAAATGGCTGTTAAACAAAAGACTTCAGGAAGCTTTTTATTTAATCAATCAAGGAAACTCTCCTTCCGAAGTTTATATTGGAGTTGGTTTTGAGGATTTATCTCATTTTTCATTTTCATTTAAAAAGAAATTCGGAGTAGTTCCTTCTTCTTTAATTTTGAAATAAAAACACTATATAAATTCCAATTTTAAAAATTCCAAATTGCAAACTATATAAATTGAGAAACCATCATGATCCTTGCTCTCAAGATTAAAACGGATCAAGACTAAATGTTGTGGAAAACACAAAAGAGATTAGTAGTTAATTGAAGTTGCTCGTTTAATAAATAAATTGGCTTTAAAAAGTTTAATCCCTACGGGATATTTTTCTGGTTGATTTTTATCCTACCAATATTAAACTCCTAACGGAGTAAAAAAAATATCCTAGGAGAGATTACATTTATATACTGGATGATTTTTACCGCAAAGCACGTAAAGTTTTTTATCGTAGAGTGTGTTGACAAACACAAAGACCACAAAGCTTTGTGTTGACATAGCTTTGTGGTCTTTGTGTTTATATCCATCTTGCTTAGTAAAAAATCTTTGAGTGTTCTGTGGTATTTTTTTTCTCTCCAGAGGTTTTCGTGTTGATCCATTAAAACCTCGAACTATTTAACAGAACACAAATTTCATAATACTTACCTATTCCCTATCTATTCCAGAAATCTGGATTTGGAATTGGAATTGGAATTTGGAATTTGGAATTTGGAATTTGGAATTTGGAATTTGGAATTTTTAAAAAACTTATCGCATAAAAAAAGCCTCTCGACTGAGAGGCTTTTTTTTGTTGGTCTACAAGGACTCGAACCTTGAAAGACTGCACCAAAAACAGTTGTGTTACCATTACACCATAGACCAGTAAAAATGCTTAAGCGAGTGCAAATGTAAAACTTTTTTTAGTTTACACAACTTTTTAGTTTATAAAAAAAGCCTCTCGATTGAGAGGCTTTTTTGTTGGTCTACAAGGACTCGAACCTTGAAAGACTGCACCAAAAACAGTTGTGTTACCATTACACCATAGACCAGTAAAAGCGGTTAAGCGAGTGCAAATTTAAAGCTTTTTTTAGTTTGCGCAAACTTTTTGATAAAAAAAAATCATTTTTATTCATTTTTTTTTCTTCAGAATCCATAATAATCACGCAAGTATTTCACAAACAATACGTTACTTTTACCAAATACTTTTATAGAATTTTTTGTTAATGGTCGTTTCTTTAAACAAAAAAACATTTTCTTTGTAGGATAGAAAACATACAAAATTTTAACACCTAAATATGGCACAATTCAATTTCAATAAATGGAATACTATTATTGGTTGGTTTGCATTTGCAATCGCTTTAATTACTTATACACTAACTGTTGAACCTACAATGAGCTTTTGGGATTGTGGCGAATACATTGCCACAGCAGCCAAATTAGAAGTCGGTCACCCGCCCGGAGCCCCATTATTTCAAATGATAGGTGCATTTTTTGCCATGTTTGCCATAGATGCACAACATGTAGCGGTGATGGTGAATATGATGTCTGTTTTCTCCAGTGCCTTTACTATTCTATTTTTGTTTTGGTCTTCGTCGATGATATTGAAAAAAATCATAGCACGATTTAGCGAAATCAATCAAAACAATTCAATTGTTATATTAGGAAGTTCTTTTGTAGGAGCTCTTGCCTATACTTTCTCAGACAGTTTCTGGTTTAATGCAGTTGAAGCCGAAGTTTATGCAATGGCTTCTTTATTAATTGCATTGCTTTTCTGGCTTGGTCTTCGTTGGGAACAAGATATGGACGAGCCTAAAGGAAACAAATGGTTGTTACTTATTTCGCTTGTTGTAGGACTTTCATTTGGAGTTCACTTTATGGCTTTATTGACCATTCCTTCAATAGGATTTCTTTACTACTTTAAACATTATGAAAAAGTTACCATTAAAAACTTTCTTATTGCCAATGTTGTCGTAATTGGAGTTTTGTTATTTATCTTCAAATTGCTTTTACCATTAACTATGGAAGCCTTTGCAGATACCGAAGTTTTTATGGTAAACAGCATGGGATTACCTTTTAACTCCGGAACTCTATTTGTAGTTTTAGTTTTAATAGCCTTCTTTTATTTTGGATTAAAATATACCAGACAAAAAGGACATGTTTTTTACAATACTATAATTCTTTGTATCTTATTTATTTTTATCGGGTTCTCAACCTGGATGATGTTACCGGTTCGTGCAAATGCGAACACCGTAATTAACGAAAATAAACCATCGGATGCTGCCGAAGTTTTAGCTTATTACAATCGTGAACAATATGGAGTAAATCCTTTGTTTTACGGACCTCAATATACAGAAGTTTTTGCGGGACTTGATGCAAAAAACCCTTACTCAGACAAAAAACCAAACTACGAAAGAGATTACAAAACAGGCAAATATATCATTACCAATAATTTCAAAAACGCTAGTCAAAATACCGACGATAATCAAAAAACGATTCTGCCAAGAATGTGGAGTACAGAAACAGGCCACGTTCAAAACTACATCAGCTTTACAAATCCTCCTAAATTTAAGATAAATCCTAATTATGATTATGAACAGGATTTAGGAAAATATGGAATTGATGCAAGTCAGCTAAGTGAAGAAGAATACAATAAAGCTACAGCGCAATTGCGTAATGAAGTTGAAAAAACAATTTCTGAATTCAGAAAAGCGTATTCTCAAAAACAAATTGACAACGAAGGTTATGTTAAATTCCTAAGAAGTTACGGGGATTATTTAATTATCGAAAAACCAACAACGGTAGATAATTTTAGTTTCATGTTCGAATATCAATTTGGATATATGTACTGGAGATATTTAATGTGGAATTTTGTTGGACGTCAAAGTGATGTTCAGGGAAAATATGACAATCTTGACGGAAACTGGATTAGCGGTATTAAAGCGCTTGATTCGTTACACCTGGGATCTCAGGACAATTTACCTTCAGATGTTTTAAACAACAAAGGAAGAAACGTTTATTTCTTTTTACCATTTATATTAGGGCTTATTGGATTAATGTACCACGCAAATAAAGACCTTAAAAGTTTTTATGTGCTTTTAGCATTGTTTTTATTTACCGGAATCGCATTAAAAATTTACTTAAACGAGCGTCCGTTTGAACCTCGTGAAAGAGATTATGCCCTTGTAGGATCATTTTATGTATTTGCTATCTGGATAGGTTTTGGAGTTTATTCGCTTTACGAAAGTATCCAGAAATATATCGCCCCTAAAATTGCCGGTCCGCTTATTATTGGCGCAAGTTTATTAGCAGCTCCGGTTTTAATGGCCTCTCAAAACTGGGATGATCACGACAGATCAGGAAAATATACCGCGGTTGCAATGGCAAAAGCATATTTAAATTCCTGTGATAAGGATGGTATTTTATTCACTATTGGAGATAATGACACTTTCCCGTTATGGTATGCACAGGAAATTGAAGGTATTAGAACCGATGTGAAAATTGTAAATACAAGCTTATTTATGACAGATTGGTATATTGATCAAATGAAAGCGAAAGCATATGAATCTGATCCGTTACCAATATCATTTACACATGACGAATATGTGGGTGATAAACTGGATTATGTCGCTTACATTCAAAAAATTGACACACGCTGGAACATTAAGGATTTTATTGATTTTATCAAAAATCCTAAATCGACTGTAGGTTTACAAAACGGACAAATCATTCATTTTTATCCAACAAATAAAATCAGAGTTCCTGTTGACAAGAATACCATTATCAAAAATAAAGTGGTTAATCCTAAATACAATGACTCTATAGTTCCTTATATGGATATTGACATCAAAGGAAGTGCACTTTATAAAAATCGTTTAATGATGCTGGATATTCTTGCTAATAACAATTGGAAAAGACCAATTTATTTTAGCGGAGGTGCTTTTGACGATGAAGATTATCTATGGCTGAAAGACTACTTACAGCTTGACGGAATGGTATACAAATTAGTTCCTATTAAAAATACGCCTTCAAAAGATGGCGGACCTATGGATATGGGACAAATTGATGCTGATAAAATGTATGATATTGTAATGAAATGGGACTGGGGCAATAGTAACGGTAATATTTATCATGATCCTGAGACTAGAAGAAACAGCATCACGTACCGTACAAATTTATCCCGTTTAATGGATCAGCTTATTGTAGAAGGTAAAATTGATAAAGCTAAAAATGTGATCAACTTAGCGATAACAAAAATGCCTTTGGATAAATATGGGTATTATTCATTAGTTGAACCTTTTGCCGGAGGATATTATAAAGTAGGAGAAACTGCAAAAGCACATGATTTGCTTAATAAACTGGTTCAGAAATACAAAGAAGAACTTAACTATTACGCTACTCTGACGCCTGGGGATCAAACTGATTTAGCAATTGATATTATCACTGATATTGAGCGTTACAGAAGCTTATTACAGGTTATGAAAGACCATAAAGATCTTGCCTTTTACGAAAAACAAAAAGTTACTTTTAATACTTATGTAAACGTTTTTGAACGTTTTGGAAGAGAAAAAGAATAATATACGAAAAACATAGCAATTAAAAAAATGCAGCGCTGCTTGATATATAGCGCTGCATTTTTTATTTTTACATATCTGTAAATTAATTTAAAATGAGCTTTTATTGGGTAAAAACTAATTCTTTTATAAAAACGGTGTTTTCTAAATATTGCTGGGATATCCCAAACAATGAAAAGAAAATATACCTAACTTTTGATGATGGACCAACTCCGGAGATTACAGACTGGGTTTTATCTGAATTGAAAAAATTTGATGCAAAAGCAACTTTCTTCTGCATTGGAAAAAACATAAAAGCCAATTTATCTTTATTCGAAAAGTTAATTAGAGACGGACACTCCATAGGAAATCACACGATGAATCATATGAACGGCTGGAAAAGCCAAACCGAGGATTATATCGAAAGTGTTAAAAAATGCGCTGCCGTTCTGGAAGAAGAAAAAACATGTAACCTTATATTTCGTCCTCCGTACGGAAAAATAAAAAAGGCTCAATCTAAAATCCTAAGAAAACTGGGATATAAGATTATTATGTGGGATGTTTTAAGTGCTGATTTTGATCAGACTATAACTCCTGAAAAATGTCTTGAAAACGTTACTAAAAATGTGAAATCCGGAAGTGTAATTGTATTTCATGACAGTATAAAAGCTTCGCCAAATTTAAAATTTGCGTTACCTAAAACCTTACACTTTTTAAAGGAAAACGGATATACATTTGATATTATTCACTAAATACCATCATCCGCAAAGAAGTTTTTTTTTATACGCTGAATTGTTCCTGGACAATTCCAATAATTGTATTTGCATCAAGTTCACCTGATTGTCTCCAGATCATTTGCCCTTCTTTATAAATCATTAAAGTAGGAAGCCCTTTGATTCGTAGTGCTTCTGCTAACTCCTGATTTTTATCCACATCAATTTTAATGACTTTGGCTTTATCGCCTAGCGCAGCCGCAACATCCTTAATTACAGGATGCATTGATACAGATGATTCGTTCCAATCTGTGTAAAAATCTATTAACACTGGAACCTGAGCATTTATAAGTTCTCCAAATTTTGACATACAACCAAAAATTTAATTCTTTTTTAATCTGTTAAAAAGAGATAATTATATACAAATGTAGCATTTTTAACGAATTAAGCCACATTGTTCCCTTTTTTTAGTTCAATCACTGTTATTTCAGGCATAATACCTACTCGTCCCGGATAAGCGTGAAAACCAAATCCTCGATTTACGTAAACGTATCGTCCTACATTTTCGTATAAGCCTGCCCATTGTTGGTAAATATATTGGGCCAGGCTCCATTTAAAATATCCGGGAATTTCAATTCCAAATTGCATACCGTGCGTATGACCTGATAATGTTAAATGAAAGTTTTTAGGATGATTTTTAATCTCATACTCCCAATGACTAGGATCGTGACTCATTAGCACCTTAAAATCGTCCTGATGCACATTTTGAGAAGCTTTATTTAAATCTCCCGCCTTTTTAAAATTCTGACCCCAATTTTCTACTCCAATCAACGCGATTTTATCAGCACCTTTTTGGATATAAGTATGTTCATTCAATAAAAGTTCAAAACCTATCTGACCATACAATTTTTTAATTTCTTCAAAATTGTGATCTTTCTCTTGTTCAGAAGGCCATGTCACATATTCGCCATAATCATGATTTCCTAAAACAGAAAATTTCCCGTATTTATAGGGTTTGATTCGATTGAAAGTTTCTAACCACGGATGCATTTCCTTAGCATGAGTATTAACAATGTCTCCTGTAAACAAAATCATATCTGCTTCCTGCTGATTAATCAAATCTATCGCGTAATTTATTTTATCCGGATTATCAAAACTTCCGCTGTGAACGTCTGAAATCTGAGTGATTTTAAAACCATCAAAAGCATCCGGCAAGTCAGGGAAATAAATTGTTTGCTTAAAAACCTTAAAATTATATTTTCCTTCAAAAATTCCGTAAATCAAAGATAAAAAAGGCACAGCTGCTAAACCCAAAGCGATCTGACTGATAAATTTACGTCTGTTTGGCATCATTTCAGAACGGGAAGTATTGTACATGAAATAATTCAGGATACTTGCTCCTATTCTAAAAACATCCTCTCCGAACATTACAAGTGTCAAAACTATTTTCGGAACATATACCATTAACAACAAACCCATTGTAAACATGGTTTGTTTGGTTTGTCCAACAGAACGATCAAACTGTGTAAAAGAGTAAATGATAAAAATTAAAAGCAGTAAACTTATAACCTGATAACTTACCAAAACCCATCTTAATCTAATTAAAGTACGAAAGGCTTGATAGGAATAGAACTCAATAAATAAAAAAAGAGCACACAGAAGTACAAAACGTAAGATCATTATTAATTGTTTTAAGCAAAGTAACAAAGAATGAAATTTTTATTGCTTTTTATTATCAAAAATTTAACTCAAATAATAACAAAAAGCTGATAGATTTCTCTACCAGCCTTCTCTCTACCAAATTTTTTAAAACCTTTTAATCCACAACATAGTTTACAGGTGTAAACTCATGTCGTATTATTTTTTAGCTTCTGGCTTAGCAGCTTCTGCTTTAGCCTCTGCTTTTTTAGCTTTTTTGTCTGCTTTTTTGTCTTTTTTAGGCGCTTTTGCTTCTTTTGCAGGAGTTGTTTGTGCTGGAGTTGTTTGAGCGCTTACCATTGCAGTTGTTCCTAAAACAGCTACTGCTAACATTACTAATTTTTTCATGATTTGTAGTTTATGATTATTATTATCTTCATTTATTATACCTCAAAGATAGAATCACTAAATGAAGATTAGATGAAGATTGAATCACTCTCATAAAATTAACTTTTTATTGTGCTTTTGAAACTTCAGGAAACAATAACTCAAAGCTCGTACCTTCATTTATTATTGATGTAACTTTAATCTCTATATGATGAAAAGAAGCAATACTATCAGCAATTGCAAGCCCTAATCCCTGCCCGTCCTGATCTGAACTTATTCTGGCAAATCTGTTGAATATATTTTCAATTTGAGAATTATTCATTCCAATACCGGAATCCTTTATAGAAATGAAATAATTATTCTCTACAAAACCATCTGTTATAATTATACTTCCGTTTGCTCTATTGTATTTTATAGCATTGGTAACTAAATTATAAATCAAAATATGAATCAACGTTTTATTCCCCGTAAAATTAAAATCATGCTGCATTTGATTTAAAAACTGAATTTCCCTGTTATCAATCCTATCTTGTAAATCCTCTTGAAGATTCGTTATAATCTCATGAAAATTTACGTCTTCATTTGCCACATATTGATTATTTTCGATTCGGGAAATTAGCAATAAGTTATTGATGATTTTTTTTAGCATATCTAATGTTCTAAGCGAACCCGCAATTTTGTCAAAAGCATTATCATCTAAAGAATCATTTTGAAGCAAATTTTCGAACTTGTTTTTAAGCAAGGCAATTGGCGTAAGCAGTTCATGAGACACATTCGAAATAAATTGTTTTTCTTTTTTGAAAAGTTCCGCAATCCGATCCATCATCTGATTTAAAACCGAATCAAGTTCTCTAAAATCCCTTGACCTTGCTTTTATTGGCGTATGATCAAAAGCTTCAGGTTCATTGACGCGCCTGATTTTTGTATCAATAATTTTATAAAAAGGCTTTAGTAAATATTCGATATAAAAAGTATCTGCCAAAAAAGTAATAAATAGTATGACTACAAATACAATAATAATAAAAAACCTAATGATAAAAGTAAGGTCGTTTACTTCGCCAAGACTGCTCCCTATTTCCAGCTGATACGCTTGATTTTCGTAAACAAAATGATATTGTAAAATTCTATATTCATTTTCTTCGCCTTCAATAACTCTGTATTCATTTGTGAAAACTACTTTCTTTTGATGTGGTTTTGCCGGAGATTTTGAAAGCACTAAAAATTCACTATGTAATGTAGAAAACTGGGAATACGTTTCTGTAGAATCATCTTCGTTTTCGATAAAATCATTAATTTCATTTTGGTCCAGATGATCAATAAATTTCTGCTTTTTTTCCAGCAGACTATTATTAATATGCCTGTAAACTACATTCTCAACCAAAATAGGCAGCATTAGCCATAAAATTAAAATCACCAACAATCTTGTTAGTGCATTAAAAATAGCCAGCTGATGTTTTATTTTCACAATATTTCTTTATTCATTTATACGATAACCAACATTTCTTACGGTTTCAAACCAATCTATTGCAGTATGTTTATCCAATTTTTTGCGAAGATTTCGAACATGAACATCGATAAAATTAGAATCGGAATTTACTTCCAGAATATCTCCCCAAATATGTTCTGTTAGTTGCAATCGTGTAATTACCCGATTTTTATTCAGAACCAAATACTGAAAAATATCAAATTCTTTTTTGGTCAGATTAATTGGAATTTCATCATAACTGACTTTATAATCCTGAAGCTGCAATAAAAAACCATGAATGCTCAAATTGTTCAAAGTAAAACCATGAATTCTACGAATCACCGCAAACAATCGCGCACTTAATTCTGTCAAAGCAAAAGGTTTTGTCAAATAATCGTCGGCACCAAGATGTAAACCATTTATTCTATCGTCTAATTCACCCCGTGCCGTAAGCACAATTACAGCTATTTTTGATTTTGTTTTCCTAACCGTTTTCAAAATATCAAAACCATCTCCGTCAGGCAAACCAAGATCAAGCAGCATTGCATCATAATCATTGCTATTGATCTCTTCTAAAGCATCCGCACAATTATGCGCAATTTTACAAACGTAACCTACATTGCATAAAAAATCATAAATTTCTACGGCAAGTTCCTTATTATCTTCAACAATTAAAATATTCATATCACAGCGTTTAAGCGCAACTAAATTTAAGCAATTCTAAAAAATACTGTCACGCATTATTAAAAAATTAACGAATCAAAAAAAGCTGATAAATTTCTTTACCAGCTTTCCCATCTGCATTCTTCATAATCATTACTTCTGTTTTGCTTCCCTTACAATCTTTGAAAACAAAACAGAAACAATTTATTATTTCATTTTAGTCGCTTCTGCCTTTGGAGCTTCGCTTTTTTCTGATTTCACTTTTTTGTCAGCTTTGTTTTTGTGATGTTTTGTAGCCTTCACTTCTTTAGCCGGAGCTGTCTGAGTTGGGGTTGTTTGAGCGCTCACCATTGCAGTTGTACCTAAAACTGCTGCTAATACAATAAATAAATTTTTCATGATTTCTACTATTTTAAATTAATTAACCTTCTATTTTATAATAAACTTTTCTTATTTTTTTACTTTAACCGCTTGTACTTTTGTAACCTCGCTTTTTTCTGATTTTACTTTTTTATCAGATTTGTTTTTAGGGTGTTTTGTCGCTTTTACTTCTTTTGCAGGAGCATTTTTAATTTCTTTTGCAGGAAATGCACTTACCATAACACTTGTTCCTAAAACTGCAACTAATAACATTAATACGTTTCTCATGATTTCTAATATTTTAAATTAATAACATTTATTTTATAATAACCCTTAATTATTTTTTTACTTTAGCTTCTGGTTTTGAAGCTTCACTTTTTTGTGACTTTGCTTTTTTAGCAGATTTAGCTTTTGGTTCTTTTGTAGCTTTAACTTCTTTTACAACAGTAGCTTTAACTTCTTTTGCCGGAGCTTTTTTTACCGGAGCAGGAGCTGCTGTAACCATTACACTTGTTCCTAAAACTGCAACTAATAACATCAATAAATTTTTCATGTTTTCTAAGTTTTAAATTGATACCTTTTATTTTACAGATCAAATGTACCTCTGTAATATGAAGACAAAATGAAGAAAACCCTCAACATAATTATTTTAACTTGACATTAACGATTGAGTATTTCTACCATATAAATTAGATAAGTTCATTTAATTTATATACAAAATATTAGACGTACTGCTGTGCACATCTACTAAAATGAAATTATATCACTTATATGGTGAAAAAGAAAAAAAAAACTTATTACTCTAATTTTTGAGAACTCAATTGTTTATTTTTACAGACTAATATTTTTTTTATGTCAACTCAAAAACGTCTTTTTCTTCTTGATGCTTATGCATTAATTTTTCGTGGTTATTATGCCTTTATAAAAAATCCGCGAATTAATTCTAAAGGAATGGATACATCAGCGATCATGGGATTCATGAACTCGCTTTTAGATGTAATTAAACGTGAAAAACCAGATCATTTAGCAGTAGCTTTTGATAAAGAAGGAAGCCAGGTAAGAACAGAAATGTATTCTGACTATAAAGCCAATCGTGATGCAACGCCCGAAGCAATTAAAATTGCTATACCTTATATACAGGATTTATTAAGAGCAATGCACATTCCTATTATTGAAATGGCAGGTTGTGAAGCCGATGATTTAATTGGAACAATTGCTAAACAAGCCGAAAAAGAAAACTATAAAGTCTTTATGGTAACGCCGGATAAGGATTTTGCTCAATTAGTTTCTGAAAATATATTTATGTACAAACCAGCCCGAATGGGAAATGGTATCGAAATTTGGGGAGTTCCCGAAGTTTTGGCAAAATTTGAAATCGAAAGACCGGAGCAAGTAATTGACTTTCTGGGAATGATGGGCGATGCTGTTGATAATATTCCGGGATTACCTGGTGTGGGTGAAGTTACTGCCAAAAAGTTCCTGAAAGAATTTGGAACAATGGAAAAACTTCTTGAAAACACGCATTTACTGAAAGGTAAAATGAAAGAGAATATTGAAGCCAATAAAGAAAAAGGAATTTTATCTAAAAAACTGGCTACTATTATATGTGATTGTGATGTGGTTTTCAATGAAAATGATTATGAACTTTCACGTCCTGATATTGAAAAAACCGATGCTATTTTTCAGGAATTGGAATTTAGAAGAATGGCGGAGCAATTTGACAATTTATTTAAAGTGGGCGGCGGAAATGAATTAGCAAATAAAGGTGATGATGCTAAATTGTACAAAAAACCACAACCGAAGAACGACGATCAATTTGATCTTTTTGGAGGCGGCGCAACAACAAGTGAAGATGCCGAAGAAAGAACTTCGTTTTATAATACTTTAGAAAATACACCTCACTCCTATCAGGCCATTGAAGGCGATTTAGGAATTAAATTGCTTTTACAAAATTTACAAAAACAGACATCTGTTTGTTTTGATACTGAAACTACCGGTTTAGATGCTTTACACGCTGAATTGGTTGGGATATCTTTTGCTTACGAAAAAGGAAAAGCATTTTACGTTCCGTTTCCGGAAAGTCAGGAAGAAGCTCAGGTTTTAATTGAAAAGTTCAGACCGTTTTTTGAAAATGAAAACATCGAAAAAATTGGTCAGAATTTAAAGTATGATTTAAAAATCCTTTCTAATTATGGTGTTGTTGTAAAAGGTAAACTTTTTGATACGATGATCGCGCATTATTTAATTAATCCTGATATGCGTCATAATATGGATATTCTGGCTGAAACGTATTTGAAATATTCTCCAAAATCAATTGAAACTTTAATTGGTAAAAAAGGAAAAAACCAAATTACAATGCGCGATGTTGCACTTGAAGAAATCAAGGAATATGCCGCAGAAGATGCTGATATTACATTACAATTAAAAGAAATTTTTACTGCAGAATTAGATAAAACTGAAACTAAAAAATTATTTGACGAAATCGAAATTCCGTTAGTAAGCGTTTTAGCTGCCATGGAAACCGAGGGAATAAGGTTAGATGTTGAATTTTTAAGTGCGATGTCTAAAGAAATGGATGTTGAAATTAAATCTCTGGAACAAAAAATTTACGAAACAGCCGGTGAAAAATTCAATTTAGCTTCTCCAAAACAATTAGGAGATGTTTTATTTGATAAAATGAAAATTGGCGGAGCAAAACAAAAGAAAACCAAAACCGGTCAATATGCAACTGGCGAAGAAGTTTTAACGTATTTAGCAAACGATAATCCAATTGTAAAAGAAATTTTAGATTGGCGTCAAATGGTCAAATTACAAAGTACTTACATTTTGGCTTTGCCGGAACAAGTAGACAAAAAAACATTACGCGTTCATACCGATTATATGCAAACTGTTGCTGCAACAGGTCGTTTGAGTTCTAATAATCCGAACTTGCAAAACATTCCGATTCGTACCGAAAGAGGTCGCCAGATTCGTAAAGCCTTCGTTGCACGCGATGAAAACCACACTTTAATTTCTGCTGATTACTCGCAAATAGAATTAAGAATTATTGCAGCTTTAAGTGGAGAAGAAAATATGATTGCCGCTTTCAAAAACGGAGAAGATATCCATAAAGCAACCGCTTCAAAAGTTTTTGATGTTCCTTTAGACGAAGTTTCACGCGAACAAAGAAGCAACGCCAAAACAGTAAACTTCGGAATTATATATGGCGTTTCTGCTTTCGGATTAAGTAACCAAACTTCATTATCACGTGGAGAAAGTGCCGCTTTGATCGAAGCATATTACAAAACGTATCCAAGATTAAGATCATATATTAATGAACAAATAGAATTTGCGCGCGAAAAAGGTTATGTACAAACTATATTAGGCCGTCGCCGCTATTTAAAAGATATTAACTCTGCAAATGCTGTTGTCAGAAGTGCCGCTGAAAGAAATGCCGTAAATGCACCTATTCAGGGAAGTGCCGCCGATGTTATTAAAATTGCAATGATCAACATTCACAAAAAACTAAAAGAAGAAAACTGGAAATCAAGAATGCTGCTTCAGGTTCATGATGAGCTTGTGTTCGATGTTCACAATGATGAACTCGAAAAAATTCAGCCAATGATCAAACACGAAATGGAAAATGCCTTTATGATGAGTGTTCCTTTAGATATAGAAATTGGTTTAGGAGTAGATTGGCTGGCCGCGCATTAATAATTTTAGATTTTCAGAGTGTAGATTGTGTGTTCTGAATAAAAAAACAAAATTTGTCATTGCGACAGAGGAGAAATCACATCCAGAGAGCGACGCAATGTGCGGACTCATTTCATTTGATTTCTCCTGTCGAAGTGATAAAATAATACATAAAAAAAACTGCCCTTTTGAGCAGTTTTTTTTATGTATTATTTTAATCTTATTTTTTTCTGGTTGATTCTCGTTCTTTCAACTTAGTTTTAATTACGATTGTTTCATAATCCGAAGTTTCGTCTTCTTTTTCTTCTAAGCGTTTGATTAATTGCTTGGCTGCAACTTCTCCAATTTCAATTCCGTGTTGACTTACCGTTGTCAAACTTGGCGATAAACGTCTTGAAGCTAAAATTCCGTCGGCAAAACCTATAATCGAAATATCTTCCGGAACTTTATATCCTTTTTTCAAACTTACACGTAAAGCAGCAACTGAATCATTTTCATCCAAAGCAAAAATTGCATCGATATTGTTGTCAAAAATCGCATCAATTTTAGCTTTCATGTCATCTTCAGAATCGGTACGAAGAATAATTTTTTCGTTTACCGGAATATTATTGTCTTTTAAGGCTTTCAAATATCCGTCAGCTCTTAATTTTCCAACACTTAAATTATCTACAGACGAAATCAAGGCGATGTTTTTACATCCTAAATCAATTAAATGCTGTGTAGAATTCAAAGCCGAATCAAAATCATCAACTACAACTTTATCACATTCTACTTCATCAGCGATTCGGTCGAACATTACTATAGGAGTTCCATCATTTATAATAGCAGAAAAATGACTGTAATCCTGCAGCTTTTGAGCTTCTTCAGAAACTGACAAAATAAAACCGTCAATTGTTCCGTTACTCAACATTTCAAGCGTATGAATTTCTTTTTCCAGTGATTCATTCGAAATACAAGTAATTACATTGTATCCTTTTTTATCAGCTACTTTTTCGATACCACTAAAAACCTTCGCAAAAAAGGAGTTCAATATATTAGGTATAATTACACCAATTGTTTTAGTCTTACGATTTTTTAAATTAAGACCAATAACATTGGGTTTATAATTTTTGAGTTTGGCATACTCCTTAATCTTCACCTTCGTTTGCTCACTAATTTCCGGGCTATCGTTTAATGCTTTTGAAACAGTTGACACAGAAACACCTAGTTCTTTCGCAATTTGTTTTAGAGTTGCTTTAGCTTTCATTTAATAATAATTTTATCTAATTAATACAAATATAGTAGAATTACCTAAAATAAAACAAAAAACACCCACTAGTATTTGAATTCATAAGGTCTTTTTAAAATAACACGCCTTTTACCTGAATATAGCACTTTTTACTTAAAAAAAATATAAATGTTAAATGTTTAGGTTTATACACTAATTATTAACAAGGATTATATCAATATTAAAGAAATTACTTACCTTTAATAAACTAGCCTGAAATAAAAATTTTATCTAAAAAATTCCCAGAATCCCAAGGAATTAAAGGCTTTTATTAAAATATCTTTTAATAAAAAACAATCTCAACAAGCTAAATAACAGAATTTTACATCGTAATTAAATAATATTATGATGTAATTACCTATCTTTATTATAAAAACCAAAAAAAATCTTAAAAAACATCAAAAATTTAAAACCGTATAGATCTAAATCTCGTTTATATCTATTTACGGAATAATTATAATTACTATTAATAACACTTAAAGAATTAAATTATGGAAAATGAAGTTAAAATTCATGAGGTTGACCGCTCATTGAATAACAGAAGGAGCTTCTTAAAGCTTAGCGGTTTGACATTGGTAACCGCCGGTTTAGTAATGGCTGGATGTAGCGATAACGATAATGATGATCCGGAAGATACATCGTTACCAGGAATTAGAAATGGTGTATTTGACTTAGGCTCCGGCGATTTTGGAGTATTAACTTATGCTTATGCTCTTGAACAACTAGAAGCTGACTTTTATACTAAAGTTGTAAACTCTACAAGTTTTAACAGCACTTTTAATGATATTGAACGTCAGGTCTTGACTGACTTATATCATCATGAAGTAATTCACAGAGATTTTTTTAAAGCAGCTTTGACCGGAGCGCTTCCTGATCCCAGTTCACAGTTACTTCCATCCTTAGCGTTTAATTATGGTTCTCTAAACTTCAATAGCCGCACTGACGTTCTTGCTACTGCAAAAGCATTAGAAGATACTGGAGTTGCTGCTTATAACGGAGCCGGGAAATTAATTAAAAGCCCTGACTATTTACTATTAGCCGGAAAAATTGTTTCGGTAGAAGCAAGACATGCCTCAGCTATTAGAAGTTTGATTAATCCTAATTCTAAGGATTTTGCCGGAGATGATATCGTTAATGTAACTACAGGTTTAGATGCGGCTAAAGATCCTTCTAAAATTCTGCCAATTGCAGGAGGTTTCATTACTACAAAATTTACTGCTCAATATTTACCTTAATCTTAACTAGCTAAAACTTAGAAATTATGAATATTTTAAAATTTATAGAAACATTTACTGATGATAGCTTAATGAGAAGCACGGGCTCTCGAAGAGATAGTTTCAATCAGTTTGGAAACATAGGAAAAACATTAGCATACGCATCGATCCCATTCGGATTATCGGCTATGGCAAATAAGGCATTCGCAAAAGATATTACGGCAACACCGGCAACACCTATTGGAGCATTGCAATTTGCATTAACATTAGAATACCTGGAAAACGAATTTTATGCCATGGCATTAGATTCAGGCGTAATCCCGGCATCAGAAAACGGCGGTCGTGATTTAAAAGTTTTCCAACAAATAGCGGCACACGAATCAAGCCATGTTAAATTTTTAATTGCAGGATTAGGCGGACCGGCAAGTGCGAACTTTGTTGCTAAACCTACTTTTGATTTTACCGTAGGCGGAACATTTAATCCGTTTGGCGACTATCAAACCTTTTTAGCATTAGCACAAGCTTTTGAAGATACAGGTGTAAGAGCTTACAAAGGTCAGGCTGCAAATTTAATTTCTGCTCCGGATTTATTGACTGCAGCATTACAAATTCACTCTGTAGAAGCACGTCACGCCTCTGAAGTGCGAAGATTACGCGGATTAAAAGGATGGATTTCAAATGACGAAAGAGGCGCAGGAATGCCAGCTGCCACCCAAGCCGTTTACGCTGGCGAAGGAGTTACTAGTCAGGCAGGATTCAATACTTCAACTGCATTTGGAGCTGCTGCAGGTTCAGAAGCTTATGATGAGCCACTTACGACACAACAAGTCGTAGACATTGCAAATTTATTTATTGTTTAACAAAACAATTCTAAATATTGAACCACCTTCGCGTTATTGTGAAGGTGGTTTTTTTTATTCAATTAATTATAAAACTGTATGCCCTGATTTTCAGCAGATAAAATATTCTTTTAAGGTATTTGGTTTTAAAATAATTAATTGTACTTTTGCATCCCCTTTATTGGGGATGGAATGTTTAATTAAAATAATATTATGGACGCATTAAGCTACAAGACAATTTCAGCTAACAAATCCTCTGTAACGAAAGAGTGGATCGTTGTTGACGCTGAAGGTCATAACTTAGGTCGTCTTGCTTCAAAGGTTGCAATGATCTTAAGAGGTAAGTACAAACCAAGTTACACACCGCACGTTGACTGTGGAGATAACGTAATTGTTATCAACTCAGAAAAAATTAACCTTACAGGTAGAAAAATGGATGACAAAATTTACATGCGTCATACAGGTTACCCAGGAGGACAAAGAACTTTAACTGCTAAAGTATTGCAATCTAAAAACCCTGCATTATTAGTAGAGAAAGCTGTAAAAGGAATGTTACCTAAAAACAAATTAGGATCTGAACTTTTTAGAAATCTAAATGTTGTTGTAGGATCTGAGCACAAACAAGGAGCTCAAAAACCTAGAACTGTTAACCTAAACGATCTTAAGTAATGGGAGTTATTCACAAAATCGGTAGAAGAAAAACCGCTGTTGCACGTGTATATGTTTCTGAAGGAACAGGTAAAATCACTGTAAACAAAAAAGAATTCGCAACTTACTTTCCAACTGCAACTTTACAATACAAAGTTTTACAACCAATGTCTATGACAGAAAATGTAAATAACTTTGATGTAAAAGTAAACGTTTACGGAGGTGGTTCAACTGGTCAGGCAGAAGCTGTAAGAATGGCATTAGCACGCGTTATGTGTGAAGTAAATGCTGAAAACAGAGCTATCTTAAAACCAGAAGGTTTATTAACAAGAGATCCAAGAATGGTTGAACGTAAGAAATTCGGTCAGAAGAAAGCTCGTAAGAGATTCCAATTCTCTAAACGTTAATATTACCTGTCTTGTTCAATTAGGACAAGACATGATCAATTATTTATTGAAATTAAAAAACACAGTTGTTGTTGCTCTCCTACCGAGGTAGGAAATAGTTTAGCATCTAAATGTATAAAGCCTGGGAAACCGCCATTTATACATTGCTAATCAACAGAACGTAAACTAGTACAAAAATGGCAAACAAAATAGAAGTAAAAGACTTACTAGAAGCAGGTGTTCACTTTGGACACATGACTAGAAAATGGGATCCAAATATGGCCCCTTACATTTATATGGAGCGTAATGGTATTCACATTATCAATCTATATAAAACTGCAGCGAAAATTGAAGAAGCTAGCGAAGCAATGAAAAAAATCGCTGCATCAGGTAGAAAAATCTTATTCGTAGCTACAAAAAAACAAGCAAAAGACATCGTTGCTGAAAAAGCAAAAGCTGCAAACATGCCGTACATCACTGAAAGATGGCCTGGTGGAATGCTAACTAACTTTGTAACTATCAGAAAGGCAGTTAAAAAAATGTCTTCTATTGATAAAATGAAGAAAGATGGTACTTTCATGACGTTATCTAAAAAAGAGCGTTTGCAAGTTGATCGTCTACGTGCTAAATTAGAGAAAAACTTAGGTTCAATCGCTGACATGTCAAGACTACCAGCTGCATTGTTCGTAGTAGATATCAAAGCTGAACATATCGCAATAAAAGAAGCACAAAAATTAAACATTCCAGTTTTCGCAATGGTTGATACGAATTCTGACCCAAGAGAGGTTGATTACGTTATTCCTGCAAATGATGATGCTTCTAAATCAATTGACAAAATTTTATCTTTAGTAACTGCTGCAGTAATCGAAGGTCTTTCTGACAGAGGTTCTGACAAAGAAACTGAAGCTACAACAGAAGAAACTACTGCTCCTGCTGCTGTAGAAGCTGCTCCGGCTGCACCAGCTGTTGAAGCTGATGCTCCTGCTGCAACTGAAGAATAAATCAAATTTAAATTCCAAATTTTAAATTCCAAATTCCAAATACAAAATTAAAAACGTTATGTTGATAATTTAATAAAATTGGAGTTTGGGATTTAGAAGATGGAATTTTTACTTTTAACATTAAAACTCAAAATATTATGGCAACAATTACTGCTGCAGACGTAAATAAATTAAGACAAACTACAGGTGCCGGAATGATGGACTGTAAAAAAGCTTTAGTTGAAGCTGACGGAGATTTCGATAAAGCTATACAAGTCCTTAGAGAAAAAGGACAAAAAGTTGCTGCTAATCGTTCTGACCGTGACTCTTCTGAAGGAGCTGCTGTTTCTTTTATCAATGCTGACAATACTAAAGGAGCTATCATCACTTTAAACTGCGAAACTGATTTCGTAGGTAAAAATGAGGCTTTCGTAACTTTGGCTAAAGAATTAGTAGAAAGAGCTATCAATTTCTCTTCCAAAGAAGAATTCTTAGCTTCAGATTTCAATGGAATTACTGTTGCTGAAAAATTAATCGAGCAAACTGGTGTTATCGGTGAAAAAATCGAAATCGGTGGTTTTGAAATTTTAGAAGGTGCTTTCGTTGGATCTTATGTTCACGTTAACAAAATTGCTGCATTAACTGCAATTTCTGCTGCAATTCCTAATGCTGACGTTTTAACTAAAGATGTTTCTATGCAAGTTGCTTCTATGGGAGCTGATACATTATCTTACAAAGATTTTGATCCTGCTTTCGTTGAATCTGAACTTGCTGCTCGTATTGCTGTAATCGAAAAAGACAATGAAGAAGCAAAACGTTTAGGAAAAACTTTAAAAAATGTTCCTAAATATATTTCTTTCTCTCAATTAACTGAAGAAGTTATAAAACAAGCTGAAGAAGATGCTAAAGCTGAATTAAAAGCTGAAGGTAAACCAGAACAGATTTGGGATAAAATTATTCCAGGAAAAGTACAACGTTTCATTTCTGACAACACTACTTTAGATCAGGAAAAAGCTTTGTTAGATCAAAACTTTATCAAAGACGATAGTAAAAAAGTTGGTGATTACGTTAAAGGATACAACGTTGAAATTACAGGTTTCAAAAGAGTTACTTTAGGTTAATATATTATTTCAATATAAAAAGCCCGAATATTAATTTATTCGGGCTTTTTTGTTTTAAAATTTCCTGTCTTTATTTACAATAATAAAGAGGCTATAATTTAAAGCTTACACCAAATACAAAAGCGTTAGTGAAAGATCTTTAATCCAAAACTAATTCTAAGATCCTTACAGCTGATTAAAATGATTAGATTAGCCTAATAAGCTATAGGTTAAACATCTTTACAAAATTTCGGTTAAAGCCATACTTTTTCACTTTGCACTGTGATCTCCAGCCAAAGTTTAAGGTGATTCAATTTACAAATTAAATAAAAAAAATCCCCGAATAATTATACATTATTCGAGGACTTCACTTAGAATTTCTTCTTATTATTTTTTCTTCTCTATAATTGGGAAGTTTCTTGCACGCATTAAAGCATCAGATTTAGGGGCTCTTCCTCTAAAGTTTTCATAAGCCTTTTCCTGATCGATAGTATTTCCAACACTAAAAATATCATCATAAAGACGTTTCGCTACTTCTTTGTCATAAGGTCCTTTTCCTTCAGTGAAAGCCTCATAAGCATCTGCATTAATTACATCAGCCCATAAGTAACTGTAGTATCCGGCTGCATATCCATCTCCAGAGAAAATATGCCCGAATTGAGGAATTCTGTGACGCATTACAATTTCTGATGGCATATGAAGCGCATCTAAAGTTTCTTTCTCAAATTTATGAGGATCAATAGTTGTTGTAGCCAAGTGTAATTTCATGTCAATTAAAGAACTTGAAATAGTTTCTACAGTTGAAAAACCTTCACCAAAGTTAGATGCTTTTTCAATTCTGTCTACTAAAGACTGTGGTAATGGCTGATTTGTTTTGTAATGTAAAGCAAACTTGTTCAATACCTCCGGAGTAGCTAACCAATGCTCTAACAATTGCGATGGAAACTCTACATAATCTCTTGCAACGCTTGTTCCTGCCAAACTTGGATACGTTACGTTAGAACATAAACCGTGAAGTGCATGACCAAATTCATGGAACAAAGTTGTAGCATCTTCCCATGAAATTAAAACAGGTTCATTAGCTGTACCTTTTATAAAATTACAATTATTAGATACAATGGTAAGAACTTCACCATCCATTTTTTGTTGATCACGGTAAGCATTCATCCAGGCACCAGAACGTTTTCCTGCACGTGCATAAGGATCAAAATACCATAATCCAACAACTTTATTGGTTAGTTTATTACTAACTTCCCAAACACGAACGTCCGGGTGATATACTGGAACATTTGTAATTTGTTTAAAGCTTAAATTAAACAACTCGCCTGCAACCCAAAACATACCTTCACGTAAGTTTTCTAATTGTAAATATGGCTTAACTTCATTCTGATCAAGATCGTATTTTGCTTTTCTAACTTTTTCAGCATAGAATCGATAATCCCAAGGTTGAATTTTAAATTTACCACCTTCTGCATCTACAATTTTCTGCATTTCAGCAACATCCTGATGTACTTTTTCAACAGCCGGTTCCCAAACAGATAACATTAAATCTAATGTTTTCTTAGGATCTTTTGCCATTTTATTGGACAAACTCCAATCGGCAAAAGTAGGGAAACCTAATAATTTTGCCTTTTGAGTACGCAATTGTAAAATAGAAACAAGAGTTGCATTGTTATCGTTTGCATTGCCATTGTCTCCACGTTTCACAAAAATATCAAACGCTTTTTCTCTTAAATCCCTGCGAGTTGAAAAAGTCAAAAATGGTTCAATAGAGGAACGTGTATTTGCAACACATCCTAAAACATCTAATTTTCTGCTTTTAGCTTCAGCAATTGCGGCATTTTTTACCTCATTTGGCAAACCGTCAAAATCACTTTCAGTTTTCAACGCTACATATTGATTATGCTCTTCAGCTAATAAATTCTGACTGAATTTTGTAAAAAGACTCGCTAATTCCTGATTGATCTTCGCTACTTTTTCTTTGTCTTTTTCATTTAGTTTTGCTCCTTCACGAACAAAATCAGTATAATACAACCAAATTAAGCGTTGTTGCTCACTTGTAAGTTTTTTGCTTTCTTTAGAATTGTATAAAGTTTCAATTCTTGCAAACAGCTTTTTATTTTGAACTATTTTATCACTAAACTCGGATAATTTTGGAGACATTTCTGTTTCAACCGCATCAAATTCCGGAGTACTTAAAGTCGAACCATAAATACCGTAACTGGTATAAATCCTGGACATTGTTTTGCCTGAGCGTTCTAAAGCTGCAATAGTATTATCAAAAGTTGGTGCTTTTGGATTATTAGTGATAGCGTCTATTTCGCTAAGTTTTTCCTGAATCGCAAATTGAATTGCAGGTTTAAAATCCGAAACTTTATACTCATTAAACGCAGGAACTCCTCCGTAAGGTCCCGTCCATTTTTTAAGCAATGGATTATCGGAATTGTTTTGTGCGCTCGCCGAAAATAAGGTTGTTCCCATGAGAAAAATTGTTATTATTTTTTTCATTATCATTAATTTGATTTAATATGTTACTGTTCCAAATGTAACTAAAAATCAGCAATCCAAAGAAAATTTTAACTTATAGATTATACGTAAAAACATACTTTAAATTAAAAATATCCATTTTAAGTTAGAAAGAAATAGTTTAAATTTGAAACATCATTTACCAAATCACATGTTTAAAACCAGAAAAGAAATTGTTTTTGTAGTATTAGCAGGAATATTTATAACAAATGCCGTAGTGGCAGAACTGATAGGGGGAAAATTAATTCAAATTGGACCTTTTGTAATGAGCATAGGTATTTTGCCCTGGCCAATTGTTTTTTTAACCACAGATTTGATCAATGAATATTTTGGCGAGAAAGGCGTAAAAAAACTATCATTTATCACTGCATGTTTAATTGCGTATGCCTTTTTACTATTATTTATGGCAATTGTAATTCCTGCAGCAAAAGGAATCAGCCCCGTAAATGACGAACAATTTCAAGCTGTTTTTGGTCAAAGTATGTGGATAATAGTTGGTAGTTTAATTGCTTTTATGGCTTCTCAATTAATTGATGTTTGGATATTCTGGTTTTTTAAAAGAAGAACAGGCGAAAAAAAGATATGGCTCAGAACAACCGGATCGACAGTAATTTCACAATTATTCGATTCTTTTATAGTATTGGGAATTGCATTTTGGTTACCGGGTAAAATTGATTTTAAAACCTTTATTTCCTCTGGTTTAACAGGTTATATTTTTAAACTTTCGGTTGCCGTTGTATTAACTCCTCTGATTTATTTAGGACATCATTTGATAAAAAAATATCTTAAAGAGGATCCATCTATTAAAGATTAAGAGTACCTTGTAGTTATGAAAAAGACAATTGCCATATTACTTTTTACAATATCCTATTTATTTATAGGATGTGGCAACGATGAAAAAAAGTCTAAACAAGATAAAATATATCCGGTAAATAAATTAAAAACTGCTTCGGCAAAAATCTTTAAAAAAGACTCTCCGAAAACTGCAGTCATTCCTAATTCCCAAAAAAAATCCATTACAAATAAGGGATTGTTTTCAATTAAAGAAGAAAACGACTCAAAGCCGGAAATTCAAAATTCCGAAACTAATAAAAATGATAAATTAGACGTAAGCAATGAAGCTGATAAAACTTTAATGTCATTCGTTAATTTGCGTAAAATTCTTTACGGAAGTAAAATTGGACAAACTTTAACCCAAAAACAGTTGACCGAAAAATTCGAAATTCCGGAAGAAGCTGTAAAACTCATAAAAACAATTACAAAAACCGACGAAGATGAAATTGCCGTAAAATGGCGTTCAACCTGGTTTGTAGAAAGAGTTTCAGATGCTAAATTCAAAGACGGATTGATGAAAATTACTTTTAAAGCCAATAAATTGTATACTTCCGGAACTGCCATTGGTATTAAATATGATAAAAGAATTTACAACGAACTTGTTATAATTGGTCGCTCGGCTTATATTCCCGGTGTGAGAGGCTATAGCTGGCAAATAGGTAAATAATGGAAACAGAAAATCAAATAAGATGCAGCTGGTGTTCTGCCAGTGATTTATATAAAAAATACCATGACGAAGAATGGGGAGTTCCTGTTTATGATGATCCTTCATTATTCGAATTTCTAATTTTAGAAACTTTTCAGGCTGGCTTAAGCTGGATTACTATTTTAAATAAAAGAGAAAATTTCAGACTTGCTTTTGATCATTTTGATTATAAAAAAATAGCCCATTATACCGAAGAAAAAATAGAATCATTATTACAAGACGCTGGAATAATTCGCAACAAACTTAAAATACGTGCTACTATTTCAAATGCTCAGGCATTTATGAAAGTACAGGAAGAGTTTGGAAGTTTTTCTGATTACATCTGGAAATTTACTAACGGAAAACCCATTATTAATAATCCAAAAACCACAAAACACATTCCTGCCACTACTCCACTTTCAGACGAGATCAGTAAAGATCTAAAAAAAAGAGGCTTTAAATTTGTTGGTTCAACCGTAATTTACGCACACATGCAAGCCACCGGAATGGTCAACGATCACGTCGAAGATTGCTTTATCCGAAAGAGGATATAGTCGCAGTTTTCAGTCTCGGTTTTCAGTTTTTTACATAACATGAAACCTGAAACTTGAAACTTTTTTTAACTTAAACACAAAAAATACATATATTTGCTTCACACTTTAGGGGTGTCTACTAATAAGTAGGCTGAGATTTTACCCTCTGAACCTGATCTAGTTCATACTAGCGTAGGGAAAAGTAAGATGACTTCTGCGCGCATTTTTATGCGTAATTGTAGCCATTCCTAAAGATATAGATTTACTATAGTAGATCTTTATGAAACCTAAAAACTTAAGGAATGGAACTAAAAATCAACCAACAAATCAAACAATTCAATGTTGAATCGCTAAGCGTTCAATCATTGCTCGATCTCGAAATTCCAAACAAACAAAACGGAATCGCCGTCGCTATTAACAATACTATTATTCCAAAAACTAATTGGGACCAACATTTTGTACGCGAAACCGACGAAATATTAATCATTTCAGCAACGCAAGGAGGATAATAAGGCTGCCTATACGGGCTATCCGTTTCAAGTCCGCAGTCGTCAACCAAAAAAATATAGTCTTAGCAAAGCTTCCGCTGGTCGCTTTTCTAATCAGTATTTTTTACGGTTTCCTCCTTTACGGGCTTTCCACTTCTATCCCTGGCAGAAAAAATAAATTCCAATTTCTTATAGGACTTAGACGCAATGCTGTGCGCCCTTACAATAACTCATAACTTATAACTCATAACTTCTTTCCTTATGACTACAGAAGAACAAATTTCCAGAACTCCTTTTCCCAACTCAAAAAAAGTATACGTAAAAGGTGAAATGCATCCAATAGAAGTTGCCATGCGAGAAGTAATTCTTAGCGATACAAAACTTTCTAATGGCGGAATCGAGAAAAATCCACCTGTAACTATTTACGACACTTCTGGTCCATATACAGACCCAAACATTGAAATCGACATTCGAAAAGGACTGCCAAGGTTAAGAGAAAACTGGATTTTAGATCGAAATGATGTCGAAATCCTAAACGAAATTACTTCAGATTACGGTCAAACCAGACTGAAAGATGAAAGTTTAGATCACCTTCGTTTTGAATATCTGCATCAGCCGAAACGTGCCAAAAAAGGCGCAAACGTAACGCAGCTTTATTACGCAAAACAAGGTATTATAACGCCGGAAATGGAATATATTGCGATTCGCGAAAACCAACGTATCGAACTTTTAAACGAACAAACCAAAGCGATGCGCTGCCAACATAACGGACATAGCTTTGGCGCAAATACTCCAAAAAGCAAAATCACTCCGGAATTTGTTCGAAGTGAAGTAGCCTGTGGAAGAGCCATTATTCCAAATAACATCAACCATCCTGAAAGTGAGCCTATGATTGTGGGACGTAACTTTTTAGTAAAAATAAACGCCAACATTGGTAATAGTGCCGTGACTTCAAGTATAGAGGAAGAGGTTGAAAAAGCCGTTTGGGCTTGTCGATGGGGCGCTGACACCATTATGGATTTATCAACCGGAAAAAACATTCACGAAACCAGAGAATGGATTATTCGCAATTCACCAGTCCCTATTGGTACCGTTCCTATTTATCAGGCATTGGAAAAAGTAAAAGGAATTGCCGAAGATTTAACCTGGGAAGTTTTCCGTGATACTTTAATCGAACAGGCAGAACAAGGTGTTTCATACTTTACAATTCATGCCGGAGTTCTATTGCGTTACATTCATTTAACTGCAGATCGTGTTACCGGAATCGTCTCTCGTGGCGGATCTATCATGGCAAAATGGTGTTTATTTCATCATAAAGAAAACTTTTTATATACTCATTTTGAGGAAATCTGCGAAATCATGAAACAATATGATGTTGCATTTTCATTAGGAGATGGTTTGCGTCCGGGATCTATTGCTGATGCCAACGACGCGGCACAATTCGCCGAATTAGAAACTTTAGGCGAACTAACAAAAATTGCATGGAAACATGATGTTCAGGTTTTTATTGAAGGTCCCGGTCACGTACCAATGCATATGATTAAAGAAAATATGGACAAACAATTAGAACATTGTGATGAAGCTCCATTTTACACTTTAGGTCCGTTAACTACTGATATTGCGCCTGGTTACGATCATATTACATCTGCGATTGGAGCTGCTATGATTGGTTGGTATGGCTGTGCTATGTTGTGTTATGTTACACCAAAAGAGCACCTTGGTTTACCCAACAAAAAAGACGTAAAAGACGGAGTAATCACATATAAAATTTCAGCTCATGCAGCTGATTTAGCCAAAGGGCATCCGGGAGCGCAATATCGTGATAATGCATTAAGTAAAGCGCGTTTCGAATTCCGTTGGGAAGATCAGTTTAATTTGTCTTTAGATCCTGATACAGCACGAGAATTTCACGATGAAACACTTCCTGCTGATGGTGCAAAAGTGGCTCATTTTTGTTCGATGTGCGGACCAAAATTCTGCTCTATGAAAATATCTCAGGAAATTCGAGACGTTGCAGCAGCTGAAAAAGGCATGCAGGAGAAATCAGAAGAGTTTATTGAGCAAGGGAAAGAAATTTATATTTAGTGAGAAGTTTTCTGTAAAATGTGAGATGCCAGGAACTATTTGTTTCACTTTCCCACATCTTCCTTTTTACTAAATGCATGTCACTTGGAACATCTAACAAAAAACATTTTACAAACATGATTGTGATTACAAATCCTTCTGCAATAGCAAATGAAATCGGCATTATTGATTCTTTATTTGACGAAGGATTGTCTTTGATTCATGTTAGGAAACCTGATTTTTCTGAGTTAGAAATGGCTCGATTTATTCATCAGATAAAACTCGGATATCGATCTAATTTAGTTTTACACAGTCATCATGAATTAGCCGAAGATTTTGGTATTAACCGAATTCATTTTTCTGAAAAGGAAAGAAAAAATAGTTTTTTAATTATTCCGGATCAAAAGATATTTTCAACATCAACACATGCTGTCGCAGATTTTAATTCCTTAGATAATAATTTTGATTATGCCTTTTTAAGTCCTGTATTTACAAGTATTTCTAAAGAAAATTATCATCCGAAAGAAAATCTTTTTGAAGCTTTAAAATTAAGAACAAATATGAAAACAAAGGTTATCGCTCTAGGCGGAATTGATGCTGAAAACATTCAAAAAACACTGGAAAATGGTTTTGATGATGTAGCACTTTTAGGAAGTATCTGGAATAACGAAAACCCAATAAAACAATTCAAATTATGTCAAAAAATCGTCCAATTGCACTCAGTATAGCAGGTTTTGATCCCACTGGCGGCGCTGGTGTTTTGGCTGATAGTAAAACATTCGAACAGCATCAGGTTACAGGATTTGCGATAACAACCGCCAATACCATTCAGACTGAAAATGAGTTTCAGGCAATTGAATGGACAGATTTAAGTTTTGCTATTCGTTCAATTGAAACCTTATTTCAAAACTATAAAATCAAAGCTGTTAAAATTGGAATCGTACCGTCTATAAATTATTTAAACCGAATTCTGTGTACGATAAAATTACTGTCACCAGCTACAAAAATTGTTTGGGATCCTGTTTTAAAATCGACGACAAATTTCGAATTTATAAACATTAGAGATCAAGTAGATTTGGATAAAATAATATCCAAAATCGATTTGATTACGCCAAATTATAATGAAATAGAAATTTTATTTCCGGGTTTTATTTCGAATGAACTTTGGCAACAAAACGAAATTCAAAGTGCCATTCTATTAAAAGGCGGACACAATCCTTCTGAAACAGGAACGGATCGTTTGTTTCTAAAAAATGAAATCATTGATTTGTTTCCGTCTAATACAGAATGCTTTGAAAAACATGGCTCAGGTTGTGTTTTATCCTCTGCCATTGCCTCAAATCTGGCTTTGAATCAAACGCTAACAGAAGCTTGTAAAAATGCTAAAACCTACATCGAAAAATACCTGAATTCAACTTCAACTTTAATCGGATATCATTATGTACCCTAAACTACAATACATTTCACAAGGAAAAACTATCGACGAACAATCGTACAATATTCATCAGGCACTGGATTCAGGATGTGACTGGATACAACTGCGATTTAAGAATCAAATTGCCAAAGATACTTTTGATTTAGCCGAAGCGGTAAAATTTTTGTGCAAAGAATATCTCGCTAACTTTATTGTAAACGACAATTTATATCTCGCCCAGAAAATTGATGCAGACGGCGTTCATTTAGGATTATCAGACATGAAAATTAATGAAGCAAGAGCGATTTTAGGCAGCAAAAAAATTATTGGAGGAACAGCAAATACTTATGATGATATTGTAAATCACTTACAAAATGGCTGCGATTATATTGGCTTGGGACCTTTTAGATTTACGGAAACAAAGGAAAAACTAAGTCCGATTTTGGGTTTACCAGGCTATTATGAGATTGTTGAAAAAATGAAAAATAATAAAATTCAGATCCCGGTTTACGCCATTGGTGGAATTACATTAAATGATATAAATCCTTTAATGGAAACCGGAATTCATGGCATTGCCGTTTCCGGAATGATTACAAAAACCGATCAAAAAGAAAAATTAATTCAAGAAATAAACGAAAAGTTATATGCAAACGTCATTGTTTAAAATTGGAGATAAAACCTTAACCTCCCGCCTATTTTTAGGAACCGGAAAATTTGGTTCAAATCGTGAAATGGAAGAAGCTATTTTGGCATCAGGGAGCGAATTGGTTACCGTTGCCTTAAAACGTATCGATCTAGAAACAGAAACCGATGCCATATTATCACATTTACAACACCCAAATATTCATTTATTGCCTAATACATCAGGCGCACGAAATGCCAAAGAAGCCATTTTTGCAGCGCAATTAGCCAGAGAAGCTTTAGAAACAAACTGGCTAAAATTAGAAATTCATCCTGACCCGAAATATTTAATGCCGGATCCTATAGAAACTTTAAAAGCGACGGAAGAATTAGCTAAACTTGGCTTTTTTGTATTGCCTTATATTCACGCAGATCCTGTTTTATGCAAACATTTAGAAAATGCAGGAACAACTGCAGTAATGCCTTTAGGCTCACCAATTGGCAGTAATAAAGGATTAAAAACAATCGATTTTCTGGAGATTATAATCGAACAAAGCAACGTTCCGGTAATCATCGATGCCGGAATTGGTTCTCCATCTGACGCTGCAAAAGCAATGGAAATTGGTGCCGATGCTGTTTTGGTCAATACTGCAATTGCCGTAGCAGGAAATCCAAAACTAATGGCAGAAGCTTTTAAGGAAGCTGTTATTGCAGGCAGAAAAGCTTTTGAAGCTAAGATTGCTAATCAGTATAATCATGCGGTCGCTTCTAGTCCTTTGACTTCTTTTTTATATGAGTAATGTACTTAACCGCAAAGTTCACAAGGTTTTTTTTCGCAAAGTTCGCAAAGCTTTGCGAACTTTTAGCCAAAAATAAAGAAACCCAAAGCTTTGCGAACTTTGCGTAAACCTTAGCGCTCTTTGCGGTAAAAACCATAATCCAAAATGAAAACATTTAAAGCACTATTTGAGCAATACAATTGGGATACCATCCAATCTAAAATATACCAAACTACATCAAAAGATGTTGAACGTTCTTTGACAAAAACCAAAAGAAATCTCGAAGACTTTTTAGTTTTGATTTCTCCCGTTGCTCAAAATTATCTAGAACGAATGGCACAGGAATGCCACGAAATAACGAAAAAACGTTTCGGAAAAACGATCCAAATGTACGCACCTCTTTATCTAAGTAACGAATGCCAAAACATTTGCACTTATTGCGGATTTAGTTTAGACAATAAAATCAAACGAAAAACCCTTTCTGATGCTGAAATTAAATTGGAAGTTGAAGCTTTGAAAAATGTTGGTTTTGATCATGTTTTATTGGTTACAGGAGAAGCAAATTATACCGTAAATATTAATTATTTTCTGAATGCCATTGCTTTAATACGAAAAGAGTTTTCGATTATTTCTGTAGAAGTTCAGCCGCTTTCCACCGAAGATTATACACGATTGCACGAGGCTGGCGTTTATTCGGTTTTAGTATATCAGGAAACTTATCATCAGGAAGTTTATAAAAAATACCATACTAAAGGCAAAAAGTCGAATTTCGACTATAGACTCGAAACTCCTGACAGAATTGGAACCGCAGGAATTCATAAAATAGGCTTAGGTGTTTTATTAGGTTTGGAAGATTGGCGCACCGATAGTTTCTTTAATGCTTTGCATCTCGATTATCTTCAAAAGAAATATTGGCAAACTAAATATTCAGTTTCATTTCCAAGACTGCGACCTGCTGAAGGTATTATTGAGCCTAATTTTATTATGGACGATAAGGATTTAACGCAACTTATTTGCGCTTACCGATTGTGGAACGAAGATCTGGAAATTTCAATTTCAACCAGAGAAAATGAGAAATTCAGAAACAATATTATCCCAATTGGAGTTACAAGTATGAGTGCCGGTTCTAAAACAAATCCCGGTGGTTATGTTGTTGATCCACAATCATTGGAACAGTTTGAAATTAGTGATGAACGATCTGCGAAAGAAATCGCGCAAGTTATAACTAAATCAGGCTATGAACCCGTTTGGAAGGATTGGGATAAAATATATAGTCATAAAGTCGAAAGTCATAAAGTCTTAAAGTAAGCACTTTACTTCGATTTCGGCTTTCCTCTTGGACTTTTACCTTCGACTTTACAACTTTAAGACTTAAATAAAATGAGTGTTATACAAGAATTCCTTCGCTACAACAGACAAACCATTTTACCAGAAATTGGTGACGAAGGTCAGGAAAAATTAAAAAAAGCAAAAGTTTTGGTACTTGGCGCGGGAGGTTTAGGCTGTCCTATTTTACAATATATTGCGACTGCAGGATTAGGTTATATTGGGATTATGGATTTTGATGTAATTGAAATTCATAATTTACACCGACAGATTTTATATACTGAAAATGAAATTGGTCACGAAAAAGCTCTTGTGGCAAGAGAAGTGGTTTCAAAACTAAATCCGTTAATTCAAGTCGAAGCAATTAATGAGAAATTAACACCTGAAAATGCCAATCAAATTATTCAAAAGTATGATATTGTGGTAGATGGTTCTGATAATTTTGCAACACGTTATTTAGTCAATGATACTTGTGTTGACCTACAAAAACCATTAGTTTACGGAAGCATTTTAAAATTTGAAGGACAGGTTGCTGTTTTCAATCATAATGGGAGTAAAAATCTACGCGATTTATTTCCTGAAATGCCAGATCCAAAAGACGTACCCAATTGTAATCTAAATGGCGTCCTTGGAACGCTGCCCGGAATTATTGGGACTATGATGGCGCATGAAACACTCAAATTAATTCTGGATTTACCAACTTTAAAAAATCAATTGTTGCTTTTTAATACGCTGGATTGGAGCTTTACAAAAGTGAATTTCTAAAAAACAAGAGTATCACCCACACTAATAATTCCAGTATTGAGACTCACAATATTAGTTCCAAAGTAAACGGAGTTTTGAACTTTTCTATACTTGCTTAACGTTTTTAAAGGTTCTTTTTTTATAATACTTTTTTGCGGATCATTATTCACCATAATGCATCTTCCGCAAGGTTTTATATTTTTAAAATGAACTTCACCAATAGTAAAAGTATCAAAATCATCCTCTTCATGGGCATTTTTTGAACTGATGACAATATTGGGGCGGAATCTTAAAACTGTGATTTTATTTTCTAATTTTTCATTTAATAAATCTATACTTTCTGATCCAATTAATAAATATGGATATCCGTCAGCCAGACTTACATTGAAGATTTCTTTGAGCTTTGAACTTTCATGTTTGCGATCTCCAATTTTAATTATTTTAACTAATTTACATTGAAAACCCAAACGTTGGCTAAACCATTTTGAAGTTTGCAGATCTACTTCAAACACTTCACTTTTATCTTCCCACACATTTGCCTCAATAGAATTTTCTAAATGTTCAGTAGTTGAAAATTCATGTTTATAATCCTGAAAAGTGATCGTAATTTTTCCATCTGAAATTTGTGGATAAAACTGACTTAAAATTGGATTTTCTCTTTGTGTTATTAATTGATTTTCAGCATCAATTAACATCCATCTTCGGTCATTTTCAAAGCCCATTTCTTCTGCCAAAGCTCTCTGACAACTAATTGCGGCTAAACTTTTTATCGGATAAATATAAATTTCTTTTACAACATGAATTGCACTCATTTTTACTGACTTTTTAAAATTGACATAAATTCTTCACGATCAATTTCGCGACAACCTAAACTTTCTAAATGTGGATTATAAACCTGACAATCTAATAATTTATAATTTTCTTTTTCTAAATAATTGACCAAAGCTATAAAGGCCACTTTGGATGCATTTGATACTTTTGAAAACATACTTTCTCCACAAAAAACATGTCCCAAATCAATTCCGTATAAACCTCCAACTAAAACCTCATCTTGCCAAACCTCAACAGATTTTGCAATTCCCTGTTCATTCAGTTTGCAATAAGCATCGATCATATCGTTTGAAATCCAGGTTCCGTTTTGACCGTCACGTTTTATTTTTTGGCAATTCGAAATTACATCTCTAAAATTTTGATTAAAAGTAATTTTAAACTCTTTACGATTCAAAACATTACGCATACTTTTAGAGATTACCAATTCATCAAGAAACAAAACCATTCTGGGATCCGGTGACCACCATAAAATAGGTTCTCCTTCATTAAACCACGGAAAAATTCCACTTTTGTAAGCTAATTTTAACCTTTCTGAATCTAAATCACCGCCAATTGCCAGAATTCCGTCTTCATCGGCTTCTGAAACTGGAGGGAAGAATAAATCTTTGAATACGTAATACATTTTTAAATAAATTCCAATTTTTTAAATTCCAAATTCCAAGCTCTGATTAGAAAACCTTTTTCAAAGTTTAAAACTTTAGCAAAGCTCTCCCCCGTAATAGCTGTGTTCAATGTTGTCATTTTGAACTAAGGGAGAAATGACAAAAACTGAGATTAAAACAAAATTCCAAACTCCAATTGCATATTTTATGAATTGGAATTTGGAATTTAATTTTTGCAATTTAAACTTTTAAAAAGGTAAATCGTCTGGTTCGTCCTCGTTTAAGTTTGTTGCTGGTGCAAAAGCTTCTGCAGCAGGCATTGCCGGAGTTTGTGCAGGACCTTCTGGTGCTACTCTTTCAATTCTCCAACCTTGAATACTATTGAAATATCTGGTTTCTCCTTGTGGATTAACCCATTCTCTTCCTCTTAAATTGATAGAAACTTTTACTGCCTCTCCCTGTTTGTAGCTACTTAATAAATCGCATTTATCTTGTGTAAATTCGATCAAAATATGCTGTGGATATTGCTCATCTGTGGTAACAACCAACTCTCTTTTTTTGAATGCAGCACTAACTTGTTGCTCTGGGTTCACCACTTTTACTTTTCCTGTAACTTCCATCTTCTTCTATATTAATTATTGTTTCTTTTCTATTTTCTTTGCTAAAAGCACTTTCCAGGCTGACAAAATATCATCATTGTTGAGATATTTTTTAGCTTCTAAATGTATCTTTTCCTGATCATCCGAGCTTAAAACTCCTTTCACCGAAAAGTTTTCTTTCACAAATATACTAACTTCTTCCGTTGTAGGCAAGGCTTCAATGTTACCTAATTTCCCTAGATCATTTCCATCAAAAACTTTACTTTCTTTGATGTTTTTTGGAATCACATCTACACCAACTCCAAGTGTTGTCAATGGTTTTGGCACTTCAAAGAGTCCCTGGTTGGATCTTGAATACCAGTTATTTCCTAATCTTGAAACCAAATCAATTTTATGTTGATCAATGCCTCCGTTTTCATCTAGAACAGCTTCGTGAATATGCATTTTTACCACCTCACAAAGTATCAGATTTCCTGCTCCTCCTTCTGTACCTAACGGAATTATCTGTGTGACTTTGCACTCAAACTGCACCGGAGATTCTTTTACACGATATGGTTTTACCAGATCTGACGGAATTTGCGTTAATCCCGCTTTTATAAACTCGTTTACACCTTCGGCATATTCTGTACTGGCTAATGATGTTTGCTGCACTAAATCATAATTCACCACATTAATTACGACTTCGCGAGTTGCCTCGGCATTAATCAAAGTATGTTTGACCGTATTGTCACGAACGCGGCGTGCCGGCGAAAAAATTAAAATTGGCGGATTAGCACTGAAAACATTAAAGAAACTAAAAGGCGACAAATTCGGGATTCCTTTTGTACTCATTGTACTTGCAAAAGCGATTGGTCTGGGACCTACGGCACTTTGCAAATATCCCTGCAATTTTGCCGTTGGAATTTCTTTAGGATCGATGCTAATCATAGATTTTTCTTTTAACCGAATCTCGTTTCGGTAACTGCAAAAGTAGATAAATGGTTTAATCCAAAGAAATACTTTCCTATATAAAAACAAAAAAAATCTTTAAAGCATTACAAAATATTAAATGTGTTTATTTCGTTATATTTATACCTCAAAAAAACTATTTATGTCTTTTTCAGAAAGAAGAAATACTACGCGATGGATTATCATTTCTATTTCCTTTTTAATCATTTCCCTGATTCTTTGGAATACTTATACTTTTTTTCAGATTTTTAAAAACGAAGAAAGGCTGAAGATGAATCTTTGGGCAAATGCTTCAAAAACGCTTATTAATGCCGATGAAAATACTGATTTAGATTTACCGCTTGAGATTATAAACAACAATACTTCGGTTCCTGTTATGTTAACGATGTATGATAAGGTGATTAGCTCAAAGAATATTCCTGATGAAATTATTGAAGACAAAGATAAAGCAGCAGCATATTTAGCGAATTTAAAAAATGACAATGAACCAATTCTCATTGAATATGCACCCGGAAAGCAACAACAGGTGTATTATGGCAATTCGGATTTGCTTAAGAAATTAAAATATTATCCCGTGGCTTTATTGCTGATTATCTTTTTGTTTGGCGCTTTGATTTACAATTTTTACAAAAGCACTAAAATGGCTACTCAAAACAAACTCTGGGCTGGAATGGCAAAAGAAACGGCGCATCAAATCGGGACACCATTATCTTCTTTAATTGGTTGGGTTGAAATTTTAAAAACAGAGGAAATTGACCAATCAATCACTTTTGAAATAGAGAAAGATATTGAACGATTACAAACTATTACAGATCGTTTTTCTAAAATTGGATCTGTCCCGGTTTTAGAAGAACATGATATTATTGCCGAGACTTTAAATACTTATGAATACCTTCAATCTCGTTTTTCTAAACAAGTTGCTTTTTCGTATAACGGACCTCACGAACCTATTTTAGTCATGATAAACCCAACATTACATAGCTGGACTATTGAAAATTTGGTAAAAAATGCCATTGATGCCATGAAAGGAAAGGGAACCTTAGAGCTGAAAATTAAACAAGATGCCCATCATGTTAAAATTAATGTGAAAGATTCCGGAACGGGAATTTCTAAAAAGCAATACAAAACAATTTTTGAGCCTGGATTTACTACAAAAAAGCGCGGTTGGGGATTAGGACTTTCTTTAACCAAAAGAATTGTTGAAGAATATCATAGTGGAAAAATAAAGGTTTTAAATTCTGAAATAGGAAAAGGAACAACTTTCCAGATTTCGTTAAATAAAAAAGTGTAGTAAAATTTACTTTACTACACTTTATATTTTTTATTGTGGTGTGGGGGATTCGACTCCGCTCAGCCTGACAAATATAGCCTAACCTTATATTTTTGGTTTTACAAATTCGCCTGAATACTTCTAGCCAAAGCTTCAAATTCTTCTTTTGAAAGTGATACTTTATTATGAAAACGCATTTCATCCATTTCGTTCAACGGAATCAAATGTACGTGTGCGTGAGGAACTTCTAAACCTACAACTACCATTCCGACTCTTTTGCAAGGAACTGTTTTTTCTAAGGCAATTGCAATTTTCTTAGAAAATTTCATTAGCCCTAAATACAACTCATCATCCATTTCAAAAATCTTATCGATTTCTTGTTTCGGGATACAAAGAGTATGCCCTTTTGCATTTGGATTCACATCTAAAAAAGCCAAATACTTGTCGTCTTCCGCAATTTTATATGAAGGAATTTCTCCGTTTACTATTTTGGTAAATATTGACATCGTTTATTTGTTTATTTGTAAAATCGTTAAATCGGTTAACAAATAAATGATTAACCAATTAAACATTATAATTTAATCTCTTGTAATCTCTAATACTTCAAATTTTAATATTCCGTTAGGAACTGTAATTTCTGCTACTTCACCAACAGATTTTCCAAGTAAACCTTTCCCGATAGGAGAAGTTACTGAGATTTTTCCGGTTTTCAGATCCGCTTCACTTTCGGCAACAAGTGTATATTTCATTTCCATTCCGTTGCTTTGGTTTTTAATTTTTACATTAGAAAGTACCAATGCTTTTGAAACATCAAGTTGTGATTCGTCAATTAATCTTGCATTCGAATATACTTCTTCCATCTTGGCAATTCTCATTTCCAGTAATCCTTGTGCTTCTTTTGCTGCATCATATTCGGCGTTTTCAGATAAATCACCTTTGTCTCTTGCTTCTGCTATATCTTGGGATGCCTTTGGACGCATTACACTTTTTAAATGCTCCAACTCATCTTTTAATTTTTTTAATCCTTCTGCGGTATAATAAGATACTTTACTCATAACTTCATCGTTTATATAAATACAAAAAATCCCATCGGGACGGGATTTTGTATTACAAATATACTATTATTTTTTATAGTACATAATTATATGTTAATCATATAAAAATCAAATCTAAATAAATTATTTTTGTTTCACTAATTCTTATTAATATAATGAAAAAATTCTGGCTTTTAATCGTATTTGTTTCTGTACTATTCTCTTGTAGCGATAATGGCGGCAGCAATAAAAATCCGTACATACCAAGTTATTCTGTTAATCTTTCCATTGACATGAATTTGCCTGCATATTCAAACCTTAAATTTGTAAGTAACGGTGTCATTATTCCTAACTACGGTGCAAAAGGAGTTATTATATTTAATGCGGGAAGCGGCTATAATGCATTTGATGCTGCTTGTCCTAATCAGGCATTAACTTCATGTACTGCCATGACAATTAACGGTATTAACGCTGTTTGCTCCTGCGACAAATCAGAATACAGTTTATTTACCGGACTAGGCGGAAAAGAATATCCTTTAAAACAATACAGAGTTGAAGTGATAGGAAGCGTGATTCACGTTTATAACTAACATAAAAAGCCTGAAAGTTTTAAATTTTCAGGCTTTTTTATTTTTGGATAATCTTAAAATTTCAAAGTTAATCCGGCTAAGAAATTAATTCCTGCCTGCGGATAATAGTATGGATAAACATCGTACATATACCCGTTTGAAACATATTTTTTATCTAAGATGTTATTTACTAAACCTGTAATTAAAATCGATTTAAAGATTGATTTAGGTTTAATTTCGTATGAAACATTAAAATCATTCACAAAATAATCTGCTAATTTAGCCGCAGGTAATTCGATATTATTCATGTATTGTTCCCCAACATATTTTTGTAACAACGAAATATGTAAACTCTCAATTGGGCTGTAAACAATAATATTTCCTGCAATAACTTCTGGCGAATAAGCAATTTTAGTGGTTCCGTAATTTTGACCATCAACAGCCAGATCAACGTTTTTATTACTGCTTAAAGTAAAGTTTGGTCTTAGAATAAATTTGTCCGAAAGCTTAATTGTCGCATCAACTTCAAAACCTAAACGGTAACTTTTGTCCGTATTGGAGCGAATTGGTGCTCCAACATCATCCAGTGTTCCTGTCAAAATCAATTGATCTTTGTATGCCATATAATAGAAATTTGAAGTTAGTTGAAATTTCTCTGAATTCAATCTCCAGCCTAATTCAAAATCATTTAGCTTTTCTGGTTTTACATTTCCCCCTTCATAATCCGTTCTGTTAGGTTCACGATTTGCTCTGGCGTATGAAAAGTAAAGTGTGTTTTTTTGATTAATTTCGTAGTTCAACCCTGCTTTTGGATTAAAGAAATTGAAGTTATCATCAACCACACCAGTTTCGGCACTATTGGCTTTATACGTCACATTTCTATATTGTAAATCTCCGTAGAAACTTAACTTTTCTGTGAATTGATAATTTGCTTTTGCAAAAACATTACCATCTGTTTTAGCTGAATAATCATCGTAATAATGATCTCCAAGTTCAGATTGAGACGCATATCGTGCCCAGATTACTTTTCCAAAATGATCGCCTTCGTATTTATTCCAGCCACCGCCAAAAATAACATCCAGTTTTTCTTCTTTGTATTTTACTGAAAAAGTAGTTCCGTAGAAATCATTATCTAACCATTTCTGGCGCACTAAATCGGCTGTAGTTACAGCGCCAACTGGCAATAAACCGTAATCTGCCATATCAGCATCTTCTTTGTAATTGTCGTAATACCCTTTTCCTTTAGTATAATGTAAAGCTAAGTTTGTACTCCATTTATCTGAAAAGGATTCACTCCAATGCAATTGATAATGATTTTGATTGTAATTATCGGTTTCATTATCATAGAAACGAGGATTTCCTGCTTCATCTGTATAGGCTCCTGCAGAATTATATGTACGATCTGAATTTAAAGTCTCAGCATCAATTCCGTTCCAGGACTGGTATGTTTTTTCGGTTCCGCCAAAAACCAATGCTTTGATCAAAGTCGTTTTACCAACATACGTTCCTTGCAGGAAATATGATTTTAAGTCAGAACTTGCCCTGTCAACATAACCATCAGATTTAATGGTAGACAAACGTCCTGCCAATTCAAAATGGTCATTTAATAAACCGGTACTAAATTTTACTGTATTCTTTTTAGAATTAAAGCTTCCGTAAGAACTTGAAATTTCTCCATTAGCTTTTGATGCATAATTATCTGTCAGCATGTTTAAACTTGCGCCAAACGCGCCAGAACCATTCGTTGAAGTTCCAACTCCTCGCTGCAATTGCAAACTTTCCAGAGACGAAGCAAAATCAGGCATATTTACCCAAAATGTTCCCTGGCTTTCAGCATCATTATAAGGGATTCCGTTTATGGTAACATTTACCCTGGTTGCATCGCTACCACGAACTCTTATTCCGGTATAACCCATTCCGTTTCCTGCATCTGAAGTTGTCACGACAGATGGCAAATAGTTCATCAAAATTGGAATATCCTGACCAAGATTTCTGTATTTAATGTCCTTTTTATCCAAATTACTAAACGAAACCGGCGTTTTTGTAGTGACACGAACTGCAGAAACCAATACATCATCAAGCTTGTTGACTTTTGTTGAATCTTGCTCTTGTGAAATAGAAGAAAGAGAATAGAAGAAAGAAAATAGAAGAAAGAAAATAGATTTGGTTATGCTCATTTTATGAGACTTAGAACCTTTGTAACTTTGTGCCTTAGCACCTAAAAAAAAAGTTTTCATCCGTAAAAAAATTACGAATAAAAGGGGGAATTATTCTTTTGTTAAATTAATAAATGTTTCACGACAAAATATAGTGTGCACGCTAAATTTGTCGTTATTTCCCTTAGCAACATTACTCGCTCAGGTTCTTTGGGTATGATCTCAGCTCGTTATTTAGAGCACCCCTTTGAGACGGGACAAATGTAGTGTTAAAAATTACAAAAGTCAATATCAATAACAATCAAAATGGCAATTAAAACAAAACTTAATCTATAATTTCTACAATTGGAATTTGGATTTTTTATTTTTTTGGAATTTTATTCTAAGTCTGGTTTCTTGCGGGATTGTTTTCTCTCAGAAATATTTTTTTTGTTTTTAATTCGCTTTTTGATAACTGATTTTGGAATTTTGGTTGCTTTACGAACTTTGGGAACGAATAGTCCTTTTTTGATGATTTCCAGAAAACGTTTTATGACAATATCTTTGTTTTTAAGCTGGCTTCTGTCTTCGTCACAATTTAAAATTAAGATATTTTCCGTCGTTAAACGAGATGCAATATTGGTTAATAGAAGCAATTTTTCTTCGTCTGATAAAGCCCGAGAAGTATTTACATCAAAATTCAAAACTACTTTTGATGATACTTTGTTTACGTTTTGTCCGCCTGCACCACTACTTCTAACGGCTTTAAAACTTAACTCTGATATAATTTTTTCGATATCCATTATTGTGGTTGATGTGCTGCTTTTAATAAATCATTTACTGTTTTCACCGGATTAAAAGTAATCAAAGGAACTGCTACAAAAATCGTGAGCCAGTTTGCCATTGCTCCGTTCCATAATCCCGGTAATTCGTAGCTTTTAACTATTTTTCCTTCAACACTTTTCTCTACAATAAATCCTGCTTTATGATCTGTAAATTGTAATAAATCAAACTTTTCATTTTTATAATTTTTGATTCCGCAAACTAAATCAACCGGATTAAAATGCGTTGCTTCTGCTAAAATTTCCTGTTGCTTTTTATTCGCTAAATCTACCTGAGAGGTTTCTACAATCTGCAATGAAACTGTTCCTTTATCATTTCTTACCCAAAAAGGCCCTCCTCCGGGTTCTCCTTCATTTTTAACCATTCCGCAAACACGAATGGGCCTCTCTAACAAATCTTTAATCTTACTGATTTTATTTTCAAAAGTAAACTTACTAAAGTCGCTATTTAATTCAATATTTAGTTTTTGCTTTAAAAAAAGAACAATTTCCTCAATGTTATTTTCTTTTTTTTCCTGCTTTTCAATAGCTTTTAAATAGCTAAAAACGTGTTGTTGAACATCAATCAAAATGCCGGCTAAAGCTTTTTTGTATAACGATATTTTATCAATATGATTTTGAATTACATTATCAATATTCTTTATAAAAATAATATCTGATTCCATTTCGTTTAAATTTTCAATCAATGCTCCATGTCCTCCGGGTCTAAATACTAAATTATTCTCTTTATCCCGGATAGGAATATTTTTCACGTCTACACAAATAGAATCTGTGCTTTTATTTTGATAGGAATAACTAATATTAATTTGAGCGCCTGATGATTTTTCTACTTTTTCTTTAAGAACCTCAACTTCATTTTCAAATAAATTCTGATGATTTTCAGAAACCGTAAAATGCAAATTTGAAACTTGATTAGTTGTTGCATAATGCACACATTCATTCAAGTGTTCTTCAATAGGATTTGCGATATGGGTTTTATATTGATGAAATGGTACAACTGCTTTCGGCTTATTGGCAAAATCGAAATAATCAGAAGCTAATAATATTTTTATAAAATAATAATTCTTGTAATCCCTGTCTAAAGTTTCAAAATTGGGATAAATTTCCCTAAGCTTTTTATCTAAAGATTCAAAGAATGGAAATTTATCCATTGCTACGATAAAAATAGATAAATCGCTGTCTTTTTTTCTATTGATATAAGCGTTTATAGTTTCTTTTTTAATATCGAAATCATTCAAAAAAGCGCTTAAAAATTTAAACATTCTGCTTGCTGCGCCTGAAGCCGGAACAAACTTTTTAAGTTTTAATTTTTCTTTCTGAAGATCAAAAAAAGCAGCTTTCTCTTTAAATTCAGATTCTGACAAACTTAAAATTCCGTTATTAATCGTAGCCGGACTTATTAGGTTTGCTTTTGCGATTCCGTTATTAAAAATTTCTAATTGTTTTAGAATTTTAGCAAAAGGAATTTCGTGATCGTATATCTGAACAAAATCTGCTGATGAAATATCATGTTGATTCGCAATCGATAAATTATCTATAATAGAGATTGCTTTTGCCAGACGACTTTCTTTATCGCCGGAAAGCGTTATAAAAGGCTTTTTAGCATCAATTAAGGTTTGTTTAAAAACTGAAAATACAGTTTCTCTACCTTTTGGAGTATCTCTAATATCATCCTTTTCCCAAGGAACATCTATATCAGTCAGGAAAAACAAATCGTATTCATGTTCTAGCGCCGCTTCGTTTAGTAGCGGATCACAGAAACCGTAATACATTTCAGAAAAAACTTTGGTAACCATTAAATTGGTATCAGAAAACAAATATTTATTTGCCAAAGTCAGCTTTTTATTTTCTAATGCAACTTGTCCGTATGCAATTGGCAGCATATCACCGGCAGCACAAATGTGTTGGTTCTCTTCCCATTTTTCCTGCAAATAATCCCGCGCGAATTCAGGAACCCATTCGGTTTCATAATATTCTGCAAGTTGTTTTGCCAATGTGGTTTTGCCCGTGCTTTCAGGACCAAATAAGGCAATTTTTATGATAGCTGTTTTTTGCTGTCTAAGATTTTTCTCCATTCTAAATAAGCTGAAATAGCCAAAATTGTAAAAATTAAATACTGTAGTGACAACATCCCTAAGCCACGATAAGCATAAAGAGGCACCACAATAATATCACCAATGATCCAAAGTGTCCAGTTTTCGATCTTTTTCCTGGCCATGTACCACATTCCTGCAAAAAATATTCCTGATGAAATCATATCGACATAATTGTCATTTTTAATTTCATAATCAAAATATTTATAAATTCCGAAAACTACAAAAACAGTCACGAAGAACAATATTAGCCCTATTATTTTTTCATTAAGATTCGTTCTCGTAATAGGTAAATTATCTTCAACCGTTCCTCCTTTTGCCCAAACCCACCAACCATAAATACTCATAATAGAGAAGTAGGCGTTAATAATCATATCACCAATGTAACCAGCAACATATAAAAGGTAAACTGAAATAACTGTAGCGATCAACCCAGTTGGATATACCCAAATATTTTCTTTTTTAGCAAACCAGACACTTAAAATCCCAAATACAAAAACTAAAAACTCTAAAACAATATGCCATAAAGGAGCATTTTTGTAACTTTCAAGAAAAAAATCTATCATTGGTTTGGGTTGTTTTTGGTTGTTTCTATTTATGATTCAAAAAAGTGGCTGTCATTTTCAAAAGCGGTCCCTATAACTACTAAATCAGCGCCGGCATTATAGGCATTTTGAATTCCTTGCAAATCTACAATTCCTCCCCCAACAATAATAGGAATATTAATGTTTTGAGCAATTAACTGTATCATTTCCAAAGGAACCGGTTTTTTGGCTCCGCTTCCTGCCTCTAAATAAATCAATTGGTTGCCTAACATTTCTCCAGCTTGTGCAGTTGCCAAAACCAAATCGAAATTATCACGATTTAGCGGTTTTGTTTTGCTCACTCGCGCAACAGCGGTTTCATTTCCGCTTTCGATTAAAATATATCCTGTAGAAATGACTTCCAGATTTGTTTTTTTAAGAACTGGTGCTGCCTGAACCTGATATTCTATTAAATAATCCGGATTTCGTCCGGACAATAAAGACAAGAATAAAATAGCATCTGCCTGAGGTGAAATTTGGGAAGGATTACCAGGAAATATTACAACCGGTAAGTTAGTTTTTTGTTTTAATGCTGAAATTAAATCTTCTAAAATCTCAGACTCAACAATGCTTCCTCCCACAAAAATATGTGTTGCAGGCGATTGGTTTATTTTAAGCAATAAATGATCTAAATTTTCCCAAACAATTTTATCAGGATCTAAAAGTATGGCCAGTAATTTTTGTCCATTACTTTTAGCTTCCAAAATTTGTTGGCGTATGTTGGGTATTTTTTGTCTCATAACGGGCGTAAAAGTAAAAGTTTTTTAATGCAGAAGAACTATTTTGAATGAATTATATTTGTGTCATAGCTAAAAACAAGATTATGATTACAATTGATCTGCTGGAAAAATATGGGGCTTTAAAAAAATATTTCGCTAAAAATGAAATTATTTTTGAAGAAGGCAATCTTCCTGCGCACTACTACCAAATTATTTCGGGAGAAGTAAAAATGAGTAATTATAATGATGATGGCCGCGAATTTATTCAGGGTATTTTTTATAAAGACCAATCTTTTGGAGAACCTCCTTTATTTCTAAACCAAAATTATCCTGCTAATGCTATTACTGTTGACGATTCTGAAGTTCTTGTTCTTGCCAAGAGCAGCTTTATGAAATTGCTGGAAGAAAATCCTAAAATAAGCATTAAGATGATTGAGAATTTTGCACAGCGTTTATATTACAAATCGGTTATGGCGGCAGAAATGTCAACACAGGAGCCTGAACATCGCGTTTTAAAACTAATCGATCACGGAATTGCTTATTTTAATTTCCAAAAAGATGAAAATGGCTACCTCATCAATTTTACCAGACAGCAAATTGGCGATTTAACGGGTTTACGTGTAGAAACGGTAATTAGAACTATCAAAACTCTCGAAAAAAAGGGCGTTCTTAAAATAATCAACAGGAAAGTATACCGATAAAATAGTTCTTGTTTTATGATTTTAATCATAAATTGAAGCCGTAAAGTGCATGTACCTTTGTAGTATAAAAATCTCACTATCATGACACTATATCAAACAACATTCGAAAATTTCAATAAAAATTATATGGGTTCTGCAGCAATGGCTGTAATTGGTCAAAGCTGTTTAGGTGCAGCTGCAGCGATGTATATCCTGTCTCACGGAACTTCTGTTGGGCAAATGGTACAACTTGCTATTATTGTATTAGCGTGTATATTAGCGAATACTTCTATTTTAGCACAAATGAAACACAAAGTGGTTTTCAACTTTATTATTGTAAGTACATTATTAAGCGTTTTATTAATAATCCTGAACAATTTTATACTATGAGGAAACAAATAGAAAACAGAGCTGATATCTCATTTTTAGTACATCAGTTCTATACTATAATAAGAGCCGATCAAGAGATTGGCTTTTATTTTAATACAACGATTAAAGATTGGGACGCACACTTAGAAAAGCTGACTGATTTTTGGGAAACTAATTTATTTGCCGTTAAAAAGTATAAAGGCAATCCACATACGGTACACAACGAAGTTGATGCTCATTTTGGAAGCAATATAACAGCAGAGGTTTTTGGAATCTGGCTGAATCATTGGTTTCAAACCATAGACGAACATTTTGAAGGTGAAAACGCCGGTACGCTAAAACGTCGTGCAAGAAAAATGAGTACTTTTTTGTTTATGAGTATGTTTGAGCATCGTAAGAAATGAGCAAAGTTTAGTCATTTGTCTCATTTTGTCATTTCGACCGAATCGCACTCGAAACTCTGCACAGAAAATCGCCAATCTTTGTCGAGCTACTAGTGCGATTTCTCCCTTCTGTCGAAATGACAAGATTTTTGCTATTTCTCTGAAAACTATCACCGTAAACTGTGACTAAAAATCACTTCTCAAAAGCATAAACTAAAGTAAAACTTCCATCAAAATTAGCTGATTTCATTTCCTTGTAATGAACATCAAAATCTTTTACTAAATCATCAAAATGAAGACTTGCTTCGGTTTGGTTTTCGTTTAATGAAAAAGCCCCGACTTTTATATGATCTTTGAAACTGATTCCTTTTTCGTTTCTAATTTTAAAGATGGCTTCTTTAGCGCCCCATATTATGGTAAGTTCCCGTACATAATCTTGTACGTTTTCCGGGGATAAATATTTATTTTCACAATCTACAAATTTATCAGCGATACGCAGGATTTTTTCTCGCTGCAATTCCATATCGATTCCTACGGTTTCATGGCTGATTATAATAGCTGCAAAATGATGCGAATGTGTAATTGAAATAAAATTATGACAATCAAAATACGGTTTACCAAACTCGTCATAATGCAAATCATTATCTGTAAAACCCATTTCCTGAATCAGCATTCGAACGCTTAAAAAAGCACGCTGGTGCATTTGAGATTTCATTCCGTTTAGCCTTTGCTGCGTTTTTTCTTTTAAAACCACTTTAGAAAATAACTCTTCGAATGATTCAGTTATTTCCCAAATTAAGATTTTGGTAGTTTCGTTGCATTGTATGGTTTGGAATAAAGGCATTACTTTTTAATTATGAATTATGAGTTGCAAGGTTGTTTTTCTTAAAACCATATAAGTGATATAAGTAAATATAACTTAAGGGGTCAGAAATATGTGTTTAGTAAATTTAAGCAATTCGCAATAAAAGTACTTCACAAAGAATCCTTTTTAAATGAACTTATATAACTTATATGGTTAAAAATATTTTTTAAACTAATGTTCTAAAGATTAAGAAATTAAACATTTCACAAATCTTATAGAAGATAGTAAAAATTCTAAAGTTATTACGTAAATTTGCAAAAATTTTACAATTACAAATATACTATAAATGAGTACTACAACTACGCCTTTTGTGGCTTTCAAAGTAAAAGACATTTCTCTAGCGGCTTGGGGAAGAAAAGAAATTGAACTGGCTGAAGCTGAAATGCCAGGTTTAATGGCGCTTCGTGCTGAATATAAAGACGAACAACCTCTTGCAGGTGCTCGTATCGCTGGATGTTTGCACATGACGATTCAAACTGCTGTTTTGATCGAAACTTTAATTGCTCTTGGTGCTGAGGTTACCTGGTCTTCTTGTAACATTTTCTCTACTCAGGATCAGGCTGCTGCTGCTATTGCTGCTGCAGGAATTCAGGTTTATGCATGGAAAGGTTTAGATGAGCAATCATTTGACTGGTGTATTGAGCAAACTTTATTCTTTGGTGAAGACAGAAAACCATTGAACATGATCTTAGATGATGGTGGAGATTTAACAAACATGGTTATTGATCGTTTCCCTGAATTGGTTCCTGGAATCAAGGGACTTTCTGAAGAAACTACAACTGGAGTTCACAGGCTTTACGAAAGAGTAAAAGCCGGAACTTTACCAATGCCTGCAATCAACATTAATGACTCTGTTACTAAATCTAAATTTGATAACAAATACGGTTGTAAAGAATCTGCTGTAGATGCTGTACGTCGTGCAACTGACTTAATGTTAGCTGGGAAAAGAGTTATCGTTTGTGGATACGGTGATGTTGGAAAAGGAACTGCTGCTTCTTTCAGAGGTGCAGGATCTATTGTAACTGTTACTGAAATTGACCCAATTTGTGCTTTACAAGCTGCAATGGACGGTTATGAAGTTAAAAAATTAAACACTGTTGTTGCTAATGCTGATATCATCATTACAACTACTGGAAATAAAGATATCGTTCTTGGATCTCATTTCGAGCAAATGAAAGACAAAACTGTTGTTTGTAACATCGGACACTTTGATAACGAAATTGATATGGCGTGGTTGAACAAAAACCACGGTGCATCTAAAATCGAAATCAAACCTCAGGTTGATAAATATACTATTGCTGGAAAAGACATCATCATTCTTGCTGAAGGTCGTTTGGTAAACCTTGGTTGCGCTACAGGTCACCCAAGTTTTGTAATGAGTAACTCATTTACGAACCAAACTTTGGCACAAATCGAATTATGGAAAAACAGCGCTGCTTACAACAATGACGTTTATATGTTACCGAAACATTTAGATGAAAAAGTTGCTGCTTTGCACCTTGCTAAATTAGGAGTTGAATTGGAAACTTTACGTGACGATCAGGCTGCTTATATTGGTGTTGAAGTTCAAGGTCCATTTAAACCAGAGTACTACAGATACTAGTAAATTTTAGATTTCTTGAATTTAGAGTTTAGACTCTAAATCCTGATTTCTTAAATACCTATTTCAAACCCGACAGATTTTAAAATCTGCCGGGTTTTGTTTTTTAATTTAAAATCTATCACGAAGCACTGATTGTTTTGAAATCATGTTGGGTTTTTGAGACTTATAACTCAATTTAAGATGAGCTGAAAATTAATCAGATATTTTTGAATAATTTTTAAAATTAAATATACATTTGGATTCAAAAAAAACCTAAACCTAAATCATGAGAACACGCTTTATTTTAATGCTATTGCTACTACTTCCTTTTTTTGCTTCTGCGCAATTTAATAACCAAGCCAGAGCAATGCATCAGCAAATGAACAACCAGAATCAAAAATGGGCAAGTGAACGAAGAACATCTGATCAGCAATGGCAAATGAGAAATATGATGTCGCAAACAAATAAAATTCAAACTGCCGAAAATAAATTAGCGAAAGAAGAGAAGAACAAAAAGAAACTAGAAGAGAAAACAGAGAAATTAAACGCAGATTTAAAGACCAACCAAGATCAACTTTCCAATCTTAAAAACAACTCTGAAAAAAACAACAATTCTGATTCTCAAAAAGACATCGAAAATTCTGAAAAGAAAATAGCCAAGTCTGAAGAAAAATTAAACGATGCAAAGACAAAACTTGAATCCAGTTCTAAAAAAATTGAAGACTTCAAAAAACAAATAGAAACCTCGAAAGCAGAAAAAGAAGAACTAACCAAGAAACAAGAGGAAGAAAAAAAGGTTAAAGAAGCAGAAAAGGAAAAGAAACAAAAAGAAAAAGAGGAAAAAGAACAACAAAAAAAATCTACTAAAAGTTAGAGTAGTTTAAAATTACCAAAAACCCTTATTATATCAAATATAGTAAGGGTTTTTGTTTAAAACTTAAAAAGCAATTAATTATATTTATATATTAGCTATAAAACAGGTTATGATTGAAAAAGTTTTATGTGAAGTACGTGATTCAACAGAAATCTCTTTTACCTGTATTCATATTGCAATGGCAATAAACGCTAAATAAATGCCCATGAAAAATAGTATCGTTATTTATATATTTCTTTTTGTAAAATGTGCCTTATTTGCGCAAAATAAAGATACGTGGATTTCATTTTGGGACAAAGACACTACGCACATAGGATTTAAAGATCAAAAAGGAAATATCAAAATAGCGCCTAAATTTATGGGACTTACTTTTGCTAATAAATTTGATGACATCATTGTAGTTTCAGAAGAAATGAAAGAAAACTGGAAAAGTTATTACCTAACTAAATCCGGGAGAATTGTTGGTCGTGATAGTTTGTACATTTTTGATAATGGTGCAGATTGCGAAAATGAAGGTTTTATCAGGTTTAAAGATTATAAGACAGATAAAATGGGTTTATTTAACGCTCATGGAAACATTGTAATTCCTACTGAATACAGCGATTTAACCAGAGTTAGAAACGGAATGATTATCGCACTAAAAGGCGCAACAAAAGTAATGGATTCAGGCGGTGACGGTCATTTTAGCTGGGGTGGCGGTAAAGAATATCTTATTGATATCAATAATAAAATCCTGATTGAGAATTTTGGTTATAATGACGAACTTAATTTTTATTCTCTTCAAAAATCAAAAGAACCAAGTAAAGACGAAATAAGAGAAAATTTTCTTGGTGTTGACGATCAATATTATTCCTTTATCAATTTTGATAAAGAATTTAAATTGTGGCTGAAAAACAATTTCCTGACTGATTTATCAAAAGAAAATTTGCTTAAAAATTCATATGATAAAATCACTTACTGGAAAGAACAAGACGTTGATGGATGGGTCAGTAAACCAAAAGCCAGCTTTATAGAACAAAATTACAAACTAATAAAAGCAAAGCTGCTTCAGCTTAAAGCAGTAGATTGTGATTATCATATTTTCTCTCAGAGCTTAAATAAATTTATTTATGAAGCTGATGAATATGATCAATATTTTGACAATTGCCATCAGCCAAAAGACTGGATCAATCCTGTGAAAAATATTGTTATATCTCCAAAAAACAAAACGGATCACGGACAAGATCATTTTGAATTTTTAAGAACTGAAAATGGTTATAAATTAATTAGTATTTCACTAAGAAATGCGGAACTTAAATAATTTGTTATTTTATTTTTTTGAAATCGTTCAAATACTATTTGGTCTTGTAAATTAATTCTGAAATATATCGATATATTCGCAGCAAAATAAAACCAAATACCAGTACAAATAAAATCTACAATGAAAATAAAATTACTTAGTACAAGCCTGTTTCTAATTATTACATCAGTTTCGTTCTCTCAAAAAATATCGGTTAGTGAGATAAATGAAAAGAGATCTACATCAGATAATTCATTTAGCAACGAATGTGAAATTGAATTAAAAATCTCCGGTGATGAGGTAAGAAAATACAAATTTGTTAAGATCAGTAAAATCACTAAAGCAATTGATGATCAAGGTATCGATTTACTTACTGAGGATAAAAACAATGATGACTATACTAAAATAGATCAAACTGCTAAGATTAAAGTAGAAACTAAAATTCCAGCCAGAAAAGTAAAAACCATTAAAGAACTTAGCGGAGAAGTAAGCTTGTACAATCCAAATCAGGCAAATGGCAGTGAAATAAAAATTACGAATTACCAGAATAAAACCAATGTAAATCTTTTACCTGCTAAATCAGGATTAGAAATAATTTATTTAACAAAAGAATCTTACGCAAAATATGTCAAGGAGAATAAAGATAAAAAAGAAGAAGAACTTAAAAAATTGCCGGAAGCTGCAAGACAGTTAGCTCAGGGATTATTAGGTGCTTTTGAAGGTCTTTTTAGCTCTGATGATACTACTGACGACAATAAAATTTATTTTTATGTAAATGGCGATAAATCTAAATTTGTCGATTTATATTTTGAAGATACAACCGGAAAGAAAATAGAACGAAATGGCAGTATGAGAAGTGATGCTCTGTTTACCTATTATTTTGAAGAAAAACCAAATCCCAGCTGGAAATTAGTAATTAATATTGAAACGGATAAATCAATTAAAAAAATACCTTTTAAACTAATTGATATTGAGTTACCATAATTAAAAAACACGATTAATTTATGTATACTATTCTATAAATTTTTCTTTCACGTGAATACAAAGATTAACTTTGTAAAAAACGTGATATGAAGAATTTTATATTTTTAGGTATTGCCATTATATTTGAAATCATTGCAACATCTGCATTAAAAAAATCAGAAGAATTTACCCGGCTTATTCCAAGCATTATTACAATTGTGGGCTATTTTGCAGCATTTTACTTCTTGAGTTTTGCCATTAGAACAATTCCTGTTGGGATTGCTTATGCGATTTGGTCAGGAGTCGGCATTGTTTTGATCACAATTATTGGTTCAGTATTTTTTAAACAAATACCGGATTTACCAGCGATTATTGGCTTGGTTTTAATTATGGCAGGTGTCATAGTTATTAATATTTTTTCTAAAACTACGGCTCATTAATTTAAATATCCAGAAAATGAATTTCAGAAAAGCTACAATTTCAGACTTAAAAGAAATGCAGGAAATGTATTTTGAAACCATTAAATGGGTTTGCAAAAGCGATTACAATCCTTTACAAATCAATGCATGGATTTCCAGTCTCGATGATTCAGAACGCTGGCTGAAACTTATTCACAGCCAATTTGTTTTATTAGCTGTTAATGATACTAAAATTGTAGGTTACGGAACTTTAAAAGATGGGAATTATATTGATTTCTTTTGTGTTCACAAGGATTTTCAACGTCAAAAAATTGCTGATAATATCTTTAATCAATTAGAAGCTGAAGCTATAAAAGAGCATTCAAAAACAATTACTGCTGATGTAAGTATAACGGCAAAACCATTCTTTGAGAAAAAAGGTTTTATTACAAAAGCTGAGCAAAAAAACATAAGATTAGGCGTTGAACTCATCAACTTTAAAATGCAAAAAGAATTGTAAAAAAATTTCCCGTTTCAGGTTATACAGAAGCTGAAACCTGAAACAAAACAATCCTAACTTCAGCAAGTTTCGGATTTTATGACGACAAAACCCTGCCGATATTTGCCTTATAAAATGGAACGAAATGAACACACAGGAAAATATCAATTATAATCGCATTGCCGAAGCTATAGACTATATCAAGTCCAACTTTAAGGAACAACCCAACTTAGATGAGGTGGCTGAAAAAGTACATTTAAGTCCTTTTCATTTTCAGCGTTTGTTTACAGATTGGGCAGGAACAAGTCCGAAGAAATTCCTGCAATATATTAGTGTCGAACATGCTAAAAAAATCCTCAAGGAAAACAATCGTGCCACTCTGTTTGATGCGGCATTTGATACCGGATTATCCGGAACAAGCCGGTTACATGATTTATTTGTTAACATCGAAGGCATGACTCCTTCCGAATATAAAAACGGCGGTAAAAACCTGGAAATAAATTATAGTTTTGCCGAAAGTCCGTTTGGGAATATTATTGTTGCGTCGACCAATAAAGGAGTTTGTTTTATGGCTTTCGCCGAAGATGAAGAAACTGGATTTCCCGATCTCCAAAACAAATTCCCAAATGCAACATTCTCTAAAAAATTAGATTTGGCACAACAAAACGCTTTGTTTATTTTCCAGAACGACTGGAGTAAATTATCTGAAATAAAACTGCATTTAAAAGGAACTGATTTTCAGTTGAAAGTATGGGAGACCTTACTTAAAATTCCTATGGGAAAACTTTCAACTTATGGTACAATTGCACAACAAATAGAAAAGCCCAATGCTTCACGCGCTGTAGGAACTGCTATTGGGAGTAATCCTGTTGCATTCCTGATTCCGTGTCATCGTGTGATTCAATCTTCAGGAACCTTTGGCGGTTATATGTGGGGAAACACCCGTAAAACAGCGATTATTGGTTGGGAAGGCGTTCAAATTAGCTTATAATTGAGCAAGAAACAGATTTTATCTTCCTGAGTTCAAAAGTAATTTTGTCTTATAAATAATAAATATTATAAGATGAAAACATTTATTTTAATTCACGGTTCCTGGCATAGTTCATGGAATTGGCACAAAATAATTCCTATTTTAGAAAGTAAAGGTCATAAAGCAATTGCAATAGACTTACCTGGAATGGGAAGGGACAAAACACCTATTGAGCAGGTAACATTACAAACTTCGGTACAAAAAATTTGCGCATTAATTGATAGTTTAGAGGAACAGGTAATCCTTGTTGGGCATAGTAAAAACGGAATCATGATTTCGCAAGCTGCAGAATACAGGTCAGAAAAAATTGAGAAACTTATTTATCTGGCGGCTTATTTAATTCCAAACGGCAAAACCCAATCCGAGTATTCAGTTCAGGATATTGATGGTGTTTTAAAACCGTACGTTACCAGATATCCGGAATTGAACGCGCATACTTTGCAAACAGAAATTTATAAAGAAGGTCTGTATCATGATTGCGAAGATGGTATAACGCAATTAGCAAAACTATTATTGAGTCACGAACCAGTTGCGACAGGAATTACACCGCTGGAATTATCTGAACAGAAATATGGCAGCGTTCGCAGATTTTATATAGAATGCACTGATGACAAAGCTGTAACACCATTTATTCAGAAAAAAATGTATACTGAAACTATTTGCGAAAAAGTATACAGTCTGCCAACCAGCCATTCTCCTTTTTTTAGTAAACCTGAAGAATTATCTGCCCTCTTTTGTGAAATAGCAACATCCTGAAAAATGCAAAATATACAATCAAAAATTGCTTCTCTTAATTGGGAACGCATCACCGAATCTATGCACGAAAATGGATTTGCTATTATTCCGAATTTAATTAATAACGAGCAATGTGAGGATTTAAAATTTGATTACGCGAATCCGAATTTATATCGAAAAACGGTTGTAATGGAACGTTACAGGTTTGGTTTGGGCGAATATAAATATTTCAATTATCCATTGCCTGATTTAATTCAGACAATCCGAAATAGTATTTATCCTAAGCTTGCGCCAATTGCAAATGCGTGGATGAAAGCATTAAATATCAACACAATTTTCCCTGAAACACACGAAAAATTACTGGAACAATGTCATGACAATAACCAATTAAAGGCAACTGTTTTAATTTTAAAATATGGTAAAAGTGGTTTTAACACCCTGCATCAGGATCTATATGGAGATGTCTATTTCCCTATTCAAATGTTGCTTTTCCTGAATGAACCTGATGTCGATTTTACAGGTGGAGAATTTGTATTGACGCAACAAACGCCCAGAGCGCAATCTAAAGCAATTGTTTTGAAACCTAAAAAAGGTGATGTTTTGTTTTTTACAACAAATTTCAGACCTGTTAAAGGCACAAAAGGATATTATCGCGTAAACATGAAACATGGCGTGAGCGAAATTCATTCCGGTGAAAGACATACGTTAGGAATTATTTTTCATGATGCGTTAAATTAAGGTTCAAAGGTACAGAGGTTTTCTTATAGGCCGTATCCCTTTGTAACTTTGGACCTTTGAGCCTTTGAGCCTTTGAACCTTAAAAAAGATGATTGAGCACAATAAAATTTCCGATTCAGATCTCCGAATTAAAATTAAAAATTCGGAAATTTGCTTTGGTGGAAACCAAAAACTTAAAATTTACGGAACGCTGAAATGCGCTTCGGGAAAAAGAATGAAACGAGAAAATCGGGTCTTCTTTTTATCTGAAAACGAAGCTGGATTAAATGGTTTCAGACCTTGCGGACATTGCATGAAAACCGAATATCAAAACTGGAAAAATGGACTTATTTAATCCCGAAATAAACGAAACTACAAATCTTCTTCCTAAAGACGGAACTGTAAATTATTATGGAAAATTGTTTTTACGAGAAAATGCAAATCACTATCTGGACGTTTTATTGAATACTATCGAATGGAAAAATGACGAAGCTATTATCTTTGGAAAATTAATTATTACGAAGCGAAAAGTAGCCTGGTACGGTGATTCTGGTTTTGAATATACGTATTCGAATACGACCAAAAAAGCTTTACCGTGGACGAAGGAGTTACTTGAATTAAAAACCGAAATTGAGAAAAAAACAGGTGAAACATTCAATTCTTGCTTACTTAATTTATATCATTCCGGCGATGAAGGGATGGCGTGGCACAGCGATGCTGAAAAAGATTTAAAAAAAAATGGCGCAATTGGTTCCTTAAGTTTTGGCGCTGAACGTAAGTTTGCTTTCAAACATAAGGAATCTAAAGAAACTGTTTCTTTAATCTTAGAACATGGTAGTTTATTGGTCATGAAAGATACAACCCAAACACATTGGTTACATCGATTACCTCCAACAAAGACAACATCAAAACCCAGGGTAAATTTAACTTTTAGAACTATTGTTGAGTAATTTTTACCACCCCTGATTCAAGCCGTTTTTAAGGACTTCCTCGTATTTATCTTTATCAAAAGTATATAAATTAGGTGCTTTATGAGCGACATTACTTTTCTTTTCGTCGAGTTTATTTAAAATTCCGATATTATTGATTTTACGAAGAAAGTTTCGTCTGTCCAGCTTTTTATCTAAAATCGTTTCATACAATTTTTGAAGCTCCGGCATTGTAAATTTTTCGGGCAATAAATTATACCCTATTGGCATTAAATTCAATTCAATTCTAAGTGTATTTAAGGCTTTATCCAGGATTTCCCTATGATCTAAAATAAGTTCCGGAACTTCTTTATGATCGATCCATTCTATAATTTCAAGACTGTTTTCCTTCTGCGGAATCGCTTTTAAAAAATCAACTAAGGCATAATATCCAATGGTCACAAAACGCTGCGTAAACCATTTTCCTGCTTCTTTAGGGATTTTGAAATGTTCCAGAACTGCATTCCCAAAATGTTGATCGTTCCGTTTTACTCTACCAAATGTGGCAAACTGCCTCAGGAAAATACCTTCCATTCCGGTTCGTTCGTTTAAAACAGTAACTGCTGCGGTATCAATATCTTCATCAATAGGAATAAATCCGCCTGGTAAAGACCATTTGTCTTCGTAAGGGGTTTTAATCAATAAAATTTTAAGCTGATTATCATGAAAACCAAAAATGACACAATCTATAGAAAGTCCGGGTTGGTAATTTTCGTTATTCATTATTATTCCTTTTGACATTCACTTTTATTAAATCAATATTCCATTCTAAATAAAGATGCAATTTAAGGCATTTTTAGAGAACCAAAACTTTTTTTCAAAAATGCTGTAATTAACAACCTCAAAAGCATAAATGCAAAAATTTATGATTCACAATTTTCACTTAAAATTAAAAATCGAATCAAAAAAATAATTACATTGCGTCATAATAACACAATTAAAAGGCAATCTGTTATTTTTTTATTATATATAAAGAATATTATTACAGAACAACTGGTATTTGTAGTTTATTTAATTCAATTGAAAGTAGAATGTTAATGCAGGAGATATGATTACCAATCCGTTAAAAAATATAAACGAAAAAATTAGAACAAAAATCTGGACTTCGTTCGGCTTTGTTTCTAAGACTTATTTATTAGAAGCTTCTTTAAAATACAGCGAAGAACAGGAAAGAATTTTCAACCAGATGATTGTTGAAACCGAAGCAAAAGATAAAAAGGCAAAACGTGAAGCTTTTGATAAGGCATTATTTGCATCTTATAAAGGAATTGGCGCTATGGATTTCATTCATACAGTTTTGAAGTAATTCTGAAATTTTAAAATCAATATTATTATTGGGCTTTTATTTATATTGTACTTCTCAAAATTTATACAACCTTGCTAAACGGCAAGGTTTTTTTGTTTTAAATAGTTGTATTTCGTCGCTTGTATATTTTTTAAATTTTTAAGTTTCATTGCATATTAACCGAATATTTTTTGGAATTACCTTTGCCAATGTCAATAAAATAACGCAATTTTATTCTCAATTTAAATTACTTTAATTTTAACTATAGCAAAGCATTCTCGAAATTTACGTTTTAAAAATGCGCTAAAGTAAGATTATACCTGAACTAATAATTTGAAATAACATTAAAAAACAACGATGGAAAATCTTATTCAATCAGAGAATTACAAAATTCAAAAGCCTGCAGAATGGGCGACCAATACTAATGACAATCAACTTATTGAATACATTAAAGAATCAGATTTTGCAAGTAAACAAATTGATGAAGGAAGAGATTATTGCTATTTTTTAGATAAAATTTATTACACAAGTGATGAGCAAAATAGTGAATATGCCTGCGTTGCCTATACTTTGAACGAACCTTCAAATCTGGAAAATGCATCTGTAATGGATGTTGTGGTGGAAGAAAATGAGACTTATATCATACACAGAATAAGCGTTTTAAGAGAAGGTGTTTTAATTGATAAAATTCCTGATACTAAAATTAAAGTGCTTGACAGTGAAAACCAAAGCGATGGCGGCGTTTTGAGCAGCAATAAAAAAATCAATATTACCATAAAAGATTTGCGCCTTTATGATGTTTTAATCATGGAGGATTCACGTGTAAAAGTTTTTACGGAACGTGACTTTTTGCGTAAGGAGTTTTCGAAGTTTGTTTGGGTTAGTCCAAGTACTTACTGGGCTTACGGAAGCTATAATTATACTTTTATCAATGATCGCAAAAATACGATTGCCTACAAAAAAACTTTTTTCAGAGATGAAGATGGAAATGTTTTGGCGCCGGAAATCAATTATTTAGAAAAAGGTCAAAGATTTACTATCCAAAAAGAAAACTATATCAATTTTGTAGACACCAATAGGGAAATTGCGCCTTTTATTGATTTTGCGACTAATAGTAACTGGATCGACTTATCAAATTATATTTCTCCTTTATATGAGGCTGTTTACAGCACATCATCTTTACAGGAATTCGCTCCTAATCTGGTTGAAAAACTGGATGCTATTACCAATAAAGATGAGCAGTTGCAATTTGCGATAGATTATGTGCAAAATCATGTTTATTACGTTTTTAATGCTGATGAAATGAATGGTCACAAACCGCAGGAACCAGCTATAACGTATCAAAATAAACAGGGAGACTGCAAAGCAAAATGTGTTTTACTGAAAGTGATTTTAGATTATATAAAGGTTGATTCATCTGTGGTTTTAGTGAATTTCAATACGGATCATTACCTTAAATATTATTTACCTTCATTATTGACTTTCAATCACGTAATTGTAAAAATTGATTATAAAGGTGAAACTTATTTTATTGACGCAACAAGTCGTGATGAATTTGGATTGATTGAAAATCGTGGATTTATTTATTTCATGCATTATCTGGAGGTGAAGCCAAATCAGGATTTACAAATTAAAAAAGCGCATAAATTTCCCTATTACGGTATTAATGAAAAAGCTGAATTTAACGTTGAAAATAATATCGGGAAGCTTTCATTAACGACAACTTACAAAGGAAATCGTGCCAATTATATGCGTAAGTATTTTAAAAACACGAACAAAAGAGAAATCATTGACAGCTGGAATAATTTCTTTTTTTATACGTTGAATTACAACAATGACAGAAACGGAACTGATGTTAGAAATATTTTCAAAGACGCAACAATTGAAACTGTAAGCGATGATAAACGATTGAATGAATACACAATTCAATATAAGTCAAATGTTGAAAACCCTTATTTTACAGATGCACAAAAGAATCGTTTTTTAATGTATTTTGATAGAAATGTAATTAAGAACAATGCACGTGATTTTTTACATACTGATATTGCTTTCTGGCACAATTTTGATAATGAAAAATATGAAATCAATCTTTATACCGATCAGAGAATTGATGTAGACGAAAAATATACGGTTCAGGAAAGCACAATCAAAAATCCGTATTTTGATTATACAAGCCGTAAAAAAGTAACTAAAAATGGTGCAACAATTAATGTTGATTTTACGCCTTTAGTCAATTTAGAAATTCCGCAAGCAGATTTTGAAGAATTCAGAAATGCGCATCATGAGGTTGCAGATAGTAATTTCGGACTTGGAATTGATATTATAGAACAAGGATTTATGAATTTGATGAAATTTAATTTCAAGAAACTGGTAAAGTAATTATACAAAAACGGAGCTAAAATTTAGCCCCGTTTTTTATTGTAAATTGTTTTTGCGATTATTTTCTAACACATAGAAACATAGATTTATATTCTTTAAAAAAGGCGTTTCACTTAGTTATAAGACTCATAGTTATATGTGAAAGAAATGTATTTCTTTTTGTATTACTGTTTACAACAATAATATCTATGTTTCTATGTGTTAGATATTTTTCTCGCAGATTTTGCAGATTGAGCAGATTTTTTTAAATCTACTAATTCTTTATTTGTGATTTTGGTTTAAAGCAATTCGAAATCAGATTTTAATTTGATATCTGCTGATGAAGCGCCAATCATCACTTCAAAATCTCCTGGTTCTGCAACAAATTCTAATTTATCATTGTAGAAAGAAAGTTTTTGTTTGTCAATTGTAAATTCAATTGTTTTAGATTCTCCTGCATTTAATTTTACTTTTTGGAAATCTCTTAATTCTAAAACGGGTCTTACCACAGATCCAAATTTATCTTTTAAATACAATTGCACCACATCTTCTCCGGCAACTTTCCCCACATTTGATAATTGAAAAGAAACTTTTATTGTTTCATTATTTTTCATTTTAACCGAAGACAATTTCAAACCTGAATAATCGAATTTCGTATAACTCAAACCATAACCGAAAGGGAATTTAGGAGAGTTTTTCAAGTCGATATAAGAAGAAACATATCCTGTTGAATTTTCGTTTGGAGCTGGTCTTCCTGTGCTAAAATGATTGTAATATATTGGCACTTGTCCCACTTCTCTCGGAAAAGTCATTGGCAATTTTCCTGACGGATTATAATCTCCAAATAATACATTTGCAATTGCATTTCCGGCTTCTGTGCCTAACCACCAGGTATATACAATTGCAGGAACATTATCTGCCGTCCAGTTAAAAATTAAAGGACGTCCGGCATTTACTAAAACCACAACGGGTTTTCCTGTTGCCTGAATTGCTTTTACCAGATCTTCCTGAACGCCTGGTAAACCAAGATTGCTGCGGCTTTTTGCTTCACCGCTCATGTCGCGTCTTTCACCAATACTTAAAATAACGACATCGGCTTGTTTTGCAGTTGCAACTGCTTCGGCAAAACCATCTTTATTGTCTCCATCCACTTCACAACCTTTGGCGTAAAGCAATTTTGTGTTTTTACCTACTTTATTTTGTAAACCATCCCATTGCGAAACTACCCATTTATCATAATCAACATCTGGTAATTCTACAGACCAAAATCCCATATTAGCTTTGTATTCTTTTACCATTGGTCCAATGAATGCAATAGTTTTCAGGTTTTTAGAAAGCGGTAATGTTTGGTTTTCATTCTTTAATAAAACAATACTTTTTTGCGCTACTTCAAGAGCTGCTTTTCTGTTTTCAGGATTACTCAACGCTTTTTCAGCTCGGTTTTCATCTGAATATTTATAAGGATCTTCAAATAATCCTAATTCATATTTTTTACGAAGAATTCTTTTTACGGCATCATCAATCAAAGTGACAGGTACTTTTCCTTCTTTCACCAATTCGGCTAAATGATATCGGTACGCATTACTTTCCATATCCATATCGCTTCCGGCTGTAATTGCAGAAAGTGAGGCCGCTTTAAGATCTTTAGAATATCCGTGCGCTACCATTTCACCAATCGATCCCCAATCTGAAACTACAAATCCCTGAAAATTCCATTTTCCTTTTAAGATATCACGTTGTAAATGTGCATTTCCGGTTGCAGGAATTCCGTTTAAATCATTAAATGAATTCATAAAAGTAGCTGCGCCGGCATCAAGAGCCGCTTTGAATGGTGGCAAATAGGTTTCCCACAACATTCTTTCGCTCATATCTACAGAGTTGTAATCTCTTCCGGCAACCGCTGCGCCATAAGCTGCAAAGTGTTTTACGCAAGCCATAACGGAATTTAAATCTCCCAGTTTATTTCCCTGAAAACCTTTTACTCTGGCATACGCAATTTTAGATCCCAGATACGTATCTTCTCCGGCACCTTCCATTACTCTTCCCCAACGAGGATCGCGACTAATATCAACCATTGGTGCAAATGTCCAGTGAATTCCGCTTGCAGAAGCTTCTGTTGCTGCAACTCTTGCCGCCAGTTCTATCGCTGCTAAATCCCAACTCGCAGCTTCGGCTAACGGAATTGGAAATGTAGTTTTGTAACCGTGTATAACGTCCTGACCAAATAACAACGGAATTTTTAAACGAGATTGCATCGCTAATTCCTGATATTGCCTGGTGTATTTTGTACCAACAATATTAAGCATTGAACCTACAATTCCGGCTTTTATTTCGGCTTGTTTATTTGGATTAATTGTGATTGGTCCGGTTGCAGAATTATCTCCTGTATATTGATTAAGCTGACCTATTTTTTCTTCGATAGTCATTTTTTTCAATAGAGCATTGACTTTCTGGTCTATTGTTTCTTGTTGTGCAATCGCAAAAAAGGACACCATCAACAAGGTTAATGTGGTTAATTTTTTCATTCTTTTTTAATTAATTTCTATTAAAACTGGTAAGTGATCTGATGGATATTTTAAATCTTTTGAATCACTTAAAACGGCATGTTTTTGAATTGTTAGTCCGCTATTTTTAGAGATAAAAATATAGTCTAATAACAAAGTCACTGGTTTATTATGTTTAAAATTATTGAATGTTCCTGATGGTCCAAAAGGTTTTTCTTTCGAAACTTCTTTAGTATCATCCATTACTTTTTTTATTGCAACAATTTGTTTTGTCTCAGGTTCTGAATTAAAATCTCCCATTAAAAAAACAGGATATTTTTTAGTGTTTATTTCGGATATTTTCGAAAGAACCAATTCTACTCCTTTTACTCTTGCCACTTCACCCATATGATCGAGATGCAGGTTAAAAACCCAAAATGTTTTTTTTGTTTTTAAATCTTTAAACAAACCATACGTACAAATTCTATTGCACGCTGCATCCCAGCCTTTTGAAACTATGTTTGGAGTTTCTGATAACCAAAATGTATTGGTTTCCTCTACCTCAAAACGATCTTTTTTATAGTAAATCGCACAAGCTTCTCCTGTTCCGTTTTCTTCTCTGCCAATCCCGAATTTATTATAATCCGGCAAAGCCAATGCGATATCAATAACCTGACCTGGTGTTGCTTCCTGAACTCCTAAAATATCCGGACTATAAAATTGTATTTGTGAATTAAAATAATCTTTGCGTTTTGGCCAGGCATTTTCTCCATCTGACGCAACATCCAAACGAACATTATAAGTCATGATTTTCAAATTCTGACCGTAAAATGGAGTACTAATAAAAAGCATTATTACCACTAAAAAAATTATATTTATCTTTTTCATTTTTAAAAAATTTAATTCTGTAAAGCTACGATTTCATTAGCCTCAAAGAAAAAAATTAACTTTAAAACAATGTTACTATATACGCGATTATTGTCAATATTAAGTTCATCATATTTATTAATCTTACCAACTTGTGTTAAATGAAACTTTATTTTTTACCTTATTTTTTAATTTCCGAAAAATCTAAATAATTCAAATTGAATCCTCCCTTTTCAAAAACAACTTTAATTTTATTGGTTCCTGCATTTAATGCTACGCCAGATAAAATAATGGTTTTCCATTTGTCATTTCCTCCGGTTACAGGAAGTGTAATTGCTTCAGATTTTTTTCCGCTTTCTGTTTCTAAGTGAATTTTTCCTTCAAGAGTTTCGCTTGAATACCGAATTGCAACTTTGTACGTTTTCTGTTTTGCAACTTCTGTTGTAAATTGTAACCATTCGCCATCTTCAATAAAGGAAACCTGATATCCGTTTGATCCTGCGTCTTTACATGGCAAAATATCTACACCATCATTTCGCATGGTATTTCCTTTGTTCCACTCATCAAATTTTCCGGTTTCAACTCGGTAGTTTATAAAATCTTTATCGAGATAAGCATATCCATTTGTTCCTAAATCATATTGTGTTGCCGCAATTTTTCCCGGAATTAAATGTTTTTTATATGGTTTTGTATCATTGGTTTTTACTTGCCTGAACATTGCATCAATTACATCTGGTTTAACGATTACGTTTTCCATTTTATAATTATCCGCTATTTTCATTAATGTTTTTTTCGCAAATTCAGCCGATGGTTTTTGACCGCCATCTTTCCAGTATTTTAATAAAATATCATATTCCGGAATTTTGGTTACTGATGTTACGCCGGCAATATTTTCAATTTTTTTCATTGGCCAGAAAGCCCAGCCTATATTATTAGTTTCAACCAATGTCAGCGCATCTTTGAACCAGACATTTGAGTTTTCTCCACTTTCCCCCAACCAAATTGGCACGTTGTATTTTGTTCTGTAATCCAGCATTTTCCGGATTGATTCTGTAGTATTATAATTCCAGTATTTATGAAAACTCAATGCCATATTTTCATCCCATAAAGGAAAAATTCCGTTGTAATTGTTTCCCCAGCAATTACCTTCAATAAAAATTAAATGATTAGTATCGACTTCGCGGATGGCTTTTGTAACCTTAACCATTAAATCTCTTAAAGGTCCGTTTGAGTTTTCGTCGCAGCCATTTTTATTAGTTCCTGTAAAATTCCAGTTGGGTTCGTTGATAATGTCGTAAGCACCAATCCAGGGATTATCTCTGTAACGAGAAGCGAGTTTTTGCCATAATGCAATCATTTTTTTCTGATTGGCATCACTTTCCCAAAGCGATGGTTTTGTGGTGTCATAATCAGAAATTGCCGCATCATTTCCTTGTCCGCCCGGAGCCGCATGCAAATCTAAAATTAGGTACATTTTATTTTCAGCACACCATTTCAGCAAATTATCTGTCATGGTAAAACCTTCTTCTATCCAGGTAATTTCTCCATTTTTTTCTTCCTGAATTGCTGGCGTGTAGAGATTATAATGCATTGGTAAACGAATAGAATTGAATCCCCATTTTGCCAGGGAATCAACATCTCTTTTGATTATTCCGTTTGCTTTATAAGCAGCATAAAATTCTTTTGTTCCTTGTTCTCCAATTACTTCTTCAATCTTTTGTCTGATGATATATTGCGGACTTGCAAAGGGTTGTGTTTGTAGCATATATCCTTCCTGAACCATCCAACCACCAACGCCTAATCCTCTTAATATTACGTTTTTTCCGTTGCCGTCAACAATGTTTTGTCCGTCCCTGTGCAGAAACACTTGTGCAGAAGCAGCTATTGAAAGCAACAATTGGAATATAATTACTAATTTTTTCATGCTGTTTTTTCTAAACTTAATCAACTTTCCTAAACTAAAAATTCCTGCAAGGTTTTCAAAACCTTCCAGGAATGAGTACTGTTTATCTTAATAGAAAATCTTTCTTTTGATTTGCTATCTGAATTGTGAATGTTCCTTTTTCAGCAATCCATTTTAGATCTTCGTTTACAAATTGAAGGTCTTTTTGGTTTAAAGTAAATTTTATTGTTTTGGTTTCGTTTGGCTCTAAACTGATTTTTTGGAATCTTTTTAAAGATTTAAATTCCGGTGTTATTGAAGCAAAATTGTCTGACAGATATAACAAAACAGATTCTTTTCCGGCTCTTTTTCCTGAATTTGTAACATCTACAGAAACGTTTATTTCATCTGTATTGTTGATTTCTGTTTTATCAATTTTTAGATTTGAATAAGAAAAAGTGGTATATGATAATCCGGTTCCAAACTCAAATTGCGGTAAATAACTTTTCTCGTAAGTTGCATCGTTATTTTGTTCTCCTTCAGAAATGCTTTCGGTATATTTTCTATTGTATTTTTCTAATGAATTTGGATATCTTGGATAATTATAAGGCAATCTTCCGCTTGGGTTTACATCTCCATACAAAATATCTACTAATGCTCTTCCACCTTCATTTCCTGGCAAATAGCATTGTACAACAGCACTCATTTTATCTTCAAAATCGCTAATTAATCTTGGTCTTCCTTCATTTAAAATCAGGATAATAGGTTTATTTAATTTTGATAAGGCCAAAGCTAATTTTATTTGAGACGGACTCATGTAAAGATTGCTGATGTCACCCGGAGTTTCGGTATAATTTTTCTCTCCTAAACACAAAACAATTTTTGAGGCATCTTTTGCCAGATCAACTGCTTTCTGAATTTCGGCATCATCTTCTTTTTCTAAATCGGCTCCGGCAGTGTACAATACATTTTCTTTGCCTAATTTATTTTGAAAAGCTTCAAGAATTGTCGATTTATCTGCGGCATAAGTATCTGAGTTTTCTCCTTGCCAGTTATAAGACCAGCCTCCGTTTAGGTATTTCATGCTATTTGCAGTTGCGCCTGTAACCAGAATTTTTTCAGTTTTGTTTAATGGTAAAACAGCTTCTTTATTTTTTAATAAAGTGATCGATTCAGCCGCTGTATTATAAGCTTCCTGAATGTGTTCTGCAGAACCAAATTTTGGATAATCTTTTAAATCTGCTACTGTATTCTGGAATAAATTCAACTCAAATTTCATTCTCAAAATTCTCGTTACCGCATCATCAATTCTGGACATTGGTACTTCACCACTTTGAACTAAATCTACTAAATCAGTATAAAAAGAAAATTCTTCTGGAACCATACTCATGTCAATTCCGGCCATAACTGCAATACGAACGGCGTCTCTTTTTGTTTCCGCTACTTTATGTCTCGTATTTAAATAGATAATATCTTTCCAGTCTGTTACTACCACTCCCTTAAAACCCAATTCTTTTTTAAGGATATCTGTAATTAAGTGTTTGCTTGCGTGTACGGGAGTTCCGTTTATTTCACCAGAACTTACCATTACACTTTTTGCTCCGGCTTTTATTGCTGCCTGATAAATGGTAAGGTCATATTGCCTTAAAACACGTTCAGGAATGATACTTGGTGTTCTGTCTTTTCCTGTTGTGGTGCTGCCATAACCAATGTAATGTTTCATGCAAGAAGCCACGCTGTATTTTGAACCTACATTGTTATTTCCTTCAAAACCGTTTACTAAAGCAACTGCCATTTGTGATGATAAATAAGCATCTTCTCCAAAAGATTCCCACATTCTTGACCATGCCGGATTTCTTGGAAAATCTAAATCAGGAGAAAAAACCCATGGAATTGAGGATGCTCTGGTTTCATAAGCTGAAATCTCGGCTCCGCGTTTTACTAAATTAGTATTGAAAGTTGCGGCTAATCCTATTTGCTGTGGAAACAATGTTGCGCCGGCGGTATAACTTGCGCCATGAATGGCATCTATACCATATAAAACCGGAATTTTAAGCCTGGATTTATTGGCTTCGTTAGAAATTGCTGTTAATGTTTCCTGCCATCTTTTTAGTGTTGGTGCTCCGGGATTTGGCACATTCAAAATAGAACCTATATGATAATCCTGAATTCCTTTTTTTAGTTTTGCAGCATCAAAATAACCGGGTTTTGAAGGATCTTCAAATATGGTTACGGTAATTTGAGTCATTTGACCTACTTTTTCTTCAAGGGTCATTTTAGATAACAGTTCATAAACTTTAGCATCAATATCTGATTTCTTATTCTTTGTTTCCTGACTCGATGCTGCTCCACAAATTAGGAAAGCAAGCATTAGCAATTTGGTCTTTTTCATTTTTAACTTTAATTTAAATTTCATAATTCAAACTCTAATATACAAGAGTCTGCATGGCGTGTGCCGGTATTGTTATGGTTGTTTTTTGGCTATTATTGGTGATGCTGTAAATCACTTCCTTATCAGATGAATTCATGATAATGGTGGCAATTTTTCCATCGGTATTTTTGAACGAAGTACTTAGCAATGTTTTATCGCTGATGATTGCTTCGATTCGTTTGGCATTTGGTCTGATGAATTTTGACAAATGACCAATATAGAAATACATAGGTGTGTAGATTAATTCGTCTTTTGAAGTATCAGCTTGAATGGGTGCAAAACAGAAATTACCAACATGGTTTGGACCTCCGTCTTGATCCAATAAGATGTTCCAATCTGTCCAGGCAACTGTTCCATTGTTGAAATCATTGATCATATTCAGTCCGTAACGTTCTGCATTTCCCCAGAACTGAAATTTAGTTGCGTCAAATTTTTCGATACAACCTTCGGTAAATATTAAGTTTTTGTCCGGAAAAGCTTTGTGAACCTCTCCAACCGACTCGAATTTTGGTGTTCCGCCATTCCAGGTTTCATACCAGTGAAATCCAATTCCCCATGCATATTTTGCAACTTCGGGATCTGAGAAAACAAGATTGGCCCGTTTTACTAACATATCTCCGCGATTGTGGTCCCAGATAATTATTTTTTTAGAACCAAGCCCTTCTTTTTCTAATGTTGGACCAAGAAAGTTTTTCAGGAAATCTCTTTCTGCTTCAGGTGTATAAATGCAGGATTCCCATCTTTGACTTGCCATTGGTTCGTTTTGAATGGTTAATCCCCAAATTGGAATTCCTTCTTTCTCGTAAGTTTTAATAAATTTCGCATAATAATTTGCCCATGATTGCGCAAATTCAGGCAATAAAACGCCGCCGTGCAAAATATCATTATTGTCTTTCATGAAAGCTGGGGGACTCCACGGACTAACAAATAAAGTTAATTTTCCGCCGGCTGTTTTAATTGCTTTTTTGATAAGTGGAATTCGGTATTTCTTATCGTGGTCAATATTGAAGGTTTTTAAATCTTTGTCGCCTTCCTGAATATAAGTATAACTTTCGCTGCTAAAATCACAGCTATGAATGTTGGTTCTAGCTAATGAATAACCAATTCCTTTGTTTTTATCGTAATAAGCGTTCAGAAATTCTTGTTGCTTTTTTAAAGATAATTTAGCAAATACTTCTGCGCTTGCATCTGTAATAGCACCTCCAATCCCCAGAAAAGTCTGGTATGTTTTTTTGGGATCTACGGTTATAGATACTGTCGAATTTATTTGTTTTGAAGCTACGATTAAATCATTAGATAGTGATAATCTTAAAGTAGTATTTTCGGCAGTTGTGTAAACATTTATTTTTGAATTTACTTTGGATTTTGCAACACCGGACTGCGCTGCAACCTTTGATGAAGAACAACTTAAGTGCAGAATTAATATTGGAATTATTAAAATTTTATGGGCTGATTTCATTGTGTTTTTAAATACTATTAAAAAAATAAGGGCTAAATAAATAGCCCTTAACTACTAAAAAAATAAATTAATACACTAGGGTTTGAATCGCGTGTGCCGGTATTTTTACTACTGTTTTTTGAGTAGCAATTATTAAATTATAAGTGATTTCGTTATCAGTATGATTCATGACTACGGTTGACATTTTGCCATCAGTATTTAAAAACGATGTGCTTTGTAAATAACTTCGGCTAACTGCTGTACTTACACGAACTGCATTTGGACGAATGAATTTTGAAAAATGTCCAATATAATAATACGACGGAGTATAAATTAATTCTCCGGTTGTAGTATCTGCGTGTATTGGAGCAAAACAAAAATTACCTACGTGATTTGGTCCTCCAAATTGGTCTAAAAGAATATTCCAGTCTGTCCAGGCAACGGTTCCGTTATTAAAATCGTTGATCATTGAGGTTCCGTATCTTTCGGCATTTGCCCAAAATTGATATTTGGCAGCATCAAATCTTTCTATACAACCTTCGGTAAACATAAGATTCTTGTCCGGATAAGCTTCATGAACTCTGGCAACATTATCAAACATTGGCTGTGCTCCTGTCCAGGTTTCGTACCAGTGAAATCCTATTCCCCAAACATATTTTGATGCTTCAGGATCTGAGAATATTACATTTGCTCTTTGTACCATTAAATCACGATTATGATCCCATGCAATAATTTTTATTCTTTCTAAACCTTCTTTTTTAAGTGTAGGTCCAAGATAGTTTTTCAGGAAATCTCTTTCATCTTCGGCTGTGTACAAACAAGATTCCCAGGTTTGTGTTGCCATTGGCTCATTTTGAACAGAAGTTCCCCAAATTGGGATTCCTTCTTTTTCATACGCTTTAATAAATTTTGCATAGAAGTTCGCCCAGGGCTGATAAAATTCCGGTAATAATGTTCCGCCTTTGAGAACGCTTTTATTGCTTTTCATAAAAGCATTTGGCGACCATGGTGTTGCATAAGTAACTAATTTTCCTCCAGCTGTTTTTATTGCTTGTTTTATTAACGGAATACGATATTGCCTGTCATGTTCTATCGAGAAAGTTTTTAAATCCTTATCACCTTCTTGTATATAGGAATAGCTGGCACTGCTAAAATCTGAACTTTGAATGGTTGTTCTTAGTAATGTGTATCCAATTCCTTTTTGAGTATCATAATAAGCATTTAAAAATTCGGCTTGTTTTTCTTTTGATAGTTTAGCAAAAATTTCAGCACTTGCATCTGTAACTGCGCCACCGATTCCCATAAAAGTCTGGAATTTTTTTGCCGGCTCAACAAAAACCGATATTTCAGTTTCTACTGGTTGTTTTGATGCTGTAAAAGATAGATTATCTGTAGGGGTTAACCTTAATTTTGTATTGTCAGCAGTAGTGTATACCGTGATCTTTTTGTTATTTGTAGTAAATGCCTGTTTTTGATTTTTCTGCTGTGAAAAAACAGCTATTGAAAAACATAAACAAGTAATAATAAAGCCGTTTTTTTTCATTGTATGTGTTTTAATAATTAAAACTATTCTGCAACTCCACTCAAAATGATTGATTTAAAAATAGCCCATAATCATAGTGAACATGGGCTATTTGACAACCAAACTTAACTTAAACTTACTTTAATATTCATTTGTTTAAAAGACTAAGATTTTGATCTTAGCCTTTCTAAAACAAATGCTAATTTTATTTTTACAGATTAATTGTAACCTGGATTTTGAACGATTTTTGTGTTATTGAATTCACTGTACGGAATTGGGAAAGCTTCGTTTTTACCTGCAGTAAATCCTTTGAAAGCTAATTTACTGGCAGCTTGACCAGTTCTTACTAAGTCGTACCAACGATGACCTTCTCCGGCAAGTTCTAATCTTCTTTCATTTTGAATAGCATCTAAAGAAACGGGAACAGATGGTAATCCTGCTCTTGTTCTTACAGCGTCTAAAAGTGCCTGGGCTCTTGCTCCTGTTCCTCCTAATGCTTCAGCTTCTAACAAATAAGTATCAGCCAAGCGAATGATATAGGTATTGATAGAAAAATTCAAGAAAGGATTTGCTGCTTTAATATCAGCATTAACAGGCATATATTTAATAAAATGGTATCCTGTCTCTTGATAACTATCTGTATAAGTTAAGTTGCCAGCAGCTTTTTGAGCTTTAACATCAATTATAGTAGAAGCAAAACGAGGATCACCTTGCAATGCAGTAGCTAATTGTGTAGTTACAACACAAAAACCCCATCCATTAATATAATCTGGTAACAGTGCTGCAATTCCAGCATCTGTTCTATGATAATCTCTTACTCCCATTAATTGAGCCGCTACGTTTCCTTCATCATTTCCAGTATTAAAATTACCCCAATCAGCATTTGATTTATCTGAATAACTAATTTCGAAAATAGACTCACTATTAAATTTGTTAGCATGATTCCACAAATCTGCAAAATGTGGCATCAATTTGTAACCAAAACTACTTGTACCACCCGGTGTTCCATTAACTAAAGCCAATTGTGTCACAGCTTCAGCTTTTTTGTTATCATACAAATAAACTTTACCCAAAAGTGCGGTTGCAGCACCTTTTGTAAAACGTCCTAATTCACTTGTTTGCAATGTAACTGGTAAATCATTGATTGCTTCTGCTAAATCTTTTTCGATTTGTGTATACACTAATCCAGGTGCCACTTGCAAGACATTTGGAACTTCAGACGCAGTTAGCGGTACTAATATCAACGGAATGTTCTTGAACATTCTAACAGCATCAAAATAGTAATAAGCTCTTAATGCTTTAACTTCGGCCGTAAATCTTGCCTTCTTAGCCTCATCCATTGGTACATTTGTAAGCTTTTGTAACATGATATTACATCTGAAAATACCTTGATAATAATTACTCCAAAATTCTGGCGGAATATTAGTAGGAGTTACACTGTAGTTTGATGCAACCTGAAGACCTGGTTGATCTCCTGATGTTGAACCACCTGCGTAGAAATCATCTGATGCAGAGTTTAAAAACAATAGTGCGCTTTGTGGATATGTTCCTGCAAATGTCCCTATTTTATCATATGCTGCTACTAAACCTGAATAGGCTTCTGTTTCATTTCTGTAAAAATTATTTTCCAGTACTACTCCATCACCTTTTACGTCTAATTTTTCATCGGTATCGCACGACCCAAGTGTAAATAACACTCCCAAGACGATTACTGACTGTTTAAAACTTATAAGTTTCATAATATTTTATTTTTTTGATTAAAATTGCAAATTAACTCCTAACATGTATGATTTAGCCTGAGGATAATAACCTCTGTCAACACCTTGCACGTTGTTTGCACCCGCAGTAGTTGTTCCTCCAATTTCTGGATCAAAACCTGAATATTTTGTGATAGTAAACATATTTTCTCCAGTTACATACAATCTTACTTTTTCTAATGAAATACTTTGTATCCATTCTTTTGGAAATGAATATCCAAGTTGAATTGTCTTGAATCTAAAATAATCACCTTTTTCTAAATTAAAATCAGATGGATTACTAAAGTTTTGATTACTATCTTGTGTTGTAACTCTTGGATAGCTATTAGTTGAACCTGGTCCGGTCCAACGGTCTAAAACACTTGTTTGATAATTTGCATTTACAATATCTAATCTTCTTAAACCTTGATAAATCATATTTCCACCAGCACCCTGACCAAAAACCAGTAAATCAAATCCTTTATAATCTAAGTTAATAGTAAGACCATAAGTGAATTTTGGTAATGAACTTCCAAGAAATTGTCTGTCATTTCCATCGATTTTTCCATCTGCATTTGTATCTGTCCAACGGAAATCACCTGGTTTTGCACCTGGCTGAATTACAGTACCAGTAGCACTTTTGTAATTATCAACATCTGCTTGTGTTTGAAAAATTCCATTTGTTTTAAAACCATAAAATGAGTTGTAAGCATGACCTACTTCTGTTCTGTTGATTTCATAAGCAGTTGACTGAACTTTTTCTGATCCGGGAAGATAACTAGTTGAAGGAGCCAGATAAGTAATTTCATTTTCTATATGTGAAAAATTACCATTTACAGAAAGATTTAATGCACCAATTTTTTTACGATATCCTAATTCAATATCAAAACCTTTATTTTGCATACTTGCCAAGTTAGCATAAGAACTTCCAGTTGCTCCAACATAACCAGGATTAGGAACCGGCATAATAATACCTTCTGTTTTTTTGTTGAATAAATCGAAACTTAAATTAAAGTCATGGAATAAGCCCATTTCAAAACCAACATTTGCTTGTTTTGTTTCTTCCCATTTTAAATCCGGGTTAGGAAGCGCATTTGGACTTTGTCCAGGAGTTGGCTCTCCACCAATGGTATAGTTTCTTTTGTTTCCAACAGTAGAAGCAAATAAAAAGTCTGGAGAAGAATCATTTCCTGTTACTCCGTAACCTCCTCTAATTTTTAAAGTGTTTACTATATCATTTTCTTTCCAGAAGCTTTCTTTTGAAGGTACCCATCCTAAAGATGCTGAAGGGAAAGTTCCGTATTTTTGATTTTCACCAAATCTTGTAGAACCGTCTCTACGAATAATTCCTGTAAAGATGTATTTTTCTTTATAATCGTAGTTTAATCTTGCAAATAAAGATTCAATTCTATGCTCATATGCCAAAGAATTGTAAGCATTAGCAATTTTATCAGCAATTGGCACATCCACATTAAATGAAGCTTCACTATGCGTCGTTGCAGGAACTCCATTGTAAGTAATATCATTACCAGATGTAATATTATCAACATACGTACCTTTACCTATCAAAACACTAAAACTATGATCTCCAAGTTTTTTGGTATAATTCAAAGTATTTTCCCAATTCCAGCTTAACGATTTTTGATAAGATCTGAATAATGAATTTTTATCTCTTTTTGTAGCTCCATTTAAGTAGTATACAGGAGTAAAAGTATCTGAGCCAAAGTAGGCCATTTTACCACCAAAAGCAGATTTAAATTTTAAACCCGGTAAAATTTCAGCTTCTAAATAAATATTTCCAACAAAATTGTCTGCGAAATTATTATTCCCTAATTGGGTTTTAGTGTAAGCCAATGGATTTGTTTCCTCCTGAGTTACATTAGTTGAAATTCCGTAGTAATTTCCGTTAGCATCTTTAATTGTATTAGGATTGCTTGCATAAATAGAACCCGGACCCGTTTTAGTAGGATCAGTTTCAACAACTGGTGTTAGTGGATCTAAATTAATTGCAGAAGATAATGGACCACCAAACTCGTTATTTGTATTACCAATACCAATCGTTTTTTCATGTGAGTAACCAAAAGTCTGTCCAACTTTAATATACTTTCCTAATTTGTGCGTTGAGTTTAATCGGAAGTTTTTTCTGGTATAGTTAGAAATATCAGTTGTAACAATACCTTCCTGGTCTAATAAACCGAAAGACATGTAAAATGTTGAAACATCATTACCACCGTTTAAACTAAATTCATGAGAAGATCTCTGTGCGTTATTATTAAAAATAGCATCTTGCCAGTTTGTACCTTTTCCATAATTTATTGGATTACCGTTAACATCTTTTGTAGCAAATTTTTCACCTGTTCCACCACCATTTTTGAAAGCTTCATTCATAATAGTTACATATTGAGAAGCATCTAACAAATCAAGTTTTTTAGCAGCCTGAGAGGTTCCGGCATAACCTGTATAACTAACAGATATTTTGCCAGATTTACCTTTTTTAGTTGTTACCAGAATAACCCCTGCAGCAGCACGAGAACCATATATTGCTCCAGAAGCACCATCTTTCAATACCTCAATAGACTCAATATCTGATTGATTTAAATATCCAATTCCTCCATTATCTACTATCACTCCATCAACAACCCATAAAGGATCATTATTGTTTAAAGTAGTAAAACCACGAATACGAATTGTAGAAGCTGAACCTGGTTGTCCAGCATTTGCAGCAATAGAAACACCGGAAACTCTACCTTGTAATGATTGCTCAATTCTTGTAACCGGAAGATTCTCTAAATCCTTAGCTTTAACACTGGAAATAGAACCTGTTACAACACTTTTCTTTTGAGTACCATATCCTACAACCACAACCTCATTTAAGGATTGAGATTCAGGACGCAATTTGATTTCAAGTTTTGTTCTTCCGTTTACTGGTTCCTGTACAGTTACGTATCCTACAAAGCTTACAGTTAATGTTCCGTTGGTTGGAACTGTTATTTGAAACTTACCGTCAAAGTCAGAAGCTGTCGCTTTACTTGTGCCCTTAATTAAAATTGTTGCCCCAGGGACGGGTAATCCACTTTCATCATTAATTGTTCCGTTCACCGTAACATCCTGTGCCATCGCGATAACTGAAAACAGTAGAGACGAAATACAAAAAATAAGTAATTTTGTTAATTTCATTTTTCTAAAAATTTTGGTTAATTAATTAGTAATTTGATGCAATAATAAAGTTAAATTTTTACTATTTGCAATAAATTTTCATTACAAAAACACATCAAAGCTTATTTTAATACTCTACAAAAACACATCAAATATTTTTTAAATCATTATGATACATTGCTTTACGTTAAATAATATATTGTTAGAGAAATGTTAAGTATAAAAATAAACACTACATTTATAAAATAATAACAATTTGATCATATATTCAAAAATATTGAAGTATTCGATCAAATTGCAAATAAATAATTAAAAAATAAAAGCGTTTATAAAACATTTCTAACAAAAATACATTATAAATTTTATGAAATTCATAAATACATTTTTTTTATCAATTATATTTATTTTCCTACAAAACAATATTTCGTCACAAGTAAAGAATATTGGATTGCCCGGAATTAAAAATTATAAAAGGGCAGATTACAGAGGCGGAACCCAAAACTGGAGTATAGATCAGGATAAAAACGGAAATATGTACTTTGCCAATAACAATGGACTGATTCAATTTGATGGTTCAAGCTGGCATAAATTTTCTCTTCCGACACAAACTGAAATCAGAAGTTTAAAAATTGATTCATCAGGAAAAATTTTTGTTGGAGGTAATAATGAGTTTGGATATTTTCAAAGTGATGAAAAAGGAAATCTGAAATATCATTCCGTTTCTGATTTAGTAGACAAAAAAGACAAACTCAACATAAACCTGATATGGAGGATACATATATTTAAAGGAGAAGTAATATTTCAATCGTTTACAAAGGTTTTTTTCTTAAAAAACAACAAACTCCGGTTTATTAATGCTCCCACAAAATTTCAATTCTCTTTTTTAGTCAATAATCATCTTTACTTTCAGGACAAATCTTTGGGAATTCTTGAATATAAAAATCAAAAGCTTCAACAAATAAAAGGAACAACTGTTTTCAACGATAAGGAGATCTGGTCCGTGTTTCCTCTTCCTCACAATAAAATGTTATTAGCAACTTTAGAAAAGGGATTATTTATATCTGATGGTAAAACTGTTCAGCCGTGGGAAACCGAAGCGAATGTCTTTATCAGAAAAAATACATCACTTGGAGGCTCTATAATAAAAGGAAGATTTATTGTTCTGAATTCCGTTTTAGACGGCGTTATTATTTGTGATTTGAATGGTAAAATAATTCAGCATTTAAATCGCCAAAAAGGACTACAAAATAACACTATATTAACGTCATTTATTGACAATAAAAACAACATTTGGCTGGGGCTTGATAATGGAATTACATTTATTAATGAAAACTCCCCTTTCTCTTATTTTGATTACAGTTATAATATAGGTACCGTTTATGCCTCGACTGTTTATAACGGAAATTTGTATGTAGCTACAAATCAGGGATTATTTTATCATTCCTGGAACAAACCTTTTACAGACAGTCCTTTTACAAGAGTTGAAGGAACGATTTCGCAAGCCTGGAATATTCAGGTTTTAAACGGAACGCTTATTTGCGCCAGTAATAGTGGCGCATTAGTAATTGACCAAAATAAAGTTTCTAAAAAATTGGACACAAAAGGATATTTTGGTTTTAAGAAAATTCCAAATCATGAAAATTACATTATCGGAGAAAGTTATAATGGTTTTTCGATATTTAAAAAAACAGCTTCCGGTTTTGAATATTCGCATCAGGTAGACGGATTTGATGCAACTACGAACACCTTCTCCATAGAGTTAGATGAAAATTATTTATGGCTTAAAAAAGATCGTTTTTTATATCAAATGAAATTATCTGATGATTTAAAAAAGTTTGTTTATATAAAAAAACACAAAGACATTTCTTCAAAATATTCCGGTATTGGAAGTTTACAAAATATAAACGGAAAAGTCTATTTTCAGACTAAAAATCATTTTTACAGATTTTCGAAAGAACAGGGAACATTTTTTGAAGACAAAAAGATAACCAATCTCTTTAAAGGTATTCTAGTAATTAATACTTTAATCGAAGATTCTGAAGGAAGTCTTTGGTATGCCTATAATGAATCCCTAGGTGTTTTAACAAAGAATCAAAACGGAACTTTCACCAAGAAAGAAGCTCCATTTTCTAATTTATCAGGCAATCTGGTAAACAATTACATCTCTGTAAATACGATAGATCCTCAAAACATTTTTATAGGATTAACGGATGGATTGACGCATTACGATTCTAAAATATCGCATACTTTTATAACGAAACCCAAAGTTTTTGTAGAAAGTTTCTCTTTTCCGGGTGATACTATATTAACGGGTAATATCACTAATAATCAACAGATATTTACTGTTCCTTATAGTTCAAATCACGTAAAATTTACGTTTTCTTCTCCTACTTATGAAAATCAGGAAAATGTAACGTATTCATACAAACTGGAACCCTTTGAAGAAAACTGGCGCAGTTGGTCTTCGCTTTCTATAAAAGAATATACGAATTTAAGAGAAGGTACTTATGTCATGAAACTTAAGGCTAAAAACAGTTACGGAATTGAATCTGACATTTCTGAAATTACATTTACAGTTTCCCCGCCATGGTACAGACATTTTTTAGCTTATCTCATTTATTTTATTTTTCTGATAACCGCAGTATATATTATTTCTAACAGAATCAAGCTGAAAATTAGAAAAAACAGGTATTATGAAACGATTGAACAAAGACGATTATATCTTGAAAAAGAATCAAAAATCAGACATGAACAACACGAACTTGAAAAAGAAATTGAAAAATTAAAAAGTGATAAACTGCAAATAAAAATTTTAGCAAAGGATAAAGAATTAGTAAATAACTCTTTGCAGGTTGTTAAGAAAAACAAGGTTTTAAACGGAATTATTCATAAACTAAAAGATATTGATACCAATATTTTAGATGATTCAACTAAATTTGAGTTTAACAAACTGCATAAAAGCATTGTAAAAGAAGTTAACACAGATAAAAGCTGGAAGGATCTTGAAAAACACATCAAAAATGTGCATTTTGAATTCCTGAAAAGATTAAAAGAAAAATATCCAACAATTTCTCCAAGAGAACTCGATTTATCGACTTACTTATTAATGAATATGTCGACAAAAGAAATAGCTGAGATTATGAACATTTCAACCGGCGGTGTGGAATTAGCAAGGTACCGATTACGAAAAAAACTTGGACTCAATAAAAAAGAAAACCTAATTGGTTTTTTAATGAGTATCTAAATAAAGCAAAAAATCCATCCGCCGCGGCGGATGGATTTTTTTGCTATTTAATATATTCTAATGTTCGTTCTAATGCCATTCCTCGGGAGCCTTTTATTAGAATGGTATTGTCTTTAAAGGTGATTGTTTTAATAAATGCTACAAAATCATCAAATGTTTCAAAAAACTTAACATAGTCTTTGTCAACCTTATTTTCATAAAAATACTTTCCAATCAAGTAACATACTGATTTGTCCTGATCTGATAAAGATTCAATAATTAGCTTGTGTTCCTGATGACTTTCATCACCAAGCTCAAACATATCACCTAAAATCATCACTTTATTTAGGTTTTCTAATTGCAGAAAATTAGTAATTGCAACTGCCATACTACTTGGATTCGCATTGTAAGCATCCAGAATAATCTGATTAGAGTCAATTCTCAGTAATTGCGATCTGTTATTTTCCGGTATATAATTTTCAATTGCCTGCTTTATATCTTCCTGATCAACTTTAAAATAATGCCCGATTGCTACAGCCGCATTAATATTATTTGCGTTGTAAAGACCAATTAAATGCGATTCTACACTAAATTTATCATATTGTATCGCAACAAAAGGATTTGCTTTTATATCCTTGATATTGATATCAGCTGTATTATTATTTACACCAAAAGTAAAAGATTTAATTCCTTTAGATTTCTCAAATTGTATCGAATCTTCAAGATTTACAAAAGCTACTTTATCATTCTTGGCAAGATATTGATACATTTCGCTTTTACCCTGAATTACACCTTCAACACCACCAAAACCTTCTAAATGTGCTTTTCCAAAATTGGTAATATAACCATAATCAGGCTGCGCAATTTCACATAAAAATTCAATTTCTTTTTTATGATTTGCTCCCATTTCTACAATTCCAATTTCCGTTTCTTTTGTAAAAGACAATAAGGTTAACGGAACTCCTATATGGTTGTTTAAATTTCCAACTGTAGCTTTAGTTTTGTATTTTTTAGAGATAACAACGTTAATAAGTTCCTTAGTTGTGGTTTTACCATTGCTTCCTGTAAGTGCAATAATTGGTAACTTTAAATATGCACGATGAAATTTTGCTAATTCCTGCAGTGTTTCTAAACTATTTTCAACCAGAATGGTTCTCTCGTCAACAGCAAAAGAGGCATTATCAATGATAACATATAGAGCACCTAATTCAAGTGCTTTAGCGGCAAATGTATTGGCATCGAAATTTTCACCTTTAATCGCAAAAAACATTGAATCCTTTTCGATTTTTCTTGTATCTATCGAAACTGATTTACATTGCAAAAACAAGTTATGAATGTCCTGAATATTCATTTATAAATTTATTTAAAATTAAAAACACAACAAAAAAAATTCCAAATTCCAAAAGCTGAATATTCAGTATGGAATTTGGAATTTTTTTGTTGATTTTATTAAAACTTAGTTTCTTGGTGATTTTCTTTTTTCAGCTTTAGCACCTACTCTAGACATTGCACATCTAAATCCTATATAATCTGTTGCCATATCTTGAGGGAAATATCTTCTTTGAGCAGGATCTAACCAATATGCTCTATCTCTCCAAGAACCACCTTTGTAAACTCTTACGTTATCATCGATAAACGTTGTACGTTTACTAGAGTTGTCATATTTTCTAACCATTTGACCTAAACTGTCTGTTGTTACATTATGCTTAGGAGAATTGTACATTGACTGATCTGTTTTTGATCCACCTTCCGGATCTCCAAAATCAAAATATTTAGAAGATTGTTTATCACCATCTCTATAATTGATATTATCACTTGTACTGAAATTTTGTCTCAAATAAGTTTCGTTTTCGTCCACTGGAACCTGAGCAATTTCTCCCGGTAAGCTTGTAGCAACTTTTTTACCGTTACTTAAAGTTTTGTATTGAATATTATCTTTCGTTACAATTTCAACTTTACCATCTTTACCAATTTTGTTTTTAGCATATTGATTTCCTCTAAAGTAGTTGAAATCATTTGCTTCATTATCAATAATAGGTCTGTAAACATCGGCAACCCATTCGGCTACGTTTCCAGCCATATCATATAATCCAAAATCATTGGCAGCATAGCTTTTTACAGCATTTGTAATATCTGCACCATCATCAGACCAACCTGCAATTCCACCGTAATCACCGTTTCCTTGTTTAAAGTTAGCCAATTGATCTCCTTTGTTTTTACGTTTAGATGAACGGGTATAATCTCCGGACCAAGGATATTTCTTTTGTCCTTTATATATATTGTATTCTCTTTGTCCAACATCAGCTGCAGCAGCATATTCCCATTCTGCTTCAGTAGGAAGTCTGTATTCTGGCAAGATAACTCCTGAAGAACGTTGTGCATAAACATTCTTTTCTTCCGGAACTACACCGTCTTTACCTGCTTTTGGTCTTTTCCCATTAGGATTTTTCTTCAATACAATTTCTTCGTTACCACCATAAGTAGTACTTGGAGAAGCAACATAAGCTTCTGTATTAAACAAACTTTCAGCACTAACGTCTTGTGTTTTAGCACCTTTTTTAAGATATCCGTTTTTTTCTAAAACTGCTTCGTTCACACGGTCAGTTCTCCATTTACTAAATTCAACTGCCTGAATCCAGTTAACACCCACTACTGGGTAGTTAGCATAAGATGGGTGTCTTAAATAGTTATTAGTCATCGTTTCGTTGTAACCTAAACGATTTCTCCATACTAAGGTATCCGGAGATGCTCCTTCGTAAATGTTTTTGTAATTTTCTTCAGTTGGAGGAAAAACCTTTTTCAACCACTCCAGGTATTCTAAGTACATACCATTTGTAACTTCGGTTTCATCCATATAGAATGATTGAACGTGCTGTTGAGTAGGTGTGTTATTCCAATCGTGCATAACATCATCTTGTACTTTACCCATAGTAAATGTACCTCCTTCAACAAAAACTAAACCAGGACCAGCCTGTTGTTTTTTTCCTGCATTTCTGGCAGCAGTTCCATTTTGACTATCTACATCCCAACCAGTAGCTCTGGAAGCGTGACTGGAACTCGATTTTTTGCTACAACTAGCCGTGCCTAACATCAATACCATTGACATCATTAATTGCAAGACTACAATTTTGTTTACTTTCATACTCATTCTTAGGTGATAAATTTAGGTGCTGCAATATAATAATTAACATTTAATTAGCAACATCTGTTCTAATAATTTTATTTAGCTGTTTTTTACCAGAAAATAACCTATAGTTACGAACGCAAAAATATACTTTTTATTATTTACTATAACATGAAATACTATATTTTTACTTACTAAAATAATTTTAATTTAAAACCGTTTTTTCAACTGATGAAACAAGTCATAATCTTCTATCTTTTTTTAACCTCTTTTATCTCATTTTCGCAGGTAAACAGGGACTTTACAATAGATTGGCAAAATAAAAAAGAGATGAGTTTCGGAACCTCAAAAATAAAAATCCCTTATTTCTCAGGAAGCGGTTTTAGATACGATACTACAAAAAAAAGCATAACATTGCTCCTTAACCTTAACGAATCTGGCTTTTCGAACAATAATTCTATTCAAATTACGAATGTGATTTACGAATCTGTATCAATAAGTGAATTAGGAGATTTGTTACTGGAAAACATTCCTGAAAAACCAAACGAAACGTTAAAAACGACTACTTCAAGAGATAAAAGGCAATTTTTTTTGTATTTGTCACCTATAATTAAGGAAGGAAACAGCTTTAAAAGAATAAGATCATTTTCTTACTCTACAACTATTTCAACAACACAAAATAACAGCTCATCTTCTTTCCAAAAATCTAATTTGGTGTCCAATTCTGTTTTAGCCTCAGGAGATTGGTACCGTTTTTACGTCGAAAAATCCGGTGTGTATAAAATTTCAAAGTCTTTTTTGCAAAGTCTGGGATTTGATCCTTCAAAAACAGATCCAAGAAGAATCAAGATTTATGGTAACGGCGGCAAAATGCTTCCATTAGCAAATAATACTTATTATCCTGAAGATTTAGCAGAAAATGCTATTCAGATTGTTGGTGAAAGTGACGGAGTTTTTAATAACGAAGATTATATTCTTTTTTATGGTGAAGGAGTTGAAAACTGGAGTGCTGAAAGTCAGACCAATCTTAATTTATATGATACTAAATCATATTATTACGTAACGGTTGTAGGCAATGAAGGAAAAAGAATTTCAAATATCAATCAGCCTTCCGGAAACAGTACTTTGGAGCTAACCACTTTTGACGACTATCAATTTCACGAAGTTGACAAAACTAACATTGCTCATTTAGGACGCCAATGGTATGGAGAATCCTTTGACATCACGCAGGAGCAGGAATTTGAATTTAATTTCCCCAACATTGATGCATCAACTCCTGTAAAAATAGAATTAAACGCTGCCTCTGCCGCCTTCACTCCTACTTCATTTGCAGTTGCTGCAAACGGACAAAACATTGGAACCATCAATTTCCAGACATTGTCAACAAGTTCTGACGAAAAATTCTACGACAGAAAACTGGCACCAAACAGCTCGTTTACAGGAGCCGAAAACATAAAAATAAAGCTTACCTATAATAATAATGGTGTTCCGGGATCAAAAGGATATCTGGATTACATTAATTTAATTGCCAAAAGAAAGCTTTTAGGAACGGGCAAACAATTTAAATTTCAATACAATTTAGCCGGTTCAACAGCAGGAATTGTAAATTATAGTATTGGTAACGCTGCAGGAATATCTCAAATTTGGGATGTTACAGACCTATATAATGTATCCAAAATAGAAAACAGCAATCAAAGTACTTTTAACTTTAAAGCCTCATTAGGTGAAATTAGAAAATATATCGCAATTGATGCCAGTGATTATTTTAATCCTTTAAAGGAAAGCCAGTCAAAAATTACGAATCAAAACTTAAAAGGAACTATTTTTAAAAACACCCAAAACAGCTTTCAGGATATTGATTATGTAATTGTAACGCCTAAAATTTTAGTTGCTCAGGCCGAAAAACTGGCAAATTTTCACAGAACATATTCAAACCTTAATGTAAAAGTAATTTCGTTAGAAAATATCTATCAGGAATTCTCTTCAGGAAAGCAAGACATAGCAGCTATTCGAAATTGCATTAAATACATTTATGACAATGCTTCTTCATCAGATAAAAGAATAAAATACCTGAATTTATTTGGAGATGCTTCGTTTGATTACAAAAACAGAATTACGAATAACAATAATATTGTACCTATATATCAATCTGTAATTAGCAACACAACCGGAGAAGCTTCATTTGCATCTGATGATTTTTACGGATTAATGGATTCAAACGAAGGCGTTGTGGTTTACCCTTATGGAGGAATTGATATTGCTGTGGGCAGAATGTTAGTTTCAGATAATGCGCAGGCTGCAGAAATGGTCAATAAAGTATTGGAATACCATGATACTAAATCATATGGAAACTGGCGAAATAACATTGTAATGGTAAGTGATGATTCTGATAAAGCATCAGATGCAACATTACAAACCTATCAAAACAATCTGGCGGATAATATATCAGCTCAAAAACCTTTTTTTAATATTGAAAAAATCATAATGGATTCCTATACGCAGGAAGCTTCTGCCGGAGGATCAAGATATCCTAAAGCCAGAACTGATTTATTTAATGCTTTTGAAAAAGGCGCTTTAATATTCAATTATTTAGGACATGGTGGTGAAGATGGTTTGGCAGCCGAAAGAATCTGGGAAAAATCAGATGGTCAAAACCTTAACAATCAATACAAATATCCTTTATTTATTACTATTACATGTGAATTTTCGCGTTTTGATGACCCAACAAGACCAACAGCGGGTGAATATACTTTCTGGAACCCAAAAGGCGGTGCAATTTCAATGTTGACCACAATTCGCGCCATCGGACAATTTAATGCGGAAGATTTTAATGACAGCCTTAGCAAAAACCTCCTTTCATTTGGATCAAACCAATATACAACTATTGCCGAAGCGCTTCGGATTTCTAAAAACGAAAATCCCAGTTCTGCCAGTAATGTTATTTTTTATTTAGGAGATCCTGCTTTAATGTTAGCAATCCCGAAACCGCGAATTAATTTAACAAAAATAAATGATATTGCAATTTCCCAAGCTATTCCGGATTTTAAATCTTTAGCAAAAATTAAAATTACCGGTGAAATTACAGATGAGAATAATACTCTTTTAAGCAATTATAATGGAGAATTAGCAACCGCAATTTTTGACAAATTCATCACTACCACAACCTTAAATAATGATGGATATAGTCCTGCAATGTCATTTAAAATTCTGGGAGAAACCATATTTAGAGGAAATGCTTCAGTAACAAATGGTCAATTTGAATTTAGTTTTGTGGTTCCCAGAGACATTCGCGTTCCTGTTGATTATGGACGAATTAGTTTTTATGCTAAAAAAAACCAGCTTTTTGAAAATCAATCCGGCCACAATACTGCCATTAAAATAGGTGGAATAAATGAAAATGCACCTCAGGACAATATAAGTCCGAAAGTTAAGTTATATATGAACGATGAAACTTTTGTATCAGGTGGAATTACAAACGAATCGCCATTTTTATTAGCGTTTCTTGAAGATGAAAACGGGATCAATACAGCAAGCGGAATCGGGCATGACATTGTAGCTATACTTGACGGAGACGTTAGTAATCCTTACGTTTTAAATGATTATTATCAGACAAAACTAGACGATTATACTAACGGAAATTTACGTTTTCCGTTAAGAAGTTTAGCCCCGGGAATGCACACAATAAGTTTTACGGCATGGGATGTTTATAATAATCCTGTCACCAGTGAAATACAATTTATAGTAGTTGGAGATGAATCGTTGACATTAACACACGTTCTTAATTACCCAAATCCTTTCTCGACTTATACACAATTCTGGTTTTCACACAACAGACCTTATGAACCCTTAGATGTTCAGGTTCAGGTGATGACCATTACCGGAAAAGTAGTCTGGACAAAAAATCAGGTCGTTACAACCGAAGGTTTTCTATCAAGAGAAATCACCTGGAACGGAAAAGACGATTTTGGAGACAGAATAGGAAAAGGGGTTTATATTTATAAACTTACGGTCAGATCTAATTTGACAAATAAAAAGGCAGAAAAATATGAAAAGCTTGTCATATTATAATAATATATATATTTGTATCACCAAAACAATTAAGTTCCATAAATGAAAAAAATATCACTACTTTTAATTTGTTCTTTTATTCTTTTTAAAGTACAGGCTCAGGAAAGTCGGCCAATTACGACAGGCGTTCCATTTCTATTAGTTGCAGCAGATGCCAGAGCAGCAGGTTTAGCTGATCAGGGTGTCGCAACATCAGCCGATGCATTCTCACAACAGTGGAATCCCGCAAAATATGCTTTTTCAGTAGACAAGCAAGGATTTTCAATCAGCTACACTCCTTATCTAACAGACTTAGCCAATGATATTTCTCTTGGACAAGTAACCTATTACAACAAAATTAATGACCGAAGTGCCTTTGCAGGAACTTTTCGTTATTTTGGATTTGGAGATATCGAATTGCGCACAACAGGCGATCCTAATGAAGCAGCAAGAATTGTATCCCCAAATGAATTTGCATTCGACGGATCCTATTCTTTAAAGTTAAGCGAAAAATTCTCGATGGCAGTTGCTGCGAGATATATTCGTTCAAATTTAAAAATTGCTTCAGAAGATGTTGACGCTTCAGCTGCCAGTACTTTTGCAGTAGATATCGCAGGTTTTTACCAATCTGAAGAAATTGCGTACTCAGACTTTAACGGAAGATGGAGAGGTGGTTTCAACATGCAAAACCTGGGTCAGAAGATAAGCTATGACAATGATGATTTAAGTTCTAACTTTTTACCTGCAAATCTTAGATTAGGTGGAGGATTTGATTTCATTTTAGACGATTATAATAAAGTAGCACTTAGCGTTGAATTTACTAAACTTTTAGTACCAACTCCTCCGGGACCCGGAACTCCGGTTGATGCTAATGGCGACGGTGATTATACTGATGTAGGCGATATTTCTCAAGAACAGGCAAATGCTACAAACTACAAAAACTACAACGAAATTGGCTGGGTATCGGGAATTTTCAAATCTTTTGGAGATGCACCGGGCGGTTTCAGCGAAGAATTAAAAGAAATCACTTATAGCGCAGCTGCTGAATATATGTACCAGGATGCTTTTGCTTTAAGAGCCGGATATTTTCACGAAAGCCCTGAAAAAGGAGCAAGACAATTTTTCTCTTTAGGAGCAGGATTTAAATATAACATTGTAAAAGTGGATGTTTCTTATTTATTTTCGACATCAAAAGTTAAAAATCCGTTAGAAAACACGCTTCGTTTTTCTTTAACCTTTAACTTTGGCGATAAATACGAAGTTTACTAGACAGAATCAAATAATAAAACAATACAATCCAAATTTCTATTTCTATAGGAATTTGGATTTTTTTTCCCTTAAAAAGAATGAAAGAAATAAGCATTACATCAACATTTACAACTTACGACACGCTACAAGAACTTTCGCAAGACATTCAGTACTTAATGAATCAGGCAGTAGAAGTTCGTAAAAACGCATACGCACCCTATTCTCAATTTAGAGTTGGCGCAGCATTATTATTAGATAACGGAAAAATTGTTTTAGGATCAAATCAGGAAAACGCTGCTTATCCATCAGGATTATGCGCAGAACGCGTCGCTATTTTTCACGCCGGAAGTATTTATCCTGAAGCCAAAATTTTAAAAATGGCTATTACAGCAGCTTCAAATACAAATCAAACTACAGCACCAATTCCGCCTTGTGGTTCTTGCAGACAATCTATTGCAGAATATGAAATCAAACAGGAAACCCCTATTGAAATCTTTTTTATGGGAGAAATAGGTGAAGTTTACAAATCAGCATCCCTGAAAAATTTGCTTCCTTTTATGTTTGATAAAAAGTTCTTGTAAAAAAAAGCCAAAAAGTCACGTTTAAATTTTACTTCTTAATAGGAATGTCTTATTTTTGCATCCCGACCTTTCGGGCGCAAATTTGTGGGAGGAAACTATTTTGCGTTATAGGCAACAATTGATAACACAAACAAACTTTAGCAAAAGAAAGAATTCAGATGAAAGAAGTTACAAAAGAAGTATATTTAAAGTGGTACGAAGACATGCTACTTTGGAGAAAGTTTGAAGACAAACTTGCAGCATTATACATTCAACAAAAAGTTAGAGGTTTTCTACACTTATATAATGGACAGGAAGCTGTATTAGCGGGTGCATTGCACGCTATGGACCTGACTAAAGATAAAATGATTACTGCTTACAGAAACCACGTACAGCCAATTGGTATGGGAGTTGATCCCAGACGAGTTATGGCTGAACTATTAGGAAAGGCAACAGGAACTTCTAAAGGTATGGGAGGTTCTATGCACATTTTCTCTAAAGAACACCGTTTTTATGGTGGACACGGTATTGTAGGTGGACAAATTCCGGTAGGAGCTGGTTTAGCTTTTGCTGATAAATATTTTGAAACTGGCGGAGTAACTATGACTTACTTTGGTGATGGTGCTGCCAGACAAGGTTCATTACACGAAGCTTTTAACATGGCTATGCTATGGAAATTGCCAGTAGTATTTATCGTTGAAAATAACGGTTATGCAATGGGAACTTCTGTTGAAAGAACTGCAAATCACACTGACATCTGGAAACTTGGTTTAGGATATGAAATGCCTTGTGGACCAGTTGACGGAATGAATCCTGTAAAAGTTGCCGAAGCTATGACTGAAGCAATTGACAGAGCACGTCGTGGAGACGGACCAACTTTCCTTGAAATGAAAACGTACCGTTACAGAGGACACTCTATGTCTGATGCACAATTATACCGTTCTAAAGAAGAGGTTGAAGAATACAAAAAAATTGACCCTATTACTCAGGTTTTAGATGTAATTAAGGATCAAAAATATGCTACAGACGAGGAAATTGAAGCAATTGACCAAAGAGTAAAAGATTTGGTTGAAGAATGTGTGAAATTCGCTGAAGAATCTCCATATCCTGAATTACAACAATTATATGATGTAGTATACGCACAAGAAGACTATCCATTTACACCTCATAAACTATAACATTATTATGGCGATAAAAGTAACAATGCCTCGTTTGAGCGATACTATGACGGAAGGAACGGTAGCGACTTGGTTAAAAAAAGTAGGCGACAAAATTAGCGAAGGTGATATCCTTGCTGAAATTGAAACAGATAAAGCAACAATGGAATTTGAGTCTTTCAACGAAGGAACTCTTTTACACATAGGAATCCAGGCTGGAGAAACTGCTCCGGTTGATTCATTATTAGCCATCATTGGTAACGAAGGAGAAGATATTTCTGCTCTTTTAGCTGGTGGTGATGCTCCTGCTGAAGCTCCAAAAGCTGATGCGGCTCCTGCTGCTGAAGCAAAAATAGAAGAAACTAAAACAGAAACTCCCGCTCCTGCTGCAAAAGCTGCAACTGAATTACCTAAAGGTGTCATAGTTGTAACTATGCCACGTTTGAGCGATACAATGACAGAAGGAACAGTAGCAACCTGGTTGAAAAAAGAAGGTGATGCTGTTGCAGAAGGTGATATTCTTGCTGAAATTGAAACTGACAAAGCGACTATGGAGTTTGAGTCTTTCAATGAAGGAACATTATTATACATAGGAATTCAGGAAGGAAACACAGCACCTGTTGATAGTTTATTAGCTATTATAGGACCTGCAGGAACTGATATTTCCGGAATTGCTGATAATTATACTTCCGGAGGAACTGCAACTGCAAGTGCTCCAGCAACCGAAGAAAAAGCTGCTCCTGCTGCTGAAAAAGCAACTGAAACTGTAGCTGAAACTTCAAACGGAGGAAGAATTTTAGCTTCGCCATTAGCGAAAAAAATTGCTTCTGACAAAGGAATCCAATTAACTCAGGTTAAAGGTTCTGGCGAAAACGGACGTATCGTAAAAAGCGATATTGAAAACTTTACTCCAGCTGCACAGGCAAAACCTGCTGCAACAACTACTGCTGCCGAAGCTCCAAAAGCTGACGCTGCACCTGCTGCGCCAAAAGTATTTGTTCCTGCCGGAGAAGTTTTCACAGAAGAGATCAAAAATTCTCAAATGCGTAAAATCATTGCAAAACGTCTTGCTGAATCATTGTTTACAGCGCCTCACTACAACTTAGTGATCGAAGTAAGCATGGACGATGCAATGGCTGCAAGAGCAACAATCAATAGCGTTCCGGATACAAAAGTATCTTTTAACGATATGGTAATTAAAGCTTGTGCTTTAGCATTGAAAAAACACCCGAAAATTAATTCTCAGTGGAAAGAAGATGTTATCATCATCAACCACCACGTTAACATTGGTGTTGCCGTAGCTGTTGAAGACGGATTAGTAGTTCCTGTATTGAAATTTACAGACGCTATGAGTTTATCTCAAATTGGTACTGCAGTAAGAGATCTTGCAGGAAGAGCAAAAAATAAAAAATTAGGACCACAGGAAATGGAAGGAAGTACTTTTACAGTATCTAACCTTGGAATGTTTGGTATTACTGAATTCAATTCAATTATCAACCAGCCAAACTCTGCTATCCTTTCTGTAGGTGCAATTGTTGAGAAACCGGTAGTTAAAAACGGCCAGATTGTAGTAGGAAACACAATGATGTTATCATTAGCGTGTGACCACAGAACGATTGATGGTGCAACCGGAGCTCAATTTTTACAAACATTAAAACAATACATCGAAAGCCCGGTTACAATGTTGGCATAATTTCGACGTTTATCCTGAGCGAAGTCGAAGCATCAGCCAGAACCAAGCTAAAGGTTACTTATAATAAAATCCCGTTTTGTTTATTCAAAACGGGATTTTTTGTTTAATTTTCCTCCACTAATTCAATATTCATAAAATGAAAAAACTAATCCTTGTGACTTTATTCCTGACAGCAATTGCCTGCCAGAAAAAAGATCAGACCGAGAAACCTACAACTGTTGCTGATGAACACACTTTTTCTAAAGCAAATTTAGCTGTTGTAAAACATTTAGATCTTGACATCAAAGTCGATTTTGATACACAAACTATTTCAGGAAAAGCCTCTTGGCAAATTGACAATATCAGCAAAGGGAACGAAATTATCTTTGACGAAAATACACTTGAAATCACTAAAGTAACTTTAGGTGATGACGAAAAAGAAACTAAATTCAAATTAGGCAATGAAGTTGAATTTCACGGAAAACCCCTTCATATTACTATTGAACCTAATACTACCAAGGTTAATATTTATTACAAAACTACCAAAGATGCAGTTGCATTACAATGGTTAACGCCACAACAAACCGCTGACAAAAAGAAACCTTTCTTGTTCTCACAAGGCGAAAGCGTTTGGTCCCGTACATGGATTCCGTGTCAGGATTCACCGGCAATTCGTTTTACTTATAATGCAAAAGTTACCGTTCCTAAAGATTTATTAGCCGTAATGAGTGCTGTAAATCCGCAAACTAAAAATAATACCGGAGTTTACACATTCAAACAAGACAAAGCAATTCCGTCTTATTTAATGGCAATTGCAGTTGGAGATATTGAATTTCAAGCTATTGATAACAGAACCGGAGTTTACGCAGAACCATCGATGCTAAAAAAATCGGCTTGGGAATTTGCTGAACTTGGAAAAATGGTTGTAGCTGCCGAAAAACTATATGGACCTTATCGTTGGGGACGTTATGATGTATTGGTTTTACCTCCAAGTTTCCCTTATGGCGGAATGGAAAATCCAAACTTAACATTCCTGACACCGGGAGTTATTGCAGGAGATCGTTCTTTAACGAGTTTATTGGCACACGAATTAGGTCACAGCTGGAGCGGAAATTTAGTTACAAACGCAACCTGGGATGATATCTGGTTAAACGAAGGTTTTACTACTTATGTAGAACACAGAATTGGTGAAGCAATTTTCGGCAAGAAAGAATTTGAAATGCAAAACGTAATTACACGTAAAGAATTAACAGACAATGTAGCCGAATTAGGAAATACAAATCCTGATACCCGCCTAAAAGTATCATTAACAGGAAGAAATCCAGATGACGGAATCAGCATGATTCCTTATGTAAAAGGATATGCTTTTTTAAGAGTAATTGAAAATGCTGTTGGACGCGAAAAATTTGATGTTTTCATTAAAAACTATTTTGACGCACACGCGTTTAAATCTATTACAACAGAAGATTTTGTAAAATACATTAATGAAAACCTTATCAAAGGAGACAAAACCCTTGCTGATAAGATAAAATTAGAAGACTGGATTTACAAACCGGGAATCCCATCAAATATAACTACAGTAAATTCTGCAGATTTTGATGCAATTGATAAAATCCAAAAAAGCTGGCGAGAAACCGGCGTTAAAGGTTTGAGTCAAAAAGTGACAACAACCAGCGAAAAACAATATTTTATTGATCATCTTCCAACGGATATTACACCAAAAGAAATGGAAGCTCTTGACACAGAATTTAATTTTACAAAAGGTGGTAATTTCATTATCAAACGCCAATGGTTTATTCCTTCTATTCGTTATAAATACACAGCTGCCTATCCTGCAATTGAACAATTTTTAATTTCAACGAGCAGAACTGGATCTGTAATGATGCTATATAAAGAAATGGCAAAAACTTCGGAAGGAAAAGTTTGGGCAAATAAAATCTTTGATAAAGCAAAATCTGGTTATCACGCTACAACCGTTCAGGCTGTTGAAGGTATTTTGAAATAGTTTTTAGTCGCAGTTTTCAGTCTCAGTCTCAGTCTCAGTTGACAGTTGCAGTAAACAGTTTGTGATTTTACAGTTAAGATCCCCGATTATCAGATAGATAAATCGGGGATTTTTTTATCCCGTAGGGGTTACAATAGGAATACTCCTCTATTCAAAAAATACCTCGGGAAAATTGTCCATCACATAGCGTTAATCCTCCATGTTATAAGATCTGTAATCGTCGCATCTTTGTAATGTCAAAAGACAATAACTATAATTAACATTAAAAATTAAATAAGATGACAAGATTAACAGCATTAAACCCGGAAGAAGTAACAGGAAAAACTAAAGATTTATTCAACGCTGTACAAGCTAAATTAGGAGTTGTTCCTAATATGATGAGAACAATGGGAAATTCTCCAGCGGTTCTTGAAGGATACTTACATTTAAGCGGCGCTTTGAGCCACGGAAAATTAAGTGCAAAAACCGGCGAATTATTAGCCTTAACAATTTCAGAAAAAAATTCTTGTGATTATTGCGTAGCAGCCCACACTTATATTGGAGAAAAATTATTAAAAGCAGACGCGCAAGTTTTACACGATGCAAGAACAGGAAATTCTGCAGATGCAAAAACTGAAGCTATTTTACAATTTGCTAAAACATTAGTTTCTAAAAACGGTTTAGTTAGCGATGAGGATGTAAACTCAGTTAAAAATGCAGGAGTTTCAGATGCTGAAATTGCAGAAACCGTAGCTCATGTAGCCTTGAATGTTTTAACCAATTATTTTAATAATACTGCTAATACAGAAATTGATTTTCCTGCAGTTCAAAGTTTAGAATTACAGAACTAATTTCAACAAAACAAGCTATAAAGATAGTTGTGAATCTCATTCATGACTATCTTTATATTTTAAAAAACCAGCCTTATTATGAGCAATCAAAATGTTTATACATTAATTAATCCGCAAACCGGGAATCTGGCTTTCAAACTGCTTCCGTTTGATAACAATAGCCATTTTGATCATTTGCAGCGTAATAATTATTTTTCATTAATTTGGGTAACCAAAGGAAAAGGGAAAGTAAAAGCTGATTTTGCCGAACATCAATTTGAGGAAAACTCGCTCCTCGCCTTTTCTCCCTATCAGCCTTTTATGCTTTGTGTAAACGAACCAATTGAAGGAATTGCAATTCATTTTCATCCTGATTTTTACTGTATTCATTATCATCAAAAGGAAGTTTCCTGCAATGGTGTTTTATTCAATAATGTATATCAACCACCATATACAATAATTCCAGAAGAAGCCGCATCAACTTTCAAAATGGTTGTGGACCAAATGAAAACCGAAATTCAAAATGCAGAATTAGCTCAATATGAATTATTGATTTCCTATTTAAAAATATTCCTGATCACCGCTTCGAGATTAAAAAATCAGCAATTAGAAGAAATGAAATCAATTCCGGATTCTAAAGAACCTTTTATCCTTCAAAACCTGAAAGATGCGATTGAACTTAATTTCAAGGTCAAACATTCTGCGGGACATTATGCAGAAATGCTTAATATTTCGGCGAAAGCCTTAGCCAAATTATCGAAGAATTATTTCAATAAAACCTTAACAGATTTAATTGCCGAAAGAATTATTATCGAAGCCAAAAGAGAATTATATATGACCAACAAAACGGTTAAAGAAATCGCTTATGAATTGGGTTATGATGATGAACACTACTTTAGCCGGTTTTTTAAAACCAACGCTGATGTTTCGCCACAATTATATCGTGAAACCGTAGGATTTGGAAAAATGGAAGCTTAATTTTTATTTTTAGCTTCAATCCATTTTGCCATATATTTTGTGCTTTTTACAGTGTGATACTGGAGTAGACTTCCCATAAAATTATGTAAACGATGATTTTCAGAATCATTCATTAACGAATTAATTCTTTCGATTAACAGTACCGAATATTTACTTTTTTGAAAACATTCATTTACAATTGTAATTCCGTTTTTTTGAGATTCTTTCCAGAGATTTTCATTCTGATATAAAGAAATTGCTTTTGTTGTAAATTCCTGAATATCATCTGTAATAAAACCGTTCCATGGTAAATTAGCATGCATGGCTTCAGAACCAATTGATGTAGTTACGCTTGGTGTTCCGCATTGCATAGCTTCTAATAATTTACCTTTTAAGCCTGCTCCAAAACGAATGGGAGCCACAACAACCCGTGAATTCTTAACTATTTCGTCAGCATCTACAGCCCTTCCCATAATAAAAAACCCATTTTTAGGCTGATGCAATTGCAGCACTTTTTGTGAAGGATATGCACCGTAAACTTCTAAAACAGCTTCGGGAAATTGCTTTTTAAGCAAAGGCCAAATCGTTTCTTTTAAATATTGAACAGTATTCCAATTGGGTTCATGAAGAAAATTTCCGATGAAAACAAAATTTTTCCTTTCTTCATAAGACGGCAATTTTTCTAAATCATTTTCACTCATTTCATCAACAAGAAATGGCAAATAATACAATAAACCCAAATCGATTTTGAAAACATCATTTAGAATTTTCATTTCAAATTCAGAAATAATGAAAGACAAATCACATCTTAAAACACTGGCAATCTCTCGTTTTGCCACTTCTTCAGATAATAAATTCCTGAATTCAAAATCTCTATTTTCTTTAAATGCTTTTTGTCGTGCCGTTCTCAAACAATGCAAATCTTCGGTATCTAATAATCTAATCGCTTTTGGGCAATTTTCAGAAACACGCCAGCCAAATTGTTCTTCGATCATGAAACGATCAAACAAAACGACATCAGGATTAAGATCTATTATAAAATCGTCAAAACTGGAATTATTCAGTTCAATTGATGTTTTCGTCACCCCAAATTCAGATAAGTCAACCATAAAATCACTGTCCAGAGCCGGACTTGCAAATGTGATTTCAAATCCATTTTCTCTAAAAATAGAAATCAGCTGCATCATCCTTCCGCCTGCTGCGGACGAATTTGGTTCAGGCCAGACAAAGCCTATAATTAGAAGTTTTTTTATCTGATTCATTTGATTTGTTTCAAGTTACAAAATAATACTATTTTGGGCGCATTTGCACCATATTTCCTGACTTTCAGCGATAAAAAACACTAATTTTGCAGTTAACTTTTTTCTATAAAAATTATGTTAGGATTAAAATTAGCCACAGACCCGCGTTGGGTAAATATAGTAGAGTCAAATATTGAAGAAATCTTGACTGATCACGCTTGGTGCGAGCAAAAAGCAGCTTCAAATGCGATTAGTTTAGTTACTTATAATTCTGAATTAGAAGAGTTAGTGACTGAAATGCTTGTGATTGCAAGAGAAGAATTAGAGCATTTACAAATGGTTCACGATATTATCAAAAAAAGAGGCCTGACTTTAGGACGCGAAAGAAAAGACCATTATGTAAATGAGCTTTTTAAATTTATGAAAAAAGACGGAAGCCGAAAAGATGCTCTTTGTGATCGTTTATTATTTTCTGCCATGATCGAAGCCAGAAGTTGTGAGCGTTTTAAAGTACTTTCGGAAAATATAAAAGACGAAGAATTAGCGAAATTCTACCGTGATTTAATGATTTCTGAAGCAGGTCATTATACTACATTTCTAGGATTTGCACGAAAATATACGGACAATATCGACATTGACAAGCGATGGAAAGAATGGATTGAATATGAAGGTTCAATTATTACCAATTATGGTAAAAACGAAACTGTTCACGGATAATTTATCCCTTAAATTCTATTTCATATTACTATAAATACCAAAATTGGTCATGTCAAAAAATAAAACGAAATCCATTTTAATAAAAACGGCTAAATACCTGGGAATAACTTTTGCCGTTATTATGGGATTATTGTTTTTGACTCCTATTGTTTTTGCAGATAAAATAAAGGAGCAGATTAAAAAAACAGCAAACGAAAAACTAAGCGCAGAATTGAATTATTCAGATGTTTCGGTTTCGTTTTTTCATCACTTTCCTTCATTAACCTTAACCTTAAATGATTTAAGTTTAAACGGATCAGCTCCGTATAAAAACGAGAAATTTATCACGGCAAAAGAGGTTTCTTTTGGAATCAACATTGCAAGTTTAATTTTTAGTAAAGAGGTAAAAATTGATCAGATTTATTTATCTGATTCCTTTATCAATGTAAAAGTAAACGCAAAAGGAGAGGCAAATTACAATGTTTACAAATCATCACAAGCTTCAGAATCTAAAGACAGCACAGAAACTGCCTTAAAACTGGAACGAATAGAAATTTTGAACAGTAAAATAATTTATGACGATTTATCCACTAAAGTTCATTTTGATGCTCTTGGATTTGATTATCTAGGAAAAGGAGACCTGAACAAAGCCGTTTTTGATTTGTATTCAAAAGCTAAAATCGAAAAATTAAATATTGTTTATGATGGCGAACCTTATTTAATGAATAAAAAAATCGATGCGGATTTGATTACCAAGGTAAACGTAAACTCATTATCTTTTTATTTCCAGCAAAACAACTTGAAAATCAATCAGCTTTTGGTAGATTTCAAAGGTAAGTTTGATTTCCTGAAAGAAGGTTATAATATGGATTTTGTCATTAAATCTGACAATAGTAATTTATACGATGTCTTTACAGCCTTTCCTCCCAAATACATTACATGGCTTTCTAAAACAGAATTAAAAGGGAATACAAATTTACTTTTCACTTTAAAAGGTGATTATATTGCTTCACAAAATATCGCTCCGGACCTTAATCTGGATATAAAAATAGATAACGGTTTTGTCAACTATGATAAAAGTGCTTTCCCTGTTTCAAACTTAAATCTGGATATTAAAACAAAAGTTCCATCTTTAAATCCTGATCTTTTAATTGTTGATGCTCAAAATGTTTCGTTAAACATCAACAAGGATTATTTAAAATCTAAGTTCTATGTCAAAGGAGCAAATACACCAGATATCAATGCAGATTTTAAAGCGAAAATTGATCTTGAAAAATTAACAAAAGCCTTGGGAATTCCTGATATTGTATTAAAAGGAAGCCTGACCGGAGATGTAAAAGCAAACGGAAAATTTGATCAGAAAAATAAACTTTTTCCGGTAACAAAAGGAATTATTGATTTAGAAAATGGTTATTTAAAAACCAAATATTATCCAAATCCTATTACGAATATTATTATCAAATCTAAAATTGACAACCAAAAAGGAACTTTTGATGACTTAAAAGTGAGCCTGAAACCAACTCAGTTTACATTTGAAGGAAAACCGGTTTTTGTAACAGCAGATCTTAGCAACTTTAATGATTTGACTTATGACATTACAGCAAAAGGAGAACTTGATGTCAATAAAATCTATAAAGTTTTCTCTCAAAAAGGACTTGATTTAGATGGTTTCGTCAAAGCCGATTTAGTTTTAAAAGGAAAACAAAGTGATGCCGAAAAAGGAAATTACAGTAAACTTTATAATAAAGGAACACTGGAACTGAGAAACATTGGTATTGCATCAGAATATTTACCTAAAAAATTCATCATCAAAGAAGGAATCTTTAAAATCAATCAGGATAAAATGTCGTTCAATAACTTTTTAGCGGCTTATGGAGAATCAGATTTTAAAATGAATGGATATTTGCAAAACGTTTTTAATTACGCCACCACTAATACAGGGATTTTAAGAGGTTCTTTTAAAGTCGCATCTCAATATATTAATGTGGATGAATTCATGTCAAGCACTCCTGCAAATACATCTGTAACATCAACTAAAACACAAACTTCAGCTCCCAAAACCGAAGCAAAACAATCTGGTGTTATCATCATTCCTGCCAATTTGAATTTGCACTTTATGGCAAATGCTCAAAAAGTAAATTTTGACAAATTGAATCTTCAAAATGCAACCGGAAATTTAAGCATGAACAAAGGTAAATTAACCATGCAAAATACCGGATTTAATTTAATTGGCTGTAAAGTGGGCATGAACGCAAATTATCAGGCAGTTACTCCACAGAAAGCTAATTTTGATTTCAGCCTTAAGGCATCTGATTTTGATATTAAAAAAGCATACAATGAAATTGAAGTATTCAGAAAAATGGCCAGCGCAGCTGAAAAAGCGCAAGGAATTGTTTCTGTAAATTATCAATTAAAAGGTCGCTTGAACGGAAACATGGATCCTGTTTATCCATCGCTTGTTGGTGGCGGAACACTTTCTGTTAAAGATGTAAAAATAAGAGGATTGAAAATGTTTAATGCAGTAAGCAAAGAAACAAATTCTGAATCAATGAAAAATCCGGATGTTTCAAAAGTTGACATTAAAACTACAATCAAGAATAATATAATGACTGTAGAGCGTTTTAAATTTAAGTTTGCGGGCTTTAGACCCAGAATCGAAGGCACAACAAGCTTAGACGGAAAACTGAACTTAAAAATGCGCTTAGGCTTACCTCCTCTTGGCATCTTCGGGATTCCGTTAACCGTTACCGGAACACAGAATAGCCCTAAAGTAAAAGTAGGAAGAAAAACAGAAGATCTTGAAGAAACTAAAGATGCTGAATAAATAAATTCCAAATTTTAAAATTCAAAATTCAAAAAGACACTTTCTGTGTCATTTCGACGAAGTAGAAATCGTATCCAGATAGCGACGTACTCCATGTCTTCGCTTTATGTAATTTCTCCTTCGTCGAAATGACAAGATCTTGGTTATTATCTTCAGACACTAAACATACAACAACGACGAAACATACAAAATACCTTTGGCCAAAATCCACAATAAAACTGCCATTCCTAAAAATCCCCAAGCTGATAATCTGCTTCTTTTCCAGCTAATAAAGAATGTTGGAATTTCCCAATATTTAATTATAATATAAACACTGATCCCGATTAAAGATGCCCAAACCATTTCGCCGGAATGAACATAAAAACTATAATACAAAGTAAACGAAAGAAAAGCAATTGTAATAAATTGTAAATAATAGTAATTCTTATAATTGTATTTAAAATTATGTTTAAGCGACAAAAGCAAAAACGAAATTATCAGCATACTATTCAAGGCAATTATAACATAAGAAAAAACAGGATTGTGCTGCCCTATTAAAAAACCATCAATTAGTAAAGCTATTACAGTGCAGGCAGCCAGCGAATAAATACTTCGTTCAACATTATCATCTTTAAAAGGAATAAGAATTGGAGAAATATATTTTTCTAAAATACGCCAGAAAGGCAAGGCGCAAATAACCGCCATAACAAATACAACTATTTCATAATTATATACTGTATCAGCAGGAACTTTATACAACACATACAAAAGAGCTACGGTCACAATGATAGCAGGAAGACAAATTGTTTTCACTGTTTCCCAGCTATTGCTTCCCCAAAAATTATTCTTTATTTCAAAAATGTATCGTTTGACTAAATATTTACGGGTAAAAATAGCCGTTGACTGGCTCCATAACAAAAACAAACCTGTATGAATTACTACGGTTCGCAAAGTCATTTCTTCGATATAACACCCGAAGAAAATACATGCTGCACCAATTAAAAATAATTCGTAGGTCAATAAAATTGCAGAGAATAAAAGCCTGAATATGGGCGCAAATTGCCTTATAAGAATATCAATAAGCAAACCCCAATAATTGCGCAACAAACCAATTACCGCACATATTGCAATAAATGCAGCCAGATACAACATCCAGTTAGTGAGCGATTGTGTTTGCATCCATAAAGAAACCGCAGAATCTTTTGCAGGAGTATATTCAACTTTTGAATTGTTATAGATTTCGTTTGCCAGTTGATTTCTTACTGTGTCATTAATTGCACTAAATTGATTTTTATGCTGTTGCCAATAAACATTAGCACCAGAACCACTTTTTTGCAGAACAGCAAATTCATATAAAATCTTTTTTTGATTTTCGTTTAGCGATACGATTTGTTCAGCGGGATTGATTTCTTTTCCAAAAAGGCTGGTACAGAAAAGAAATAAAAGGAAAACTATTTTTTTCAAAATTGGGTAGGTTTATCCATCCAAAAATACAAATAATACATTGGAAAAAATCAAAAATTAAAATCCCAAATTCCAATAATAAGAACGCTTTATGTAATTCAACAAAGATTTACGACTTTAGGTTTGGAGTTTCTTGGGATCAGGACTAAATGTTGTGGAAAAACATAAAAGAGATTAGTAGTTAATTGAAGTTGCTCGTTTAATAATTCAATAAATAAATTGGCTTAAAAAGTTTAATCCCTACGGGATATTTTTCTGGTTGATTTTTATCCTACCAATATTAAACTCCTAACGGAGTAAAAAAAATATCCCGAAGAGATTACATTTATACTGGATGATTTTTACCGCAAAGCTCGCAAAGTTTTTTATTATAGAGTGTGTTGACAAACACAAATTTCACAAAGCTTTGTGTTGACATAGCTTTGTGAACTTTGTGTTTATATCCATCTTGCTTAGTAAATAATCTTTGAGTGCTCTGTAGTAATTTTTTTCTCTCTCCACAGGTTTTCGTGTTGATGGGTTTCTTGTGCGATTTCTCTCTTCTGTCGAAATTGACAAAAAAATGAGCCACTATAAAACACTTCAAAACAGTAACTTAAATTGTCTTATATAACTTATATGGTTTAAATAGAAAACAAAAAACCCGTCCTTTTCAGAACGGGTTTTGTAATAAGTAATCTAATGATTATGCTTCGAATGGAAGGATAGATACATAAGATTTGTTATCTCTTTTCTTTTGGAACTTAACAACTCCAGCTACTCTTGCGTGTAGTGTGTGATCTTTACTAATGTAAACATTTTCACCTGGATTATGTTTTGAACCTCTTTGTCTAACGATGATGTTCCCAGCAATAGCAGCTTGACCTCCAAAAATCTTAACGCCTAAACGTTTTGATTCTGATTCTCTACCATTCTTCGAACTACCGACACCTTTCTTGTGAGCCATGACGTATGAGTTTAAATATTGTTATTATTCTTTAGTAGCTTCTTTTTTTGCTTTTGGAGCTGCTGCTTTTTTTGCTTTTGGAGCTGCTTCAACTTCAGTTGCCGGAGCATCTTCAGCTACAACTGCTTTTTTAGCTGCTGCTTTTTTAGTTCCGCCTGCTGCAGTAATACCTTCAATTACAATTTGAGTAAGATATTGTCTGTGACCATTTCTCTTTTTGTAACCTTTTCTTCTTTTCTTTTTGAAAACGATTACTTTATCTCCTTTTAAGTGTTGTAACACTTTAGCTTCTACTGAAGCACCTTCTATAGCTGGGGCGCCTAAAGTTACGCTACCGTTATCGTCTAATAAAAGAACTTTGTCAAATGAAATACTTGAACCTTCTTCGTTAGACAAACGGTTAACATAAACCTTTAAGTCTTTGCTTACTTTAAATTGTTGCCCTGCTATCTCTACGATTGCATACATACCAAATTGATTTATTGATTTTTAAGGTTGCAAATATACAATTAATAATTTAGTATGCAATCTCTTGTTCTAAAAATATTTATTTACTTTGAAAGTCTGTTTTTCAAGGCTTTTCGCCCTTCAAACAGAAACATTTACCCACAAAACACTGTTAAAGTATGACCAAAATAGCACTTAAAGATTAATTCATCATTAAAAAAAGTTATTTTTGGTGTAACGATAATTAACTCTTGGCTACCTACATATTAGGTAAATATAAATTTATTAATCTTTATGAAAAATTCAATAATGATGTTAAGTGCAGTACTAATGCTCGGCGGAGTGGCTCATGCTCAAAAGGTAGCTTTTGAAGAATATAATTTAGATAACGGCATGCATGTTATTTTACACAATGACCCATCAGCTCCGGTTGTGATAACCTCTGTAATGTATCATGTGGGATCAAAAGATGAACGTCCGGACCGAACTGGTTTTGCACATTTCTTTGAGCATTTATTATTTGAAGGAACTCAAAATATAAAACGTGGCGAATGGATGAAAATCGTTACTGCAAATGGCGGAGTAAACAACGCCAACACATCTGATGACAGAACTTATTATTATGAAGTTTTCCCGTCAAACAGTCTGGAACTTGGTTTATGGATGGAATCTGAACGATTAATGCATCCTATTATCAATAAAATTGGTGTTGACACACAAAACGAAGTTGTAAAAGAAGAAAAAAGAATGCGTTACGACAATCAGCCTTACGGAAACATACTTCCTGAGGTAAAAAAGAATATGTTCAAAAACCATCCCTATCGCTGGACCACTATTGGTTCTATGAAAGATCTGGATGCTGCAACTCTTGAAGAATTTCAGGCTTTTAATAAAAAATTCTATACACCTAATAATGCTGTTTTAGTGGTTGCGGGTGATTTTGACAAAACAAAAACCAAAGAATGGATTCAGAAATATTTTGCCCCGATTCCGCGTGGAGAAGAGGTTAAAAAACAAACTTTTGTTGAAGAACCCATCAACCAAACAATAAAAGCAACTTATGAGGATCCTAATATTCAGATTCCGATGATTGTGGCTTCATACAGAACTCCATCAATGAAAACAAGAGATGCAAGAGTGCTGGACTTAATCTCTTCTTATTTAAGCGACGGAAAAAGTTCAAAATTGTACAAAAAAATAGTCGATGACAAAAAAATGGCTCTTCAAATTGGAGCTGTTGGTTTTAGCCAGGAAGATTACGGAATGTACATTTTATACGGTTTGCCAATGGCGCCAAACACAACAGCCGACATCTTAAAAGAAATGGATGAAGAAATCGTAAAAATCCAAACCGACTTAATTTCTGAAAAAGACTATGAAAAATTACAGAATAAATTCGATAATAACTTTGTGAACGCAAATGCAAGTGTAGAAGGAATTGCTGAAAACCTGGCTTCTTATTACCTGCTTTATGGAGACGTAAACCTGATTAATACTGAAATTGATCTTTACCACTCTATTACCAGAGAAGAAATCAGAGAAGTAGCTAAAAAGTATTTAAACCCTAACCAGCGTTTAATTTTAGACTACATTCCTTCAACTAAAGTTCAAAACTAAGCTATCGAATCATGAAAAAAGTACATACATTTTTAATCCTTTTATTCCTCACTGGAATTATGCAAGCACAAGATCGTCCACAACCCAAACCAGGCGCTTCGCCCGTAGTCAACATCAAAAAACCGCAAACTTTTGTTCTGGCAAACGGCATGAAAGTTTTAGTGGTTGAAAATCATAAATTACCAAGAGTAAGTTTTAGTTTAACTTTAGACAATCCTCCTTTTACAGAAGGAAATAAAAAAGGCGTTGATGAATTAACAAGCAGTTTAATTGGTAACGGAACTAAAAAAACAACTAAAGAAGCCTTTAACGAAGAAATAGATTTTTATGGGGCAAATATTAATTTCTCCTCATCTGGCGCTTATGCAAGTGCACTTTCTAAATATTCAGGACGTGTTTTAGAGCTTTTAGCCGAAGGTGCTTTGCAGCCTAATTTCACCCAAACTGAATTTGATAAGGAAAAATCAAAATTAATTGAAGGGCTTAAAGCCGATGAAAAAAGCGTTCCGGCAATTGCAAGCCGCGTTGTTGATGTTTTAGCTTTTGGAAAAAATCATCCTTCAGGAGAATATATTTCTGAAGAAACAGTAAAAAACGTAACTCTTGCTGATGTTCAGGCAAATTACGCCACTTATTTTGTTCCTGAAAATGCTTATTTAGTAATCATAGGCGATATTAAATTTAAGGAAACCAAAGCCGCAGTTGAAAAACTTTTTAGCGGATGGAAAAAACAAGCTGCTCCTAAAAACACCTATCCAAATCCTGAGAATGTTGCCAAACTTCAAATTGATTTTGTAGATGTGCCAAACGCCGTTCAATCTGAAATTTCATTGGTGAATACCGTGAATTTAAAAATGAGCGATCCTGACTTTTTCCCTGCTGTAATTGCAAATCAAATTTTAGGAGGAGATTTCAACAGTTACCTAAACATGAATTTACGTGAGGAAAATGCCTGGACTTACGGCGCAAGTTCAAGCATTGGAGCCGGAAAATATGTAACGAAATTCAAAGCTTCATCTGCCGTTAGAAATACGGTTACAGATAGTGCAGTAGTTCAATTTATAAAAGAAGTGAAAAGAATCAGAACCGAAAAAGTTTCTGAAGATGTGCTGAAAAATGTAAAAGCAGGATATATTGGACGATTTGTTATGCAGGTTGAAAAACCTCAGACTGTTGCCCGATATGCCTTAAATATCGAAACAGAAAAGCTTCCGGCTGATTTCTACGAAAAATACATTCAAACCATAAATAGTGTTACGGCTGACGATATTTATCGTGTTGCCAATAAATATTTTTTATTAGATAATATCCGAATTGTAATTGCAGGAAAAGGTTCTGATGTAATTACTGGCTTAGAAAAATTACAAATTCCGATTTACTATTTTGATAAATACGGAAATCCTGTTGAAAAACCTGTCGCCAATAAAGAAGCTCCGGCTGGAATTACTGCAAAAACGGTTTTTGAGAATTACCTTAAAGCAATTGGCGGAGAAAAAGCAGTTTCGGCTGTAAAAACCTTGGCAATGACAGGAACTACAACCGTTCCTCAGGCTCCGGGACCTTTAACTTTTACGTCTAAATTAGATTCAAAAGGAAAAATGATGGTTTCGCTTGCAATGGGAACGATGAATTTAATGAAACAAGTTGTAAACGAAAAAGGGGCTTATATCGAACAACAAGGACAACGCAAAAACCTTGAAGGAGCTGATCTTGCAGACATGAAGGCAAACGCTGCTCCTTTTGAAGAATTACAACTCGCAAAAAGAACAGATTTGAAAGTTGACCGAATTGAACCTATCAATAACAGCGATGCTTATGCGATAATTGATGGAAAAACAACGTATTTCTATGATGTAAAATCAGGCCTAAAAGTAGCAGAATCTAAAGTTCGTGAACAAGGCGGAAAATCATCGGCACAAATAACAAACTTCAACGATTATAAGGAAGTAAAAGGTATTAAAGTTCCTTTTAACCTGGTTCAGAATGTTGGTTTTGAATTGGATATTAAAATGTCTGACATTAAGATTAACGAAGGAGTTTCTGAGAAAGATTTTTTATAGGAAGGTTCAAAGGTGCAGAGGTTCAGAGGTACAAAGGTTTTGAACTCTAAATTTTAAAAGCTTTGTCAGAGTTTACGCTTTGACAAAGCTTTTTTTATGCATTGCAATTTATTTGTCACGCTGAACGGATTCGAAATCCCGTTACAATGGATCGCGCAGGTGTAATCCCTACGGGATAAAAATTTTTGGTCGTTTGATAAAATTCTACCCAGATATAATCTCTCCGAGATAGAAAAGCAGGAATAAATGTTTGATGGAACAAAAAATACCAATATATAATTTCTTCGAATACAACAACATGAATTAAATATTGAAAAAATCCATTTTCTACTCCGTTAGGAGTTTAATATTGGTAGAAAAAATGAATTTGAAAATAAAAAAATGTCCCGTAGGGACTAAACGATGTTTGGTGGCTTAATGATATTCTACCAATATATAATCTCTCCGAGATAGAAAAGCAGGAATAAATGTTTGATGGAACAAAAAATACCAATATATAATTTCTTCGAATACAAAAACATGAATTAAATATTGAAAAAATCCATTTTGTACTCCGTTAGGAGTTAAATGTTGGTAAAAAAAAACGAAAATAAAATTATTACAAATCCAATCCGTTTTTATCCGCGTTTTTACGAAGTAAATCTGTTTTATCCGCGTCAAAATTAGACGCTGATTCGCTAAAGCGAAAACGCTGATAAAAACAGATTTTCTAATTACAAACCTGAATTTTTTAAAAAGCAAGAAAGGCTGTCAATTACGACAGCCTTTCTTGTTTAATTACTCAACATCTAAATAAGGATTTAAAATTTCGGCTAATTCGTTTAACCAATAAAAACCATTTTCGAGACTTGTTTTTTCTGTTTCCAGTGTTTCACAATCTCGCATTAAGCTTAAGGCAAGCATGTAATTGACTTGTCTGATTGTTTTAGCCATAAGTTGCGGATCAATTGAATTGTTGAAAAAATCAGCCAATCTCAATTCCATTTCTTTTGAAAGCGTGTTTGTACTCATAATTTTGACGGTTAAGGAGTAAAAAACCCGCATGGCTTAGATGTCCTACGCCGTCAAAGCGCGCTACGGTTGTTTCCAATACCGTCACCATACCACACGGGCAAAATTTCTTTGAACTCATAATTATTGACTATTTAGGATCGCGAAGATACCTAAAACTTTTTAAATAAGTAAGAATTTTCAATCAATAATTATAAAATTATAAAACCCGCATAGTTAAGCTGTCCTACGCTGTTCAAGGCGTTGCAGTTGTTTCCAATACTACCAACTACATACAGGTATTGTACAAAATATGTCATTTCGACGAAGGAGAAATCGCACTAGAAACTCCGTGCCCAAAATCGTCAATCTTTGTCGAATATCTGATGTGATTTCTCCTTCGTCGAAATGACAAAACTACATGTTCATTGAAATGACAAACTTAACAAAAATATCCTTATGAAAATGATTGTCATAGCCCCGATAGAAGTGGAAATCCTTTTATGGCGGGGTTCGCCATAAAAGATTGGAACGAATTGCTTCGCCAGTTCGCACTTTCAGGCTCGGGTGCGGGATTAGCTCCTAAAAAATCCAAAATAACATTTCAAAAAAAACTTTATTTCTTAGCCGATAAATAAACTCCAATTAAAATTATAAACGCTCCAAAAAACTGAATTGGGGTTAGCATTTCGTTATCTAATAATCCCCAGAAAAATGCCACTATCGGAATCAAATAGGTTACCGATGTTGCAAATACGGGCGATGACATTTGGATTAATTTAAAAAAAACAACATTTGCAATTCCGGTTCCTAAAACGCCCAGAATCATGACGAAATAAATGGAATGTTGCGTGATATCAATATTTATTCGTTGCGAAATATCGGTTGTGCTTAAAATAATTAATGCGGGTATAAGCAAAACTGCGAAGTTTCCTGTGGTGATACTCAATGAATTTAAATCGGATAAATATTTCTTGATTAAATTGACATTTATGGCATAACAAAGCGTTGCAATTACAACTAAAACCACATAATAATAGTTTTGTCCGGGATGTGCTGATGCTCCGCTTAAAACCAAAAGCAAACACCCTATCAAACCTACAAAAACGCCTAAAACCTGTCGTTTTTGAAACTGGATCCCAAAAGCAATTATCCCAAGAACTAAAGTATTTAAAGGTGTAAGCGAATTTAGGATGGCGACAATGGAACTATCTACTTCGGTTTCGGCAATGGCGAAAAGATAAGCGGGCGTAAAAGTTCCAAAAAGGGAGGTTATGGCGACAAATTTCCATTGACGGCGCGAAATTTTCTTGAGGCTTTTAAAACCTACAATCAATAGAAATAAAGCTGCAAAAATAATTCGGAACGAACCTACCTGAAGGGCTGTCAAACCAACTAAACCTCTTTTTATCAATATAAAAGAACTTCCCCAAATAAGGGAAAGGACAAATAAATAAGCCCACTTTAATTGCTTTGCATCCATAAATACTATTTTGATGCAAATTTGTAATAATTTTATGGACTGACCGCTTCCTTTTTATTAATTTTGCAAGGAACACAACTATCAATTAAAAATAACATACAATGAAATTTACAAAAATTATAGCAACATTCGCAATGGCAAGTTTAGTTTTAGTAAGCTGCAAAAAAGAAGAAGATAAAAATCTGGCTAATATAAAACCTGTTGAAACAGCAGCAAAAGAACAAAAAGCAATTGCTGCGGAAAATGTTCAAACGGCAAGTTTCAAGATTGAAGGTATGACTTGCGCAATGGGTTGTGCCAAAACAATTGAAAAAGAATTAGCTGACTTAGACGGCGTAGAAAAAGCAACTGTTGATTTTGATAAAAAAACGGCGACTGTTGTATTTGATAAAACAGTTCAAAACCAAGATAACTTAACTAAAGTAGTTCAGGCAACCGGAGACGGAAAAACTTATAAAGTTCTGAATTTCAAATCGTAATTACGAAATATAAGATATAGAAAAAGGGCGCTCAAATTGAACGCCCTTTTTTATGTTTTGGATTTTTTTTACTTCCATTTTAATGTTTCCATCAATCTTTGCATGTCGTTTTTGATATAACTTGCCGCCGGCATAATGGAATCGAAGTTTGGTTTTGCATAAAAATAAACTGATCCTGTTATAAAATGTTTCGTACTGTCTGTGACGTAAAACTGGGAGTTTGTAGCTGCGTTTCCGTCAACTTGATAAAACATTCCGTAAACCTTTTTTTGAGGGTTTAAATATGGCTGTTCTAATATATCATCGGCTTTTATAACATGCTCATACGTTAGTTTTTGAGCATCCTTCAATAATTTCTCAATATTGCCATTTACAGGTTTGTAAGTCAGGTAAATTGTGGCTTTCATTTTAGGATAAGTAATCGCAAATCCGCAATCTTTTTCGCCTTTAATAACCGCTGCTTCGTTCATTTCAAAGGCAAACGGGCAATTATTTTCAAAACTAACATATTTTGCTTCCGGATAATCTAAACGCAGAAAACCTGAAGGTTTTGGCACTACATCATCTTTACAACTTAAAACAGTCAATGCCAGTAAAATTGTTGCTATTGAAATTGTTTTTTTTAACATTTAATCTATTGTTACTTTTATTTGTTTTACACGCTTTTTATCAACTGTTTCTATGGTGAAAATGCAGTTTTCGAAAGCTACTTTTTGATCTTTTTTAGGGAAATTACCCAAAATTTCCAGAATAAAACCGGCTAATGTTTCGGCTTCACCTTTGTGGGATTCAAAAATATCTTCATTAACATCAACAATTCTGTAAAAATCCTTCATGTTTATTTTTCCTTCAAACAGAAAATTCTTTTCGTCTATTTGAGAATAATTCAAATTTTCGTCATCAAATTCATCGCTTATATCGCCTACTATTTCCTCAATAACATCCTCTAAAGATACTAATCCGGAAGTTCCGCCATATTCGTCGACCACAATTGCAAGATGGCTTTTAAGGCTCTGGAAATCTTTTAATAAATTGTCCAGTTTCTTATTTTCGGGAACAAAAAAGGCTTCTCTTATTAAGGATGACCAGTCAAACTCTTCATTATCAATATAGGGCAATAAATCTTTAACAAACAAAACGCCTTCGATCTGATCGATATTATCGCGATAAACCGGAATTCTTGAAAATCCTTTTTCGATTATTTTCGGGCAAATGGTTCCAAATGATTCTGATATTTCTAATGCAAAAATATCAATCCTGGGACTCATTACTTGTTTTGTATCAGTGTTCCCGAAAGAAACAATTCCTTCCAGAATTTTTTGTTCTTCGCTTGATGTTCCTTCAGAATCTGTAAGTTCTAAGGCTTGCGAAAGCTGATTGATTGAAAAACTATTTTTTTGTTTCCCCAATTTGTTGTGCAAATATAGCGTAACGCTTCGCATAGGCAAACTTATTGGCGAGAGTAATGTATCCAGAACTGCAATAGGATATGCAACTCGTTTTGCGAATTTTATATTGTTACGGCTGGCGTAAACTTTAGGCAAAACTTCTCCAAATAATAAAATCAGGAAAGTAACCAGGATTATTTCGAGGATAAACTTAAAAACCGGAGAACTAATAGCAGCAAAAATATTTTGTCCTATAAAGGAGAATAAAATAACAACTCCTATATTAAAGAAATTATTGGCTACTAATAATGTGGCTAAGAGTTTTTTGGGTTTGTCTAAAAGCCTGGAAATAATTTTTCCTTTCGGATTATTATGCTGTAAAGTTTCATCAATGTCTTTTTGGGATAAAGAAAAAAGTGCTACTTCGGCACCTGAAACAATTGCCGATAAAAACAATAGAATAAATATTCCGACAAAACCAATTATTAAATTGATGTCTAATGTTTTAAGAAATAAACTGGGCTCCGGGTCCAAATTAAAAAAGATTAGTTAAACAATCAAAAAGGTAAATCATTTATAGGTAAACCTTCGTTTGTGGCATCAAAGTTAGTGTTTTTTGCTGGTTCTGGTTCCTGATGTGGCTTATGATTTCCAGTTTCTTTTTTGGTAGTCAGGAAGGTAAATTCGGTTACCTGAATCTCTGTTGTGTATTTTGTAGTTCCGTCTTCTGCCTGCCACTGACGTGATTTTATACGTCCTTCAATATATATTTTATCTCCTTTAGAAAGGTATTTTTCACAAATTTCTGCTGCTTTATTACGTACAACTAAATTGTGCCATTCTGTAGAAGTTATTTTTTCGTTAGTCGTTTTATTGATATAAACCTCATTGGTCGCCAGCTGAAAACGCCCTATGCAATTTCCACCATCAAAATAGTGCATTTTTACATCGTCGCCTAAATGACCAATTAGCATAACCTTATTTAATGTTCCGTTCATAGTGTATTATATGGTATTTATCCCAAAGATACATTTTTTTAGCAAATTATTTCCTGCTTTTCTATAAAATTATAAATCACAACTGGAAAAGGAAAAGTCTTTAATTTACTGGCATTCAATCCATTTTCGATTGTTTCTGCAATTTTAACTTTCCAAAACTGAATATGTAGATGCTGGTGCGAAAGTTTATGAATTACAGTGGTTTCAGTACATTCTTCAATACTTAAAATAGTATAAGACGGAAAAATGGTGTTTTGAACTGCATTTGAAACAATATCAAAACCCACAATTTCAGTAGTTTCAAAAAGTGGAAACTCATATAAGTTATGCCAAATTTCTTTTGCTGTTCTTTTTTGAATTAGAGTATTTCCTAAAGGATCTTCTAAAATTAAATAATTAAAGAATCTATTTGTCACTTTCAGCTTTTTAGACTTTACGGGCAAAACCGAAACTTTCTTTTTTTGAAGCGCGAGGCAACTATCATTAAAAACACAAATACTACAATCAGGACTTTTAGGAACGCATTGCAAAGCGCCAAACTCCATAATGGCCTGATTAAAAATTGCAGGGTTATCTTTTGGCATTAATTCACGGGCAAGCTCTGTAAATTCTTTTTTAGTTGCCGGCAACGAAATATCAGATTCAATATCAAAATAGCGGGAAAGTACCCGAAACACATTTCCGTCAACAACCGGAACGGCTTCATTATATGAAAAAGAGGCAATTGCTGCTGCGGTATATTCACCAACTCCTTTTAATTTTAATAAGTCATTATAGGATTCAGGAAAAATTCCGTTTAACTCATTTGCGACATATTGAGCCGTTTTATGCAAATTTCTGGCGCGTGAATAATACCCTAAACCCTGCCAAAGTTTCAAAACCTGCTCTTCTGAGGCATTTGCCAGATCAAATACAGTAGGAAATTCCTTTGTAAAAGAGAAAAAATAAGGTGTTCCTTGCGCAACTCTAGTCTGTTGCAACATTATTTCTGATAGCCAAATATGGTAAGGATTGGTGGTTTTTCGCCATGGTAAATCACGTTTGTTTTGTAAATACCAATTTATCAATATGTTAGGAAAATTCATTGCAAAATACTTAGAATACAAAAGTAAATGTTTATGTAATTAAAATTTAACGAATTAGCTTGATTAATTATTTTTTTAATTCCTATATTTGCAAACTCAAAAAAATAGTACACCATTTATAAAAATAAAATAGGAAAGAAAATGACGAAAGCAGATATCGTAGCGAAAATTTCAGAGAAACTAGGTCTTGAAAAAGGAGATGTTCAAGCAACAGTAGAAACTTTTATGGAAGAAGTTAAAACTTCATTAGAAACTGGAGACAATGTTTACCTAAGAGGTTTTGGAAGTTTTATCGTAAAAACAAGAGCTGAAAAAACAGGTAGAAACATTTCTAAAAACACCACTATCAAAATTCCAGCACACAACATTCCTGCATTCAAACCTGCAAAAGTTTTTGTAGAAGGAGTAAAAACGAATAACGAAGCAAAATAATACATTAATTAATCATAAAATCGACACGATATGCCAAGTGGTAAAAAAAGAAAGAGACATAAGGTAGCTACGCACAAAAGAAAAAAAAGAGCGAGAGCTAACCGTCACAAAAAGAAAAAGTAGTTTTAAACTACTTTTTTCTTTTTAAACGTTCATTGAAATTGGAATTCAGTCTCAGTAAACCGTCACAGTTTGCAGCTTAAAACTGCTAACTGATACCGGGAACTGCTTACTAAAATTCCCCCGGGTTCAATACCTGTTAAAAATATTGTTTAATCCATCCTTACAATTCAGTTATGAGTTATAAGTTATGAGTTATGAGTTGCAAAACTTGAAACTTGAAACTTAAAAACCTGAAACTAAAAGTCTGGATAAAAATTTACAGTGTGAATAAAGAATTAATCATTAGATCTAGTTCTGAAGCCGTAGATTTTGCCTTATTAAAAGATGGAAAACTAATTGAATTACACAAGGAAGAAGAGAAAAGCAACTTTCAGGTTGGTGATATTTTTATTGCCAAAATACGAAAACCAGTTGCCGGACTTAATGCTGCTTTTGTAAATGTAGGCTTCGAAAAAGATGCCTTTTTACATTATCACGATTTAGGACCTAACTTAGCTTCCCAACTGAAATTCATAAAACTTGTAAGCGCAGGTAAAATAAAAGATTTCTCCCTAAAAACCTTTCAGTTTGAAAAAGAGATTGACAAAGATGGCATCATTACTGATATTTTAAGTGCCAATCAATCTGTTTTAGTTCAAGTTGTAAAAGAACCTATATCTACCAAAGGTCCAAGAATAAGCGCTGAGCTTTCATTGGCAGGAAGATTTATTGTTCTCGTTCCGTTTTCTGACCGCGTTTCTATTTCTCAAAAAATAGAAGACAAAAAGGAAAAGGATCGTCTAAAAAAACTTGTCCTATCTATCAAACCAAAAGGATTTGGTGTTATTGTTCGCACAGTAGCCGAAGGCAAAAACGTAGCCGAATTAGAAAAAGATTTGCAGAACCTGCTTAGCAGATGGACTGCAATGTGTAAAAAATTACCAACTGCTCATCATCCTTCAAAAGTATTGGGAGAACTCAACAGAGCTTCCTCAATATTAAGAGATGTATTCAATGATACCTTTAGTGGTATCCAGATAGATGACGAAGAGTTGTTCCACCAAACGAAGGAATATCTGCAAGAAATTGCACCTTCAAAACAATCGATTGTTAAGTTTTATCAATCAAATGACACTCCAATTTTCGAGAAATACAATATAGAGAGACAAATCAAAACTTCATTTGGACGTACCGTTTCCATGAGTAAAGGCGCATATCTTATTATTGAACACACTGAAGCTCTTCACGTTATAGACGTAAATAGCGGAAACCGTTCAAATAAGGCGACCAATCAGGAAGATACAGCCATGGAAGTGAATATGATTGCTGCCGCTGAAATTGCCAGACAACTTCGTTTGCGTGATATGGGCGGAATAATCGTAGTTGATTTTATCGATATGTCTAATCCTGAAAACAGGAAAGTCTTGTTCGACTTCTTGCGAGAAGAAATGAGCGACGATAAAGCAAAACATAAAATCTTACCGCCTAGTAAATTTGGTTTAGTTCAAATTACCAGACAACGCGTAAGACCAGAAGTTAATATTAAAACTAGAGAAGAAGATCCTAACAATGAACATGGCGAAATTGAAGCGCCAATTTTAATCATTGATAAAATCGCATCTGATTTAGACCGAATTTTAAAAATCCGCAAAGATGTTGTACTTAATGTACATCCGTTTGTGGCTGCATACCTCAGTAAAGGTTTTCCATCATTACGTTCAAAATGGTTTTTTGAACATAAAAAATGGGTGAAAATCATACCTCGTGACGCTTACACGTACTTAGAATATCATTTCTACGATAAAAAAGGAAATGTTATTTCAGAATAAAAATCAAAACCGCCTCTCGTCCCGATATTATCGGGAGATTGGCGGTTTTTTTGTGCGTCATTGTGAAAAAAGAAACAATCTCACTTTACATTTTTAATTTTTGGAATTTAAAATATTGGAATTTGTTTTTTTTAGGAGCAATTTCCAGCTATCCGTTTCAATCTTTTGTTTTTTAAAGAAAAAAACAAAAGGATTTCCACTTCTATCTGGGCTAGACATCAGTTTTCAAAATTAAATTATATAAACTTTGTTCCTAAATACTTTCTTACATTTGATAAAATTATATACCCGTACAAAATGCTATTAAATATATCTCAGCCCTGTTTTAAAAATAAATATCATTATTTACTTCTTATTTTAACCTTTTTTACAATTAAATCCTCAGCTCAAAATGATACGGTTTATTTTGACCAAAATTGGAAAAACACCCTGAAAAATTCTGCCATGTATTACAGAATTAAACCTTTAAAAATAAAAACAAAAAAGGCGGTGGGATACAATATCAAGTCTTTAGATTCACTTTACGTAATAAAAGATTATTATTTAAAAAATAATAAACCTCAGTTCGAAGGTTATTCTGAAGATAAAGAAGGGGAATATCTTGTAGGAAATGCAAAATGGTACAATGAAAACAACATTCTTTTAGATTCAAGAGATTTCAATTATAAAGAAAATACTAAAAGCAAATTTGCATTCCCAAAATGGCCTATTCTATATATAGATTATAAAATTGCAACCAAAAGCCAATTTATCGGAGGAATAGAATTATGTCTGGATTGTGAAAACAAAAACAAACTTTTTTTAGGATTGGGTTTTGGAGTCACATCTTACAATGACACTAATTATGGCTTACCTGATTTGCATTTATCCTATAATACAGCAAAGTTTTTATTTGTTAAGGGCGGAATATCAGACAAACACGCGTATGGTTTAGCAGGAATGACGGTTTTAAATCTTTTAGATCTAGGCTTCGGATATTCACAACCCTTTAATAATAATAAAATTCCCGTAATTAAAGGGTTTACTTTTGGGGCTACTTTCAGATTTTCAAGCAATCAAAAAGCATATACTCAAATTAGAATCATGTAATAAAACCACCTACCACTTATTGCCTCAAAACTTCTATTTTAAGAAACGATCAGGTTTGGAATTTGGACCCGAGCGTTAGCGAACAGGCGAAGCAATTTCAAAAAATCATTCCCTGATAATTTCAATCTTTCTTCTAATTTCATTCCCAAAAGCATCTACAACCGTAATATAATGTATTCCTGAAGTTGGCGTAATAGGCAGTTCATGAAATGTTTTTGTCGTTGCTTTATAAACATTATCAACATACCAAAACAATTCACGATCACGTTCTGAATAGGCAACTTTTAAAATTACAGGCTGCACTTCGCTATTAAAATTCTTAGTTAAATAGATTTTACTATTCGTTTTCGGGTAAATAAAATCCATACTTGTAGTTTGTGTTCCCTGACAATCTTCCTTGAACGGAGGCAAAGGTAAATACTCTATATGCTGGCTTTTGTAATACCAAGCCATTACAGGAGGTAAAACAAACCAATTTTTAGTGACGATATTATCAATACTTTCGCAACTGCTATTGACCTGAAATTGCTGCGCCTTATCTAAATGCACCGTTTTATGATACGGACAAGCTACCGTAGATTTTCCTTTTTTAGGAACCCATTGTTTGATTTTCGGACAGCCGTCTTTTGCCAGATAACCACTTAAACGACAAACCTCCACCTGATCTAAATCTTTATAAGGGGTTTGAAACCATCTTTGTCTTGGCAATAGATTAAAAACATCAAATAAAATTGGTGCCGCACTTGTAACGCCGGTTAGAGTAGGTCTTCCCTCGCCTGTTGCGTTCCCAACCCAAATTCCCACTACATATTTTGAATTTGTTCCAATTGCCCACGCATCTCTGTTTCCAAAACTGGTTCCGGTTTTCCAGGCAATTTTCAACGAACTGTCATAAAACTTCCAGGCTTCATCCCCTTCCGGTCGGTTTACTTCTTCCATTGCATTATACGTTAACCAAATTGATCCTGCGCCTAAGATATTCTTATGATCACTTTCAGAACCAAAATCAGGCTCAAAATCATTTCTATAATTTAATTCGGTAAACTCTTTGGTACGATATTTTGCATTATTTTTAGTGTAATAATTTACTGTTGAAGAGAGATTAGCATAGGTTCGGCACAAATCCCACAAATTACTTTCTGCACCTCCCAAAATAAGCGATAATCCGTAATGATCCGGTGTTTTATTGATGTCTCTCAATTTAAACTTTTGCAGTTCTTCATAAAATTTATTTACTCCAAAATCCTGCAACATCAAAACTGCGGGAATATTTAACGATCTCGACAAAGCCCGATGTGCCGGAACAGCTCCGTCAAACGTAAGATTAAAATTTTGCGGCGTATAACCTGAAATTTGAGTTGGAATATCAGCTACTAAAGTATTGGGCAATAATTCACCATCATCTAACATTGCAGCGTATAAAAGTGGTTTCAGGATACTTCCGGTACTTCTTGCAGCATCAATAATATCCACATCTTTTTGATGGTCTTTATCTGTTGGCGCATTCCCAACATAACTCATTACGTTTCTGTTTGAAACATCAATAACTAAAATCGCTAAGTTATTGACTTCATTCTGTTTATACTGATTGTAATAATATTTTGCAATTTGGTTTACTCTATTTTGTAAAGCATAATCAATAGTGGTTTTTACACGTGTTCCTTCATCGCCTTTTGCTACTCTTTGTAGTAAATGTGGGGCGATTTGTGGTAAATCATACGGTTTTTGAGGCAATGGTTCTTCAACAGCAAGTTCGTAAGTCTGCTGATCGATTATTCCTTCATTGTGAAGTTTTAGTAGAAGTTTGTTGCGTTTGTTTAATAATTTAATCTGGTTTTTACCCGGATAAATCAAACTGGGCGCATTTGGTAAAACAGCCAAAGTCGCATTTTCCGCCCATGATAATTGATTTGATTGCACGCCAAAATAGCGCCACGCTGCCATTTCAAGCCCAACAACATTTCCGCCAAATGGCGCATGAGCAGCATATAATTCCAGAATTTCGTTTTTAGAATATCCTAATTCTAATCTGGTCGACAAAATAATTTCGATAAACTTTTCAAAATAAGTTCTTCCTTTTCCTTTTCGGGATAATCGGATCACTTGTTGTGTCAGTGTACTTCCTCCCCTTACTACTTTCCCCGCTTTTCTATTTTGTTTGATCGCATTTACCATCGCAATCGGATTAAACCCGGGATGTTTATAAAAATATTCGTCTTCAAAATAAACAATACATTTTTTGAATTTATCCGGCACACTATCCTGAGCAGGAAAACGCCATTGTCCGTCGCGAGCAATTTTAGCACCTAATAATTCTCCTTCTTTACTTTCTATAACGGTAGAATAAGGTTCCTGAAACAACGTTCGGGGTATAGAGAAATAATAAATCAGCAAGAGCGTAAACGCAATTGCTGATTTTATTTTATTCTTTTTTATCCAATTTATAATGCGTTGTGAGAACGCTATAAGTTTATTTTTCAAAGCTTTTAATTTTAGCCCACAGGTTTTACGGGTTGAACGGGTTTTCGCAGTTTAAAATTTATTTTATACAATCTTATAAAAAAAGACCTGTGCAAATCAGTTAAACCCGTAAAATCCGTGGGCCATTTTTTATTTTACAACCTCAACCCAAAACCCTTTTGTTCTTGCCAGGAATGTATTATCATACATAGCCTCACATTGCAATCCAGGTAAGTAATAATTCCCTAAATAAGATGCATTTAGCAAAATCCTGAAAACTTTTGTCTCTCCGGCTTTCATTCCAAAATAAAAATTAGTTCTGTCATCACGAATGTCAATATAATCTGCAATGTTGTTTGTTGCATCTCCATAATCGGTAAAACGGGTATTTACAATTTCGAACCCTGAAGGAAGAATTTGTGATAACGCCACATTTTGTACACTTTCGTTTCTTTGATTTCTAATTGTAACCTCGGCAATAAATTCAGTTCCCTGACTAATTTTTGAAACATTTATCGTACTTCCTTTTCTATTTTTGAAAACAATATCGGCAGAGACATCACTCTGAATTACATTTTCCTGTCCAATTGGTAATATTCCGGTGTTTAGAACACGAACGTAAATAGTATTATTTTTCAGGTTTTTCAAAGTCACATTATTCGAACCAGTCTGAACAATTAAGCTTCTGTCGGCAATTGTTTTTTGTGTGCTTATCGTTTCGCCTTTTCCGTTTTTACTAAACTGGATATTAATTCCTTTAGGACCATTACTCACAGCAAATTTCGACATTGCATACAAACAATACGCTGTTGTTTGGGTACTCATCCACTGATTATTCGACATTTCTTTGGCTAATTTTGAAGCTGTTGAAAATGCCTTTTGTTTCTGACCTAAAAGCAACATTGTTTCTAAGACCATTGCTCTGTTTCTTTCGCTTGAACCATAATAGTAATAGTTGTATTCGCTGGATTCATTATCAATGCTGGTGTGCAATAATAAGTTTTGTCCTGCTGATTTTTGTCCCGCCAAAACATATGCTGCTGCCAAACGAAGTTTACTTTCATTCGAAATACCTTTTGTTTCACGTAATCTGTTCATCGATGATAAGTCTGCATTTCCGGCTAAAGCCAATGTATATAATCGGTATGCCTGAGCTAAATCATTACCGTATTTGGGTTCAAAACGCCATTGTTTCGATTCTTTTTGTTGATACAAAACCCATTTTGATTTGAAATTAATGGGTAAAACATACCCTTTTTTCTCTGCTTCTATCAGGAAATGTCCAGCGTATGAAGTTCCCCAATCATCAGCAATTGTATTTCCCTGCCAGTAAGATAATCCTCCATTTGATAACTGAAAAGTTCCTAATCTGGTAATTCCTGCACTAATATTCTTTTGAATAAGTGCTTTTCTGTTGGCATCTAAATCAACCACATCATTTAAAAATAATTGTGGAAATACAGATGAAGTCGTTTGCTCAACGCATCCATGAGGATATTGAATCAGGAATTGTAATCTTCCGTTCAAATTGATTGTTGGCATTGACGAAACTTCTAATCTCGCTTTATTACTTCCTGAAACTCCAAACGTTTTCCATGAAATAGTTTTTGTGCTGTTTGGAGGTAAAATAACATCTGTATAAGTATTCGTAACCGGATTAGGATTCGTCATATCAATTTCGACATCATAAACCGACTTTTCGCTTCCTGAAGTCGCAATAACCTGAACCTTAGCAATTCCTGTTGCCGAACCTACAACTAAATTAAAATAAGCCATTTTTTCGTCGGGTTGGGCAAAAGTCAGTCTTTGAGTTGCGCTTCCCATTACTTTTAGTCCGGCACTTGTTTTTATCTGAATTGAAACATTTTTGATCTTACTTTCAGTCGCAAAAACCGTTACCGGAATCGTCACTTTTTCTGAAGGTGAAATTTTTCTCGGCAACGAAGCCAATACCATCAGCGGACTACGAACCGGCGTAGCTTTTTCTACACTTCCGTAAGCACTTGTATTTGCATCTCCTGCAACAATCATTGTTCTGACAGAACCAATGTATTTTGGCAATTTTAACTGATGTGATTTTGTTTGTCCTTTTTCTAATTTATAAGGTCCGTAATACAATACAACGGGTTTAAAACGATTGGCTTTTTTGGCTTTTCCACCGCCTAAATCCTGATCTCCACCAATACTGAAAATCTGATTTATTTTTCCGCCATATGCGCCAATTACATCATCATAAATATCCCATGTTTTAACGCCTAAAGCTTCACGAACATAAAAACTATCCCAAGCATTTGGTGTTTTAAAACGGGTTAAATCCAGTAAACCTTCATCAACAACTGCAATTGTATACGTCATTTCCTTGCCTGTTTTCTCTCCTACTTTTACAGTAAATGTCTGCTCTGGTTTTAGAACATCCGGCATGGAAAGTGTTGGTGCCAAAATCGTATTTTTGTCTACCACCTCAATTGGAACAATTCCGTACATACGAATTGGCGAATCGTTTTTAGTAGAAGCATGAGGCTGTAAAAGCGTGATATCAAAATATACATTTGGCGCCATTGCTGAAGTAATTGGAACTTCAACTTTAGTTTCTCCTTTTTGTGTTTTTGCCCAAATTGTCTGTACTACTTTTGATCCGTTTTCGATAGAAATCAAAGCGCGTCCGCCTTCACTTGAAGGAAAAGATATTTGCGCTTTTTCTCCAACAGCATAATTTTTCTTATCAGTCGAAAAAACCAACATATTAGCTGTCGAAGCATCTCTGTTACGCGTTTTTCCGGACCAGATTGGCCAATCGATATTTACGGTCAATGCCGTTGCATGTCCATCTGTACCATCTGCAACACGAACTAAATAACGTCCCCATTCTTCATCTGACAGATTAAACTGAATACTTCCTTTTCCGTTTGAATCTGTATTGATTACGTAAGTCTTATACGAAGTCGTGGCATCCGAAGAATTATAATTTGATAAATTATCACTTGATGAATCCCACCACCAGCGCCAGTCTACTTTAAATACTTTTACTTCCAGATTTCTAACAGATTTTGGTCTTCCGTTTTCATCCACCGTAACAATATCAAAACGATTGTTGGTTCTGGTTTCCAGCATTCCGTATTTGTTAGGTTCCGGAGCTTTTATCCCTACGTATGTTTGATAAGGCGAATAAGTAGTCGAAATAACATCTGTACTAAAATCCCCTCCTTCTTCATATACTTTTGTGATGAATGCCGCGCGAAGCATTCCCGGCGCCTGACCTTGTAATTTTGGTTCAATATTAACCGTAGCTTTTCCGCTTTCATTTAATTTTCCGGAGAAAACATTAATTTCTTCTGTACTAAATTTGCGCACTAAATCATCAAAAGTAAACTTCTCGTATCCTTTAAAAGTGGTTGTTTGCTGTGAAAATTTAGCCTGCATTTCTACATTCAGATTTTTAGCAATTGCACCGTGAAGCCAAGTCACTTCTAAGTTACTATTATTAGGATAAGAGGATGAAAGTGTTTTTCTTGAAAAATTATTTTTAATTTTTAAACGGTTGGGTTTTATCGTTTCAATTTTAATGCTTTTGTAAAACTTGGCACCACCAACGCTTATCATTGCTTCCCAGTTTCCTGTTGGCGCATCTGCACTTGTTGGAACTATAAAGGAATAATGATTTAAATCGTTTGTTTTCTGGATGGTCTGATACGTAGTTTTTCCGTTAGGATCATTCAATCTTAATTTAATAGGATGTGATTTCGGAAGTTTATTCGACGCATCATTTAATATAAAGGACAAATACAAATTATCTCCCGGACGCCAAACGCCACGTTCTCCATAAATAAATCCTTTGAGTCCTTTTTGTAAAGTCTCGCCAGAAACATCAAAGTTACTTACCGATAACGAAAGTCCGTCATCGAGTTTAACATACGTCGATTGATCTCCTAAAGTAACAATTGCAAAATAGGCGAATTTATCCAATTGAAAAGTCGCTATTCCTTCGCTATTTGTAGCCGCAGTTGTTATTTTTTGTTGCTGAAAGGTGTATAAATCTACTCTTGCATTGGAGACTGGCTCTGTTGTAACTATATTATTTACGGCAAATAAGTATGATTTATTTTCGCCTCTTTTGGCAATAACCCCTAAATCAGTTGCTAAAATATTTGTTCCAATTTTGGCATTATAATAATACGAACCGGAACATGGATCTTCACTTTCTCTCCAGTCATAATCTCCGTAATCAGAATCGTAATCATCATAAGAGTTACCGCTGTAATTTACATCATTTTCGTCAACCTCTTCTTCTTCCTCATTTTCATCTCCGTCTGATGTTTCACATTTGTACAGCGAATATTTCTCTTTATACGCAAATTCCACTCTGTAAATTGCTCCGGGTTCTGGCGTAATAATTTTAGATAAATCTAATGCAAACGTGTTCCATTTACTCGGATTTATCAAACTGCTTTCATTTAATTTAAGTGTTGTTTTCGCAATTGGCTGTCCAACTTTCTTGAGATTCTGACTTCCGTTTAATTGGTTATATTGAAGAAACTGAAGAATATTATTTTTATAAATTTTATATACTTTTACATCGACGGCGCTTAAATTCACCGCTTCAAAATTCAGTTTTAAATTGTTTGAACTTGGCAGAATTGTTCCGTTTTTAATAAATCGAACACTTGGTTTTATCTGGTCAAAAGTAATTTTCTCCGTATAATTTGCGTCCATTTTTTTACCATACTGACTTTCGATTCCTTCAAAAACTTCCAGAAGTAATTCACCTGTTATAGCGGTTGCAGGTTCTTCGTCAGGAACAACCTCTACTACTGCTTCTTCATAAACAGTATCTACTGCAACAGCGGCAGAATCTACAATGATCGTAGTTGAATCTGGCGTAATTGTCGCCGTTTCTTCTTGAACTACAACCGGAGCAGGAACTTCTTTTTTAGCCACGGCTTCATTAGTAAAATAGACTTTCAATACATTTCCCTGAGTCGAAAATTTCAGGTTATTGGTGTTCTGAATCGAAACTAACCCTTTAAAATCCTGTCCTTTTTCCAGTGGTTCTGAGAAATTAATTAAAACCGATTGATTGCTGCCTTCCGGAACATCAACTTTTACAATTTTAAATTCGTTTATGCTTGTAATCGCATAATCGATTTCGCCTTTTTGATCGATATCAAAATCACTTCCGTCATATTCAATTTCAATGTTTGATGCTTCATTATAACGCTGAATACTATCAATTATAAAATTGAACTCTTTAGCGGTTCCTGATTTTTTTTCGAATTTTATTTTAAGATCATTCCCTTTTTGATTTGCCGAAACCAGTTTTACAGCGGTTTCAAGATCAATATTATCAGCTGTTTTCAACACACAATTCAAATATTGATATTGTTTGCTATACGACTGAATATCTACCGTATTGATTGTAAAATCCTGTTTGATTGTTTTAACCGTAAAGTTGAATTTTGAAAGTGCCGCCTCTTTCTCTTTCGGAATTGTGATTAGTTTATCTAAATTTAAAGTAACCTGATATTCTGTTCCGGGTTTTAACTTTTCGTCAGGAATAAAAGCAAGCGTATTAGTGGAAAGTGCCACCACTTTTCCATGAACACTTGGCGAAATATCAAATAAATCATCGTCCAGTTCCTGATTGACTTTCCAGTCTTTTTTATCGAAAGCCAAAACTACCCGAATATCAGATTCCGAAGAAACAATTCCCCCCGTAAAACTGACTATATACTCTTTAAATAGTGAAAAATCCGAATTGAAATCGGCAGCAGATTTTCTACCGCAAGATTGAAAAATAAAAAACACACAAAACACGAGAACTAATCCTTTTGCTTTCACTTTTATTTAGAGTTTTTAGGTTACAAATTTAAAATTGACAGTATGTTTTAACTTTTCACAGCCAAATCCATAACTAGTGGTTTGTCAATTATGTTGTAGTAAATGTAAAGTATTTTTCTAAATAGTTTAAGAGGAAAATTCGGTAAATGAAATTATTTAAATTCTTAAAAAAGAAAAAAGAATATTTAGTTTTATAAGGCGCTATTTCTCCCGAAACTTCTGGATCCGTTATATATTTTCCTTCCGCCGCGACAGAAGAAGAAAAGGATACCTCTCCCACCGAACCAGGCATTTTCTTTTCACAAGATTATTTAAAGTTCTGTTCCCAGCTTCGATAAAACTTTATTCATCTCAAGAAAATGAGTTTTTGAATTTGAAGCATAAAACAATTGGTTGCCATCCATAATTATAATCACATCATCTTGATAATTACCATAGAAATTTATTCCATCAAGCCATTTTCTAAAAGAAACATCCTTGTTAGCGAAATTTTGAGTTATAAAATCGAGTTCATGCAGTTCTAATTCGTAAAATGTATTACATGGAAAATCTAATGCAAATCCAGCCTGAAGATAAGCCATAGCAGTAAAAAAACCTATTAAAGTTTCGGTTTCTAATTCCCATTTTTTTTGATCGTAACTCATGTAAACAGGAGGATTATCAAGAAACAAATCATCTTTAAGAATTCCCCATACACAAGCGTGCTGATTTTCAGTATAAAAAATCAAATAATTATCATGATTGTAATATTGAAATCTTTCGGGAATAATTAAGGAATCCTGAGTTTGATTTATAATTTGAATTTTACCTAACTCAGCATAATAATCAACGAATACTTTTGGGAGATTTCCAAAAATATTTTTTACAATTTGAATTTCATCATTAGTAAAACCACAACATTCTGTAATATTAAATAGTGTTTTAATTGTGGAGAAATCAGTCATGTCATTAATTTATAAAAGATAATTCAGCTTATCTTACTTACGTTTTTCAACAAAGAATCGCTTCATTAAATCAGCAGCTTCATTTGCCATAATTCCAGAAACCACGGTAGTTTTGGGGTGTAATTTTGTTCCCATTGTCATGAAACCACGCTGTTCATCGCGAGCACCAAAAACAATTTTAGAAATCTGACTCCAATACAAAGCACCTGCACACATCTGGCACGGTTCAAGCGTAACATAAAGCGTACAATCTTTCAGGTATTTTCCGCCAAGGAAATTTGCGGCGGCAGTTATGGATTGCATTTCGGCATGAGCTGTAACATCATTTAGTAATTCGGTTAAATTATGGCTGCTTGCAATTACTCTGTCGGCAACAACAATTATAGCTCCAACAGGAATTTCGCCTTTTTCAAAAGCAATTTCAGCTTCCTGCAAAGCTTTCTTCATAAAATATTCGTCGGTGAAGGGATTTATCATACTTGCAAAAATAAGGTTTTGAAATAATTTTTGCTGAAATTAAAACTAATATGTCTTAACTTTTATTTGCTTATTTATTTAACAAGTTCAAATCATACGCTCGATTTCTACCTTCTCCTCTTGGTATTAGAATGTTTTTTTCTGCTAAATCCTGCAAATCTCTTGTGGCTGTTGCCCGTGAAGTTTTAGTTATAGAAATATATTTTATAGCTGTTATTCCACCCACAAAACCAGAAACGCCGTTTTCGAACATTTTCAAAACAACTTTTATCTGTCTTTCATTCATTATATTTTTAAACTGATCTATAAATTTGCTTTTATTTAATGTAAACAGAACAATTTGCTTCGCATTTTTTTGTGATTCTAAAATCAAGGTAGAAAAATATAAAATCCAATCTGTAACGTCACTGCTTCTCTGCGCTTGTTTTAAAGATTGATAATACATTTTTTTATTTTGTTCAATAGTACTTGAAATGCTCATTAAAACTGGGCGATTCAAAGATTCAGAAAGACATTTTTCGGCAATAGCCCTGCCAATTCTTCCATTTCCATCCTCAAAAGGATGAATGCTTTCAAAATACAAATGAGAAATAGAAGTTTTAATTAATGCTTTTTTTATATCATTTACTTTTACCTCAAAATCATGATACCATTTAATAAATTTTTCCATTTGAACAGGCACTTGATCTGAAGGCGGAGCTTCAAAATGAACAATTTCGTGATTGTAATTACCTGAAACAATTTGCATAGGTTCTTCGGCAGTTCGATAATCGCCCGGACTAACGCGTTTTGAATATTCCATCAAAATAGAATGCCATTGTTTTATGGTGGATTCATCTAGTTTATCAGAATAAGAATTTCGAACCATTACCATTAATTTCGCAATTCCTTGCGAATTTTTGTCTCTGATTTGATCATAAGTTTCGACTATTCCCAAATTTTTCTTGATGGAAGACATGATATCTTTTCTGCTAAAAAATTCGCCTTCGATTTCTGAAGTTTTAATAGCTTCCGAAATCATAAATTGCAAAATAGTTTCCTGCTGGATAGCAGTTGGTAATGAATCCAAAAGTCCCTTTACTTCTCCACTTTCAAATGCAAATTCTATACATAATGAATCTATTACAGTATCGTTATATACAAATTTTCCCCAGTCTGGTAGTTGCCAATTGTATTTCATGAGGCGATTAATTAAAATAATTGCCTCAAATATAGCGATTTTTTGAGGCGATTAATAGATTTAATCGCCTCATGTTTCAAACAAAATCATTTTTCAAACACTTTAATATGTATTTTTCATTACATTTAAATCCTGATATTCAAACATGGAAAGAGATTTTAAAATAACCATTCCCAAACCCTGTCATGAAAACTGGGACACAATGACGCCTAGAGATAATGGTCGGTTTTGTATGAGTTGTTCTAAAACTGTTGTGGATTTTACGACGATGTTACCGGATGAAGTTCAGCATTTTTTTATCCAAAATAAAAATACTAGCATTTGCGGAAGATTTAAGAAATCTCAATTAGATACAATAACCATCCAAATTCCAAGTCGCGTTTTATATACACAAACGCACTATAGTAAAATGTTTTTACTGGCATTGTTTATTGCTATGGGAACAACTTTGTTTAGTTGTGCGGATAAGGATGGGAATAAGAAAAAAATTGATAAGATAGAAGTTGTTCAAGATGTTGCACCTGTAGAACAAATTTCTGTTGGCAAGTCAAAAATCAGTACTTTAAACGACACTCTTTTACTGCCCCCACCTCCGCCAAAAGTAGATCAGGTTAAATTTGTGAAACCTTTATATAAAGATAAAAACAAAAAAGCAAAAATAAATTATGTGGAAAAAATTGCTAAGGATTCTATTGTAGAAGATGAGACTATATTTATGGGAGCAGCAATTGAAACGTCGCCATGTTATTCAGGAGGAATTAGTAATTTTTATGATTTTTTCATAAAAGAATTTAAATTGCCAGAAGGAGCTGAAAATTTTAAAGCGCCTATTATAGTTTCATTCGTTATAGGGAAAGACGGTTCATTGTCCTCTTTTAATATTCCAAAAGAGACAGATCCACAATTAGAAGCAGAAATAATTCGTGTTTTAAAATTGTCGCCAAAATGGATTCCCGGCGAACAAAACGGTAAAAAAACCAGTACGAAATATAGCGTAGAAATTATCTCCGACAAAAAATTAAATTTAAAAACGTAAATTTGCTTTTTACCAAACAATGAAAAGCAACTTACTTTCAAACATAAATAATCCCGCTGATTTACGCTTGCTTCTTGAAGCGCAACTTCCTGAAGTTGCTCAAGAATTAAGGCAATTTATTATTGATGTTGTTTCTGTTAAAGAAGGACATTTAGGTTCAAGTTTAGGTGTAATCGAATTGACAATTGCTTTACATTATGTTTTTAATACTCCCGAAGATTTATTGGTTTGGGATGTGGGACATCAGGCTTATGGACATAAAATACTGACCGAAAGAAGAGAAAATTTCCATACCAACAGACAAATAGACGGCATTTCAGGTTTTCCTAAAAGAAGCGAAAGTGTTTACGATACTTTTGGCGTAGGACATTCCTCAACTTCAATTTCTGCGGCACTGGGAATGGCAATTGCATCTCAGTTAAAAGGGGATTATGACAAACAACATATCGCTGTAATTGGTGATGCATCGATTGCATCCGGAATGGCTTTTGAAGGTTTGAATCACGCTGGTGTTACTGATGCGAATGTTTTAGTGATTTTAAATGATAACGCTATTGGGATCGATCCGAGTGTTGGCGCATTAAAAAAATACCTGACTGCTGTTAAAAACGGAAAAAACCCGCGACAGAATAATATGATCAAATCATTGAATTTTGATTATTCGGGACCAATTGACGGGCATGATCTCCCTGCTTTAATTAAAGAATTAAAGAGATTAAAAAATATAAAAGGACCTAAGTTTTTGCACATTGTAACGACAAAAGGAAAAGGTTTACAACAAGCTGAAGAAAATCAGGTAAAATATCATGCTCCCGGAAAATTTGACGCTTCAACCGGAGAAATTCATTTAAAATTTGAAGAAAATCTTCCTCCTAAATATCAGGATGTTTTTGGTTTAACCATTTTGGATTTAGCCAGAAAAAATGATAAAATTATCGGGATTACGCCTGCAATGCCTTCCGGAAGCTCATTGAAGTTTATGATGGACGAAATTCCGGAACGCGCCTTTGATGTGGGGATTGCAGAACAACACGCTGTAACCCTCGCTGCCGGAATGGCAACCCAGGGAATGATTGTATATTGTAATATTTATTCGACTTTTCTGCAACGTGCCTATGATCAGGTGATTCATGATGTGGCTTTACAAAATTTACCGGTTATTTTTTGTTTAGACAGAGCAGGTTTAGTTGGTGAAGACGGTGCAACACATCACGGTGTTTTTGATATTGCTTATTTACGGGCAATTCCCAACATGATTATATATGCTCCACTTAATGAAATTGCGTTACAAAATATTTTATATACTGCTCAATTAGGTCTAAATCATCCTATCGCAATTCGATATCCAAGAGGTCGCGGCGTTATACCAAATTGGGAAGTAGAAAATTTCGGACATTATCAAGAAATAAAAATAGGCGAAGCACATCTTTTAAAAGAAGGAACAAAAATTGCTGTTTTATCTACCGGAACAATCGCAAATAATGTGACTTTAGCCATTAATGAAACCAGGAATCCTGAAGCAATTGCCCATTACGATTTTCCATTCATTAAACCATTAGATATCAATTTATTAAATCAAATATTTTCTGCTTTTGACACTATAATTACTATTGAAGACGGCACTATAAACGGCGGTTTCGGAAGCGGTGTTTTAGAGTTTGCAGCATCAAAAAACTTCAGGAATAAAGTAAGAATTTTGGGTGTTCCGGATGTATTTATTGAGCACGGAAGTGTAAGTCAGCTACAACAATTGTGCAAAATAGACGTTAAAAGTTTGATAAATCTTTTTTCAAACGAGACAAAATAATTATTTTGCACTACCAAAAAAACTGAAATTCTAATGAAATTATTGCGTTCTACCCTTTTGCTTCTATTGCTTTTGTGTACCTCACATAACTTTGCTCAAATTATACAAACCACTTTAGCGCCAAATGAATTACCGCCGCCTCCATCAAACTGGACTAAGAAAAATCAGGTAGGTTTTGATATTTCCGAAATTGCTTTCGTGAACTGGAGCGCCGGGGGAACAAGCTCGATTTCCGGTCTTTTTAAAGGCGAATTTAATAGAACTTATGTAAAAGGAAATCATAAATGGGTAAATGAACTTATTGTAAAATATGGTTTAAATAAACAGGATGGTACTGAACTTAGAAAAACAGATGACGCTCTTATGGTGAATTCTACTTACGGATTCAGAAAAGATACACTTTCAGACTGGTATTACTCGGCTAAATTCAATTTTAATACTCAGTTTACTGATGGATACAATTATCCAAACAGAGATATTGCAATTTCCAAGCCTTTTGCACCAGCTTATGTATTTTTAGGAGCTGGAGCTGAAAACTCAAATAAAGATAAAAACAGGGTGTTTTATTTCTCTCCTATTACTTTAAAAACCACTTTGGTTTTAGATCAGACTTTAGCAGATCAAGGATCTTTTGGTGTTAAAAAAGCAGTTTATATGACAGATCCTGCAAATCCTGACAATGAAATCCTAATCGAAAACGGACAAAAAGTAAAGGCGGAATTTGGTATTTTATTAACCGGATATATGAAAAATGAGATTTATAAAAACATTTTCTATGAGAACCGTTTAAGCTTATATACTGATTATCTGAACAAATTTGGGAATGTCGATGTTGATTATGATACTCGTCTAGATCTTGTGGTTAATGCTTATGTAAAAGCAAATGTAGGTGTTCATTTAGTTTATGACGATGATATCAAAACCAAAGTGGATGTGATTGATCCGGTTACAGGATCAACCTCTCAGGTTAACGACGGACCAAGAGCTCAGTTACGACAAGTTTTAGGTGTTGGTTTGGTCTATACTTTCCAATAAATAATCTTATTTGCTCAAAACATTTAAGCAATAAAAAACACCACATAGAAACATTGTTTTTATGTGGTGTTTTTCTATTTTAAACTATTCTATAGATTGACTTAATTTTTTTTCCTTCCGTTTATAGTTTCGAATAATTCCAGCGCATTTCCATCTGTTAAAAGAGAAACATAATGACAAATGTGTAATAAACGTTCGTATAAATTCGTTTTCTCCAGATGATGCTTTTCAGGCAACATTTTCAAAATCAATTTATCATAGTTTGAAGCAGTTCCTTCAAAGTTATTATTAAAAGCAGTTATAAATTTATCCAGTAAAGTCTGTATGATTTGATAGCCTACAATTTCTTTTTCGATAACCTCGCGGCTCTGATAGATTTTATCAACGCTTAATTTGATAATATCATCCATTTGGGCTTTGTATTTACTTTTATCTGTTAAGGCAAAAGGAAATTGTCCGGCAAGAATAGCTTCTTCATTTTCAACAAAAACATTTACCGCATCATTGATTAAAGTTCCAATTGCCAGAGCGCGCAAATAACTAATTCTATCCTCTTTAGTCGTTAAAGTCTTGTATTTAGCAACACCAATATTATCTTTTACGAGTTTTATTAAATATTCAAGAGCATAATCTTCAGATACTAAACCTAAATTTATACCATCTTCAAAATCTATAATGGTGTAGCAAATATCATCTGCCGCTTCTACTAAATAAGCTAAAGGATGTCTTTCAAAACCAATATCGTCTCCGGATTTATTAGCAATCATTCCCATATCTTTTGCTACTTCTTCAAAAAATGATTTATCCGTCTGGAAGAAACCATATTTTTTATCGGCAATACTATTTGTGGGTCTTTTAGGCAAGCTTTCTTTTGGATATTTCATAAAAGCTCCTAAGGTTGCATACGAAATTCTAAGTCCTCCTTCAATTCCCGGACGACTTGCTGTAAGAACCGAAAATCCGTTTGCGTTTCCTTCAAAATCAATTAAATCCTGCCATTGTTTTGCTGTTAACTGCTCTTTATATTTTAGTCCGTTTCCTATTGAAAAATATTCTCCAATGGCTTTTTCACCGGAATGTCCAAAAGGCGGATTCCCAATATCGTGTGCCAAAGAAGCCGCTGCTACAATTGCACCAAAATCATTCATATGATAACCGTGAATTTCTTTTAAATGCGGATATTTCTCAATGATCTTTTTTCCAACCAAACGTCCCAGCGAGCGTCCTACAACCGAAACTTCTAAACTATGCGTTAATCTGGTATGGACAAAATCTATTTTTGAAAGCGGAATAACCTGCGTTTTATCTTGTAGTGATCGAAATGCTGATGAAAATATAATTCTGTCATAATCAACCTCAAAACCCAATCGGGTATCATCTTGTTCTACACGTAATCTCTTGCTTGTATCGCCTTGGCGTTTAAGTGATAAAAGTTGTTCCCAGTTCATTTTGTTATTTTAGATATCAGATTTTAGATTTTAGATTGAGTATCTTACGTCAAAAATACGTTTTATTTTATTATTTTATCAAAACAAAATACACTTCTAACGCTAATAATTATAAGTAAAACTTGCTTAAAAAATTATTTAACACATAGAAACATAGATTTTAAATTGAAGTTAGAGGAGTTTTAAAAAATCATGCTTTTTCACATAGCACTATGCGATTTATTTTGAGTGAAACATCTTTTTATGCCAGTTTAGCTATGTCTCTATGTGTTCAAAATTAAACGCAAGAAACTTGAAACTATTAAAACTCTAACGCCGTACTGTGTTTAATTTCTCCCATTACAAAAATGCTGTTCGTATTGCCTATGTTTTCTATTGTCGATAATTTATTCATTACAAAATCCTGATAACTCGCCATATCCTGAACCAGAATTTTAAGCATAAAATCATAATCACCGGCAATATTGTAGCATTCTATAATTTCAGGAAGTGCAACAATATCTTTTACAAAATTACTTCCTACATTTTTTGCGTGCTCTTTTAAACGAACGTTACAAAAAACGATCATGCCGCGATTCATTTTTTTCTTATCCAGCAACGCCACATATTTGGTAATATATCCGTCTCTTTCTAACCTTTTGATTCGCTCATAAACTGGCGTAACAGTCAGAAATAATTTACTTGCAAGGTCTTTTGTATTGATATTTGAGTTTTCCTGAAGGTATTTTAATATCAGCAAATCGGTTTTGTCCAGGTTTTCCATAGTTTTTTTTACGGCTAAAGTTCTCTTAAAAAGGTTTTATCAGTAATATAATCTTCAAATTATTGAATTCAAAACACTATTTACTTAAATAATAGTCAAATATAAGTTATAAAACCTAAAACAATAAATTTGTTCAGTAAAAAATACTGAAACAAAAATGAAAACAAATAATTTAGGTTATCCAAGAATTGGTAGCAACAGAGAATTAAAAAAAGCATGCGAATTGTATTGGGCAGGGCAACTTTCGGTGGATGAATTACTTCAGACCGGAAAAGACATTCGTCGCAAAAACTGGCATTTACAAGCAGAAGCCGGAGTAGATCTGATTCCGTCTAATGATTTTTCATTTTATGATCAGGTATTAGATTTGACTTTAACATTAGGCGCAATTCCGCAGCGATACCACGAACTGGCAAAAACAAACTCCTCAATTGATTTGTATTTTGCAATGGCAAGAGGCGCTCAAAAAGACGGTCAGGATGTTGTGGCAATGGAAATGACAAAATGGTTTGACACCAATTACCATTATATTGTTCCTGAATTTACGAAGAACCAAAAATTCGAATTGTTTTCAGAAAAAATAATCAATGAATTCAAAGAAGCAAATACCTTAAAAATCGCTACAAAGCCAGTTTTAATAGGACCAATTTCGTATTTACTTTTAGGAAAAGAAAAAGAAGAAGGTTTTCACCGAATTGATCTTATCGATAAATTATTGCCTGTTTATTTTGAAATTTTCGAAAAACTACAAACCGAAAAAGTAGAATATATTCAGCTTGACGAACCTTTCCTGGCTTTAAATTTATCTGATAAGGAACGTAATACTTTTACAGAAGTATATAATGAAATCAACATTCGTTTCCCGAAAATCAAAATCGTTCTCGCGAATTATTTTGACTGTTTTGGCGAAAACCTTGAAACAGCATTGGCTTTGCCGGTTGATACTTTTCACCTTGATTTAGTACGTTGTCCATCACAATTAGATGATATTTTAGAATCCGGAAAACTGGCTGAAAGCGTAAATCTTTCTTTAGGAGTAGTTGACGGACGAAATATCTGGAAAAATGATTACAAGAATTCTTTGGCATTAATCAAAAAAGCAACCGATGCATTGGGAGAAAACCGAATTCTCGTTGCGCCATCCTGCTCTTTAATTCATAGTCCTTGCGATCTGGATTTAGAAACAAATGACGAAACGCTTACGCCGGAAATTAAACAATGGCTGGCTTTTGCCAAACAAAAAGTAAACGAAATTGTTGTTTTAAAACAATTAGCATCAAACGAAGTTATTGCTCAAAATTCTGTTGCTTTTGAACGAAATACAATTGCAAATGACAATCGTAAAACCTCAACATTAATTCATAATAATGACGTTAAGGCACGTGTCGCCGGAATTACAGCAACTGATGATCAACGTAAAAGTAACTTTGCTACAAGACGAAAAAGCCAAATCGAAGCTTTGAATCTTCCGTTATTCCCTACAACCACAATTGGATCTTTTCCTCAAACAGCCGAAGTAAGAAGCTGGAGAGCAAAATTTAAAAAAGGAGAATTAACGACAGAAGAATACAACGAATTAATCGAAAAAGAAACCGAAGCGACAATTCGTTTTCAGGAAGAAACCGGCATTGATGTTCTGGTTCATGGTGAGTTTGAACGTAACGATATGGTGGAATATTTTGGGGAACAATTGTCCGGTTTTACCTTTACAAAAAATGGCTGGGTACAAAGTTATGGTAGCCGCTGCGTGAAACCTCCCGTAATTTACGGTGATGTTTCAAGACCAAACCCAATGACGGTAAAATGGTCAAAATATGCACAATCCCTAACCTCTAAATTGGTAAAAGGAATGCTTACAGGTCCTGTAACTATTTTGCAATGGTCGTTTGTTCGTAACGATCAGCCTCGTTCTGAGACTTGTACGCAAATTGCTCTTGCGATTCGTGATGAAGTTGTCGATCTTGAAAAAGCAGGAATTAAAATCATTCAAATTGATGAACCAGCGATTCGCGAAGGTTTGCCTTTAAGAAAAGAAGAATGGGCAAATTACCTGGATTGGGCAGTGAAAGCGTTTAGAATTTCGGCAAGTGGCGTTCATGACGATACGCAAATTCACACGCATATGTGTTACAGCGAATTCAACGACATTATCCAGAATATTGCTGACATGGATGCCGATGTGATCACAATTGAATGTTCGCGCTCGCAAATGGAACTTTTAGATGCTTTTGCTAACTTTAAATATCCTAACGAAATTGGTCCCGGCGTTTACGATATTCACTCGCCACGCGTTCCTTCAAGTGCCGAAATGGTGCGTTTGCTGGAAAAAGCTTCGGCAGTAATTCCTGTTGATCAATTATGGGTAAATCCTGATTGTGGTTTAAAAACACGTCATTGGGATGAAACTAAAAAAGCCTTGATCGAGATGGTTGCCGCCGCTCAGGAAATGAGAGCAGCCGTTGAAAACCCTGTTACTTAATAATTTTTTTTAGATATATTTTTGTTTTTTAGTGTCAACTGGTGGAGTCGAAGTTCTTGTAGTTATGAATTAGTTTCGACTTCACCTTTGTTGGCATTTTTGCATTTTGGGTTTTTGGTCTCTTCTGAAAATTTTAGTTTTCAAAACACCTTTTGTCCCGCTATCCGCTATATCTATTTTGGCGAACCCCGCCAAAACAGGATATCGCTTCTATCGGGGCTAGATGAGAAATTTTGTTTTTAAAATACTTTTTAGAGAAAAACACAAGATAATCATGTCAACACAACACGATTTTAAGAATGTGTTATCAACATTTGATTGAGTTCGCCTAAAAGTTCAAATTCATCCAAAGGAAACATTTCGATTATCATTTCTAAAATAAGAGACACATTTATTAACTGACTTTTATTTGCATCATGCTCCAACGCCAAAACACACATTTTTAGCATATTGGTAATTAAACAACCAAGCTCATAATAATCCAGTTTTTTTATTTTAGTTTCAACTTCTAATTTGTCATCGACAGGTTTTAAAGTATTGATATACGAAGAAAGTATTTTTTTAAGATGCTGTAATTTTTTGATTTCGTTAATTTCCATAATTATATATTTTGTTGTTTTTTACTATAAGTAAAATCGTACTTTTGTTTACCGATTCAAAACTAATCAATAGATTTTGAGGTAGCGAACTATTTAGAATTGTACGCCACTAATGCATATTGTATTTTACCAAAAGAAAAGTTTTACAGAATTTTTAAATATCTTTGAATTATGAGCACAGCAACAAAACCAAAACACATTGGCAGAAATATTAGCCGAATCAGAGAACTTCGTGGAATGAAACAAGAATCTCTCGCAATTGCAATTGGTGTAAGCCAACAATCTGTTTCGAATATTGAAGGAAGCGAAAATGTTGATGACGAAAAATTAAATGCTATTGCCGAAGTTTTAGGTGTTTCGGCTGAGGCAATTAAAAATTATAGTGACGAAACTGTTCTTAATAATATTCAAAATAATTATGAAGGATCAGTTATTAATAGCGGCCCAACCGTAAATCACAATTGCAACTTCAATCCTTTAGACAAATTAATTGAAGCTTACGAAGAAAATAAAAAATTATATGAGCGTTTGTTACAATCGGATAAAGATAAAATCGAATATTTAGAAAATTTCATAAAAACGAAATAGCTTTTATAAGATATATTTAAAACAAAAAGAGACTTTCGAGTCTCTTTTTTGTTTTAAAGAAATTGTGTTAATCCCTAAAATACGGTATTGTATATTATCACTTTATTGCGTATATGCTTTAAATAATCAAGAACTTTATAATTAAATGCTCTAAAAATCTTATTGCCCACTGTCAAAGGCGAAATTGAACATTTAAAAAAATTTAATAAACCAGAATAGCTTTTTTAAAGCTTAAAAAAAAGAGAATCACGACTCTTTTTTTATTTTATTCAAAATTATGTTAATCACTAAAACACGGTATTGCAGGTGAATCATTTTGCACGTATCATTACTTAAAATAAGTAATAGCTTACAAAATTAATTAGCCATGTTTAAAAACTTTGATAACTTTCATACTTTTGACAATTTTAAGATAGAGGAAGATCTAGGACAATATTCTTCATATTCAGCTTATAACAACGATTTATTACGTCTAGTAGATTTTTACGGACGAACTCCATTTGATTGGTATCGAAATAAAAAAACGGGCGAAATAAAGTGGCTTGACGGAAAAGCTAAAATTGACCATTATTCTAATTTAGGACATACTTGGGGCAAAACCTTTAGTAACAACAACAGAATATTACTGGACGGAGACACGAAAAAAATATATTATAACGGAGAAGTAATCCATAACTTCCAGAAAAAGAAATCATCATTTTTTAGTGGAGGATATGCATTATCTGACGGAGGAGCGTTTCAAAATCCCGGTGCTTTACCAAAAGGCGGAAGAAATGTTACATGGATTGATTTTGGCGGTGTATTTGACTTTCTTATTGTTTTACTGGCATTTGAAAAGAGCGGCACGACAAGTTCCCCAAAAGGAAAAGGAACAAACGGAGGAAAACGAACAATAGATAATAAAAACGATGATGTGATGAATGCTTTTGATAATGGTGCGAATGCGGCAAAGGAAATAAGGGAGTTGAAAAAGGGTAAAATTGATATAGAAAAAGGGAAAACTACAGATTCCGTAACTATTTTTAATTATGAGAATGGAATATTTATTAATAAAGAGCGTAAAGCAAAATAAACAATGACAAAAAAGAACATAATAATTATAGCTACACTATTCACTATGATATTGTCTTTCATACTGTTGTTTTTTCTCTATAAAGCTGAACATACAAATGTATTAAAGCAATATGATGCTGAAACAAAAGAGACAACAACGTTGGAATACATCCTCAAAAATGGAGACACTATTTTTCATGGAAAGTTTGTTAATTACAATGAAAAAGGAAATAAAATATATGAAGGTAAGTTTGTTAATGGGCACATATCCGGTAAAAGTTTTTCTTACTTTGATAACGGCACAGTAGAATCAATACATTATAGAAAAAATATCAATATAATACAAGAAAGTACATACAATCATCCCAATGGAAAGATTATGAAATATATGATGTACGATGATTTTGGTATACTTGATTTTTTAATTCGTTATGATGAACTTGGTAATATGAAAAGCTACGAAGGTTTACCATTAATAGAAATTTACCAATATAAAATAGCAAACAAAGAACAATTTAAAACAAAAATTGAACAACATCTTAAAGTTGGAGATACTTTAAAACAGCATTATTTAATAGCGAATATCCCAAATGCTAAACGTACTCTTAAAATAGAAAATCAAGGCGTTGACAATACAAAAGTGTACCGAACAATCAAAAAAATATCTCAAACTGGTCTTGAAGTAAAAGAAACACTAATCAAAAAGGGAATCAATAAAATAAGAACTATCGTTAAATATGAATTTAATGATAAAAGAAAGTCGGTTATTAATGATACGGTTTCTTTTGAGGTTGAGGTTCATTAACCCATATATCTCATAAACAGCTTTCATTAGAACTTTTCTATAAATTAAAACAAAAAACACCCCAATTGGAGTGCTTTTTTATGGAATGTAACTAAGATTAAAAATTCTTTGAAATCCCTACAGAAAATGCTTTTCCAAAGGAAACCTCGAAATTTTTAACTTTATTTCCATCTACATTTTCTCCGTCTATATTCAGGGTATTATAGCCTAAACCTCCAATATTAAAGTTTAAACCAAATCCTTTACTCACATTGATAAAGATCGCCGGAGTAATACCAATATAAAAACCATTCCCTTCAGTTTCAGACATTCCAATATCTGTAGCGTTTGTAGATTTTCTTTTTTGATAACCAGCACCTAAATCAGCATACGCGGCAAAAGTTTCGCTTATTGGTTTAGAATAACGTAAAAATCCACCTATTGAAAAGTCTGTAGCTTTACTTTCGGCAAACACACTGTTTTGCTTTGAATTACTAAATGCTGATTCAACTCCAGCCGTCCAGTTCTCGTGAAACTGATACCCCACTTTAGGTGAAAAAGCAAAATTATGGCTTTTGGTTTCTAAATTAGAAACCGATAAATTCTGAGAACTGTAAGTAACATTTCCCATAACTAAAATTGTTCCCTTTTGGGCATTTGCAAAGCTAATCATAGCTAATGCAAGAATAAGTAGCATTTTTTTCATATGTAATAATTGTTTAAATTTCACATATACATAACAACAAAAATACCAACATTTAAATGTAAGACATTTATTAACAATTTGTTAAAACCACTAGGCTTTCAATTGAACTTTAATGATGCTTTTAAATTTTTTACAAACAATAAAAAAGCCACTGGTCTTTCGATAAGTGGCTTTTGAATTTTCTAATCTTTTATAATTTAATAAATTATTTTTTTTGTTTTGACTTCATTATTATCCAAAACTACTTTGACCACAAGAACCTGATTGCTTCTTGTTACAACATTATCGATAATTAATTTAGAATCTCTAACTCCGTCTTTCTGGTAGATTAAGTAACCTGATACATCATAAACAAAAACCTTATTGATATTATGTTCTTTATTTTCAATATTAATCACTTTGTTTGCAGAAGTGATTGAAATTTGGTTTTGAGCTGATTTACTTGTTTCTACAATTTCAGGACTATTATCAATTGTTCCTCTAGCTCCTGAAGAATTAATAACAAGAGTTATTATTGGACCACTTCCCTGACAAAAAGTACCATTAGCATATATTGCGCCTTTATAAGTTCCAGCTGGAACATTTGCAGGTATCACAATACCAGTTATAGTACCACCGCTTGGAGAAAAAGTAAATGGAGTACTTGCCTGATCTGCTAATGACGCCGCATTTGCAGCAGTATCCCAATCAATTACATATCTTACCGGCTGATTAAAGATACCAATATAATTTAATGTTGTCGTTTGCGAGCTGGTACTTGCAGTAACAGTAGTTACAACTCCATTAGTATTAACAGTAGCATATCTTTCCAAATTCACATTAAAAACTATTGAGGTACTTACGAGACCGTTTGCATTTTTTACAGTCAATGTACCCTGATAAGTTCCGGACGGTTCTGTATGTGGAACCGGAACATCAATTCTGGTTGAATTCAATACAGCATCAGTAACTGGTACAAAAGTATTGGGTAATGATGAATTCCAAACTATACTAAATGTCGTAGGGCTTCCTGTTGTTGCGGTATATGGCAATGCAACATAGTGCTGATAATTATAATTATCCAGACATCCATCTACTGTAGAAGATGAAAGGGTGATTGTTGGTGCTGCTGCTGGATTAACCGTAATAGTTACATATTTAGAATTTAAAGCACAAAAAGCTCCTTCAACAATCAAAGTACCAGTATAAGTTCCTGGCAGCACATTAGCCGGAACCACAACATTATCTATAAATCCACTTCCTGGAGAAAAGTCAAATGCAGTAAAGGGCTGATTTTGCAATAAAGCAGCATTTGCTTCGGCATTCCAATCAATACTATATCCCAAAGGATTAGCAAAAACAGTATCATATTCTAGTGTTGTAGTTTGTTCACTGGCACTTGTGGTAACAGAAGTTATGTTTCCATTCGTCTGAAAATTAGGAGTTGTTTCTACATTTGCAGTAATTAGTATAGGATTACTAACATTACCATTGGCATCTTTTACAGTTAATGTTGCCTGATAAGTCCCATCGGCTGTGCCTACAGAAACTGAAACGTCAATTGGACTTTCAGGCAATACGGCATCTATAACTGATGGAATAGTATTAGGAGGTGATGAACTCCAGACTAAACTATATGTTACAGGGTTTCCTGTTGTCCCGGTATACGGTAACGCACCATAATAACTACTGCTTCCACAAATTGATATTGTATTGCTTGCCAGAGTTATAGTAGGTAAATCCTGTACTGTAACAGTTGTTGGTTCAGAATAGGCAAAAGGACAAAGTCCTTTTCGAACAATCGCTCTAAATTGTGTCGTTTCTGTTAATGGTCCTGAAGTATAGGTAACATTTGTATTATCAATTTCTGTCCATTCTGTAAAAGGACTTACAGATGATTCCCAGGCTACGACAGTTCCTGTCTGACCAGAAAGTGTCAATAAACCACTTGTGCTTCCGGAACCAATAGTTGCACCACCTGTAACGGTACCTCCAACTGCTCCTGATGTTATTGTTATGGATATTGTCTGAGCTCCAAAACAAAGCCCATTAAATATATAGAGTATTCCTGTATAGGTTCCTGGTACAACATTTGCCGGCACTTTGATATCGAGAGAACCTCCATTAGGATCAAAAGCATAGTCCGTAGAAAGTTCATCTTCAAATAACGCATCATTTGCCTGACCACTCCAATCAATAGAATAACTTGTAGGATTAACAGTTGTGCCTGTGTATTCTAAAGTTGAAACTTGTGCAATGTTAGTACTACAAGTCGCAGAAACTACTCCATCTGTAATAAGGGAGCCAGGCGCATTTATAGGTACACTAAAATTATAGCCCGTACTAACGCCTCCACCTGCATTTTTCACAGTCAATGTCCCTGTGTAAGTCCCGGCAGCAATACCCGCAGGAACAGCGATCGTTATTGGACTATCTTCCATGGCTGCATCTGTAACCGCTGCAAAATCATTTGCTGGTAATGAATTCCAAACTATACTATACGTTGTTGGAGAACCAGTTGTTGCACTGTATTCCAAAAATGTAGTTTGCGCATTAGTATTTAAACATCTGGGAATTGTTGAGGCTGATAATGTTATAGTTGGTCTTGGATTTACTGTAACCGTTGTTGGCTCAGAATTTACAACACTACAAACACCACTTTGAACGACAGCTCTAAATTGAGTCGTTTCTGTTAAAACTCCTGAAATATAGGTAGTAGTTGTATTAGCAATATCTGTCCATGTTGTAAACGGACTTACAGATGATTGCCACTTAACAACTGATCCTGTATGACCTGACAAATTTAATACGCCACTTGTGTCTCCTGAGTTAATTGTAGTACCTCCTGTAACTGTGCCTCCAACTGTTGCCGGCGAAACTATTACTGTAACCGTATTATTGGTTGTAATAGTAGAAGAACAAGTCTCTGAAGTAAGTTTGGTAATTGTTATAGTACTAGAACCTGCGGTCGTTAGTCCCCCAACTGTAAAAGTTCCTGTTCCTGCTGTACTAACCGTTAAATTTGCAGTTAATGCTGTAGCACTTGGAATGCTTCTATTATAAGTTACTACATAATTACCAACTGGCAAAGCCCCTGCTGTAGATATTAATGTCACTGTAGTTGTTGAACCTGTCGAAGAACAAACATCTGTAGCTGATGTACTTGAGATATTAAAAACAGGACAAGTGTACGAAATAATAACCTGTCCCGCGCCACCGGTTCCGCCTGACTGAGCAGCACCCAATGCAGAATTTATTCCTCCGCTACCTGCTCCTCCGGGAGCTGAGCCTGAACTTCCGGCTGCATTACTAAATATTAAACCAGAAACAGCTGCACCTCCGGCACCACCTGAATTTGCTCCATTACCACCTGCACCGGATGAAAGTAATAAACCTAATAGATTCCATGAATTACCATTTCCTCCGTTTGCACCTGCAAATTTAGTAGAGCCAACAGAAGCTGCAACTGTTCCCCCAATTCCTCCTGATGGAGTGCCGCCTGCATTATTGGCTGAACCGCCTGATCCTCCGGCTGCTAAAATAGAGGATTCAAAACCTGTAATAGTAGAGTTTCCTCCTGCTGTACCATTTCCGGTCGTTCCGGAAGTCTGACCTGCAACGACAACATTTAAAGTTGCTCCGGCGGTAACCGAAATAGCAGCGCTCGCAAAAGCACCTCCGCCTCCACCGGCTGCACCTCTTCCTAATAGTAACGGAGCACTACTGGCACCTCCGCCAGATCCGCCACCACCCCAGGCCTGAACATTAATACTGGTTACACCTGCGGGAACAACAAATGCTCCACTGCCGGTAAATGTTTTCATAGATCCTGATTGACCCCACGAATACGTAATAATAAAAACGAGTAAAAAACATAATTTTAGTCTCATAATAATAATTTTTAAGGATTAAAAAATTAAATTTTGGTAATTATGAGGCGTGTACTAAAGAAACTATCGAAATAAGTAGAATAAATAGTTCTTTACTTTTACGGGGTATTATTTCACAAATCACTCATTAACAATGAGTTGAAAGCTTGTTTTGTGAATTTAACAAATAAACATATAAATATCGTGTATAATTTCGTACTTTTTTATACGCTTGAACAGATATCGTAGTATTATTCTTTATTTATTAACAATTTTTATAATAAAAAATTACAATTAGCGTTTATCGATAAAAAATAAGTTTTATATTACATTTATTTTGTTCGATTTTTCTAAAATTCATCAATATACCCCTTATATAGAATAAGTTATAAGATTATCATCTTAATCAGCGGTAATAGTACCATCAATAAATAGTAGAGTTTAACATTAACGACACTGTTTAAAACAAAAAAAGCATCCGACGACGCGGATGCTTTCTGAAATTGAATCTATAATTTAAGATTAGAAGTTTTTAGAAACTCCAATATTAAATGTTTGCCCAAAGTTGAAGTAGAATTTACTGTAATCAGCACCGTTATTATCATAACTTAGTGTTTCATATCCTAAACCACCAATGCTAAAGTTTAAACCAAAACCTTTTTTCATATTGATAAAAAGAGCTGGAGTTACACCCACATACATTCCATCTGCTTTAGATTTTGAGAACGCGTTTCCAGGACCGTAGATTTTAGATTTTGCATTTTGAAAACCTGCACCCATATCAGCAAAAATGGAGAAAGTCTGGCTCAATGGCACTGCATAACGTACAAATGCTCCAATTTTAAAATTGTTGTTTTTTTCTTCAATAGTACCATTGTCATCATTAGCTGAAGCCACTGTAAATTCACCCCCAACAGTCCAGTTGTCATTAAATTGGTAACCAACTTTAGGAGAAAAGCTAAAGGTATTTGTTGTTGCTTCACCAAATTGAAATTCTGATTTTTCAGAAGTGAATCCAATGTTTCCACCAACTAAGATTGTTCCTTTTTGTGCATTTGCAAAGCTAAACATAGCTAAAGCCAGAATAAGTAAAATTTTTTTCATTATAAATTATTTTTTTAATTACTACTGCTTTAACAATAACGGTGCCGTTGCACTTGGGCTTTGTGATTTTTTTATGATTTCTTTAAAAGACAAAAATTTAGAAATGAAGACTATTTCTGTTTACTTTTGTAGCAAATAAATATTCATGTCGATAGAAGTAAACAACATATCAAAAAGTTACGGAACGCAAAAAGCGCTAAATTCAATTTCGTTTTCTATTCAAAAAGGAGAAATCGTAGGATTTCTAGGGCCTAACGGAGCGGGAAAATCTACATTGATGAAAATTTTGACTACTTATTTATTGGCAGATGATGGCTCAGCCCTTGTAAATGGTCACGATGTCATGACAAATGCAAAAGCTGTTCAACGTTCTATTGGTTATTTACCGGAGCATAATCCGTTGTATCTGGATTTGTATGTTCGTGAGTATTTGGCTTTTAATGCCGATGTTTATAAGGTTGAAAAATCAAGAATTGAAGAAGTAATTCAACTGACAGGACTGTCAGCCGAAAGCCATAAAAAAATTGGACAGCTCTCAAAAGGATATCGCCAGCGCGTGGGACTTGCGAATGCTTTATTACACAATCCTGATGTTTTAATTCTGGATGAACCAACTACCGGACTGGATCCTAATCAGTTAATGGAAATTCGTAATGTTATCAAAAATGTTGGGAAAGATAAAACTGTTTTTTTATCCACTCATATCATGCAGGAAGTCGAAGCCATTTGTGACCGTGTCATAATTATTGACAAAGGACAAATTGTTGCCGATAAAAAATTAGATCATCTGGTATCCGAAAATAAAGAACAAGTAATTGAAGTAGAATTTGATTATCAGATCGAAGAACAACTTTTAGCCAAACTTGAAAATATTACTTCTTATAGAAATATTCACGATATGACATGGGAACTAACTTTTGTTGCTGAAAAAGATATGCGTCCGGCTATTTTTGATTTTGCCAATGCAAATGGTTTAAAAACATTGCAACTTAATCAGAAAAATAAAAATCTGGAAGCAGTTTTTAGAGAAATTACTAAGTAGTTTTTAGTTTACAGTCTCAGTTTACAGTCTCAGTCTACAGTCTCAGTCTACAGTCTCAGTCTCAGTCTACAGTCTCAGTCTAGAATAATTCCAATACTTTTTTAAAACTAAAAAGTATTGGAATTATTATTTTACCTTCCTTCTTAGTCATAAAGAACACCTTTATTTACTGAGTTTTTGTCTCAAATTCCTCATTTATTTTAAATATCATATTTTTTATCAAATTGCGAATAACTTATTATCAATAGGTTATATTTTTTTCTGCCAAATTTTAATTATTTTTATTTAGACTTGATATAAATAGTGTTATATTTGAAAACTGAAACTTCAAAAATACCACTTCGATGTACTCCGTATTCCGATTTATCAAAACCTGTTTTCATAAGCTAATAAGCCGTATTCTGCGCTTTCGCGAAAAACTTTCTGATAAACTGGAACGAATTGTTTTAAAATAGAGCGAGACTGTTTTAAACAATTGAAAGTGGATTGCATTAAAATCAATTATTAATTCCCAAAAAAACAATCTAATATCATGAAGAATTTTATAACATCAATTATGCTCGCATTTTCGGTTTATGGATACTCACAAACAGAAAAAGAAACCGACAGTATTGTTGAAACCTCTATCAATGTTTTAGATGAAATTGTAATTACAAAAAAGAAAGTTTTATATACTCAAAAATCAGATCGATTGGTTTTTAATGTTGAAAATAGTATTGTGTCTGAAGGCGGAACTGCATTAGATGTTTTATCACGCGCTCCGGGAGTTGTAGTGTCTCAGGATGGCGAATTATCTATTCGCGGACAACAAGGCGTTGGCGTCATGATAAATGGTAAATTAACGCAGCTTTCTCAAAAGGAACTGGCGAATTATTTAAAATCTACTACCTCATCGAATATTAAACAAATTGAGGTAATTACAAATCCTTCATCTAAATATGATGCAACGGGAAAAGCGGGAATTATTAATATCATATTAAAGAAACCAAATGCCGGCGGACTTAAAGGAACTGTTTTTACCAATTACGCAAGAGGAAGAAAAAACAGAACAAATTCTGGTGCCAACTTAAGCTACAACAAAGAAAAATTTGGTGTTTACGGAAATTACAGCTACACTTTTAGAGGTGAAGAAGAACGTAAAGAATTCGATCAAAATCAATATACTGATGCAAATCGTCAAACCATTTTGATAAAAAATCATCAAACTTCGACTACGGATGAACCTTTGACTTCAAACAATTTTAAGATAGGAACTACTTATGAAATCACTCCTAAAACTAATTTAGAATTTTATGTTGATGCAAAATTAGGTCGGTACCAAAACATTGCTAATGGTCGAAATACAGTAGTAAATGCATTAGATGAAATTCAATTTGATGCTTCAACTTACAACGACAGCAAAGAGAAATGGAATGATTACACTTATGCTTTTTCCGGAATTCATAAATTTAATACTGAAGGAAAAAATATGTCTTTTGATTTTGAATATGAAACTTCAAAATTCAGGTCAAATCAGTTTCAGAGTGCTACAAACATAGACGCTTCTAATGCAAATGCTATTAATGACCGAAGAGGTTTTATCCCATCACAATTAAAAGTTTTTACCGGAAAAATTGACTTTACAAATCCATTAAAGGAAAAGCAATCTATAGAATGGGGATTTAAAGCCAGCGTTAAAAACAATGATAATCCATCTGTTTACGAATACAAAACAAATAATCAATGGATTGTTGATCTTAACTCTACCAATCATTTTGAATATAAGGAACAAATTTATGCGGCTTATGCCAACTATAAATATCAAATGGAAAAATTGAATATTCAGGCAGGTTTACGCTCCGAATATACTGCAATAAACATTTTACAAAAAACGCTGAATGAAGAGCATAAAGACGATTATTTAAAATGGTTTCCAAGTGTTGCCATGAAATATGAATTGAGCAGCAATCATTCGCTTCATGCATCCTACAGTAAAAGAATCAACAGACCAAGCCAGTTCGATTTGAATCCGTTTCGTTTCTACGATGATTCATTCAACTATTCTCAGGGAAATCCTAATTTAGTTCCTGAAATTACACATTCAGCAGAGATTGGTTATGCGTGGAAAAGTGCTTTTATGGCTTCATTATATTTTAGTAAAAACAAAGATGTATTTACAGAAGTTTACGTTTATAATCCTGCTGATAATACTACGGTTACATCACAAATCAATGTAGACAAATCATACAATTACGGTGTGAATATTACCAATACAGCCGAAATTTATAAATGGTGGTCCGTCAATACGCTTTTTAATATTTTCGAAAATAAATTTATGGGCAATGTCGTCAATACAGAAAAAATTGACCCAATAATCACTTTGAATTTAAGCGTACAAAATTCATTTACAATAACTGAAAGCTGGAAAGCCGAAGCAAATGCACAATACCAGTCAAAATCGAATCTTGGTATTTATGAAAGAGATTCGTTTTTTGATTTCAGTATTGGGATTTCGAAACAGGTACTTGCTAAAAAAGGAAATATCAAATTGAATGTTACCGATATTTTCAACACTAATAATTTCCACATCAATTCGGTTATAGCACAAACGAGTATCAATAAAAGATATGATCTTGATAACCGTATTGCTACGATAGCGTTTACATATAGAATCTAATATTTTGAGTCTTTAGTTTCCCTTGTTTTTTGTTTTTTTTGATGTTAGTTAAGAGCCTGTTGTAGTTAGCGGGCTCTTTTTTTAGTCAATAAATCAATTAGTTAATATTGTGAAGAATGGCACGCTTATGACGCGGATTTAAATGGATTTATGCTGATTTATTTTTTTTATTTTATTGCTATATATTCAATATTGTCAGACAAAAATCATTTCTATAAACAATTCGTTACTCATTGTTATCTTACTTATTAAACAAGAAAAAGTTAAACAAATAAACTCAGAGTTACATTTTTAATTTTTGTTTTTTCTTTCTTCCCCACCAGATATAAAACCCGGTAACAGGTAAACTGGCACATACTAAACTAGCCATAGAATAAATAATCTTAGTGGTTATTCCTCCTATTGCACCAATATGAAGACTATAATTAGATCGCATTAACCACATTGAAAAACGTTCGTCGTTGATATATTTATGCGAATTAGGAAGTAATTCTAATGTTTGTGAATTAAAATATAAATCTCTCCAGACTCCTTTATTCATATCGGTACAAGCGTAAAAATCGTCTTTGGGCTCATCCGGAAAATGAATGATTACGGCTTCTTTATTTTCTTTGGCAATTTCTGTTCTTACCTTTTTCCAGATAAAATCGGCTCCGGCCAAATTATCTAATTCTTGTTTCGATAAATTGTCTTTTTTAGTTGCAGCAACTTGTTCTTTCTTGTCCTTTTCATCTGCCCATCCACCAGCTATCCAATAGGTGCTTTCACGTAACCAATGAAAACTCATCAACAAACCGCTAAAAGCAATAAGCATGGCTAAAATCAGTGTATAAAATCCCATTACATTGTGCAAATCATAATTCAGTCGTTTGAACTTTGCATCCCATTTTATTTTAAAACTACTGTTTCGGGTGGTTTTATTCCATTTTTTCGGAAACCAAAGTATCAATCCGCTTATCAACAAGAAGAAAAAAATTACTGTTGCCCAGGCTGTTATTTGAGAACCAATCTCACGATCCAGCCAAAGATTACGATGTCCTTCATCCATAAAATGAAAGAAATCTTCATGATGAACCATTCCGGTAATTTTACCGTTATACGGATTTACATAAATCAAGGAATCTGATTCGATATCAACTTTAATTGATTTGTCTAAACCATTATACCAGAGTCCATGAATTTCTTTATTGGGCAATGCTTTATGCACAGCAGCATAAATTTTTGAAGGCGGTAATAATTTGTCCGGATTTTGAGCTTCGACATTTAAATACGGCGATGTTAGCGCTTTTATTTCTTGTTCAAAAACCAAAATACAACCGGTAATTCCCATAATAAACACGATAATTCCTGAAGCCAGGCCAAGCCATAAATGAAGCCAGGCGTTGATTTTGCTGAAACGCGATTTTTTACTTTTTTGATTTTTTGATGACGATGAAGAAAACATATTTAAAAGAGTATAAAAGATAAAAACCACAAGCCATCAAAATGACTTGTGGTTCAAAAAATAATTTAGTATTTTAATTTAATGATAGTAATTGAACCAATTAATCAAATAAAAAAACAAGTATTTTATTTAGATTATTTCAAATTATCTAAACGTAAAATATAATCGTAACCACCTATAATTTCTACACCCGGAGTTACAGCGCCTGTTGTAGTATTCACTTCCCAAACATAATCTTTAGTGGTTTCAGCATTCACCTGAATAAATACTTTACCATTAGATACAATTACATTTTGCAATTGACTTCCTTTGTCTGCAGGTAAATCTAATTTTTGAATTACCGAGCTTGTAGCTATATTGATTAAAGCAAATTTAGTATTAAACAATGTAGAAGGACTTGCTGCTACTATTTTTGAATCTACGTATTTAACAATAGCTTTACCATTACCCACATACCAAAATCCATTAGCAGTTTCTCCTCCTAAAGCAGTACCAAGATTAAAATTATAAGAAGCGTCTATTGCACTTGTACCTTTTTTAATTCTAAATATTTTTGTTGGACTTTCTTTAGCAGTCATCCAATCTGCAAAAAACATCATATAAACATCACCAGCCTCATCTGTACAAGATGTTGGCATCCACATATTAGATCCTCCATTACCATCAGCATCAGCGCTTTCGATAATTTTTTCAACAGCAAAACTTGGATAATTTACTACTGCAATATTCATTCCTGATTCTGCAAGTGCCGGCCAAACCCCCATGTTTGAGAATGCTACATATAGTTTTCCGTTTGAATATTCAATATTACCCTGATTATAAGTTTTATATCCTGTTGGAATTGCAGGCAAAGCCAATTCTCCATTTTTAATTTCAAGCGTTGTGGCATTTACAACAGTATATAATACTTTGTTTCCATCACCATTTGTACCAAACAATAATAATGTATTGTCATCTACCCAAGTATAACAATTTATGGCTTTTTGATACGTATAAGGAACTTCTTTTACAACAGCTAATTGATTGTTTTTGAATTCGAATTTGGTCATTTTACCAAAGTTAGAACTTGTACTTGGATAGTAGTAAAAGCCATTTTTAGCAATAATTCCATAATCTGCCTTGCTTGTAACTTCGGCACCATTACCTACTAAACTTACACTGCCTTTTGATAAATCATCAACTCCTACAATGTATTGAGTTGTATTGGGCCAGCTCCCTAATTGCAGCCAAAGTGCGTAATCAGCTTTTCCATCATCAGCAGTACTGCCAGAATCATCATTGCTGGAGCAAGAACTAGCTGTACCCATAATCAATGTACTTAGAAATAGAAAATAAAAGGGTTTAATAAATTGTTTCATGTTTAAAATATTTTTTTATATAGTTATTAAATAAAAGTTCGTTCGGGGGTTATTTTAAGAAATAGTGAAATTTAATCGAAAAAGAGCGTCCTTGTTTTTGCAGCTTAAAATTATCATAAGCCAAATCGTTTGTTAAATTGTTACACTCTAACGAAACATTATATCTTCCTTCGTTCATAGAATACGAAACAGATGCATTTTGTATATATTGGTCAGGAATTATACTTTTTCCTTCTTTTGTACCATAGTTTTCCCAAGTAAGGTAATACCAGTGTGTATATTGCAAATCCCAATTAAATTGTAGATTATTTCCTTTTTTTATAAAGTCAGCTTTTCTATATCCTAAATTCGCATTACCAAACATCCACGGTCTATTAGGCAAATCATCTTTGTATGTTGCTGATATTGTTCCTGAATTTGATCCATTAGGATATTTCGTATTATCAATTGTGCTTTGATAAGTGAAATTTATTCCTGCGTTTATTTTATTCTGATAATTGTATTTGATATCTGCCTCAACTCCTTTGATAAGAACATTTGAGGTATTCTCGAATCTGCTTATCTGGCTATTAGACTGATAAACAACTGCGGAAATAAAGTCTTTAGCATTTCTTAAATATCCTCCGGTTTCAACAAAAAAGTGGTGATTTTCGGCTTCATTTTTCCAATAAGCGCCCACATTGTAATTGTTGCTATTTTCTGGATTAAGTCCCGGGTTGGCTACAACCGAGTATCCATTACCAAATACTTCATCTACTCTTTGTAAACGATATGCTTTTTCATAAGATGCTTTTACCCCTATAGATGGCGTTATTTTATAGCGCGAAGCAATTCCATATCCGGTGTAACCATTATTATCTTTAACCGTTTCACCCGCTCCACTTCCTGAATCAGTAATAGCAAAAGGCTGTTGCAACAGCATACCATAATATTTCCCGAAAAATGTGTTGGTCAGTTTTTCTTCCAGGAAATTCTGTTGATAGGATAATCCTATAATATTTTTTGTCAGTTTCCCCGGATTATGATCTTTGTCACTAATCAATTCGTTATAAGTATTATTTTCAACTTTATCTAAAGTATAATTAAGACTTAAAGAATTATTATCGTTTATTTTGTAACTAAGATTCGATCCTATAAAATATTTTGGACGTTGAATATTCCATTTAGTTGCAGGCCCTCCCATTTCTGAAGAAGTAGTCTGTACATAACTTCCATCCCAATAATATTTTCTAAATGCAGTATCTGTAACGGTATATTGATCGTCTGAATAGGAAGAAAAAAAGCTTAAATCAAGGTCTTTTGTGAACAGATTCTTTTTTAAATATCTTAGCGAAAATGAATATGCATCTCCACCTCTATGTACCTGACCGTATACTACATCTTGGTTAGTACCTGTTTGTATTCCTTTTTCTGTTGCCGAATAACTTCCTCCAATAAAAAACGTATCAGCCCATGATTTATTAACAAAACCCAGTTCCGCCTGCCCCATAGCCGCCTTATACTGATCATTGAATCTTTTAAAATCACCAGTAACAAAACGAGAATTATCCTGGTTAATCACTTCTATTACCTGTACATCTCTCATTTTATAATCATTATCAGAATAATTGAAGAAACCAGAAGCTTTAAAAGTTAGTCCTGATTTTTCATTACGAACCTGACCTGTCAATGATGCACTATGCGTATTAAAGGATCCGAAACTATACGACATATCAAAATAATCTGATATTTGATGATTCGTAATAATATTTACAGCACCACCAAGAGCATCAGAACCTAAGTTCACGGGAACTACTCCTTTATATACTTCAATTCTTTCAGATAAATTAACCGGTATATTGTTTAACGCCATTGAGCTTCCCATAATATCCAAAGGCACACCATCTATAAAAAACTTTACGGCACTACCGGAAAGACCATTGATAGAAAAATCAAAATCAGAACCCATACCTCCCTGTTCCCTAACTTTTACTCCAGTCGTTTTATTCAACACCTGGCTCAAATTAGATGTAATATTAGCCATTGATCTGGTATCAACTGCATTAACCTGAAAAGCAGATTCTTTAATTTTAGTTACTTTCGATAGTCCTTTAACCTGAACTTCATCTAACGCAGCCATATCTTCCTCAATAGTGAGAGTTGGAACTATTTGATCTGTTTCTTTTAAATTAATTTTTATTTGCTTTGATTTATATCCAACAGAAGTAATAGACAAAAGGTAAGTCGATGGTTCTGCTAAAATTTCGTATTCACCATTATCATTCGTTAATGTTGAATAAGCAGTACCCTTTAAAACTACAGAAACACCTGCTAAAGGCTGACCGCTGTTTTCTAAAATGACGCCGGTTAATTTTACTTTGTTATTCTGTGAAAAACCCTGAATTGAGGTTAAGATTACTAAGATTAAGATAAATATTCTATTTATTTTCATTACCTAAAGTTGAAATTAATTTGGCACAAAATTAACTTCTATATATGCACTTTGCAAGTTATTTTTAATTATTCTAAATAAGAATACTAATTAACTTTTTCATTGAGTTATCTTCAAAAAATGAAATGTATTTTAATATTAAATTAATTTTAGCTTAATATTTACTTAAAATTAAGTGTAAAAAGAGTTAAATATCCGCGAAGTATTTTGTAAAAAAACTTACAAATAAAGCAAAAAAAAGTCCTGTCTAATAAATAAACAGGACTTCAAAAAAGAGTATAAAAATTTACATTTTTGAAAACACAGACTTAATTTCTTCAATAATAATTTTAACGTCATTTTCGGTTGTGCGCCAGTTTACAAACGAAGCTCTGATTCCTTTACGTCCTTGATAAACTGTTGGCGTCATAAAAACTTTTCCACTATCATTTAAAAGAGTTAAAAACTTACTTACATTTTCCTGATTCTGATTACCTTTTAAAGTAAAACAAACATTATTTAATCGGATTGGTGCCAGAAGTTCAAAATTATCATCTTCTATAATTGCATTTGCAAAATGTAGTGCTAACGCTGCGCTATTTTCTATAATGTCCTGAAAACCTTCTTTTCCGTAAGCCAATAATGAGAACCAAACTGGTAAAGCACGCAAACGACGTGAGTTTTCCGGCAATACATTCAGATAATTAAAATTCTCTAATGGATTTCCTAAATAGGGTGCATTCGAATTTTGAAAAGTTTCTACCTGAAAACTCATATGCTTTTCATTAACTAAATAAAAAGCACTTTCATAAGGCACATTGAGCCATTTGTGGCAATCAATGGTGATACTATCAGCTCCTTCCCATCCTTTAACAAGATGTTTGAATTTATCTGATACTGCTGCAAATCCGCCAAAAGCAGCATCAATATGCCACCAGAAATGATATTTCTCTCTTAGTTTTGCAATGGCTTCAAAATCATCAAAATCTGCTGTATTAACTGTTCCTGCACTAGATATTAAGATAAAAGGTTTACCATTCAAACTTTGAATATTTTTTTCTAAATCGTCTATATCAATTGCTTCACGATTGCCTTCGATAGTTTTAATTGTCGTGTAATTATTACTTCCTATACCTAACATTGACAATGTTTTTATAGAAGAAGAATGCGGAGTTGCGGTTACTATATTGATGGTTTCAGATATTCCGTTTTTTGCAAAGTCTTTTCCTGATTGAGCACCAAACCATTGTCTTGCAACGCCTAAACAAGTAAAGTTTGACATTGTAGCTCCAGTTACAAATCCTCCAAAAAATGATTTTGGCAAGTTTAATAATTGCAATAACAAATTAATTGTCTCAAACTCTATCAAAGCCGAAGTTCCTCCCTGTGCTTTTACAGCTTGTGTATTTTGATCGTAAACTGTTGCCAGCCAATCGCCCACAATTGAAGCCGGAGTTGAGCCTCCTGTAACAAATCCTAAATATCTTGGTCCGGACGAAGCAACCATTAATGGCGCTAATCGTTCATTAAACTCTTTTAAAGTGGCTAAAGATCCTAAACCTAATTTATTTAAATTCCTTGTGGGATCAATTGAATTTTTATTTGAAGTTGGAATGTTTTCGAGATTGTTTAGAAAATCTATTCCTTGTTGTTTGGCCTCATTAAGTATATTTTCGAGATCATGAAGATCGTGCTGAAGTACTGAATTCATTTTATGCTATTTAATGTGCCTCATTGATTGCTTAAATTTAGTCCACAAATTGAACTGCTTAAGCAGATTGACACTGATTTTTAATTTATTTGATTTAGGATTGAGGTTTATTTGTAAAGTTTTTTACCACTTTGTCCTTTCAGAAAATCGAGAAACTAACATTGAAGAAATAACATCACCATTTGCATTTAATAAAGTGGCTATTGGGTCAACAAGAGTTCCCAGAATCATAGCTACCGGCAAAGCTTGTTCCATTGGTAATCCATAAACGGTGATTGCTAAAACTTCTCCTATATAACCTCCGTTTGGAATTCCGCCTTCTACAATTGAAACGATTACTGTAATTCCTAATGCTAAAAGTAGGGTTGACGGAGATGTAAAATCTTTCCCAAACATGGCAAAAAGAAAGGTGATTTTTAAGATGGATGACATACTTGAACCGTCTTTATGTAATGGGGCTCCTAACGGAATAACCAAATTGCGAACATGTTTAGGGATTCCCATTTTTTCGGCTGCTTCCAGATTTGCGGGAATTGTTGCGATACTTGAACATGTTCCAACTGCTGTTAATGACGGTGTAATATTATTGATCCAGAAAACTTTGAAAGCTCTTTTTCCTCCTGCTACAAAAGCGTACAAACTAAAGAATACAAAGAAATAAAAAACACAGGCTCCATAATAAACTCCTAATGGTTTGGCATAAATCCCGAATAATTGTGGCCCGAAAACACCGACCTGATAAGCAAAATAAGCACCTAAACCTAGTGGAGCTAATTTCATAATCATGTTTAAAAGCTGCTTCATTACTTCGTTTCCTGAATCCAGAAAACTTCTAAAAGCACTCCCTTTTTCTCCGGATTGTAAACTTGCAAAGCCTATAAGGAAAGAAAATATAATTAATGCCAGCATACTTTTCCGGGACAATAATTCGAAGAAATCATTTACGGTCAATAATTGTGCAATTTGATCGCCAATACTTCCCGATTGAATATTTTCTAAAGGAACTTTAGAAATGATTACGTTTTGATGAATTGGAAAAATATAAACAGCAACAATCATCACTATTCCCGAAATCAGAACCGTGCTTACAAATACGGTTATCATGATAATGAACAATTTTCCTAATTTTTCTGTCCTTTCTAAACTGGCAATTGAAGAAGCGATTGTAAAGAAAATAAGCGGAATAATAGCCGTGAAAAGTAAGTTTAAAAATATATCTCCAATAGGTTTTATAACGGCAACTTTCTCTTTAAAAATTAATCCAAATATACTTCCAACTGTAATCCCGCCCAGAAGCAGTAAAATACTGCTGTAACTTTTTAGAAAATTGATCTTTTTAACCTCCATAATTAGTCGTATATGATTTGGAATAGAAACGTGAAATAAGAATTAATTAAAGTAATCAAAAATAGAATGCTAAATTATTTTTTTAATGCCACAGATTTAAATGATTTTTTTAATCTGTGTTAATTTATGAGATCAGGAGTTAAAACGAAACATTAGGCACTTAATTAGCTATTTTTCTAAAACTAAAGTAGTAAAAGCCCTGTCGACTAATTCACCGGTTTTTGTTTTCACTTTCTCTGTCAACGTCTCTTTATGAATGATTGTAAAAGATGTTTTCTCCATTAATTTTTCAGCTTTTTGCGTGGTGTAAAGTTCAAATTCAAATTGCGTAAATGGCAATTGTTTCATGAAACTCTCTTCGGCAAAAGTGATGCACAGAATTCCTTTTGGCTGTAAAACCCTGTAAATTTCCCAAAGTAATTTTTCAGGTTCCTGCCAGAAATAAATGGTGTTTACTGTAAATACTTTATCGAAATATGCATCTTGAAACGGAATTATATCCCCATCATAAAGTGAAAAGAAAGCTTGCTTTTGAGATACATAATTTCGATTAATCTGACGCGCTTCCTGAAACATTAATTCAGACATTTCAAGTCCGTAGTATTTAATATTTTCAGCTTGTTGGAATATATATTCTACGTGTCCCGCGTTTCCATGTCCTAATTCTAAAATGGTATTTCCTGATATTATATTTAGATTTTGAATAGAATGAAGCGTCATGTTGATGTTGGTTTCATTCATCATATGACCCATTTCGGTTCCTTTTTGTCCCGTTGGATGTTTGAGCTGAGAAGCTATTGCTTGTAATTCTTCTTGTTTCATAATTTAAAATTAAATTCCAATTAAAAAATTCCAAATTCCAACTCACGAATACCTAATAGAGATCTTAATTTAACTCCTGATATCCTAGCCCAGATGGGAGCGGCATCCTTTTGTGGTGGGGTTCACCACAAAAGATATAGCGGACAGCTGGAAATAGCTCCTAAAAACTTTTATTCTCTTTATCATTAAAAAATTAAGCCCACACTTCATAATCTTAATTTTTTAATGGTGAAATAAAATCAAAAAAGATGGCTCGCAATCTGGCGAATATTCTCAGATTTTCCCATTGAATAATAATGCAAAACAGGAACTCCGGCAGCTTTTAATTCTAATGATTGCTGAATTGCCCATTCAATTCCCACTTGTTTAATCTCTGCGTTATTTTTGCATTTATCTACTGCATGAATTAAATCTTCCGGTAAATCAATGCGGAAAATCTGTGGTAGAACCTGTAAATGTCTTTGAACCGCGATTGGCTTAATTCCAGGGATAATAGGGATTGTAATGCCCATTTCTCTGGCTTTTTCTACAAAATTAAAATATTTTGAATTGTCAAAAAACATTTGTGTCACTACATAATCAGCTCCTGCATCTACTTTTTCTTTCAGCCTCTTTAAATCAGATTGCAATGATGGCGATTCTAAATGTTTCTCAGGATATCCGGCAACTCCAATACAAAAATCAGCTTTGTTGTCGATATCCATTACTTCATGAAGATATTTTCCCTGATTTAATAAATTAATTTGCTTCACCAAATCAATCGCATAATCATTTCCTCCGGCTTTCGGGATAAAATATTGTTCGTCTTTCATGGCATCACCACGCAAAGCCATAATATTGTCGATTCCAAGATAGTTACAATCTACCAAAAGATATTCAGTTTCTTCTTTTGTAAATCCTCCGCATAGTACGTGAGGAACAGTATCTACGTTGTATTTATGTTTTATAGAAGCGCAAATTCCAAGCGTTCCCGGACGCATACGAGTCAGTTTTTTATCTAAAAGTCCGTTGCCTTTATCAATATAAATGTACTCTTCGCGAGAAGTCGTTACATCAATAAACGGCGGATTAAACTCCATCAACGGATCAATATTATCGTATAATTCCTGAATGCTTTTCCCCTTTTGAGGCGGAATAATTTCAAATGAGAATAATGTATTTCCTTTGGCGTTTTCTATATGTTGTGTTACTTTCATGATCCTCCCCCGACCCCTCCAAAGGAGGGGAGAACTCGGGTAATTTTAATTGAACAATATTTTTTTATCTCTTTTTGGCCCTCCCCTTTGGGGAGGTTGGGTGGGGATTAGTCTGCTATATTAGGGTTTAACCATTTCATGGCGTAATCTGTTGGTACATTGCGTCGTTTGGCGTAATCTACCACCTGATCTTCTTTTATTTTTCCGAGTCCAAAGTATTTACTTTTTGGATTTCCAAAGTAATATCCAGAAACTGAAGAGGCCGGCCACATTGCCATACTTTCTGTTAAGGTTACTCCAATTTCTTCGTCTACGTTTAAGAGTTTCCAGATTGTTGGTTTCTCTAAATGATCCGGACAAGCAGGATATCCTGGCGCAGGACGAATTCCTTTGTAATTTTCTTCGATTAAATCTTCTGTCGAAAGCGATTCTTGCGGATCATAACCCCAGAATTCCTGACGTACTTTTTCGTGAAGATATTCGGCGAAAGCCTCTGCAAAACGATCGGCTAATGCTTTTACCATAATCGAATTATAATCATCCAAATCTTTCTCAAATTCGGCTGCCCATTCATCTACACCAAATCCAGTTGTTACACAAAAAGCTCCCATATAATCTGTAATACCAGAATCTTTTGGTAAGATAAAATCAGATAAAGCGATGTTTGGCGCTCCTTTTGTTTTTTGTGATTGCTGACGAAGTGTTAGGAATTTCTCCAAAACTTTTCCGTTTTCATCACGCAATTCAATATCATCGTCATCAATTTGATTTGCAGGGAAAATTCCGTAAATTCCTTTTGCAGACAGTTTTTTCTCTTCTAAAATTACTTTTAGCATTGCCTGAGCATCCGCAAAAAGAGAAGTCGCTTCTTCACCCACAACCTCATCTGTCAAAATCGCCGGATATTTCCCGAACAATTCCCAAGTTCTAAAAAATGGCGTCCAGTCGATATACGGAACCAAAATATCAAGATCAACTTCAACGATTTGTTTACCAATTACTTTTGGTTTGGTTGGTGTATATTCAGCCCAATCCAATTGTAATTTATTTTTACGTGCCTGTTCAATTGTCAGGAAGTTTTTGTCTCTTGAACGATTCAAAAACGTTTCCCTAAACGCATCATAATCAGCACGAATATCGCTTGCATATATTTTACGGTTATGATCTAAAAGGTTTCCTGCAACGGTAACGGCGCGCGAAGCATCGTTTACGTGAATTACAGTTTCTCTATATTGAGGCGCAATTTTCACGGCGGTATGCGCACGCGAAGTGGTTGCTCCACCAATCATAATTGGGATTTTAATTCCTTGTTTGTCTAATTCTTTTGCCAAATAGACCATTTCGTCAAGCGAAGGCGTAATCAATCCGCTTAGTCCAATTATGTCAACATTATGTTCTATCGCAGCGGCAATAATTTTTTCCGGAGGCACCATAACACCAAGATCAACAATCTCATAATTGTTACAAGCCAAAACCACCGAAACGATATTTTTACCAATATCGTGAACGTCGCCTTTTACAGTTGCCATCAAAATTTTTCCATTCCCCTGCTTGTCGCCGGCCTGTTTGCTGGCTTCAATGTAGGGCAACAAATAAGCAACGGCTTTTTTCATCACACGTGCCGATTTTACAACCTGAGGCAAGAACATTTTTCCGCTTCCAAATAAATCTCCTACCACGTTCATTCCCGTCATCAAATTGATTTCGATCACTTCAATAGGTTTTACAGCGGCCAAACGAGCTTCTTCAACATCTTCTTCAATAAAAGCATCAACTCCTTTTACCAACGAATGCGTAATACGTTCCTGAACCGTACCTAAACGCCATTCCTGAATCGCTTTTTCATCACTTTTTACCTCGCCTTTTACATTCTCCGCAAAATCCAAAAGTCGTTCAGTCGCATCATCACGTCTGTTAAGGATTACATCTTCTACATGTTCTAATAAATCTTTAGGGATATCATCATAAATCGAAAGCATTTCCGGATTCACGATTCCCATTGTCATTCCGTTCTGAATCGCATGGTATAAAAACACCGAGTGCATCGCTTCACGAACGTGATCATTTCCTCTAAAAGAAAACGAAACGTTACTTACTCCACCACTAATATGGGCATGTGGCAAGTTATCACGAACCCATTTTGTACCTCTAAAAAAGTCCAGAGCATTTAAGCGATGTTCTTCCATTCCGGTTGCAACTGGGAAAATATTCAAATCGAAAATAATATCCTGTGGAGGAAACCCAACTTTATCAACCAAAATATCATACGAACGCTGACAAATCTCTACTCGACGTTCAAAATTATCCGCCTGACCTACTTCGTCAAAAGCCATGATAATAGCCGCAGCTCCGTATCGTTTGATTAATTTGGCATGGTGAATAAAGGCTTCTTCACCTTCTTTCAACGAGATCGAGTTTACAACACTTTTTCCTTGTACTACTTTAAGACCTGCTTCGATGATTTCCCATTTCGAGCTGTCGATCATAATCGGCACTCTCGAAATATCCGGTTCTGATGCAATTAAATTCAAAAATTTTGTCATTGCCTGAACACCATCAAGCATTCCCTCATCCATATTAATATCGATGATCTGTGCTCCACCTTCTACTTGTTGCCTTGCAATATCAAGCGCCTCGTCATATTTCTCTTCCTTGATTAAGCGAAGGAATTTTCGCGAACCTGTTACATTCGTACGCTCGCCAATGTTTACAAAAACACTGTTTGGCGTAATAATCAACGGTTCTAATCCTGCTAATACAAGGTCTCTTCTGTTTTCTGCCATTTTTTCTAAGTTACTGAGTTCCTAATTTGTTTAGGTTCTGAGTTTTATATGTTATAAGGCTTTTAATACCTTTAATTTTTACAATCTTATTTTGGGCGTGTCCCTCCGGGTCGGGCTATCCGTTTCTAGTCCTCGCACTTCCTTCGTCAGGCTGTGGGCTATCCTCTTCTATCCCTCACGCAAACTCGGTTTCATAAGAAATTTTATGTTTTTCCCGAGATTTTAATTCTATTTTTATTGTGCTAGCGCGTGCTTCACGCTCGTGCAGATTCCAATTATAAAATTCTTACAATAATCTTTCTTTGCGTTCACGAGCTAGAAGCTCGCGCTAGCCGGAGTTCCTTCGGAACTTTTCTAAAAAGCGTTTGCTTCGAATTATTTTCCATGTATCATATAAAGAACTTTACCATTTTTTGCTGAGATTTTAATATCAAACACACCACCAAAACCAATTTTATTAAAAGTCCCTTCAATATGCCAAATAGAATCATTTTCAATTGTTACCGTATAAGGTCTTTGATCTTCTATTTGATCTTTACCATATGATTCAAACAAAATAGGCTCTGCTATTCCTACAGCTGTTTCCTCTTTTGTAACTAAACAATCTTCACATTTAATACTTTTCTCAAAAACTGTATCCGTTGTGTAATTACAACTAATTAACATTAAAACAAACACAAACAAAATTCTCTTCATTTTAAATTTTAAACTTCAAGAAGGTTATGCCAAGACTGGCGCAACTCTCGGCTTATAATCCTTCGCCACCTCAGCAATCAGTCGAATATGATCCGGAGTTGTTCCGCAACAACCGCCAATGATGTTGATTAAATTATCGTCTAAATATTCTTTGATGAAAGCCTGAGTTTGTTCGGGTGTTTCATCATATTGTCCGAATGCGTTTGGCAAACCTGCATTTGGATGCGCCGAAACGTTAAAACTAGTATTTTGTGATAATGTTTTAAGATATGGTTTCAACAAATCGGCTCCAAGAGCGCAATTGAAACCAACACTCAATAACGGAATGTGTGACACTGAAATCAGGAAAGCTTCTACCGTTTGCCCTGAAAGTGTTCTTCCTGAAGCATCGGTAATTGTTCCTGAAACCATGATTGGAATATCGATATTACGGTCGTCTTTTACTTCTTCAATTGCAAAAAGTGCTGCTTTTGCATTTAGTGTATCGAAAATAGTTTCTACCAAAAGTAAATCGCATCCGCCATCCATTAAAGCTTCTACTTGTTGTTTGTACGCAATACGCAAATCGTCAAACGTTACCGCTCTATAACCCGGATCGTTTACATCTGGCGACATACTTGCGGTTCTGTTTGTTGGCCCGATTGAACCCGCAACGAAACGTGGTTTGTCCGGATTTTTAGCGGTGAATTCATCGGCTACTTCTCTGGCAATTTTAGCCGATTCGTAGTTTAATTCATAAACCAAATCTTCCAGGAAATAGTCGGCCATACCGATCGTAGTTCCTGAAAAAGTATTGGTTTCTACGATGTCTGCACCAGCTTCATAATATGCGGCGTGGACATCGCGGATCGCTTGTGGTTGTGTTATGGATAGTAAATCGTTGTTTCCTTTTAAGGGATGTGGAAAATCTTTGAAACGCTCTCCACGAAAATCTTCTTCCGAGAAATTATAGCGCTGCAGCATTGTTCCCATTGCTCCATCAAGGATTAGGATATTTTTTTTTATTGCTTCCTGAATTGTTATTGCCATTTCTTTTGTCTTTTAGCTGCTAAGGTGCTGATGTACTAAGATGCTAAGTTTTTTATTCTATTATTAAAACATACCTAACAGGTTTTAAAAAGCTGTTAGTATATGCGTTTTGATTCCCATTAATTCCAAAAATTCACTATTATACGCTAACTAGCCCCGATGGAAGCAAATATCCTTTTATTCTGGGGTTCAGAATAAAAGATATTGTGTACAGCGGGAACGATGACAGCAAAAAATGCGTCAATGATTCGCTCATAATACTGAATTCAGTAAAATAATATTGTAGTTTGTCAGGAAGAGTTTTGGAAAATACTTTTATGTATTTGTGTTATCTATCTTATATACTATGAATTAGTATTAAGTAGAATGTAGCACCTTCTTTATGATAAAGGGTTGCTAAGGTTTCATTGGGTCTATCCCTCCGCCTTTCGTGATAACTTTCAATAATTTTAAGAACAGTGCAAATGTATGAAATGAACTTGCTATTTGCAAGTGTTTTTTTTTTAAGTTTCTGAGGTTCTGAGTTGCTAAGGTTTAAAGCTTAAAAAAAGAGAATAAGTTGCTAAGGGACCAAGATGCTGAGTTTAATGCTTTGTTTGAATTAAAAGCTCCAGCGGAGCGATATGATTTACAAAGATGATTTAGTGCTTAGGCTTTTGTTTTGTTCCTCTAAAATTAATAATCTCAATAATATTGGACTGATCATTAATTTTGTAGACTAAATAATTATTTTTATCTACAATCGCTTTAAATAAAGATTTGTTTTTTATCGATTTTGGAAATTGCCCTGGATTAATATTGATTTGACTGATAACTTGTTGAATTTTATTTTCTAAATTTAAAATTTCTTTCGCTGTCCATTCTGCTTCTAAGTAATCCATAACCTTATTAAAACCTTTTACAGCTTATGAAGTCCAAATAAATTTTAATGCCATTTTGTAAATCTTTTCATGACATCTTCATGACTTGTAAATTCACCTTTTTCAGCCTGATCTAGTCCAATATGAATTTCAGCTTTCTCCGAATCTGATAATTCATCAAACCAATCGCTTTGATTTGCTTTCAAAACCAATTCAAGTTTTTCTAAAATACGTTCATCCTCAACCTTAACCAATTCTTGAATAAACTGATATTTTCTCGTTTCTAAATTCATGATAATCAAAATTTATATAACCCAAAGGTACGTTTTTTTAGGTTCTGAGATGCTAATGTTCTAAGTTACTAAGCTTAAAAAAAGCCCAAACTTTAAAGTTTGAGCTTCTATATAAAATATTAGAATCTTAGTCCCTTAGAACCTTAGATTAAACTATCGCCTTAACAACTGCTTTTGGCGCTTCTTTACGAGTTCCGTCGAAACCGTCTACACCTGAAACTGTTGTGTATTTAAGGACGTATTTTTTACCGGGATTGATAATTCCGTATGCTGCCTGACACATTAAAGTTGCTTCATGGAATCCACAAAGGATTAATTTTAATTTTCCAGGATATGTATTGATGTCTCCAATGGCAAAAATTCCAGGAATGTTTGTTTGGTAATCTAATGCGTTGTTTACTTTGATTGCATTTTTTTCGATTTCTAATCCCCAGTCTCCAATTGGACCTAATTTAGGAGTCAATCCGAAAAGTGGAATAAAGAAATCTGTTTCGATTTTACGGTGTGCACCGTTTTCTTCAATATCTAATGACTCAACGTGTTCAGCACCATTGATTCCGATTACTTCTGCCGGAGTAATCATTTTTATTTTTCCGGATGTTTTTAATTCCTGTACTTTTTCTACAGAATCAAGAGCTCCTCTAAATTCGTTTCTACGGTGAATTAAAGTTACTTCTGATGCTACATTTGCAAGGAAAATACTCCAGTCTAAAGCTGAATCTCCTCCTCCTGCAATTACAACTCTTTTATCTCTGAATTTCTCCGGATTTTTGATGAAATATTTTACTCCTTTATCTTCATAAAAGTCGATATCTTCAATAAGTGGTTTGCGTGGCTCAAAACTTCCTAAACCTCCTGCAATAGCAATTACCGGTGCGTGAAATTTTGTTCCTTTATTTGAGGTTACAATAAAACTTCCGTCTTCTTGCTTGTCGATCGTTTCAGCACGTTCACCTAATGTATAACCTGGCTCAAATTGTTTAATTTGCTCTTGCAGGTTATCAATTAAATCTCCTGCTAAAACTTCCGGGAAACCAGGAATATCATAAATAGGTTTTTTGGGGTATAACTCTGAAAGTTGCCCTCCTGCTTGTGGTAAAGCATCTAGGATATGACATTTTAATTTTAATAATCCTGCCTCAAAAACGGCAAATAAACCTGTTGGTCCTGCTCCAATTATCAGTATATCTGTTTTAATCATTATGTTGTTGTTTATAATCATTCTTAATAATGCAAAGAAACGAATAATATCTTCTAATATCAAATGATTTTTATCATCGTTTTCTTTGTGAATCTTTTTTCATCGGGTTAAAACCAGACGCTATAATATGAACCTTTCCTCCGAAATCATCAGATTAAAACCTAACGATACAATATAAATCGTTCCTCCTCCATCGGGTTGAAACCCGACGCTACAATATGAAACGTTCCTCCGGAACTCTTACTATTCTTTATTTTTTAATGAAGAGGTAATTTCGTTCATTCTTTTAACCTTTTCTTCAAAATCACCTTTTAAGGTTTTCCGGTATTCATTTAGGTTTTCGACCATTTGGTTGATATCTTCCGGAATAACTTCTTCGAAAAACTCTCTTAATCTTTTAGCCGTTGTTGGTGATTTTCCGTTGGTCGAAATGGCGATTTTCACATTTCCTTTTGTTACGATTCCGCCTAAATAATAGTCACATAAATCTGGCGTATCGGCAATATTGCAAATCAAATAACGCTTTCTGGACAAATCATATACCCTTTTATTGACTTTTAAATCATCGGTACAAGCAATTACCATATGTCGTTTTTTGAGCATTTTCTTTTTGAACTTTGCTTCGGTCAATTTAATTGAAGGATGATTTTCAGCTAAAACCTTAATTTCTAAGTGAAAATCCGGTGCCACAACCTCAACATTTGCATTTGGACTTGACTTTAGTAAAAAAGAGAGCTTTTCTAATCCAACATTTCCTCCTCCAACAATTAAAACATTCAAATTGTGAAGTTTTAGAAATATTGGATATAATTCATTTTGTTCCATTTTAATTTATTTTCATCTAAACAAAATTAGATGATTTATTTTTAACAACATTAAAATATGTCATGTGTCATCGGGTTGAAACGATTTTATATGCTATAGGTAAATCGGATTGAAACCTGACGTTATTACCATGCGTTCATCGGGTTGAAACCCGACGCTACAATATTGTTCATCCCTCCGGGATTTTATCTGTCGATTTCTTTTGATAGAAATTCTTCGTAAAAGCCTTTTAATTTATTGCTTGCTTTTACAACTTCTCCGAGAACAATAATTGCCGGTGAACTCAATTTTTGCTGTTTTACAATCTCTAAAATCGAATCTACTGTTCCAACACCTAATTTTTCTTGAGATGTTGTTCCATTTTGAATGATCGCTACGGGCAAATTGCCTTTATTTTCTTTTTGAAACAAATCAATAATCTGAGGCAATTTGTGCATTCCCATCAAAATTACCACTGTTGCAGATGATTGTGCTGCCAAAGCTACATCTGAAGATAATTTTCTATCAGAAGTTGTTCCTGTAATTGCCCAAAAACTTTCTGAAACACCTCTTTTTGTAATCGAAATTCCCTGACTTGCAGGAACTGCCACTACCGAAGATATTCCGGGAATTACAACTGTTTCAATTCCGAAGCTTTCTGCAAATTCTATTTCTTCGCTTCCACGACCAAAAATAAATGGATCTCCTCCTTTTAAACGCACGACATTTCCATACGTTAATGCATTATCAACAATCAATTGATTGATTTGATCTTGCGTATAAGCGTGGTTTCCTATCTTTTTTCCAACAAAAATTTTGATGGAATTTTTAGGAGCGTGTGCTAATATTTCGTCATTGGCTAAGGCATCGTACAAAACCACATTTGCTTCAGCTAGTGCTTTTACGGCTTTGAGCGTAAGCAAATCCGGATCGCCGGGACCTGCACCAACTAAAGTTACTTTTGGTTTGATATTAAGCATTTGCTAATTCTTGAGCTCTGTATTTTTCTATAATTGCAAAAAATGCAATTCCTTCTTCAATATATTGTTTTGCAAACGCTTCACTTGGTTCATTTTGATTGATTTGATAAACCAATTCTCTGAATGTTGTTGGCAATCCAATTTTATCGGTTGCAATAAAAACAGTATCAAATAAATCTACAATTCCAGCGTGATTGTTTGTTTTTTCGTTTTCTGAAAGTAATAATGCTTTGGCACCATTTACAAATCCTGCATAAGCATGGTAAATAGCATCTGACCATTTTCCTTCGTCAAATGATTCTTGTGCGAATGTCAATTTATCTTTGGCTTCTAATAATAAAGTAGCTACTAAATCGATCACAACTCCGGCACATTCTCCTACGCCAACTGCTTTTACGTAGTTATCTGCGTTACCCCAGTCTACAAAATCAGCTTCGGTTAAATTGGTTACGTCTGCGAAAGGTTTTAAAATTTCATAGAAATATTTTTCTCCTTTAAAATCATAATAATTAAGGAATTTTTCTCCGTTTGCATTTTTGTCAAAATCATTTAAGATGGTACGCAATGCATCTGGTCCTCTACGGCTTGGAATTTTAATTACTTTGTCAGCAAAACGTCCTGAACCGTTTCCTAATCTTCCTCCACCTAATAAAACCTGCAATGCCGGAGCGACTAATTTTCCTGAATTGATTGACATTCCCTGAAAACCAATTGCTGACATATTGTGTTGACCGCAAGCATTCATACAACCAGAAATTTTAATTTCAATTTCATGATTGTTTAAGTACTGAGGATATTCTGCATTTAGAACTTTTTCTAATTCTTCTGCAATACCGGTACTACTTGCAATCCCCAAATTACAAGTATCTGTACCGGGACATGCCGTAATATCTGCTGTAGAATTATATCCTAAATCTACAAATCCTAATCTGGCTAATTCCTGATAAAAGAAAGGCAAATTAGCTTCTTTTACGTGACGAATTACAATATTTTGACGCAATGAAAAACGTAATTCGTTTGCTGCGTAATTTTTAATTAAAGCGGCTAATAATCTGGCTTTATCGGTATAAAAATCTCCTAATAAAACTTTGATTCCAATCGCGTAATAACCTGCTTGTTTCTGAGCAATTACATTCGATTTTTTCCAGGCTTCATAAGCTGCAGTATCCTCAATTGTAACTTGTGGCGCTTGTAATAATGGTTCCGGAATTGGTCCCTCAAAAGCAGTTGTATCAATTTCGTAGGTTTCAAAAGCGATGGCTTTTTTCTCTTTTTCAACCAAATCAAGAAAAACATCTCTTCCCATTTCTTTGATTAAGAATTTCATACGGGCTTTCATTCTTTTTGCACGTTCACCGTAACGGTCAAAGATACGGATGATCCCTTCTGCTGTGGGGATGATTTCGTTTGCGGGCACAAATTCTGAAAGTAATTCAGCATGCGCCGGCTGAGATCCTAAACCTCCACCAAACATGATTTTGAAACCACGAACGCCATCTACAATTTTCGGAATAAATCCTAAATCGTGCAAATAACTCAAAGCCGTATCTTCATCAGATGATGAGAACGAAATTTTGAATTTACGCCCCATTTCCTGACAAATTGGGTTTCTTAATAAGTATTGAAATAAAGCGTGTGCATAAGGCGAAACATCAAATGGTTCATTTACATCTACACCTGCCAATTCGCTTCCTGTAATGTTTCTTACCGTGTTTCCACAAGCTTCACGCAAAGTAACATCGTCTTTTGCTAAATTTGCCCAAAGCTCAGGAGTTCTGTCTAAACTTACATAGTGAATCTGAATGTCCTGACGCGTTGTAATGTGCAAACGTCCTGTAGAATATTCATCAGAAACTTTAGTAATACGCACCAATTGTTCGCTGGTTACTTTACCGTAAGGCAACTTAATACGAATCATTTGAACGCCTTCCTGACGTTGTCCGTAAATTCCACGCGCTAAACGAAGACTACGAAAACGCTCATCATCAATTTTTCCTCCACGGAATAAATGAATCTTTTTTTCTAAATCGATGATCTCTTTCTGAACTATCGGATTTTCTATTTCTGTTCTAAAACTTTCCATTTTATTTTCTTGCTTTCCCCTCCCCAACCCTCCCCAAAGGGGAAGGAGTAAAAAACTGGAGAATTAATATATTTTTTCTTTACATCTAAGCATTCCCCCTTCGGGGGCTAGGGAGATTTATCGAATAAATCCTACTCCTGCTGTGGTATTGGTTGCTGTATCAATTAAGATAAAAGCGCCGTTTGATTTATTATCATTATAGGCATCAAAATATAAAGGTTTGCTTAATTTGATGCTTACTTCTCCAATTTCGTTTATGGCTAATTGAGATGCTTCTTTTGTTCCTGAATAATCTGTTGAGATGGTATTTTTGATACTTTCTACTTTTGCCAAAACTGAGTTTGTATTGTGCTGTACAATATATTTTGTTCCTGCAACCAGTTTTTTACTGTCCATCCAGCAAACAGTTGTGGTGATTTCTTTTTCAATTTTTGGAAGTTCTGATGATTTTACAATCATATCACCTCTTGTAACATTAATGTCATTTTCTAATTCAATAGTAATCGAAGAACCTGCAACGGCTTCATCAAATGTTTTATCAAAAAAGTGAATTTTAGATACTTTTGATTCTGTTAAAGAAGGAAGAACCGTAACGGCATCTCCAACTTTAATTGAGTTTCCGTATAATTTTCCGGCATAACCTCTAAAATCATGATATTCTTCTGTCTTTGGACGAATAACCGTCTGAACCGGGAAACGCGCTTTTCCAGTTTCAAAAACATCTGAAGAATGTAATCCTTCTAAATGTTCCAATACCGTTTGACCAGTGTACCAAGGCATATCTTTAGACTGATCGACTACGTTTCCGCCATTGATAGCACTTAACGGAATGTAACTTACGTTTTGTTCCTTGAATGTGCTTTTAGCATTTAATGCCTGAAAATCGGCTTTGATTTTGTTGTAAACTTCTTCAGAATAATCAACTAAATCCATTTTGTTAATCGCAACAATTACTTCTTTTACTCGCAATAGATTATTGATAAAAAAGTGACGGTATGTTTGCTCAATTACCCCTTTTCTTGCATCAATTAAAATGATAGAAACCTGAGAAGTTGAAGCTCCTGTAACCATGTTTCTCGTATATTCTACGTGACCCGGAGTATCGGCAATAATGTAACTTTTCTTTGCTGTCGAAAAATAAATATGCGCAACGTCAATCGTAATTCCTTGTTCTCTTTCTGCTACTAATCCGTCAGTTGCCAAAGAAAAATCAAGATAATCGTATCCTTTTTGTTTACTGCTTTTTTCGATTGCTTCTATTTTGTCTGTAGTCAACGATTTTGTATCATACAATAATCTCCCGATCAAAGTACTTTTTCCGTCATCTACACTTCCTGCTGTTGCTATTTTTAAAACTTCCATTTCTATATTTTGTTTCAAGTTTAATTTTGTTTCAAGTTTCAAGTTTTGAAAAACTTTGTCTAAAATTTAAACCTGTATGTTTTTTTGTTTTTGAATTTACTGTAGAATACTTCTAACTTCTTTCGTCTTTCTTCTAACTTCTTTCTTAAAAATATCCTTGTTGTTTTCTCTTTTCCATTGCGGCTTCAGAACGTTTGTCGTCGATTCTGGCGCCTCTTTCAGAAATAGTTGATGTTCTGATTTCTCCAACAACTTCCTTGATTGTTGCTGCATAAGAATCAACTGCAGCGGTACAAGTCATATCTCCAACGGTTCTGAAGCGAACAATTCTTTCTTCGATTTGTTCGTCTTCTTCCTGGTACACAAAAGGAGAATGCGACCAGATTAAACCGTCTCTCAAAAAAACTTTTCTTTTATGTGAAAAATAGATAGATGGAATTTCGATGTGTTCTTTTTCGATATAACTCCAAACATCTAGTTCTGTCCAGTTTGAAATTGGGAAAACACGAACGTTTTGACCATTTTCAATCTTTCCGTTCAAAATATCAAACAATTCCGGACGTTGATTTTTTTCATCCCACTGACCGAAATCATCACGAACTGAAAAAATACGTTCCTTTGCTCTTGCTTTTTCTTCATCACGACGAGCACCACCAATACAAGCATCAAACTTAAATTCTTCGATAGCATCTAAAAGTGTTGTGGTCTGTAAGCTGTTTCTACTAGAATATTTCCCGGTTTCTTCCACAACTTTTCCTTCATCAATCGCATCCTGAACATTACGAACGATTAACTCTAAACCTAATTCTTCTACCAATTTATCTCTGAAAGCAATAGTTTCAGGGAAATTGTGTCCCGTATCAACATGCAAAAGAGGAAACGGAATTTTTGCCGGAAAAAATGCTTTTTGTGCTAAACGCACTAATGTTATAGAATCTTTTCCTCCAGAAAAAAGTAAAACCGGTTTGTCAAACTGTGAAATTACTTCTCTGAAAATGTATATCGCTTCACTCTCTAAAGCGTTTGTTTTTAATACTGAACTCATTTTTGTTTTTTGTTTCAAGTTTTAAGTTTCAGGTTACAAGTTTTGTGGTGACCTAAAATTTTCAACTATTGTTTTATTCTTTTTTGTTTATTCTTTTTTGAATCTCCATCGGGTTGAAGACCGACGCAATGATTTAAATCTCCATCGGGTTGAAACCCGACGCTACAATATGAATCGTTCCTCCGGAACTTTAAATACATATTCTTGATCTTACTCTTTATATTCTATTCTCTTTTATCTTGACTCTTTCCTCTTGACTCTCTACTCTTTCTTCGCTCCATGCAACCCACATTCCTTATGGCTCGATTCCCACCACCATCTTCCGGCTCTGATATCTTCGCCCGGAAATATTGCTCTGGTACATGGCGCACAACCTATACTTACGAAGCCTTGTTTGTGTAGAGCATTTTGCGGAACATTGTTTTCTTGTAAATAGGTTTCAACTTCTTCTAAAGTCCATTTTAATAACGGATTGAACTTGATGATTTCGAAACCTCCGTCGTATTCAAACAATTGCAAGTCATTTCTGTTCTCAGATTGTTCGGCTCTTAAACCTGTAATCCAAACTGAATTTCCTGCCAGAGCTTTTCGTAAGGGAATTACTTTTCGAATAAAACAGCATTCTTTTCTGTTTTCTACCGAATCATAAAAGCTGTTTGGTCCTTTTTGTTTCAGTAAACTTTCTACCGCTGTTGCTTCAGGGAAATAGACTTCAATTTGTTTTTTATACTTTTTTAAGGTCTTATGAAAAACATCATAAGTCTCTTGAAATAATCTTCCGGTATCTAAAGTAAAAATGGTAATATCCTGATTACTTTTGGCAATAAAATCTGTAATTACCTGATCTTCCTGACCAAAAGAAGTCGAAAATATTACTTTTCCCGGATATTGACTGGCTAAAAAAGCTAAAGTTTCGTCAAGCGAAAAATCCTTTGTTATGTCTAATAATACTGTTATATCTTTTGCATTCATGTTATTCTCTTCCTAAAAATCTATTACAATAATTTAGATAATGTTTTTAAACTCAATAATATAATTAAAATTCCAACGGCAATCATCATAGGCGTCCTTTGAATTTTGTTTACCAAATATGCCCCGACCGGCGCTGCAATTACTCCTCCTACAATTAAACCTATAATTACCTGCCAACCGTGAATTCCTCCGAAAAGCATAAAAGTGATACCGCTTGCAAATGAAACAGCAAACTCGGCAGCATTTACAGAACCTATTGTATATCTTGGATTTCTTCCTCTTCCTAATAATGTAGAAGTTACAATTGGTCCCCAGCCACCACCACCAACGGCATCCATAAAGCCTCCAAAAGTCGCCAGAATTCCTAATTTTTTAGTTTTCTTTTTTACGATTGTTTTTTTCAGTGCTTTTCTGATAATTATAATTGCCAAAATAATCATGTAAACAGCAATAAATGGTTTTATAACATCTCCACTAATAACATCAGATAATAAATAAGCTCCTATGATTGAACCCAAAACTCCCGGAATTAGTAAATTTTTTACGAGTTTTTTATTGATATTCCCAAATCGATGATGCGAAATTGCCGATGCTCCCGTAGTAAACATTTCTGCAACGTGAACTCCTGTACTGCTAATAACTGGCGGAACTCCGTAAGCTAATAAAAACGAAGTTGAAGTAGCTCCGTAACCCATTCCTAAGGTACCGTCAACTAATTGTGCAAAAACACCTATAAGGAAAAAGGCTAAAAAATCCTCATTGAAACCTTCAACAAGTCCGTTCCAGGAAAAATCAGCATAATGGTTGTATATTAACACCGTCAACAAACCCACTAATAAAACAACAGGTATTGCGACCCATAATTTTTCTTTTAGTGCTGTATCAGACTTAAAATCACCACTATTTATTTTTAATTCCTTCTCCATATTGTAATGTTTCTTCTCTTTTTAACTATTACCCTATCGGCTTAATAGATTACTATGCAAAATTACTACTTATTTCTAAATATCAAAGTAATATTTATTTTTTTTACATCTCTATTGCTCTTTCATTTAACTTGAAAAGCACTTTAAGGAATTTCACAAATTAACAGAATAAGTTAAAACACATAAATACCTATAAAACAACAACATATAAATTTAATTATCTTGATTACCAAAATACTCTTTTAATGTCTACCACATCCATAGGATAATTATAAAATTGTTGTTATTTTTACCGTAAATATTTATACATGGATTTTCAAATAGGTCTTGTAATTGCGGGTCTGCTCGTAGGTTTCATAGTAGGTTTGACAGGTGTTGGAGGTGGTTCCTTGATGACTCCAATTTTATTATATTTTGGAATTCCGCCAACAACAGCAGTAGGAACAGACTTATTATATGCTGCGTTTACTAAAATGGGAGGCGTATTTGTACATCATAAAAAAGGCAATATCAATTGGCAAATTACAGGCTGGCTCACTTTAGGAAGTGTTCCCGCAGCTTTATTGACTTTATGGATCTTGAATAGTATTAAAACCGATATTTCGACTATAAATGCTGTGATAAAATACAGTTTGGGATGGGCATTGCTTTTTACCTCGATTGCCATTTTATTTAAAAAGAAATTATTAGTTCTTTCTCAAAAACATGCCGGAGATCGATTTCATAGTGAGAGCCACACTCAAAATATGTTAACTATAGGAATTGGTGTATTATTAGGGGCAACTGTAACATTGACTTCTATTGGTGCAGGTGCATTAGGAACGGTTACATTGTTTTTCCTGTATCCTCTTTTGCCAACGCCTCGGTTGGTAGGAACTGAGATTGCTCACGCCGTTCCGCTAACTCTTGTTGCCGGAATAGGACATGCCTCGATGGGAAATCTTGATTTAGTTTTACTGGGGCAATTATTAATGGGATCGCTTCCGGGGATTTTTATAGGAAGTATGTTAAGCGGAAAAGTTCCTGATTTATTTCTTAGAAACGCTATTGCAATAATGCTGTTTATAGCGGGATATAAATTGATATTTTAATTCTTTTCACTATATAAGTAATATAAGTTCATTTAATAAAAACTTACATCTATTTTAAATCAGCACTTATAATAACTTATATGGTTTAAAATTAAAATGCAATATCTGCAAGAGAATTACTTTCTAATATTTTAAGAGTATTATCTCTAACTTCCATCATTAAACGTCTTGCTGCGCAGGTGGTTTCATCATCGCAATCATCACATCTTTCATAGAAATTATGACTTGCACAAGGCAATAATGCAATTGGACCTTCAAGAATTCGATATACTTTTGCCATACTGATATCTTTTGGATCTTTTATCAGATAATAACCGCCGCCTTTTCCTTTTTTTGCGCCAAGAAAACCTGAATTCCTAAGTAACAGCAAAATACTCTCTAAAAATTTAATTGAAATATGTTCACTTTTCGCAATTTCAGCAATTTGTACTGGTTCGTTATTATCACGTCTCGCTAAATAGGTTAAAGCTTTAATTCCGTATTTTGTTTTCTTTGAAAGCACTTATATATATTTTAGATTTAGATTATTGATTTTAGTTCCGATAACTATCGGGATAAGCTAAAATAACAACTGAATATTTTTCTGCAACAAAAATAAGCTTTTTGAACGAGAATAATAACAGAATGAAAAACTAAGTTCTACTAAATTAGTATAGTTTAAAAAAATAGCGATTTCCACTGTATTATTTACAGTTGAAATCGCTATTTATATATTGAAATGGATTTAATCTACAATTAAGAAAGCGCTTGCTCTAAATCAGCAATTACATCTTTCACAGTTTCTAAACCTACAGAAACACGTACTAAACCTTGGGTAATACCAACTGCTAATTGATCTTCCTCAGATAATTTACTGTGTGTTGTTGATGCCGGATGAGTTACAATTGATCTTGTGTCTCCAATATTAGCTGATAATGAACATAATTTTATTTTATCTAAAAATTTTCTTCCTGCTTCGATGCCGCCTTTAATTTCAAATGCAATTATGTTACCACCTAAAAGCATTTGCTTTTTAGCGATTTCATATTGTGGATGCGATTTCAGAAACGGATATTTCACACTATTCACATTTGGATGTGCTTCTAAAAATTCAGCTACTTTCAAAGCATTTTCGCAGTGCTTTTCAACACGAACAACTAAAGTTTCTAAACTTTTGGATAAAATCCAGGCATTAAACGGAGATAAAGCCGGACCCGTATTTCTGGAGAATAAATATATCTGTCTGATTAAATCTTCACTTCCAACCGTAACTCCTCCTAAAACACGTCCTTGACCATCAATTAATTTTGTGGCAGAATGTACGACTAAATGGGCTCCAAATTTTATGGGCTGTTGAATATATGGCGTTGCAAAACAGTTGTCGATAATTAAAATCAGATTATGCTTTTTAGCGATATCTCCCAACAATTGTAAATCAATTACATCAACACCGGGATTTGTAGGTGACTCTGCGTATAATATTTTCGTATTGGGTTTGATTAAAGCTTCAATCGTTTCCGGTTTGTTGATCTCAAAATACGAAGTTTCGATATTCCATTTAGGAAAGTAAGTCACAAATAATGCATGGGTTGAACCAAAAACGCTGCTTGCAGATACAATGTGATCGCCGGCATTTAATAAAGCTGCAAATGTTGAATAAACGGCTGCCATTCCTGTTGCAAAAGCATAACCGGCTTCAGCACCTTCCATTTTGCAAATTTTATCTACAAATTCAGTCGTATTGGGATTACTGAAACGGCTGTAAATATTTCGTTCTTTTTCTTCTGTAAATGAAGCTCTCATATCTTCGGCATCTTCAAATACAAAGCTTGACGATAAGTATAATGGCACCGAATGCTCTAAATACTGAGATCTTTCTAATTGTGTTCTTATGGCTTGAGTTTCAAAACCAAGTTCTTGTTCGTTCATTTTTTTTGTTTTTCTTGTTTCAGGTTTCAGGTTTTACTATCATATAAACCAAAACTTAAAATTTAACTGAAGTCAATTATTAGTTAACGCTCAATAGAGAATTTTCTAATTTTCTAATTGACTAATTTTCTAATTCTATAATGCTTGATTATTCAGGACAACTTTATAACTTATTGTCGCTGTTGGTTCAACCGTTTTGGCTACTGAACAATATTTCTCGAAAGAAAGCTGGGCAGCACGATGTGCCTTTTCAGGGTTGATATCTCCTTCTAAATAAAAAACTACATTGATTTCTTTAAAAGGTTTTGCTTCGCCAACTTGAACGCGTTCTCCTTCGACCTCAGCATTAAATGAGGTGATTTCCTGACGTTGTTTCTTTAAAATCGAAATCATATCAATCGCGCTGCATCCTGCAACTCCCATCAATACTAATTCCATCGGACTTGCACCTAAATCGCTTCCGCCAAATTCGGCTCTGCTGTCAACATCAACTACATGACCTCTTTCATTTTTTAGTTTGAAATGAAACGCGTCGTTTACTCTGTTTAAGGTTACTTTCATGTTATTCCCCTCCCCAACCCTCCCCGAAAGGGAGGGAGATAAGACTGGAGGTCGTCACTTTTTAATTAATAAATCTTCTTAATTATTCATTTCATTCCCCTTTGAGATTAGAGATTACCCTTTATCTGATAATCTCAAAATATCGCCAAAAACTCCTCTCGCCGTAACTGCAGAACCTGCACCGGCTCCCTGAATTACGATTGGACGATCTCCGTAAGATTCTGTGTAAATTTCGAAGAAAGAATCAGAACCTTTTAATCCGCCTAACGCTGTATCAGAAGGTACCGAAACTAATTTTACTTCCAGAATTCCTTTGTCATTTTGTAAATCACCGGACAATTCACCAATGTATCTTAATACATGATTTGGTTTTTGATCGGCTTTTATTTTCTCGTAAATTGGGTCAAATTCTTTTAATTTAGTTAAGAAATCAGCAACATTTCCTTCACGTAAATGTTCCGGAATTAAATTCTGAATCGAGATTTCTTCAAACTCATTTTGCAGGTCTAATTCTCTAGCCAGAATCAGTAATTTTCTTCCTACATCATTTCCGCATAAATCCTCACGCGGGTCTGGCTCTGTATATCCGTTATCGATTGCTTCTTTTAGAATTTCGCTAAACGGAGCGTCTTTTGAAGAGAAATTATTGAACAAATAACTTAATGTTCCCGAGAAAACTCCTTTTATTTTTGTGATATTTTCACCTGAAAGGTGTAATAACTTAATCGTATCAATTAATGGTAAACCTGCTCCAACATTGGTTTCATACAAATAATTCTTCTGATTATCTGCTAAGGACTTTCTCAGTTCCTTATAAAAACCGTAGCTTAATGTATTGGCAACTTTATTGGATGAAATCAAGTCGAAACTGCTTTCGATCAACGAAATATAATTTTCTACAAAAGTGGCACTTGCCGTATTATCAATTGCAATTAAGTTTTCCAGATGATGTTGGTTTGCATAAGCAATTACATCATTTATTGTATATTCAAGTCCGTCTTGCTGAATGTCATTTCTCCAGTTTAGACTTACGCCATTTTTGTTTAAAAGTAGTTTCTTAGAGTTCGCAATAGCAAAAACATTTAGTTTAATGTCTTTACGTTTTTCGATTGCTGCGGTTGATTCTAAAATTTGATTGATTAAAGTTCCGCCTACTAAACCGTGACCAAAAATTGCGATGTTGATTTTCTTGGAAACTCCAAAAATCTCTCCGTGAATTACGTTTAATGCTTTATTAAGTTCTGACTTTTTAACCACCAAACTCACGTTTTTACCTGTAACGGTGTTGTTAAACAAAATTGGAACTATTTTATTTTTAATTAATGCGGTATATGGTTTGTGAAAAGTACTTAAATCCTGACCAATAATCGAAATAACCGAAACATTATCTGTTACTGTAATTTGGTTTACATCCTTAGAATAAAAGTCGTTTTCGAACTCTTTTTCTAACTCAATCATCGCTGTTGTTGCCTTATCTGTCGCAACAACCAACCCAATTCCCCTTTCTGAAGAACCTTGGGAAATGATACTTACACTGATATTATGATCGCCCATTACCTTGAAAATTCGGGCATCAACACCGGCTTTCCCTAGTAATCCTCGACCTTCAAGATTTACTAATGATAAATTCTCTAAAACCGAAAGTGTTTTGATTCCTTCTTTTGCAGAGTCTGAAGTGATTAATGTTCCGCGATTTTCATGATTGAATGTATTTAAAATACGTAACGGAATATTTTTTTCTAATAAAGGAATTATCGTTTTTGCGTGCAAAATTGTTGCTCCAAAATTCGCCAATTCATTTGCTTCATTAAACGATAAAAATTCAATTTTTTTAGCATCGGCAACTAAATCCGGATTTGCTGTATAAATTCCATCAACGTGCGTAAAGTTTTGAAGTTCTTCGGCATTTAAATAATTAGCAATTAATGATGCGGTATAATTGCTGCCGTTTCTGCCTAAAGTTGTAGTGTCATTATTATTGTTTGAACCAATAAAACCAGTTACAATATTAACCGTTGAACCGTTATGTTGTTTGAAATAATTGATGACATTTTTCTTAGATAGCTGTTCTAAAGGTTGTGCATCTCCAAATTTTGAGTCGGTTTTTAATAATTCTCTCGAATCAACAAAATTGGCAGGAATTCCTTTTTCTTTTAAAATCGCAGTCAACAATTTAGCCGAAAGCAACTCACCTTTAGACAAAATCTGATCTTTGATTTTATTGCTGTAATCTCCAATCAAACTAACGCCTTCAAAAAGTTTTTCTAAAATATTAAATTCTTCAGATAAATCTACCTGTGGATAGTCTGAAATTTGATAGGTTTTGAAATTTTCAAATAATGGTTTGTAATTACCGTTTTTAGCGGCAAGTTTCAAAATATAATCTAATTCGTCTGTTGCTTTTCCGCGAGCCGAAACGACAACTGCAATTTGTTCGCCTTGATTTACTTTATCAGAAATGATTGAAACTACTTTGTTAAGTCCTTCTCCGTTTGATAACGATTTACCTCCAAATTTTAATATTTTCATTTTATTTTTCTATTGTTTCTGCCTTAAAAATATCGGCAAGTAAATGATCTAATTGTTTGTACTCGATTAAAAAAGCGTCATGTCCGTGAACGGAATCTATCTCGCTGTAAAAGACATTGTCTTTGAACTTTTTTAATTCATTAAAAGTTTCCCGATTTTCTTTTGGTGTAAAAAACAAATCTGAGTTGATTCCGATAATATGGATCGCTGCATTTGTTCTGGACATTAAAGTTTCGAAATCGGCACTATTTCTGGTAATATCTATTGTTTTGAGCAATTGGTTCATCAGCTTATATGATGCCAATTGATATCTTTTTTGTAATTTTTCGCCGTGATGTGCCAGCCAGCTTTCAATATTAAAAATCAAAAGTTGGTTGTTGATCGTGCGTTGAAATTTTTCTTTGAATGATTCAGGAGAGCGATAACACAACATGGCATGGATTCTGGCATCTTCAATAGGTTTTGAAGAATTGTTAAGGATTTGCTCTTGCAGGTAGCAATTAGCAATCATCCAGTCTGTCGATTTCCAATCAGTTGCAATTGGAATTAAGTTTTGGGTAATGTGAGGTTCTAATGCAAGGATTTCCCAGGCAATTCCTCCACCTACAGAGCCGCCAATGATAGCGTAAACCTGATCGATTTTTAAGACTTCAAGTCCTTTTATAAAAATTCGGGCAATATCTCTTGTTGTGAAATCCTGATAGTTTTCAACTACAAACGAATCATTTCCGTTACCCGGAACGTCAAATGCTAGTATGGTATATCTGTGGGTGTCAATTGTTTTTTCATCTCCAATTAAATCATTCCACCAACCGTTTTCACCTGTAACCTGAGCGTTTCCGGTTAAAGCGTGATTGACCAAAACAATAGGCGCGCTGTATAATGGCAAACCAGAAATGGTAAAACTTAATGGTAGTGAATGATATGATGCACCACTTTCTGTGATGAAATCATGAATTATAATGGGACTTGGTATATTTTCCAATTTCAAATCTTTTTATTATTGATTTGTATGTGGAAATATTAGAAAGAAAGTACTAGACTGAAACTAGAAAAATTCTTGTTGTTATCTTTCCACGTTTGGGCGTGGTAGAATGCAGCACCTTCTTCGATTTAACGAAGGGTTGCTAAGGATTCATCGGGTCTAATCCCTCGTCCTTTCTTTATAACATTTCAATACGTTTTTGAACTTAAAGGTGCAAATTAACTACTAATTTCTTAAACAAACAAATTTTATCGAAACTGATTCCTCATTTCCTTAAAGATAATTCAAACACAAACTCTTGTACGCAAAAAATTACCGAACAATTAGCCCAGTAAAATTAAGCAGGTATTCCCCTATTTTATGATACTTTTTGATTTAGATAAAAAGTGTTTCATTTTCTTTTGAATACATCAAAAACAATAATGAGTTTGGCTCTTTTTTTTCTGCTATTTTATCTGCCTCAGTAATACCAAATCTTGGATGTACCAATTCATTTGTTGTCGGTGGCGGATTGTTTCTTTTAGTTCTTAAGTTTTTCAACGTAGAAAATGTTCTTGTTATGTAGTTTAATTTGCTCATGATATTTAAGTTTATGTTAGTTTGTGTTTTATAATCTTTATTGTATGTTTAATTTTTTGTTATGGTGCCAAATGAAATAAAAAAACCCTTTTGGACGTGAATACCAAAAGGGTTTAAGTTTTTAACAACTTATATATACTTTTAGTATCAACAGACGCGTACACAAATACGTGCGACGTTAAACATCTTGTTCATCTGTAGGGATTTATTCATCTGTGATTTAATTGCTATTTTAAAAAATTCTTGCATTTGTTTACTTTTAATAAGCTACTCGAAACTGTTGAAATATTTAAAACCATCCTTCTTTCAAAAATCAAAAAAGAAATAAAGCAGTACCAGCTTTTGTTTCATTTTAGATAACTAATGTTAAAAAGTTAACTTTTTTGTTTTTGCAGTTTGAGGTATTACAAATGTGCGAATATTTTTTCAATTACGCAAGTGATGTTCAACACATTAATCATAAAAATCGTTAAAAAACAAAATTTAAACGTTAAAAAACATCTTACAAAATTAACAATCCAATAATTGAAAGCTAAAACTTACAAAAAATTACACAACGAACTTTCCTGTTTCATTATATCAAAGAACAACTGACTACTATTTCAAACCACTTACAACCAAACTGCTTCTTTATTTTTAATTTTCTCGGCCACTTTCAAAATGTCAGTTATTATCCCTCTTGAAATGGCTTGCTTACATGCCGAAGCACTTTGAATCGCAATAGGAACATCTGCGTAAGATTGTGTGTAGATTTCAAAAATAGTATCTGAACCTTTTAATTGTCCAATTGCAGATGTTATGGGTTCTGAAACTAATTTGACTTCTAAAGTATTTTTCTCTACATCAAATTCCCCAACATATCGCAATACATGATTATCCTTCTGGGTAATTTTTGCAATTTTAAAGTATCTGTCAATTGCTTCCTTACTAAGAATGCCGTTTTGTTCAAGATGTTCTTGTTGTATTAATGAATTGATTTTTATATCCGAAAGATCAAAATCCTTCCCGATTTCCCTGGTCAAAATCAGCAGTTTTCTTGCTGTATCATTTCCGGATAAATCTTCTTTGAAAGTTGAACGCATTAAACCAAGTAAACTGGCATCTTTTAAAAGAGAAGAAAAAGTAACTTCTTCATTAGCAAATCGATTAAAGACATAACTCAGGTTATCTGAAAAAACACCTCGGATCTTTGTGATTTTTTCACCTGAATAATACAAATCTCTTAAAGTTTGCAATACCGGAAATCCTGTATCTACTGATGTTTCATACAAAAACTCTTTGTCGTATTTTTTTAAATTCGACCTGATTTCTTTATACAGATCGATTGGTAATGTATTTGCCTTTTTATTTACCGCTACAATATTAAATCCGTTTTCAATCAGGGTATTATAATGATGAATTAACTCGTCGCTTGCCGTTGCATCAACCGCAATCAGATTCTCAAATTCATTTTCTTTGGCAAATTCAATAATATCCTGCACTTTAAACGGAACTGCCAATTCCAGAAAATTGGTTTCCCAGGCATATCCTACGCCTTCTTTCTCGAAAAAAGCTACTGTTGAATTGGTTATAATCGGAAAATGAAAATCGACGTTTCTGCTTTCGAGAAAAAATTCCTGACTTTCGATAATTTGATTGATCAAAGTACTTCCTATATTTCCAATTCCAAAAAGGATGATATTTATTTTAAGCTTTGACATAATTTCTAATTTATTGGGGGTTAATTAAAACCATATAAGCGATATAAGTTCATTTAATGTTATCAACTTATACAATTTAGAGGCATTGCTGTGCGTCTCTACTAAAATGAACTTATATTACTTATATGGTAAAAATATATGCAGTGTTTTTATAAAAAATCACCTCTAGCAGAACTCACGCTACTAAAGGCAATTTTTCAAACAAAAAACAAAAAAACCTAATTTTTATTAACGCTGTATTGCGATTGGGTTACGCTTGCGAAAGCAGCTTGCAAATCAGCTATTAAATCTTCGATATCTTCAATTCCAACAGAAAGTCGGACTAAATCTTTTGAAACTCCTGTTTCTAATTGATCTGCATCAGATAATTGTTGGTGCGTTGTACTTGCCGGATGAATGATTAATGATTTTGTATCACCAATGTTCGCCAAAAGCGAAAATAATTTCGTTTGATCTACTACTTTTTTAGCAGCATCAAAACCACCTTTTAATCCAAAAGTCACTACTCCACTTTGTCCCTTTGGTAAATATTGTTGTGCTAAATCATAATATTTATTGGTTTTTAGTCCCGGATAATTCACCCAGACAACCTCATCTTGTTTTTCTAACCAAGAGGCCAATGCCAAAGCATTTTCGCTGTGCTTCTGGATTCTGATTGGTAAAGTTTCTAATCCCTGAATGATTTGAAAAGCATTAAACGGACTTAAAGCTGCACCAAAATCACGCAATCCTTCGATTCTTGCTTTTGCAATAAAAGCAGCATTTCCTAAAGCTTCGTGATAGACTAATCCGTGATATCCTGCTGAAGGTTCTGTAAATTCAGGGAATTTTCCGTTTGACCAGTCAAAATTTCCTGCATCTATAATAACGCCTCCTAATGAAGTTCCGTTTCCTGAAATATATTTGGTTAAAGAGTGAATTACAATATCTGCTCCGTATTGAATTGGATTCAATAAATAAGGTGTAGCAACCGTATTGTCTACAATAAAAGGCACTTTAAAGTTTTTGGCTTCCGCCGAAATTCCTTTTAAGTCTAATACATCTAATTTTGGATTCCCCAAAGATTCTACAAAAAAGGCTCTTGTATTTTCTTTGGCGGCTTTAGTGAAATTTTCCGGTTGGGACGGATCTACAAATGTGCTGGTAATTCCTAAACGAGGCAATGTCACGCTAAGTAAATTATAAGTTCCTCCGTATAAACTATTTGAAGCCACAATATGATCTCCGGCTTTTAACAAAGTCAGGAAAGTAGTCGAAATTGCCGATGCTCCTGATGCTGTAACAACAGCGCCAATTCCGCCTTCAAGCGCTGCAAGACGTTGTTCCAGCACATCGTTTGTAGGGTTGTTTAATCTTGTGTAAATAAATCCGGCTTCGGCAAGACCAAATAAATTGGCAGCATGATCTGAATCGTTAAATACATATGATGATGTCTGATAAATAGGTACTGCTCTTGTTCCTGCATTTTTAGTAACATCGTGTCCTGCATGTAGTGCGTTTGTTGCAAATTTTGGTGTGCTCATGATTTCTTAGTTTTTTAGATATTGTTAATATTGTATATTTTGTAATTGATTTTTGTAATTGTAATTGAATTCTTTATGCAAAAAAATCGTCTGCTTCTTCTTCAAGATCATACATTTGAAACAGTAATGATTTTTGACTTTTGATATTCTGCTCTGCATTTATTCTAATAACTTCTCCTAATAGGTCTTCTGACGTAGTATTGTTTTTTTGAGAATCGTTTCTCAATAAATATTCTATTGCAATTGAATTTAATGTTTTCATAATTTGAATTTTAAAAGTGTGGAAATAAAAAAGCCCTTTCGGATGGCTACCAAAAGGGCTTATAGTCTAACTATAACAAAGATTTACTCTTTCACTTTTGGCAACAGCGATTTGGGATGCACATTTGCATCATCTCACAACATATAATCATATTATTCGCTATTGTTTTCATTTTCATTTTATTTAAATTAATTCTTTTTTTAAACTCGACTAATTTGATAGAGTAAATATATAAACTATTTTCAGAACTACCAAATCAAAAAGTGAGATTTAATGTTATTTTTTTCAAAGCCCTGAAAATACAAGATTTTTATTTTATTTTGCCCACGGATTTTACGGGTTTGAACCGGTTTACGCGGATTTTTTTATTTTCCTCATCTGCTTAAAAAAAGTTACCACAGATTATAATGATTAAAAAAAATTCGCGTAAATCCGTTTAATCCGTAAGACCCGTGGCCAATTTATTTTTAAAATTTGAAACTTAATCTTGCAAAACCAAATCTTCCGTTTAATCCAAATTGTGAAACTGCTCTTGAATACGCAAACTGATTCGCATTTGTTAAATCTACGCTTGGTGCCGGAGACAATGTTGGCGTTGTATTTGTAAATGCCGGAGTTGCAGGATTATTTCTGTCCGGATAAACATCTCCTATATTATTAAATCCAACCGTCAACCTGAATTTCTCATTGATTTGATATCCGAAAGATAAATCGGTTACTAATTTCGCGCTATATACAGGATGTTCATAAACTGAAGATGATCCGTCTAAATTTACATCTGTTGCTCCGGGATCTGTAACTTCTCCAAAATAACTGTTTCTCAAATAAATATCGAGCTTTTTAATATTGAAAGTCGTCGTTAAATTTGCTTTCAATTTCGGAATCGCTTCTTCTAAATAAATTCGGCTTGACTCCGGGAAAAATGAATATTTATAAGCATCTCCGCCGGCATCAATAATAGATTGGGGAACATTTAAATCTCCAACTCGTTTAGTTGTATTATAACTTAAAGCAAAATCATTTCGGATAGTGAAATCCTGAATAACATCGTATTTTTGAGAAATTACAACATCAATTCCTTTTGTTTCAGAGTTGATTCCGTTCGTCCAGAACGAAGCTCTTTCTACTCCTTTCAAATCAAATGCTTGTTGAAATAAAGTCAAAGCTTCTCCTTGTGCAGGCGATGTTGCTCCACTTATTTGCGCATCTGTTGGTCTTGAATATTGTCCCGTTAAAACCACTCTGTCATCGATTCTTGTAAAATAAGCATCTGTTGCAATGGTGATATTTGCTTCAGGAATTTTGAAGGTAAATCCGGTACTGATACTTTTTGATTTTTCAGGTTTCAGATTTTCAACTCCAATACTTTTTGCTGCCTGCGAATCATTTGTAAAATACCCTACCTGATAAGGAGAACCGTTGATGAATTGGGTTGAACTTGCTTCAAAATATTTTTGTTGTAATGATGGCGCTCTAAAACCTGTTTGTCCCGAAATTCTCCAATTGATATTATCGTTTATTTTTACAAGAGAAGCCAGTTTAAAAATAACGGTACTTCCAAAATCTGAATAATTCTCATAACGAACCGCTCCGTTTAAAAGCCAGTTTTTAGTGGCATTTAATTCTAAATCAACATAAGCAGCGCCACTTTTTCTGTCTTTTTCTTTAGCATCTGTGGGTTGAAATCCTGAAAATCCCTGTGCGCCTGCTCCGCGTTTATTACCAAAAAAGTCTGTCACAATTAATGGAGAAGTGCTTGGCAATAATCCAGGAACCACATTTCCGTTTGTATCGTATAATCCGTAAGAAGCTTCTTCTCCTTGTTTGATCTGATAATTTTCATATCTGAATTCTCCACCAAAAGCAAGATTTAATCCCTCTAGAACATCGAGCTTTTTACTGAAATCTAAATTAGTTGTACTTTGCAAAAACGAAACTTTACCGGCATCAAAACTTGAAGGCGAGTTCGTTCCCAAAGTTGCATTAATAGTATTGTTTACATCATATTGAAAAGAATTTGATCCAAGGTTTGTACTAAGATCTGTATCAAACCCAAATAATTCTGTTGTAACCCCAACCGCAGATGAGGCATCTAAAATATCCGATTGAATTTCCGGCAGGAATCCGTTTTCATATACCTGAGTGAAAGTTCCGGAACCGTTTGGCAATCTGTTAAAGGCATAAGATTTACCATTTCTGTACGAAACTCCACCAAAAGAGTACAAAGCGGTAGTTTCAGTCAAAGGATATTTTGTGTTATAATACAATTGCCCTGATGCCAGTTCTGACTGACCTACACTCATATTATAATCGCTTCTTTCCTGGCCTCTGTATGCAATCTCATTATTGGTTACATCAAAATTCAAAGCGGTTTGCATTTGAGTAAGTGTCGTAGCCGATGAAATTGCAGTTTGTTGTGCCGGTGTAAAATAACTAACCTGTGGTGCATATTGCTGTAATGAGCTTATAATTTGTGCAGAATTGGGCGTGTTATTGATATTGCTAAATAAGGAATTAATTGCAAGTCCATTTTGAGCAGCTCTGTTTTCGACCGCGTTATAAGCATTAAAAATACCATTGCTTCTAATTCCTGCACGGCTTGTTGCTTGTCTGGTTACGGCGCTTCCGGTAACATTCAGGAAACTTCCTGTTTTACCTAATGATGTTCCGTAATTAAGATCTACTTGTAAAGTCTGACCATCAGCTCCGCCTTTGAAATTATTTGATCCTGAAGATAAATTAGTTCCGTACTGAATTCCTCCTGAAATAAAATTAGCACTCTTTTTCAATACAATATTGATAACTCCTGCAATTGCATCAGAACCATATTGCGCTGCTGCACCATCACGCAAAACTTCGATTCTTTCGATTGCAAATGATGGAATCGCATTTAAATCTGTTCCTACAGATCCTCTTCCCGGCGATCCGTTAATGTTTACCAATGCACTTGAATGTCTGCGTTTTCCGTTGACCAAAATTAAAACCTGATCCGGCCCTAATCCTCTTAATTGTGCCGGATCAACGTGATCTGTAGCATCTGCGGTAGAAGTTGCATTACTTGTAAAGGATGGCGCAACATAATTTAAAATCTGGGTAACGCTGGTTTGTGGGGAACCTTTTGTGATTTCAGAGATATTAAAAATATCCACAGGAACAGGAACATCGGTTTTTACGCGGTTTTTACTTCTGGATCCTACTATAGTAACTTCTGATAATTCGTTATTTTTTAAGCTGTCCTGCTCTTTTTTATTTTCCTGAGCATAAACTCCCGAAATTGTCAAAAGACCTAATGCCAGTAATACATTTTTTTTCATTGCTTTTTCTGATTGATTATTATTTTGGTTTGAAAAGTGATCCTGTTTCCGAGCTTTTTACAAATAAAAAAAGCCTCTGCGGTTGGCAGAGGCTCTATATATATTTTTGAAAAAAAACTACAACAGTGTCTCTGCGGAAGGCTCCGGCATCATACAAGACATATTGCAAACAGTTAATTTCATCTTTTCTTTTATTTTGATGGGGCAAATTTGCAAACTATTTTTTAATCGACCAAACAAAAACAGAAATAATTTCTATTACCCTATCAAAATAGTATGTTATGTTAAATTTCTGCATATAAAATTAAAAAAAAGAGAACTTTAATTTGCAAATCAAAATGGTTTTATACCTTTGCACCCGAATACAGAGGAAAAATTTGAACTGATTGCAACCTCTTCATAATGAAACGGTTCGTTATGAATACTGAAGAATTTAATTTCAGTAGTAAAAAATGCTAAAGCAGATATTCTCCTTTAGCCCTTTTTAAGCAATTTTTTTCCTCACTTAATTTTAATTTAATAAATTATTATGGCTTATTTATTTACGTCAGAATCTGTTAGTGAAGGGCATCCAGACAAAGTTGCAGATCAAATTTCGGATGCATTAATTGATAACTTTTTGGCATTTGATGCTGACTCAAAAGTAGCTTGTGAAACTCTTGTTACTACAGGTCAGGTAATTTTAGCTGGTGAAGTAAAATCGAATACCTATCTTGATGTGCAGCAAATTGCGCGCGATGTAATCCGTAAAATTGGATATACAAAAAGCGAGTATATGTTTGAGGCCAATTCTTGTGGGATTCTTTCTGCAATTCATGAGCAATCTGCAGATATTAATCAAGGTGTTGACAGAGCTAAGCCAGAAGAGCAAGGTGCAGGAGATCAGGGAATGATGTTTGGTTACGCAACTAACGAAACTGAAAACTACATGCCTTTGGCACTTGACTTATCTCATAAATTATTACAGGAATTAGCAATTTTGAGACGTGAAAATAAGGAGATTACTTATTTACGTCCTGATGCAAAATCGCAGGTAACTTTAGAATACAGCGATGATAACAAGCCAACCCGTATTGATGCTATTGTAATCTCAACTCAACACGATGATTTTGATGAAGAAGCTACTATGCTTGCTAAAATCAAAAAAGATATTATCGATATTTTGATTCCAAGAATCATTGCTAAAAATCCAACTCACGCGCATTTATTCAATGATAAAATCAATTACCATATTAACCCAACAGGAAAATTCGTTATTGGAGGACCTCACGGAGATACTGGTTTAACAGGGAGAAAAATCATTGTTGATACTTACGGTGGAAAAGGTGCTCACGGTGGTGGTGCATTCTCTGGAAAAGATCCAAGTAAAGTGGACAGAAGCGCTGCTTATGCTACACGTCATATCGCTAAAAACTTAGTGGCTGCCGGTGTTGCTGATGAGATTTTAGTTCAGGTTTCGTACGCAATTGGAGTTGCTGAACCAATGGGAATTTTCATTGATACTTACGGAACTGCTAAAGTAAACTTAACGAACGGTGAAATCGCTAAAAAAGTAGAAGCTATCTTTGATATGCGTCCTTACTTTATCGAGCAACGTTTAAAATTAAGAAATCCTATTTATAGCGAAACCGCTGCTTACGGACACATGGGACGTACACCAGAAGTTGTAACTAAAACTTTTTCGGCTCCGGGTGGACATGTAAAAACGGTTACTGTTGAGTTGTTTACTTGGGAAAAACTTGATTTTGTTGACAAAGTAAAAGCTGAATTTGGATTGTAATTTAATCTGTAACATTTACATACATAAAGAGGCTGTCTATTTATTTAGACAGCCTCTTTTATTTTTACTGGATTTTGAAATTTAAAATCTGTGTGTTTATTGAACGCGGATAACACGGATTCGCTATCGCGAAAACGCGGATTAAAACGGATTAAAACGGATTTTTTTGGTTTATATTTTGCTTTGAGCAGAATATAAAATAATCTTCGTCTGATTTTAACTCAATCTAAAATAAAAAATTCGCTTTAATCCGCGTCTTTACGAAGTAAATCCGTGTCATCCGCGTTCAAATAAATAACAAGCAAACATTGAACTGTAAAACAATTTATCTCTCTAATTGTACATTTGGTAATGTTTTAGGGCGTGTTGCATCATTAGATAAAATCCAGCCTGTGCGGTACATCCACTCTGTCATTTTGTGCAATTTTACAAAGTCAATGTTTTCAGATTCATCCATTGGTGTATGGTATTGGCTGTGCAAAACACTGGTGTAGAAAACAGATGGAATTCCTCTTTTTGCATATGGTAAATGATCTGAACGAAAGTAAAAATACTCAGGATGTTCCGGTCTGTCCCAAAGTTTATCCAAGTCAAATTTAGGCCCTTCGTCATTGGCTCTTTTGGCAATAGCCACTAAATCTGATGAATTTTCATGAGGAGAACTTGAACCTAAAAGCGCTGCCTGGTTTACATTATTTCTACCAATCATATCTCCGTTTAATACTGCAATAATATCTTTTTCGGGAACTGTTGAGTGCGATGCGTACCATCTTGAACCTAACAATCCACGTTCTTCTGAACCATGAAATACAAATAACGCTGTTCTTTTTCCGGGTTGTTTTTTATAGGCTCTTGCGATAGCTAACATTGCTACACAAGTACTTGCATTATCATCGGCACCGTTGTAAATAGAGTCCTTTCCGTATTTTTGTCTTACACCATCATGATCCTGATGTCCGCTAAAAAGAACATATTCATTTTTCAATTTAGCATCAGTTCCTTCAATTGTACCCACAATATTTACTGAAGGATATTTATACGTTTCAGAAATAACTTCGGTAGATAAAAGATCTTTAGTCGTTTTTAAATAGTCTAATTGATCGTTGTGTACCCAGAAAACCGGCATTGTTCCTCCAATTTTATCTCTTAAACCTTCAATTCCGTAAACACCTCTTGTCATTTGCGGTTCAACCTGCGACCAGCTTTCTTCTGCTAATGCATCAGCTACCATAATCAGGGCAGTTGCTCCTTTTTTAACTACAAGATCGTAATATTTGTTTCTGACAAGCCCAGGATAACGTCTGTCAAACAGCGAGATATCATCTGCAATTCCTTGTTTGGAAGCTAAAATAACAACTGCTTTCCCTTTGATATCTGCTTTTTCAATTTCTTCTTTTGTTGCAGCTCCTAAATAGACTAGGGATGCATCAACTTTAATATTGGTTGTTTCTGCTACCAGAACATCTTTCCACAATTTAAATTCTTTTTGTCCAATTTTAAATTTCGTGTTCGGAGTTACCTGATGCCTGTACATATCAAAAAACTGAAAGTACGTTCCATCATCACCTGCCGGAGCCATTCCTGCCTCTTTGGCTTTATTTGCCAGCCACATCGATACCTTTAACTCATCTAAAGTTCCTGCTTCACGACCATTAAAATGATCACCGGCCATTTGGTACATATCGGTTTTAAGGTCTTTATCTGTAATTGCTGAAACTAGCGGTTTTTTAATTGCCTGCGAGAAAACTACACCACCACAAGCAAGTAAAACGAGAATCATTTTATTTTTCATACGTTTTAATTTAGTAACCCAAACTTACTAATTTATAGAGAAAAAATCGCCTGTTTGCATTTGAAATAGTACTGAAATGTTAATTCAATAAAATGATCCCAACATTTTTTTATCATTATTACTTTTATTTGGTTATCTCTCACAATTTACCTTCCTTAGTACAATATAACTGATTAAAAAATGAGCCGACTTCCTTCGTTACAAAACGTTCTAAAAGCAACAATAAAAACAGTTTCAAGATTTCCGCTGGAAACCTTAACTACGGTTTTAGGGACTATTATAGCCATTATTCTTAATGAAAAAGAATATAACGATCCAAACAAAGAGCTTTACGAGAAGGCTTTGATGAGTTGCTCTTTATGTTTGGTTCTATTTCTTTCTGTGAGTTTGTATTTTTTAGCTTCAAAAAAGAATAATCTTTTGCGCTTTTTAACGAGTTTAGTTCTTGGAAGCCTTATTGTTCTTTTTGTTTTTAACTTTCATAAAAACGTCACAGATCTCGAAATACAACAATTCTTTGTTCTTAATATTGCATTGCATTTATTAGTTTCGTTTGCGGGTTTTATACCCAGAACGTATCATCAGGATGAATTTTGGGAATTCAACAAACAACTTTTCCTCAGGATTTTAACCGCGGGATTATACAGCGTTGTACTTTATTCCGGTTTAGCATTAGCAATATTAGCGGTTGATAAATTATTTAAGGTTGAATTTTACGATCATATTTATTTCCATGTCTTTTTTGTAATTGCCGGAATATTTAATACTATTTTCTTTTTAAACGGAGTTCCTGAAACTAATAACAGCGAAGATCCTTTAATTTTAAATTATCCAAAAGGTCTTAAAAATTTCACTCAATATGTTTTATTGCCACTTATAAGCCTGTATTTAGTGATTTTAATATGTTATGAAGCTAAAATTCTGGTAACTCTTTCATTGCCTGTTGGCTGGGTTTCCTACCTTGTTTTGGTATTTGCCATTTTCGGAATTTTATCTTTTTTATTGGTTCATCCTATTGCGACTGAAACTAATAATTTATGGATGCGAACCTTCAGTCGCTGGTTTTATTTTTTATTGATTCCGTTATTGGGATTGCTTTTTTGGGCAATTTTGTACAGAATCAATCTTTACGGATTTACGAATGAACGTTATTATGTTTTATTATTATCGATTTGGTTGTGTATTGTTGTGGCTTATTTTTTAATCCAAAAACAGCCAAAAATTAAGTTTATTCCAATAAGCATGTGTTTGGCAGGATTGTTTTCTATTATTGGCCCACAAAGTGCTAATTCTATTTCAAAAATCAGTCAGTTATCCCGTTTTGAAATTTTTATGCAAAACGCAGATCATAAAAAACTGACTTTTAAACAAGAGCAGGATTTAAGCAGTATTGTTACCTTTTTAGAAAACAATTATGGTGTAGAAGTTATGATTCCGTACGCGAAAAATAAATTAGACGCGCTTCTTAAAAAAGATAAAAATCCGGGCGATTATAAAATAATGGAAGCTTTGGGTTATGAATACAGAGCTTCATATGATAGAGAAGATAAAAACAAAAACGAATTTTATTACTATTATTATGAAAACGACCAAAACGCTGTAGAAAACATTCATGGATATGATATGTCGTTTAATCTTTCTTCCTACGAGAAAAATTTTGACTGTAAAGATTGTTTAACAATTGAAAATAAAAGTTATTCCCTAAAATCTACAGTTGTTGATGCTGGTTTTACACTACAAATTAACCAGGATATTATTCCGTTGCCCATTACCGATTTTGTAAATAAAAATGCTGATTTTGACAAAAATTCTAATCTGAATAAAAAAATAGTTCAGTATGTAGAAACTTCAAAATATAAAATAGTGATCTCTTATCTTAATACTAATGGTAAAATTGTAAACCATAAAAAAGTACTTAACAATTACAATATTAAAGTTCTGGTAAAAATCAAGAACTAAAAAAAAGCCTTTGAAAATAAATTCAAAGGCTTTGTTATTTTAATACGTTCCGTTTTGCATCTTGCTTAACGTTTCTTTTATTTCAATTGCTGTTTCCTCTTCGACCTCAGCAGTTAAATATTTAACGGCGAGAGTTTGTGTTTCAATTGCTTTTTGCTTTTGGTCGTCTTTATAATATAATTGCGCCAGCGTATCTAAATAAAACGGATTGTTTTTATTTAAAACTAAACTGCACTCAGACCAATTAATGGCTTTTTTTATATAAATCAGATCTTTAGAATTTAATACTGTAACAGCCCAAGATATTTCATTACATAAATTAGCATAATACTCTTTAAATCCTTTCCAATCATAATAATAAAGGGTAGTAGAATCAAAAGCATTGTCATATAATTTATCCAGATTTTGAATTAAATTTTCTTTATTGACTAAATATTTATCAAAATATTTTTCAAACTCTTGTATATAAACAGCATTATCATTTGTTTTCTCAGCATTATCAGCTAAATAAAGGAAGTAATTTCTATAAAACTCAAAATTTACTTGATCAATTAAAAGTATCTTCCCGTATGTTTCCTTAATATTTTTCTCATTGGATTTTTTATAACGCCCATTTTCTGCCTCGTAACTGGAAGTTGAATTTTGCAATACATTTGAAATCTCTGTGCTTAAATTTCCTATTTGAATTGAAGCATTTTCCTGATCGTTACATTCTGTGCGTTTCGCATCAATTGCAATATAATGTTTTATCAAATAATCTATAGATTTAAAATCAGTCTCGTCTAAAATTTTACGTTCTGAATATACTTGTTTTGTATAGCCAGCATTTTTTATTTCCTGCAAAATTGCCTGAACGAGCACTATATCCGGACTTATATCATTTTGATGTGTTTCTATTAGTTTTTTCCAAACCTGTCTCGCTTTCTTTTGGTCTAAATCGAATTTAACAAACTTAAAATCGTCTTTGTTGCCATATTCCTCACTATATTCATAATCATCGCCCAATGATGCAAGTGCTGAAACATTATAAAATGCCTGTACTAATTCGGCATCTTTCGAGTCTTTATTATTTAATGCTTGAGCAAAATTATTTTTTAGGTAAGTTCTTTTAAGTTTACCATTAAAAGAATCATAATACATAAACTTATCTATTTTATCAGGAGATAAATTTGATTTTGCCCATGCTAAAATAATTCCCTTTTTATCTAAAACCATTAAAACTGGCGAATCTGTCATTTTATTCTTTTTCAGCCAGTTTTCATCATCTTTCGATGTCAAATAAAAATTATAAAGATCGTATTGAGGCTCATAAGTACTTGAAATATATCCTATATAACGTTGTTGTTTTTCTATTAAATTATCAAATTCAGCCTGTGCTTCTGCATTTTTCGGATCACTATATACGGCTAAAAATTTATTTCCATCTGTTTTAGTTTGTTTAATGGCATCATCCAAAGTTTTTTCGATTTTTAGTTTAAAATCTGTATCTGGTAAATCACTTATTTCTTGAGGAGAGGCAACATCTCCATAATCATCGGTTTCTTTTCCTGGATAAGTCCAGCTTAAAACTTCTTTCTTTTCTAAAGGCTGGATTATAGAATTATTTGAGTCTGCAACAGCTTCATTTGGATGAAAAATGGTAACAACATCACTAGTAGAACTAATCAATAATTGATTTTTACTTTTGTCATAAAAACACGAAAATTCTTTAATACCGGATGGAGCATAGTTAACGTTTATTTTTAGTTCAGTAATTGTATCTGGTATTTCATATTTGAATATTTTTCTTGGTTCAAAGTCAAATCCTTCACTTATGAGATATAAATACTGAGTTCTTTTAATATCAAAACTTTCATTAGCATCACCATGTGAATTATATTCTATTATTGTTGATATTTTTTGATACTGAATAGGATCTGTTCCGTCTTGTGTTCCCAAATAGAGACCGTAAAAACCGTGGTCATTCTGAAAACTTAATTTTATTTTATCTGAAGCAATCGAAGTCTTTTTTAAGTACTTAACTTCAAAAAAAGGTACATCAACATTCGAGTTCTTAAATAGTAATGAGTCGCCCTTTACTTCGTAATCTCCATAAAGTGTTATTAATTCGAACTTACTATTATCCAATAAATTAAATTTCATTCTTCGGCCTGAATCATTAAGCGAATAATATGATTTACTTTTTAAAGTCTCTTGCTGGGCAAAAGACGGGACACTTAAAAACAAAAGAAGTAACAAAAAGTAACAATAATTCTGCATAGCTAACTTATTCAAAAAATACATATAATTCTTACAAATGTGTTTGATTAAAATATGCTATCAAAGTATTTGTAACTAATAATTACAAATAAAAAAAGCCTGACAGTTGCTAATTGTCAGGCTTTCGCTTATAGTGTTTTTTAAATAATTTAATACGTTCCGTTTTGCATCTTGCTTAACGTTTCTTTTATTTCAATTGCTGTTTCCTCTTCGACCTCAGCAGTTAAATATTTAACGGCGAGAGTTTGTGTTTCAATTGCTTTTTGCTTTTGCCCGTCTTTATAATATAATTGTGCCAGCGTATCTAAATAATACGGATTATTTTTTGCTACCACTAAACTATATTCTGACCATGTAATTGCCGATTTTATAAAACTACTATTTCCGGGTTTAGAAACTACTGTCCACGCTGCAGAATTAGCCAAATTAGAATGATATTCCTTAAAGGAATTCCATCCGTTATACGAATAATCAGAACTTGGATCTAACGACGTAAACATATCGTCTAATTTTTCGATCACGCTTCCTTTATCTGTTGCCAGATTAACATTAAAATAAGTGCTGAACTCTTTTAAATAAGTAGTATTAGAACCGTCTTTATCTTGTGCTTCTTCCAGAAATGTGAAATAATTTTGATACGCCTCAAAGTTTCCTTTTCCACCAGCAATTAACTTTTTATAAACCGAAATTGTTTTGCCTTCATTTTTATCTGCTGCAATATCATTTTCAGTTACATATTTATTCTGCTGTAAAGCTGCGGAAATTTCAGTATTCAAACTTCCTATTAAGTGTGTTTCGCCTTCTTTTGCATTAAATGCTGCGCGTTCTGCATCTATAGCGTCATAATGTTTGATTAAATAATCTATCGAAAGAAAATCAGTGTCGTTTAAAACTTTATCATCTTTAAAAAACTGTTTAGAGAATCCCTGATTTTTAATTTCTTTCAGAATGGTTTCTACGAGATACATATTTGGTTTTGTATCTTTTTGATGTGCTGTAATTAAATTTTTCCAGATTTGATTGACTTCTTTTTTATCCAAAGCAGTATTTACAAACTTAAAGTCTGTTGGATTTTCATCATTTGATTCTGTTTCATACTCGTAAGTTGCTTCAAGAACCGCAACTTTATTAAAAGCCTGAATTATATCAGCATCAGTTGCCTTTTTGTTTTTTACTGTTTTACTAAAAGCAGAGAATCCTTCTGTTCTTTGTAATTTTTTATAAAGTCCGTCATAATAATTAAACTGATATTGTTTCTCTGTCAAATTAGAATTTGCAACAGCTAAAACATCTCCGTTATTATTTAAAATAACCACACTTGGATCTGTAATTTTATTTGTTTTCAACCATTTTTTATCATCGGCTGTAGCCAAATAAAAATTGTACATGTCATATTCCGGATGATAGGAATCGTACATTGTATATCCTATTTGCGTTTCCTGATCTTTAATAAAAGTATCAAAATCAGCTTTTGCCGAAGTATTTTTGCTATCAACTGCAACTACCAAAAATTTATTTTTAGCTGATTTGTTTGATGAAAGAGCACTTTTTAAATTGTTTTCGATTTTTAATTTAAAATCATATGTTGCAGGAAGAGGATCCGTTTCAACAACGGTAGAGTCAACGGCAGTACCAAAATCATCATTTACCAAAGGTTCTTTACCTGGATACGTCCAGTTAGGAATAGTTTTATTTTCTAAAGGAGTTATTTGGGATGTTTTTTCGGGCTGAACATCTTTTGCATTACGAAAAACCAACGGACTTTTTCCTGATTGCTCAGAAATCATCAGCTCATTTGTTTTTGGGTCATAAAAACCTGAAATATTCAAATCACCTATAGCGTCTAAATTATATTTGATAGTAACTTCTGAAACATCTTTTGGTAAAGCAAATTTCGAAACTTTACTATCATCTCCTCCATATTGTTCATAAACCAAATACAAAAAATCTGCTTTTTCAATTTCAAAATCGACATCGATTTTATCACCCTGAGGGTTTACTTTATCTTTAATATCAGACAATCGCTGGTATTGAACATTGCCTGAACCCTTTTGCGTACCTACATAAAAAGAATAATAGTAGACAGCATCTGAGAATTTTATTTTTATTTTTTTTGCTTTTTTATCATTTTTAAAAGCAAGTTCAAAACCATTTTCTGATTTTGCACTTGGAGTAAACAATAATGAATCACCTTTTACCTGATAATTACCGGAATAAAAAACCAGCTCATATTTATTATCCTCCAGTAAATTCAATTTGATTTTCTGACCTTTGTTTGTAGAAAGATAAGATCCTTTTTCAATAGTTTTTGTTTGAGAAAAAGAAACGGATATTAAACAAAAGAATGCTAAGAAACTCCCTATATAATTGCGCATAATATAAATTTTGGCTTGTTAATATTAAACGTAAAGATATTCGATTATTATTGATACCAAGTCTCTTAAAACTCAAAATAGATACTTAATAGATACTATAAGTTATATTTCATCGAAAACATGATGTAACGCGGCTGCACGGTATACTGAGAAACTCTTGTAGAAAACTGCGAAAAACTGTCATCATTAAGATATTTTGTATTTAGTAAGTTTGTAGCCGCTATTTTGTATTCCCATTTACTGTCCTTTTTTTGATAAATTAAACTGGCGCTTAAAAAATCATATTCGTTATTGACCGTTTTATTGCCATTGTAATAATGGTAAAACTCATATTCTGAAACAAACGAAAAGCTGTCCAGAAAATAGTAATCTAATCTTGCAAAAGGTTTATCTGTATAATAAGTTGAACCGCTATATTTATTAATCAACGCATTATAACCAAACTCAATATTGGGTAATCCTTTATAATTTGTTGAAGCTTTTACGGTATAACTCTGACTAAAACTTTCTGTGGTTGCTAATACTTCATTTTGAATATTGTTGAATTTTGACCAATTAAAAGTCGCATTGACAGAAGCTTTATAATTCTTTAAAAAAGAACGTCCATAATTTCCCATTCCGGTAAAAGTTTCATCTGCCAGATTTGAATTATAAGGCGATGAAGATTGGTTAATTCCTTCAAAATCTGCTTTGGTTTTAATTGCGTCAACTTTTTTAGTGTAGGTTGCATTGGCAAAAATGTTCTCAAAATTGAACATATTGTATTTAAAATAACGAAGCGAATGTACTTGCGAAGTTGCATTTTCAAGCAAACGATTTCCGCGGAACAAACTGCTGTAATCTGATAAAACATATCCAGCCGCCAATTGATTAATATCTGTAAAATCATTTGACAACGAAAAATTATAAGTCAACGTTTCAGCCTTTTTGATTTGATATAAAGCAAAAAAATCAGGTAATACTTTTGTGAAATTCTGCGAATAATCCGTTCCTAATTGTGTGTTTTTCATCGTGTAAGAATGCACACTGACACCGGGAGTTAAGGTAAATTTCCCTGATAATATTTTGTAATGAAATCCCAGAAATACATCATTAAAATTATAATTGACGTTGTTGTTGTTTTCGGGACTATTCAGATCATTTTTATCTCCATTATCTAACATTTGAAAAATATGAGAATTAAAATCCTGGTATGAATAGGTATTTCCAAGCGTGATATTGATGTTACTTTTTGGCGTTACCATATAATAGTAATCCAGTTTGGCATCTAACTTATTCGTTTTTACAAATCGGTCCTGATTCAGGTCATTTCTTTCCTGTCCTGAAGTATAACCTGCCAGACTAAAAGGTTGCGTACGCAAATTGGCATTGTAAAATGGATTTTCATCCTGATACAAATGCTGCATTTCAAAAGCAAAAATATTCTTGTCACTTTGGGTATAATACAAACTCAGGTTTTGATTTATGGATGTTGGATCTTGTTTTTTATTGGTCAAAATTGTTTCTAAAACCGACATATTACTCACAACCGATTCACGCAACAATTCTGTATCTTCATTTTGTTTGGACAATTTTGTTAAGATGTCATAATCAAACTGAAATTTGTCATTTGGTTTATAAGTCGAACTTAATTTAAAAAGTCCCAGATTATTTTTTTGATGCGTTTCTTCCTCTCTTTTTTGTTGATCACCGGAATCTAAAATTGTAGTTTGGGATTTTGTTTCCAGATCTGTTTTTGAAGTAGATAATATTCCAAAACCACTAATATTCCATTTTTTAGTAACCGAATAAGCAAAGTTTGTCGCACCAAATTTTGTTTCAATTTCCTTAGCCCGATTATTTCTTAAAATCGAAATTCCTAAATCATTTGTTGAAACATTAAAATTACTTCCGCCTTTTTTCATCATATTTTTAAATCCTCCCGTGAACTTAAAATAATCCTGAGCCGTTAGAGGTAATTCTCCAATATTATTAAAATTGGTAATTAAGTTAATACTGTATTTTGGACTGTAATAAAATAATTTCGGGTTAATAATATAGCGGCTGTCCAATTCTCCAACTCCGGTTCCGGCGGTTACATCTCCAAACCAAAAGTTCTTTTTACCATCTTTAAGTTTAATATTCATCGCCACATTATCCTGATCGTTTTCCAGACCTTTTAGTGCACCAATTTCATTATAATTTCTTAAAACCTGAATTTTATCAATTGCATCGGCAGGAATGTTTTTAACGCCGAGTTTTGTATCTCCATCAAAAAAATCTTTTCCTTCAACCATTAATTTACTCACTTTTTTTCCTTCAACCTCAATTTCTCCGTCTGCATTTACCTCAACGCCCGGTAATTTCTTCAGGATATCTTCGAGTTTTTTTTCTGTTCCGGATTTAAATGAATCGGCATTATAGACAATCGTATCGCCTTTTATAGAAACAGGCATTTCACGAACAATCTCAACGCCTTCGAGTTCAATTCCGGCATCATCCATAACAATGTTCTGAACCATATTTGCAGTTTGTGTAGCAACCGTAATTTCTTTCGATTTCATGCCCAGATAACTTACTTTGATCGAGTAAGAAGTATTTGGTTTTAAGGTTAACTGAAATTTCCCTTTATCATTCGTGATTCCGTATGAATCCATTGCTTTTGTTGTATTGTTAACCGCCATAACATTAGCCATTTCCAATGGATTTTTTTGATCGTCCTGAATAAAACCATCAAAACGAATACTTTGAGAAAAGGAAACAAAAGTCAATAAAAAGGCTGTGAAACAAAATATTTTGTTCATTTTAAAAAGATTGAAATTTAAACCCGAGGCTAGCGATAGCCACAGGCGAAGCAATTGAAATTTGGAATTTGGAATTTAAAAAATTGGAATTTTATGAATTCTTATCTTCCCATCATTGGCGGTCCTCCTGCGCGACCACGATTCATTTCTCTAAATTCTTCCATTTTTTTAATTACCGTGTCATCATACTCTTTTTGCGAAACTACTTTTCCTTTTTTAGATGGTTTTATCTCGACTTTCTCTTTTGCATTCAAAACAATTTTTGAACATAAAATAGTGGTTCTTCCATCATTAACTTCTAAAATTAAACCTGGTAATCCCCAATAATTTTCAGGTCCCTGATTGACCGGAATCTCTGGCGAATACCACGCTGTAATTGTTACTTCTTTTGGCATTTCAAAATTATCCTCAAAGTTGGTTTTCGTTTCTCCAGACGTTTTCTTTACATCCTCTTTTTTCTCTTCTGGTTTTTTATCGTCATTATTTTTAGGCCTGAAGTTTCTAAAATCAGTTTTACTTGCCTCTTTTACTGCCGTTGCTTTATAACAGGTATAACCGCCAATTTGTTTGGTTTCAGATTCCATTTTCCAGTTTAATTTTGGCAAAGAATCTATCACAAGAAATTCTTTTCCCATAAATTCTTTATCAACTGTATAGGATTTTGTTTTTACATCTTTATAAAAAGTTCCGCCACCGCCCATAAACGAGTTCATCATAACACGCATTCCCCCTCCTTGTTGTCCGGGAGTTTCCAGTTTTTCTTCTTCTTTATATACTGAAGCCGATTTATCAAAATTCAGGATAAACGTTTTTTCAAGCATTTTTTTCATTCTCTCCTCGATATTTTTCTGCATTTCCGGCGTAATATCCCGATTTCCTTTCATGCCTTCAAATTTAGGCGCTTGGGTTTTGGTTTCGTAAACAGCCATTCCCTGAAAGTCTTTTTGTGCCTGCATTTGAGTAAACACAAGCATTAAGGACATATAATAGATTATTTTTTTCATCACGTTTTCTTTAAAATTGAGTTAATCCAATAAAACTTATACTCAAATGTATCGTTTATTTTAAAATCCCGAAAGTTAAATATATCAATACCTATAAGATATAGACAAAATCGACTATTACTTAGACTATTAGTATATAAATAGATTAAAGACTAAATCTCCCGCATTTCGTGATTACTACTTTAGTTTTTTGTAATTTGGCTCTTCAGAAACCCAATTCTAATGAGTAAAACGGCCTCTTTTTTTTTATATTTTTTATTTATTTGCTGCTCTTTTTCGGCTGTATTTTCACAAAGTCAAAGAATAACAGCGCCTTCCGTTTCTCATTTTACACTTGACGCTGATGAATTTTTAGGTTATGATTCTTTTGGATTTTCTTATCAGATAAAAAACAATGTTTTTAGTAAAATGAAAGGAAAAGAGATTTTTGAATATAAAAATGTCTCATTAGGAAATATTACTAAAGTCGATTTACAAAATCCGCTTAAAATAGTTTTGTTTTACGAGGATTTTAATACTGTAGTTTTATTAGACAATCAACTGAATAAAATCACCGAAATTAATTTTTCCTTAAACAATACTCCCATTGTAGTTTCGGCAATTGGAATGTCAACACAAAACCAACTCTGGATTTACAACGCACTAAACCAACAAATTAGTCTTTTTGATTATTTAAAAAATGAGTATAAAACGGTTTCTACGCCTTTAATAGAATCCATAAAATATTACCAAACAGATTTTAATACTTTTTATTGGATTGATAAAAAAAACAACTGGTTTTCCTGTGATATTTTCGGAAAAACAACTGCTTTGGGAAAGGTTTCTGATTTTGATTCCATCGAAATAATTAACAATCATCAATATCTTTTCAGCAAAGCTAATTTGTTGTATTTTAAAGACATTACAAGTACAAATTCAAATGCATTTTCACAAATTGAAATTTTAGAAAAATCGTTTGATAAATTCTGCTACAAAGACCAAATTTTATCTATTTTTACAGCCAAAGAAATAACAAATTATAAAATCGTAACACCGTAATGCACATAGCAATAGCAGGAAATATAGGAGCTGGAAAAACAACTCTGACTAAATTATTAGCCAAACATTTTAAATGGGAACCTCATTATGAAGATGTCGTTGATAATCCCTATTTAGATGATTTTTACCATCAAATGGAACGTTGGTCGTTTAATTTGCAGATTTATTTCCTGAACAGCCGTTTTCGTCAGGTATTACAGATTCGTGAAAGCGGTAAAAAAATTATTCAGGATCGAACGATTTATGAAGATGCTTATATTTTTGCTCCCAATTTATATTCAATGGGATTAATGACGAGCCGTGATTTTGAAAATTATACTTCTCTTTTTGAATTAATGGAATCATTGGTTAAAGCTCCTGATTTATTGATTTATTTGAGAAGTTCGATTCCTAATCTTGTCGGGCAAATTCACAAACGCGGACGCGAATATGAAAACTCTATTTCTATCGATTATTTAAGCCGTCTGAACGAAAGATACGAAGCCTGGGTTCAGACTTATACTAAAGGAAAATTATTAATTATTGATGTTGATAATATCAATTTTGTAGATAATCCTGAAGATTTAGGAAACATCATTAATAGAATTGATGCTGAATTAAATGGATTGTTTTAGAAAACAAATCCTTAATTCGTAAAAACCATATAACTCAAATCCTGATTCTGTCGGGATTTTTTATTTTAAACCGTATTATTTATGTCTATAACTAAAACCAGAATATTTGTAATCAGTCTTGTCTCCTGTATTATTGCAGTATCTATAGCCATTTTTATAACTGACAATCGAGAATTTGAAATGTTGTTTTGGATACCATTATTTGTTTATTTTCTCATTCAATGTTATGTATTGTATATAAGTATAAAAACAAAAATTAAAAAAACATGGATCATAGCGTTGATTAATTTAATCATCGCTCTGTTACTTGCTCTTTTCTTTGCAGGCATTTTATTGTACGGTATGGGAATGCGCAGCGCAATGGGAGCCATGAAGGGATAATTTTTTAAATATTTTTTATGTTGTAAAAGTATTTTTTATAATTAATTTCTTACTTTTATTGATTATTAAAAATAATTCCCAAATTGGGAAAAAATTACTACATTTGCAGTAATCATTATAAGAATAATAGCTAAAAGGACCTTGCAGAAATTTTGGGAGCGATTTCCAAATTCAAAGCAACAATTATTATCTTGGTATCAGATTTTTGATAAAAACAATTTTGACAATTCAAATTCCGTAAAAACATTTTTTAGTTATGCTGATTTTGTGGGTAATAATAAAGTAATCTTTAATATTTGCGGAAACCACTATCGATTAATTGTAAAAATAAATTACGACACACAGATTGTTTATATATTGTTTGTAGGAACTCATGCTGAATATGACAATTTAAAAGATATTAAAAATTTGTAATATGGAAATAAGACCTATAAAAACCGAAAAGGATTATGATTTAGCGCTAGAAAGAGTAAATATTCTTTTTGATGCTCAACCTAATACAAATGAGGCTGATGAATTAGATATTTTAGTGACACTCATTGAAAAGTATGAGCAAATACATTATCCAATTCCGGAACCTGATCCTATTGAAGCTATCAAATTTATGATGGAACAAAATGGATTGACAGATGCTGATTTAGGTGTAATACTGAATAGCCGTTCAAGAGTATCTGAAATTTTTAAACGTAAAAGAGCTTTAACTATTACTCAAATTAGAGTTTTAAACGAAAAGCTACATATTCCAGCCTCAACTTTAATTAAGGAATATAAATTAAATGCATAAAAAATGCCTCTAAAAATTTTAGAGGCATTTTTGGTTTTAACTTTTACAAACCTATTCCTTTATTTCGCTGCTTCGATTTTTGATTTTACATCAGCTTCTGTACCTTCATAAACTTCTGTAGTAGTTTTTCCATTTTCAGTTTTAGTTACGGTTCCAACTTTAACGCCGTTTGTTGTAGATAAATTTACCTCAACGCGGTTTTTCTCGTATTTACTTGTATCAAAACAATCTGTTCTTTGGTTTGCATATTTTCCTTTTGCATCATAATGCGCTAAACATTTTGCAGTTTCTTCGGCAGTACAACCTTTTTCTTTGCACATTCTGATACATTCTTCTTTTGTCATTCCGGATAAATCACCACATTTAGAGACTCCGGCAGCATGCATTTCGGTTTTAGTACAACAGGAATCCTTTCCTGCTATTATTGAAGATGAATGACCTTCACCTAAAATAGGCGCAATTACTAAACCAATCAAACAAGTTAATTTAATTAAAATATTCATAGATGGTCCTGAAGTATCTTTAAACGGATCTCCCACTGTATCTCCTGTTACCGCTGCTTTATGCGCATCAGAACCTTTGTACGTCATTTCACCATTGATTAAAACTCCTGCTTCAAATGATTTTTTAGCATTGTCCCAGGCTCCTCCGGCGTTGTTTTGGAAAACTGCCCAAAGTACTCCAGAAACTGTAACTCCTGCCATATATCCGCCTAACATTTCTGCAATTAATTGGTTGTTGCTTCCGTAAACTAATTTTCCTAAAAGTACAATGGCAATTGGGAAACCAATTGTTAGAATTCCAGGCAACATCATTTCGCGTAAAGCGGCTTTTGTCGAAATTTCAACACATTTTCCGTATTCCGGTTTTCCGGTTCCTTCCATAATTCCCGGAATTTCCTTAAACTGACGACGTACTTCGTAAACCATATCCATCGCTGCTTTTCCAACAGAATTCATGGCTAAAGCCGAGAATACTACCGGAATCATTCCGCCCACAAATAACATGGCCAAAACTGGTGCTTTAAAAATATTGATTCCGTCAATTCCTGTAAAAGTTACATAAGCTGCAAATAATGCCAATGAAGTTAATGCTGCAGATGCAATTGCAAAACCTTTTCCGGTTGCTGCAGTAGTATTTCCAACTGAATCTAAAATATCTGTTCTGGTACGCACTTCTTTTGGTAATTCGCTCATTTCGGCAATTCCTCCGGCGTTGTCAGAAATTGGTCCAAAAGCATCAATTGCTAATTGCATTGCCGTTGTAGCCATCATTGCAGATGCTGCCAAAGCTACTCCGTAAAATCCTGCTAATGCGTATGAAATCCAGATTGCTGCTGCAAACAAAATTACGGTTGGAAACGTAGAAATCATTCCCGTTGCCAAACCTGCAATAACATTTGTTCCTGCTCCTGTAGATGATTTTTGTACAATTGCCATAACTGGTTTTGTACCTAATCCTGTATAATATTCTGTTACTGATGAAATTGCTCCGCCCACTATTAAACCAACTATAGTAGCGTAGAAAACACGCATTGAGGAAATATCTTTAGAACCTTCGCCAAAAAAGCTCATTTGCATGGTTTCCGGCAACATATACTGCACTAAAAAGTAACACGCAATTGCAGTTAAAACAATTGAAACCCAGTTTCCTATATTTAATGCTTTTTGTACTTGTGCTTCTTTTGCATTATCATCAGATATTTTTACCAATGTGGTTCCGATAATCGAAAATAAAATTCCGAAACCGGCAATTGCCATTGGTAATAAAATTGGACCAATTCCGCCAAAAACATCCTGAATGTTTCCGCCCATATCTTTGATCACGTAATTTCCTAAAACCATTGCAGCTAAAACTGTTGCCACATACGAACCGAATAAATCAGCTCCCATTCCCGCAACATCACCAACATTGTCTCCTACGTTATCTGCAATTGTTGCGGGATTACGAGGGTCATCTTCTGGAATTCCTGCCTCAATTTTACCCACTAAATCCGCACCAACATCAGCTGCTTTTGTGTAAATTCCGCCACCAACTCTCGCAAATAAAGCAATTGATTCTGCACCAAGAGAAAACCCTGCTAAAGTTTCTAAAACCTTAGTCATATCTTCAGATGAAGTCCAGACTCCATGCATGAATATCTGGAAGAAAATAATAAAGAATCCTGTTAATCCTAAAACTGCTAAACCTGCAACGCCTAATCCCATTACGGTTCCGCCCCCAAAAGAAACTTTTAAAGCTTGTGGCAAACTTGTACGTGCTGCCTGAGTAGTTCTGACATTTGTTTTAGTGGCTATTTTCATTCCCATATTTCCGGCTAAAGCCGAGAAGAATGCCCCAAAAATAAATGCCACCACTATTAATATATGTGTAGTAGGAACAATAAAAGAAATTCCGGCTAAAACTAAACTTGCACCAATTACAAAAAAAGTGAGTAGTCGATATTCGGCCTTTAAAAATGCTAAAGCGCCTTCATAAATGTAATCTGAAATTTCTTTCATCTTGCCATCGCCGGCATCTTGTTTTAAAACCCAAGTCCTTTTTATTCCCATGAAAAGCAATCCTATAATTGCCATGACAATTGGCAGGTAAATCATAAATTCGTTCATAATATTATAATGGTTATTGGTTAATATTCAACAAACTAACTAAAACGAATTTAAACAAAAAAGCAATACTCCTGACGGAATATTGCTTTTTTTATAATAGAACAGGGTTAAAATTATTTAATACTAAATAATCCCTCCGGTTTGTTTTCAATATCGTTAAAACGTTTTGTACACTCTGCAATAATTGCAAAAGCTTCGTTTACGTCTCCCCAACCTTCAACATCTACTTTTTTGTTTTCAAGATCTTTGTAAACCTGAAAGAAATGTTCTATTTCTTTTACTAAGTGAGGATTCATATCTGAAAGATCATTTAATGAATTCCAGATTGGATCAGAAACCGGTACACAGATAATTTTCTCATCCGGTCCTTTATCATCTGCCATGTGGAAAACACCAATTGGTTTTACTTCCATTACACATCCTGGAAAAGTTGGTTCATTTACTAAAACCAATACATCAAGAGGATCTCCGTCAAGTGCTAAAGTTTCCGGAATAAATCCGTAATCTGCAGGATACATCATTGAAGAGAATAACATTCTGTCAAAACGCATTCTTTTAATTTCAAAATCGTACTCGTATTTATTTCTGCTTCCTCTTGGTATTTCGATTAATACATCGAAAGTTGTTAGTTTGTCTGCGGTCATTTTCGTTTTTTATTATTTCTATAATTTCGATTGCAAAAGTAACTAAAGAATCCTTTTTTACAATAAAAAAACGACATTAATCCACATACTTTATTCATTAATTAATATACTTTCCTTTTAATAAACAGCTACTTAATATGTAATCTTACGATTTCGTTTATTTAGGTAATAATGCCACAGTAAATATGTTGCATAAGATCGATACGGACTCCATTGTTGGGCATGAATTTCCATTTCTAATTTGTCGTGAATATTGAGCAATTCTTTGATCGTATTTATAACTGCAATATCTCCTAACGGAATCAAATCCGGTTCCTGAAGACAGAACATCAGGTAAATATCAATTGTCCAGTTTCCTATTCCTTTTAATTTGATGAGTTCTTCCCTGACTTGTTTTGCAGATTTTGTGGCCAGACTTTCAATATCTAAATCTTTGTTTAAAATGGCTTCCGCCAAAATTTTAATATATTTTGTTTTTTGCCGGCTTACTCCTAAAGCACGAAATTGTTCGTCTGATAAAACCGACATTGTTTCAGGATTACAGGTTGTATATGCTTTGATCTTTAAAAATGTGGCTTTCGCCGAATCTATAGAGACTTGCTGCTCTAGTATCAATAGTACCAAAGTTTCAAAACCCTGAGGACGTTTTGGAATTTGCGGTAATCCGTACTTTTCTATAATATCCTGAAATATGGGATTTTTAGCAGATAAAAAATCGATAGCTTCTTGCATGACGTGATTTTAAGTCTATTCAAAATTAAATAAAAAAGAATGTCACAAAGTCGCCAAGTTTTTTTTCACGCAGATTTTGCAGATAGAGCAGATTTATTTTTCAATCTATTTTATTGATCTGCCTAAATCTGCAAAATCTGCGTGAAATAATTTTAATCAATAAAAAACGCCAAGCAGCAAGAAATTAAACTTTGCGACTTGGCGTCTTTGCGAGATTATTTTTAGTCTTGTGTTTTAAAAATAGAATCCGAAAGATCCTTTTACTGCAAATTTATTAGCATCAGGAGCGTTTAGATAACTTCCTCTCCAGGAGAAATCAATACGGAATACTTTAAAGATATTCCCTATTCCGGCATTATATTCCCAGTATACATTTTCTGGTGCATTATACGGCTGGTCTGATGCATTTATGGCTCTGTTTGCGTTTGAAATAGTTCCGTAAACTCCTTTCACTCCCACAAATTCTCTCCAGTTTAATTTTCTCATGAATGGAATTCTGGAGAATAATCGTCCGCCAAAATCATGATTCCATTGTAAAGTCGTGTATTGATCTGTAATAAACTCGTAGAAATTCAAGTTACTAAACGTATTTTCAATGGTAAAATAAGTCTGGTTTCCAGGAATCACACTCATTAATCCTAGTGGGATTGTTCCGAAAGTTTTTCCGGTTTCAAGAATTATATTCGATCTTCCTAATGGTCCAATAATTATAGGCTGTTTGTAGAATAGCTGTATTTTTTCGTAGGCAAAATCACTATCCATAACTCCCTTAAGTCCATAACTAAAATTCACAAAGAAATGACTGAACGGACTATCTACTAAATCTCTTTCTACACCAAAACCAATTGTTTTACGATTTGGCATAAATTCAAACTGAATGTTTGCTTCTGATTGTTTTACGGTACTTGCAATAACTCCTGCAGGATTTGCAGCAGTTGGCAAAGTGGTATAATAATCTAGACTAAAAGTTGGCGAAGCCGATTCTAACGTTCGGTACGAAACACCTGCCTGAACAACAAAGTTCTTTATCGGTTCCATTTCAACCGAAACGTTGGTTAAATTAATATTAGTTAATTTTCCGTTACTTCCCGTTGTAAACAATGCCGAAGAAGCAAAACTTCGTCCTAAAATATCGTTTGTTGTGGTTAAACTGGCACCAATTTGTTCAATATCACGCCTGTTTCCACCGGAAATAATAACCCGATTTTTTTTATCGACCATCCATTTTCCGGAAACTCCATATTTAAATTTATTATCATCAAAGCCATATGCGGTATAAGCCTGAATACGCCAAGGATCATTTGGTCCAAAATAGGTTCTTCCTCCTGCACGGATTCGTAAACCTTCGACTTCATTGTAACCAAAAGTGGAAAATATAGGTCCGAAATCAAAGTTTTTAAACTCGACATAACCACTTCCTAAAATAGAAACTAAACTGTAAAGCTGTTTAAATCGCTTGACAGTTTGTAAGGTGTCAAGCATTTTATAAATACCTTGTTCGTCTTTATTTAATTTTTCAAAACGGTTTTCTTCCCAGAATTCATCCGGTCGGTCATAAACGGCGTTGTCTATATAATTGACTTCCTGTTTATAAAAACTTTCGGGTTTTTGAATGTTGAATTTATGACCTTTATATAAGGTGGTTCTTTTTCCGTAAACTCCTTTTGATTTTTCTTTTTTATTCAAAGCAAAATCAGACATCATATAATCGCGGGTCAATAGAAAAACCGAATCGTTTTCTACTTCAAATTCCTGCTCGATATAAATATCTTTTACCCAGTTAATATTAGCACTTTTAGTAACTGCCATATTAATTTTTTTGATGGCAAAAGTGGTATCATTTACCCAAAAATCTCCTTTAAAAGTCAATTCGTTTTTACGTCTTGGATAAAATACAATATTATAACACCATTTTTTGTCAATGTAAGCACTGTCTTTCAATACATAATTATAAACGTCAATTCCGGTTTTTGAAAGCGGGCTTGTAAAACTCTTGTCAAAAAATTTAAGGTGATTGTCGTAAATATTATAATCTGAATAAAGATCTTTTACAAATGATAAAATCTGTTGATTTCCGTTGAAACCAGAGGTTTTACTTCCGGTAATATTTTCTTTTGTTTTCTTTAATTTATTATCTCCGTAAACATCATATAAAGATTCGTTGATAAAAATCGGCAAATACGTTTTTCCTGTAATATCTGACGTATCAACGTGTTGAAACACAAACTCCATTCCTTTAAAGAGTTTGTTTTTCATAAAAGCACTGTCGATTGTGTTCATATCAAACTCCACTTTCTCGTACTTTTGCATTTGATACTGATTGAACTGGTACAAACCGTTTTTACGTTTACGTTCCCAAATTTTTCTCAATATATCTAATGCCGGATTATTTTTTTTAGAAGTTTTTCCGGTAAAAATTACAACTTCGTTTAATGTTTCAGCTTCGCTTAAAACTATTTTGAAATCATAATTCACCGCTTTTTCCAAGGTTACTTCCCTATCTGAAAATCCTGCTGAAGTAATTAATAAAGCGGTATATGTTGTTGGAGATTCTAAGTAAAACCTACCGTCTTCATTAGAAACTATTCCTGTGTTTGAACCTTTAAAAACAACATTGGCAAAAGGAACAGGCTGATTCGATTTATCCAAAACAATTCCACTCACTTTCGTTTGTGCAGTAGCAATAGCCGCAAATGCGAATACAAAAAACAGGCTGAGTAAAATTATTCTTTTCATTGGCTGGGCAAAAAAAAACTTCATCGATTAACTATGAATGATGAAGTTTTGTGAGTATTTTAAATGTGTATTATTTGTATAACACTTTTTTAACTGCTTTTACTACATCACCTGCATTTGGCAACCAGTCTTTTAATAATACTGGAGAGTACGGCGCAGGAGTATCTGCAGTTGTAATACGTTGAATTGGCGCATCAAGAAAATCAAAAGCTTGTTCCTGAACGATATAGGTAATTTCAGATGAAATACTTGCAAATGGCCAGGCTTCTTCTAAAATTACTAAACGGTTTGTTTTTTTAACAGATTTAAGAATAGCATCTTTATCCATAGGACGAACTGTTCTTAAGTCAATAATCTCACAAGAAATTCCTTCTTTAGCTAATTCATCAGCAGCAATAAAAGCTTCTTTGATAATTTTACCAAAAGACACAATCGTTACATCAGTTCCTTCACGTTTAATATCAGCAACTCCTAACGGAATTGTGTATTCTCCATCCGGCACTTCACCTTTGTCACCATACATTTGCTCTGATTCCATAAAAATTACAGGATCATTATCACGAATTGCAGATTTTAAAAGTCCTTTTGCATCATAAGGAGTTGAAGGCACAACAACTTTAAGACCCGGAGTATTAGCAAACCAGTTTTCTAAAGCTTGTGAGTGAGTAGCTCCTAATTGACCTGCCGAAGCAGTTGGTCCACGAAAAACGATAGGCACATTAAACTGTCCTCCAGTCATTTGACGCATTTTAGCAGCGTTATTTATAATTTGATCAATACCTACTAAACAGAAGTTGAATGTCATATACTCCACAATAGGACGACAACCGTTCATAGCTGATCCTACTGCAATTCCTGTAAATCCAAGCTCAGCAATTGGAGTATCGATTACTCTTTTTTCGCCAAACTCAGCAAGCATTCCTTTTGAAGCTTTGTATGCTCCGTTATATTCTGCAACTTCTTCGCCCATTAAATATATGGATTCATCGTGACGCATTTCTTCGCTCATCGCTTCGCAAATGGCCTCTCTAAATTGTATTGTTCTCATATTTATATTGTATGTTGAATTTTCTGAAGAGCAAAAATAATTATTTTAAATAACTTAAAAGCATAAATTGAATTTAAAATCACACGATCTTCTTCTGCTCGTGCGCTTTTAACTTTTTAAAAATTATTATGACATTTACGAAATCGATATAATTGCAGTTATTTCGTTCATAAATACTTTCAAACAATATCATCTGTTTTTGTTCAATAGTGTTTTCATAAAATTATTCCCTAAAAACGCAACAATTCAAAAAGCAGTATAAAGCAAGCTGTCTTTAACAGTTGTTTGAACCTGGTACTTTGCGAAATTGCTAAGAATCAATAGAAATGCATAAATTATATCTTTCACGTTATAGTAATAACAGCTATTAATTTCATAATCTTCGAAATCGTAATAGTTTTTAAAAATATTATGCATGCATAGTATAATTATTCCAAATAATATTCTAAATTTGTGACAATGAATTTTTAGAACTATAAAATATATACTTATGAAAATATTAGTTTGCATCAGCCACGTGCCTGATACTACTTCAAAAATCAACTTCTCCAATGGTGACTCAGAATTCGATACCAATGGTGTTCAATATGTAATTAACCCTAATGACGAGTTTGGTTTAACACGTGCCATTTGGTTTCAGGAGCAACAAGGCGCTACTGTAACTGTAGTAAATGTGGGCGGACCTGATACTGAACCTACTTTGCGTAAAGCATTGGCAATTGGTGCAAACGAAGCAATTCGTATAAATGCGACTCCTACTGATGGGTTTTTTGTTGCAAAACAATTGGCTGAAGTAATTAAAAATGGTGGTTATGATTTAGTAATCGCAGGAAAAGAATCATTAGACTATAATGGTGGAATGGTTCCCGGAATGATCGCAGGAATTTTAGGTTCTAACTTCTTAAACTCTTGTACAAGTGTTACTGTTGATGGAAACAACGTAAAAGCGGTTCGTGAAATTGATGGCGGGAAAGAAACTGTAAGTACTACTTTGCCTTTAATCATAGGTGGACAAAAAGGTCTTGTTGAAGAAAAAGACCTTCGTATCCCAAACATGAGAGGAATTATGACTGCAAGAACTAAAGCACTTACGATTCTTGAGCCTGTTGACGCTCCTGTAAATACAAAAGCAGTGAAATTTGAAAAACCAGCTCCAAAATCAGCAGTGAAATTAATTTCTCCTGATAATTTAGATGAGTTAATCAATTTATTACACAACGAAGCGAAAGTAATCTAGTAAACAGTTTTCAGTCGCAGTTTTCAGACTTCAGTTTAAAACTTGAAACCTGAAACCTGAAACTAATAACCTTTAAACAAAAAAATCATGTCAATATTAATATATGCAGAATCTGCAGAAGGAAAATTTAAAAAAGTTGCTTTTGAATTAGCTTCTTACGCTAAAAAAGTAGCAGAATCTTTAGGAACAACCGTAACTGCTTTAACGATAAACACAAGTGACGTTAGCGAATTAGGTAAATACGGAGTTGATAAAGTATTAAAAGTAACTAATGATAAATTAGCCGGTTTTACAGCTAAGGCTTATGCCGATGTTATCAAACAAGCCGCAGAAAAAGAAGGAACAAAAGTAGTTTTACTCTCTTCAACTACAGACAGTATTTATCTTTCATCTTTAGTTGCAGTAGCATTAAATGCTGGTTTCGCATCAAATGTTGTTGGATTACCGGTTAGCACTTCACCTTTTCAGGTAAAAAGAAATGCTTTTTCAAATAAAGCTTTCAATATTACAGAAATCAGTACAGATGTAAAAGTTCTTGGATTGGCTAAAAACTCTTATGGAATTTTCGAAAGTGCAGGATCTGCGACTGAAGAAGATTTTAATCCAACAATTGGAGACAATGACTTTGGAGTAAAAGTAGAATCTGTAGAAAAAGTAAGTGGAAAAGTTTCTATTGCTGATGCTGATATCGTAGTTTCTGGCGGACGTGGATTAAAAGGTCCTGAAAACTGGGGATTAGTTGAAGATCTTGCTGCTGTTTTAGGCGCTGCAACTGCTTGTTCTAAACCAGTTTCAGATTTAGGATGGAGACCTCACAGCGAACACGTTGGACAAACAGGAAAACCTGTTGCTACTAACTTGTATATCGCTATCGGGATTTCCGGAGCTATCCAACATATTGCTGGTATCAACTCATCAAAAGTAAAAGTAGTAATCAATAGCGATCCTGAAGCTCCTTTCTTTAAAGTGGCTGATTATGGTATTGTTGGAGATGCATTTACAATTATTCCAGAATTAACAGAGAAATTAAAAGCTTTTAAAGCACAGCATTCTTAATTTAAAATTCTCTATAAAAATATAGCTGCCTAAAAACAAGATAATCGTATCTTTGTTTTAGGTAGCTTTTTTGTTCCATATTTTTTGATTAAAATTGCACCTTTATTTTTCAATCAATAAAAGTATTAAAATGAGGCATTAATTGCCCTTTTTACCCACATATATGAGTCTAGTAAAATTATCTATAAAAGGAATTTCATACAGTCAAACTCAAAATGGCGCTTATGCCTTAATTTTGAACGAAGTTGATGGCGAAAGAAAATTACCAATAGTTATTGGCGCTTTTGAAGCCCAATCGATTGCTATTGCTTTAGAAAAAGAAATCAAACCTCCTCGCCCATTAACGCATGATTTATTCAAAAACTTCGCTGAAAGATTTGACATTGTCGTTAAACAAGTGATTATTCACAAATTGGTTGATGGCGTTTTTTATTCCAGTTTGATCTGTGAAAGAGACAAAATCGAAGAAATTATCGATGCAAGAACTTCTGATGCAATTGCATTGGCATTACGTTTCAATGCTCCAATTTTTACTTATAAAAATATCCTGGACAAAGCCGGTATTTATTTAAAATCAAATACTGCAGAAGCGGATCAGGGTTCTCAGGAAATTGATGATGTGCTTTCTAATCCTGAAACTTTTGGACATGAAGAAGAAAGCAATCAATCCGGAGATGTTTATGCAAAACATAGTTTACAGGAACTAAATGAACTTTTAGATCAGGCAGTTTCTCAGGAAGATTATGAAAAAGCAGCAAAAATCAGAGACGAAATCTCAAAAAGATAAATTCTTATTGTTAATCGTGAATTTGTTTATTCGTTTAACCGATTAAAACAAATAACGAATAACCGAATAAACCAAATCATGAAGCAATACCTAGATTTAGTACAACACGTTTTAGAAAACGGTTGTCAAAAAGGAGACAGAACAGGAACGGGAACTAAAAGTGTTTTTGGTTACCAGATGCGTTTTGATTTAAGTGAAGGTTTCCCAATGGTCACAACTAAAAAATTACATTTAAAATCAATCATTTACGAATTGCTTTGGTTTTTAAAAGGTGATACGAATATAAAATACCTTCAGGAAAACGGAGTGAAAATCTGGGATGCATGGGCAGATTCTAATGGCGATTTAGGTCCTGTTTACGGGCACCAATGGCGCAATTGGAATAGCGAAGAAATTGATCAGATCTCTGAATTGATTACGGAACTAAAAACAAATCCAAACAGCCGCAGAATGTTGGTTTCAGCGTGGAATCCTTCGGTTTTACCAGATACTAAAAAATCATTTGAAGAAAATGTAGCCAATAATAAAGCTGCTTTACCTCCTTGCCACGCATTTTTTCAGTTTTATGTATCAAGTCCTGATCTTGAAAAAGGCGAAACAAAAGGAAAATTATCTTGTCAGTTGTATCAGCGAAGTGCTGATATATTTTTAGGAGTGCCTTTTAATATTGCTTCTTATGCATTGTTAACCATGATGGTTGCTCAAGTTTGCGATTTAGAATATGGTGAATTTATTCACACTTTTGGCGATGCACATATCTACAATAATCATTTTGAACAATTAGAGTTGCAGTTAACCCGCGATCCTAAACCATTACCAAAAATGATTTTGAATCCTGAAATTAAAAATATTTTTGATTTTGACTTTAATGACTTTACACTTTTAGATTATGAACCACACGCTGGTATAAAAGGAAGTGTTGCCGTATAAATAAAATTATTATTTGTAAAGCTGTCTTGACATAACTATAAAAACAAACACGAATTTCACAAATTGCCACTACTTCGCTCGTGAAATTAATTACGCAAACTAATTTAACAGTTAAAATTTTTGAAAATTCGGGAAATTCGTGTTTAAATTATACTACTAATACACTATTTTCACTTCCGGCATAATCATTCCATTTATATGAATCTGCTTCGGGATCGTTAACATAACTACCGTCAATTACGTATTTGAACTCGTAAATTGCATCTTTAACTAAATCATAAGTTGCTTTAAAAGTTCCGTTTTTCAACTTACTCAAAGTTCCCTCTTCAACATTCCAGTTGTTAAAATCACCAACAACCGCTGCCGAACTTGCATCTTTAGCATCTATTGAAAATGTTACTTTACACACCGGCTTCGTTTTAATAAATTGCTTCTTTAAAGACATAACTATTTAATATTTAGATTTTTATACTAAATTAAACAAATTCGCACGAACTTTTGATACCTTCACAACCGATTTATGATAATATCAAAAACCCAATATTTTTTTCGCTTTATCTATAATTAAACCCATATTAAATTTTGAATTTCAAACTCACCGCTCATTTTAGCAGAAATATTCTACAATCTAAATAGGGTGGTTACAAAATAAATTTTAACTTTATGACCTCATTTATATCTTATGGAAAAAGAAGTGCACGAACAATACGAATACGCCAGAAGAAGACTTAGACAAAAAAAGATCCTGTATTTTCATTTTGTTCTTTTTCTACTAGGAAGTTTATTTATATTCATTGCTAACAGATTTTTTGGTTTTGGTGCTAACACAGATCAAAACTGGTGTATTTGGGGGATTACAATATGGTTTTTTATTTTTATCATGCATTTTATAAAGGTCTACATCACAGATCGATTCATGAATAAAAAGTGGGAAAGAGAACAAATTGACCGTCTTGTGGGGTTACAGCAAAAAAGAATTACTCAATTAGAATCCCGAATAAATGAGGATTCCGAAAATAAAATTTAGCTTTATAATACCATGATTATAATGATAGCGGCTGTTGCCGAAAATAACGCACTTGGAAAAAACAATGAATTAGTCTGGCATTTGCCTAATGATTTTAAAAGATTCAAATCGCTTACTACAAACCATCATATTATTATGGGAAGAAAAACTTTTGAAAGCTTCCCAAAACCACTTCCAAATAGGGTTCATGTTGTTATAACACGTCAAAAAGATTATAATCCTGAAGGTTGTATTGTTGTAGAAAGCATTGAAAAAGCAATTACCGTATGTCCTCAAAATGAGGATTCCTATATTATAGGCGGAGGTGAAATTTATAATCTGGCTTTACCTTATACAGACATTATAGAAATTACAAAAGTTCACCATACTTTTGAAGCAGATGCTTTTTTTCCTGAAATCAATAATGACGAATGGCAACTGGTAGAAAGTGAAGAGAATTTTAAAGATGAAAAACATCTTTATGATTATACTTACGAAACATACATTAAAAAATAAAAAAACACCCTCTTGTGGAGGATGTTTTTTAAAACGATTGATTTTTAGATCTGACTCATTCGAGTAATAGTTTTGGTAACAAAAATTACAGATATTAAAACATCTGAAATAATAAACATTTAATATATTGAGAACTGGTCTCAAAAGTGCCTTTAATAACAAATACCACTAAGATATTAAAGGCAAGAAAATTAAAATTTCCAAAAACAAATTTAATCCTAAGAACGTACTTCGCACTTTAAAAAGAGTATTGACCCCAAGAACAACACTTTCAAAACTACTTACAAGAACAAATGAATTACCAGTGCAAAAAAAGCATTCATCTGATTCAAGTCATTTATTTACTATCAATCATTAAAATTTTATCTTTTAACTGAAGCAAAGTTGGGTATAAAATCTGCAGTGCACAATACCGTGTTTTAGGGATTTTTTAAAAATACCCTGTTTTAGGGATAGCCAAAAATTAAATAACAAAAGCCTATTACGGGCTTTGATCTCAAATATTTGATTTTACAAATTAAAAAACTCAATTACAGTTAAGTCAGATTGTATTATATTTGCGTAAATAAAAAAAATGTCTGAAAAAATAACTCCATATAAAGACTCTTCTTTAGGTAAAAAAGAGCAGGTTGCCCAAATGTTTGATAACATCTCTGGGAACTACGACAATTTAAACCGTGTCATTTCATTTGGAATTGATATTAAATGGCGAAAAAAAGTATTAAAAATAGTTTCGGATAAAAAACCAAAAATCATTCTTGATATTGCAACTGGAACTGGTGATTTAGCCATATTAATGACGCAAACAAATGCCGAGAAAATAATTGGTCTGGATATTTCTGCAGGAATGCTGGAAGTTGGAAAAAAGAAAATTGAAGACAAAAAATTGTCGAATGTGATTGATATGGTTTTGGGCGATTCTGAAAACATACCTTTTGAGGATAATTATTTTGATGCTATTACTGTTGGTTTTGGCGTTAGAAATTTCGAAAATCTGGAGAAAGGTTTTGCTGAAATTTTGAGAGTTTTAAAACCAAATGGTGTTTTTGTAATCTTAGAAACTTCGGTTCCTGACAAAACACCTTATAAACAAGGATATAAATTTTACAGCAAAAACATACTTCCAATCATTGGAAAATTGTTTTCTAAAGACAATTCTGCTTACGGATATTTGTCTGAATCTGCTGCTGTTTTTCCATATGGAGAAGCTCTGAACAATATTTTGAGAAAAATTGGGTTTATAGATGTTGTAGCTATGCCTCAAACTTTTGGGGTTGCAACCATTTATTCTGCATCTAAAAAATAGTATGAAAAAAACTGTAGTCTTACTTTTATTAGTCTTAACGACACAAGGATATTCTCAATTTGCTAAAAGCATGTTTAGTAAAGATCCCATTATAAATCTTGAAAACTGGCAAAAACAACGCCTGTATTTTGGGTATTACTTAGGATTTAATAGTTTCGATTTTAAATTTGACTATAAAAATCCTGCTCCGGATATTCAGGTAAAAAAAACTACGGGTTTTAACGTTGGTGTTGTAGCAGATTTAAGATTGCAGGAATATATTAATTTACGTTTTGAGCCAGGTTTATACTATACAAAACGTGATTTATATTATCCGAATTTACCTTTAGAAAAAGATTATTTCAGAGAAGTAAACAGTACCTATATCCACTTTCCTCTTTTATTAAAATTCTCAGCTTTACGTACCGGAAACATTCGTCCTTATTTAGTTGGAGGAATGTCTACTACATTAAATTTATCGAGCAATTCTAAATCAAAAGACGACAATTTTGAAGGCAAATTCAGGGTTAAACAATGGACTGCTGCTTATGAGCTTGGTTTTGGAATAGATCTTTTCTCTGAATACTTTATTTTCTCTCCTTCTATTAGAGGTATGTTTGGTATTACTGATGAATTAATTCGTGATAATCCTGCAAACGGCCCAAGTCCATGGACCGGAAATATTGACTCTATGAAATCAAGAGCGATTTTAATTAATTTTACTTTTCATTAAAACAAATTCTTAACTATTTCGTTTAAATTCACTAAGAATAATTGCAGTTGCGGTAGCTACATTTAAACTTTCGGTTTTTTGAAGCTCTCCAAATCTTGGAATTGTGAGTCGGCTGGTAACCGTTTTTTCAATCTCTTCTGAAATCCCATTGGCTTCATTACCCATAATAATGATGCCGTTTTGAGGCAGACTTGATTGATAAACATTCTCGCCATCCATAAAAGTTCCAAAAACAGGAAGACTCGTTTCTGCAATAAATGTTTTCAAATCAACATAATTCACATTTACTCTCGCAATAGAACCCATTGTTGCCTGAACTACTTTTGGATTATAAATATCGACGGTTTCTTTTGAACAAATAATTTGCTTGATACCAAACCAGTCACAAAGACGCAAAATAGTGCCTAAATTTCCGGGATCACGAATGTCGTCTAAAGCCAAGATCAAACCTGAATTTATTATTTTATTTTCGGTTGGGATTTTAAAAACCGCCAAACATGAATTTGGAGTTGATAATGCACTTATTTTTTTAAGGTCCTGCTCATAAATCATAGTACGTTTTGAAGATTGAACTTCTTCAAAATCATTTTGAGTCGTGTATAAATGCTCTAATTCAAAATTGGATAATAACAATTCTTGAATTACTTTTACTCCTTCGGCAAAAAATAATTGATTTGCAAAACGTTGCTTTTTTTGATGTAAACCTGAGATAAGTTTTATTTGGTTTTTACTAACCATAAAATAATGTACTTTTGAATTAAATATTTAAAAACACTTGAAAAAGAATTCCACAAAAATAACAGCATTTATTCTAATAGCAACATTTATTTGCGGTTGTAATGCTGTAAAAAGAGTTCCCGATGGAAAAAACCTTCTTGTAAAAAACACTATTCTTGTAAATGGCAAGGCAACCAATGATGAAATTGCCTCAAACCAGATGTACCAAAAACCAAATGGAACATTACTGGGATATCGTTTACGCTTAAATTTATACAATTTAGCCAATTTAAATCCTGACTCTACTTATCAGGCTAAATTTAAGAATCATCCCGGACTTTATGAACGCCAGTCTAAATTATTGTCAGCAAAACAAGTAGACAGACTTGGGCAATCTTTTTTAAATAAAGGCCTTAACGAATTTTTAAAAAATACGGGGGAACCTCCTGTAATTATCGATACTGCAAAAACAAAAAAATCTCTGTTACGTTTAAAATTCTATTATTTTAATAATGGTTATTTTAATGTTGCAACAGATTATAGTATTGATAGCGTTGCCACAAAAAAAGCTAAAATAAATTATCTTATCACTACTGGTCCAGCATATACTTTAGACACTATTAAAACTAATATCAAGACTCCTGCGCTGGATTCATTGTATAGAACTAATAATGAACCTTCGTTTTTAAAATCCGGCAAACAATATAAAACTGCTGATTTTGAAGAGGAAAAAAATCGTCTTACTACTTATTTCAGAAATCACGGTGCTTACTTTTTCCAGCCTACTTATGTTACTTTTGACATTGATACAATTGGCAAAAAAAACAAAGCCGATGTAACGCTGATTATTAACAATAACAATATTCAGGAAAGAGATTCAAGCAGAACCGAACCTTTTAAATTGTATAAAATCAGCGACGTTAATATTTATACAGACTATTCTCCTGCAAATTCAAAAACTAAAGTAAACGATAGTACAACTTACAACAACTTCAACTTATACAGCTATAAAAAACTAAAATATAAGCCTCGCGCTATTACCGATGCTATTTTCATAAATAAAGGAAGTACTTTTTCTGACACCAGAACAACGCTTTCGTCAAGATACTTAAACAATTTAAAGATCTTTAATTATCCTTCTATTCAATATGAAGTTGATAAGCGCGACTCAACAGCACAATCGTTAATTGCAAACGTTTACCTGACTCCAAGAAAAAAATATAGTTTTGGAGCTTCTTTTGATGTCACACACTCAAATATTCAGGATTTTGGAATTGGCGCAAGTATTTCTGAAACTATCCGAAACGTGTTTAACAGAGCCGAAACTCTTGAGATTTCTACTCGTTTAAACATTGGATCGTCGAAAGATATGGCGAATCCTAATAATAATTTCTTTAATGTTTCAGAATACGGTGTAGATTTAAAACTGAATTTCCCGAGGATTCTACTGCCTTTTGGAACTGAAAAAATTATTCCGAAAAGGATGATTCCCTCTACAAGTATTGCTGGAGGTTTCTCCAAACAAAGGAATATTGGTTTAGATAAGGAAAATTTTACAGGAGGAATTGCTTACAACTGGTCGCCTAAACGAAACAATACGGCAAAACTTGAATTGCTTAATGCTCAATTTGTACGTAATTTAAATCCGGGTAATTATTTTAGAGTTTATACTTCATCTTATAATGAATTAAACAATATTGCAGAAACGTATAATACAGATGCTACTAATCTTGATACTAATGGCAATTTAATTATTACAAAGGGAACTACTGATTTTACTAAAGAAGTATTGAACGGACAAACTGCTTTAACGCCTGACAGAGCCGAATATAAAGATGTAGAAAGCATCGAGGAAAGAAGGGTTCGTTTGACTGAAAATGACTTTATCTTAGCGACAAGTTACACGTTTACCAAAACAACAAAAAAAGATCTTGCCGATAATACTTTTTATCAGTTTAAAACTAAAATTGAATCTGCAGGTACTTTACTTTCAGCTATTTCAAGCATAGGAAATCTTCCTAAAAATTCTAATGGAAACTATGACATATTCAATTTAGAATATTCAGAATATATCAAAACCGAATTTGATTATATCAAACACTGGGACTTTGGAAAAGAGCAGGTATTGGCAGTAAGAAGCTTTTTTGGAATAGCGATTCCATTTGGGAATTCAAATTATATTCCGTTTTCACGAAGTTATTATTCCGGAGGTTCAAATGACAACCGTGCATGGCAGCCTTATGCTTTAGGTCCCGGAAGTACGAACGCCGTAAATGATTTTAATGAGGCAAATATGAAGATTGCAATGAGTGCCGAATTTAGATTTAAAGTTTTTGGCGATGTCAAAGGAGCGATCTTTGCAGACGCCGGAAATATCTGGAATGTGATGGATAATGTAATTGACGATAAGGCAAAATTCAACAACTTAAACGATTTAGCTGAAATTGCTTTAGGTTCAGGATTTGGTTTACGTTACGATTTAAGCTTTTTTGTTATTCGGTTAGATTTAGGGTTTAAGACTTATAATCCAGCACATGAGAAGGGAGATCGATGGTTCAAAGAATACAATTTTGGGCACTCGGTTTTAAATTTTGGAATAAATTATCCTTTCTAATGCTAATTAATTCTTATTTTTGCAACCTAAAAACTAAAAACAACTAAAAAAAATTACAATGGCACACAATATCAAACCGGGAGTAGCTACAGGAGATCAAGTACAGGAGATTTTTAATTATGCGAAAGAAAAAGGTTTTGCTTTACCAGCAGTAAATGTTACTGGTTCAAGCACAATCAACGGAGTTCTTGAAACTGCAGCAAAACTAAATGCACCGGTTATCATTCAATTTTCTAACGGAGGAGCTCAATTCAACGCTGGAAAAGGATTATCTAATGCTAACGAAAAATCAGCTATCGCTGGAGGAATTGCGGGAGCACTACACATTCATACCTTGGCAGAAGCTTACGGTGCAACTGTAATTTTACATACTGACCACTGTGCAAAAAAATTATTGCCTTGGATTGATGGTTTATTAGATGCTTCTGAAAAACATTTTGCAGAAACAGGAAAACCATTATTCAGTTCTCACATGATCGATTTGTCTGAGGAGCCAATCGAAGAAAACATCGAGATCTGTAAAGAATATTTAGCCAGAATGAGCAAAATGGGAATGACATTAGAGATCGAACTTGGTATTACAGGTGGTGAAGAAGATGGTGTTGACAACTCTGATGTTGATAGCTCAAAATTATATACTCAACCAGAAGAAGTTGCGTATGCTTATGAAGAATTATCTAAAATAAGCCCTAAATTTACAATTGCAGCAGCTTTTGGAAACGTTCACGGTGTTTACAAACCAGGAAACGTAAAATTGACTCCAAAAATCTTAAAAAATTCTCAGGATTTCGTTCAAAACAAATTCAAAACTGGTCCTAACCCAGTAGATTTCGTTTTTCACGGAGGTTCAGGTTCTACACTTGAAGAAATCAGAGAAGGAATTAGCTACGGAGTTATCAAAATGAACATTGATACCGATTTACAATTTGCATATACGGAAGGAATTCGTGATTATATGGTTAAAAACATTGACTATTTAAAAACACAAATTGGTAACCCTGAAGGTTCTGAGGTTCCTAACAAAAAATATTATGACCCAAGAAAATGGGTACGTGAAAGTGAAGTGACATTCAACACAAGACTTGAACAAGCTTTTGCAGACTTGAACAATGTGAATACACTATAAGTAAAAGTTTAAAGTTTCAGGTTTCAAGTTCCACAACTTGAAACTTGAAACCTGAAACAACAAAATTAATAAATATGGCTTGGTTTAAAAGACAGGAAAAAGGGATTACGACCGCTACAGAAGATAAGATGGACGTTCCGAAAGGATTGTGGTACAAATCTCCTACCGGAAAAATTATTGACGCTGACGAATTAGCCAGAAACTTATTTGTTAGTCCCGAAGATGATTTTCACGTTAGAATTGGAAGCGCAACCTATTTTGAAATTTTATTTGACAATAACGAATTTGTTGAATTAGATAAAAACATGACATCAAAAGATCCTTTGCATTTTGTGGACACAAAAAAATATGCAGAAAGATTGAAAGATGTAATGGAGAAAACTCACCTTAAAGACGCTGTGCGTACCGGAGTGGGAAAATCTAAAGGAAAAGAACTTGTTATTTGTTGTATGGATTTTGCCTTTATTGGTGGATCTATGGGAGCTGTTGTTGGAGAAAAAATTGCAAGAGGTATTAATCACGCGATTAAAAACAAATTACCATTTGTAATGATCTCTAAATCTGGTGGTGCCCGTATGATGGAAGCGGCTTATTCGTTAATGCAATTAGCTAAAACATCTGTAAAACTGGCGCAACTTGCCGAAGCTGGTTTACCTTACATCTCATTATGTACAGATCCAACTACCGGAGGAACAACTGCATCATACGCCATGTTAGGAGATATCAATATCTCTGAGCCAGGTGCTTTGATTGGTTTTGCTGGTCCTCGTGTTGTTCGTGACACTACAGGAAAAGATTTACCTGAAGGTTTTCAAACCGCTGAATTTCTTTTAGAGCACGGTTTCCTTGACTTTATCACACCAAGAAAAGAATTGAAAGATAAGATTAACTTATATATTGATTTGATTCAAAACAATACAATTAGATAGTTTTCAAACTTCTAAAACATATAAAATCCTATTTGCTACGGCAAATGGGATTTTTTTTATTCTATAAATATGTCGTTCCTCCGGAACTTCTGAACGCGTCCGGTTTGAATAGTAACGAAATGATCTCTTAGCTAGAGGGACTTTGTTACAAACATTTCATTCCTACGGAATTTTCTGAACCTATTATTTTATAATCTCAAACAATTAATTGCTATAAGAAAAAGTGTACTTTTGTTTCGGTATCAAATTTTAGAATAGTTTTACACGAAAAATGTATCAAACATAATTTGACTTGTTTTTTACCAAAACCTATTTTTTTTAAAGAAATATAAATATCTTTGAATTATGAGCACAGCAACAAAACCAAATCATATAGGGCGAAAAATTAGCCGTATTCGTGAACTGAAAGACATGAAGCAAGAAGCATTGGCACAAGCTTTAGGAATATCTCAACAAACTATATCTGCAATAGAAAACAGCGAAACTATAGAAGATGAAAGGCTTTTAGAAGTAGCTCAAGCACTTGGAGTAAGTGTTGAAGCTATAAAAAATTTTACCGAAGAAAATATGATTAATTATTTTAATAGCTTTTATGACAATAGCACTGCTAATGGAATAAATAATCCTGTTAATTGTTCATTCAATCCATTGGATAAAGTAATTGAACTTTACGAGCGTATGATTCAAACAGAAAAAGAAAAAGTTGAGTATTTAGAAAAATTGCTAAGAGAAAAATAAGATTCTGAAAAGATATATTGATTGCAAAAAAAATCCTGAGAAATATTTTCTCAGGATTTTTTTATATAATAGATTTTCTTTCCGAGTATTATTTGGCTAAAGCCTGTTCTTTGTCTGCATTTAAATCTCCAGCTAAAGCTGGAGGCAATTCAACTAAAAGCTTAGATATATATTGTGGAATTTCAACCCAATTTCAACGGAATAAATTCCGTCTCTACAATACATATTGTTGCTAGAAATGGCAATATTGCGATAATTGCGATGGATTGCGAAGAATGGATTAAAATCCGTCCCTACAATATAAATCGTTCCTCCGAAACTTTATATTAGATTAAAAACCTTTGAGCCTTTGAACCTCTGCAACTTTGAACCTTAAAGAAAACCTATTTAAGCGAAGCCATATCAATTACAAAACGGTATTTTACATCGCTTTTATTCATACGATCGTAAGCTTCGTTAATGTACGACATATCTATTATTTCAACATCTGATGTAATATTATGTTCTGCACAGTAATCTAACATTTCCTGAGTTTCTTTGATTCCGCCAATTAAACTTCCTATAATACTTCTTCTTTTCATGATTAAAGTAAAAACAGGAATTTCAGCCGGTGCCGGCGGAGCTCCAACTACAATCATGGTTCCGTTTGTGGTTAGTAAATTCAGGTAAGCGTTATGATCGTGTTTTGCCGAAACAGTATTCAGGATAAAGTCAAAACTATTTGCTAAAGATTCCATAGTTTCAGGATTTGAAGTCAGTGCAAAATGATGCGCTCCTAATTTTTTAGCATCAGCTTCTTTTGATGGAGAATGACTTAACATTGTAACTTCGGCACCAAAAGCAACTGCAAATTTAACTGCCATATGCCCTAAACCTCCAAGTCCTAAAACTCCAACTTTATGACCTTTACCTACTTTTAAATATTTTAAAGGTGAATAAGTAGTAATTCCGGCACATAATAATGGAGCAACTCCTTTGATGTCTAATTTTTCAGAAACATGAAGTGTGTAACTTTCGTCAACAATTATACTGGTAGAATATCCTCCGCGAGTTGGAATATCAGTTCCTCTTTCAACACTGTTGTACGTTCCTGTCATTCCTTCATCACAAAATTGCTCTTCGCCAGATTGACAACTTGGACAAACTCTGCATGAATCAACAAAACAACCTACTCCTGCTAATTCTCCAACTTTAAATTTAGATACTTCGCTACCAACAGCAACAATTCGACCTACAATTTCATGTCCCGGAACTAACGGGTAGTTTACAGGTCCCCAATCACCTTTTGCAGTATGAATATCTGAGTGACAAACACCACTGTATAAAATATCTATTTGAACCTGATGAGCACCAACTTCCTTTCGTTCAAACGTATAAGGTTTTAAAGGATTTTCGGCATCATAGGCTGCATACGCTTTTACTGGTATCATATTATTATTTTTTTAATTTAAGCTATTAAAATTACAACAATATTGAACAATAAAGCAAACTTTGAAGTTCTAAAAAATGACTTTAACTTTTTAGATTTACATTCCGGTTCTAATAGCTTCAACCGGATCTAATTTTGCTGCGGAAATTGCAGGTAAGATTCCCGAAATCACTCCAACCAAAATTGATAATCCTGCACCAATAATTACATTCCAGAGACTTAAAACAAATTCAAAATCTAATAAATTGGTTAACAGAACAGACATTAGAAAAACAATTATTAAACCAATAATTCCGCCAATTAAACAAAGTATAACAGCTTCAAACAAAAACTGAAACAATATAAATCGATTCTTTGCTCCTAATGATTTTTGAATACCTATTAAATTAGTACGTTCTTTTACCGAAACAAACATAATATTGGCCACACCAAAACCTCCAACCAGGAAAGAGAAGAAACTAATAAATATTCCTCCAAATCGTAAACTTCCCAGAATTCCATCGACAAAATCAGTAAATCCGGAAAGTACATTAATAAAGAAATTATCAGACTCCCCCGCTTTCATCCCGCGAATTGCCCTAAGTTTTTGAGCAACTTCGGCTTTATAAGCAGCCATATCAACACCTTTTACAGGTTTTAAAACAATTACAGGAGTCATCGAATCGCTGTCGCCATACATTCTGCGTAAAAAATTTGTTGGCAAATAAACCGATGTATCATTACTATCTCCAAAAAATCCGGCACCTTGTTTTTTAATTACACCAATAACTGTAAAACGCTGTCCGTATAGACGAATATTTTTTCCGATGGGATCACTTGTTCCAAAAAGTCCTTCGGCAATATCATATCCCAAAACAATAACGGCGCTTCCTGAATTTGATTCGGATTCATTGTAAAATCTTCCTTTATCAAAACTCAATCCTTCGATATCGACCATTTCGCTTGACGAAGGAACAATATTCACATCACTAACTGTTTTTGAATCATATTTTAAGGTTTCATGATTTACAAAAAGCTGATAAGCGACCTGATCCGTATTATTTAATGAATTTTTTAAACTGACATATTCATCATATTTTACATTGGGAAACTGTTCCCTTTTCCATTGCGGAATTTCAGAAGGTCCGAAACAGTATTTCATTAAATAAATCGTGTTTTTATCTAAGCTGCTCAAGTCTTTTGAAATTTTTCTATCTAAAGAATCTACTGCTGCCAAAACTGCAATAATTGAGAAAATTCCAATCGTAACCCCTAACAGGGACAATAAGGTACGTAATTTATTATTTCGCAAAGCGTTTATGGCAAAGCGAAAACTTTCTTTTAATAACCTTAGATAAACCAGCATATATGTGTATTTTTCAGTAAAGTAAAATTCAATAAATTAAAATCAAAAACCTAATAAAAGTTAACTTACTCATAAGTAGATTTATTTAGCATAATGTTACATTAATTTTCTTTAAAATAATATTTAAAAAAACTACTTTTGCAGTCTGAAAATCATAACTACACAATGAACACAACTAAAACAATACAATCTGCATTAATATCTGTTTTTTCGAAAGATGGACTAGAGCCAATCGTTCGAAAATTACATGAACAAAACGTAACACTTTATTCGACTGGAGGAACAGAAGATTTTATAAAAAACCTTGGAATTCCTGTAGTTCCGGTTGAAGATATTACTTCATTTCCTGAAATTCTTGGAGGAAGAGTAAAAACGTTACACCCTAAAATTTTTGGAGGAATCTTAAACCGTCAGGATAACGAAGGTGATGTTCAACAAATGAAGGAATTTGATATTCCTCAGATTGATTTGGTTATTGTTGATTTATATCCGTTTGAAAAAACGGTTGCTTCAGGCGCGAGCGAACAGGATATTATTGAAAAAATTGATATTGGCGGAATTTCATTAATCCGTGCCGGTGCAAAAAATTTCAAAGACACTGTAATTGTGGCTTCTGTAAACGAATACAGCTTGCTTCTTGATTTAATTACAGAGCAAAACGGAGCAACAACTCTTGAAAACAGAAGATTGCTTGCTACAAAAGCTTTCCACGTTTCATCTCATTACGATGGTGCCATTTTTAATTATTTCAACACTGACGAGACGATTTATAAAGAAAGTATTGAAGGTGGACAAATTTTAAGATACGGAGAAAATCCGCATCAAAAAGGTTTCTTTTTTGGAGATTTTGATGCTATGTTCAAAAAAGTTCACGGAAAAGAATTGTCATACAACAACCTTTTAGATGTTGACGCGGCGGTAAACTTAATCAATGAGTTCAAAACTGACGGTCCAACTTTTGCTATTTTAAAACATAATAATGCTTGTGGTCTGGCTTCAAGAAAAACAATCAGCGAAGCTTATTTAGCAGCTTTGGCTTGTGACCCAACTTCTGCTTTTGGCGGAGTTTTGATTGCAAACACTAAAATTGATTTAGCTACTGCCCAGGAAATCAATAAATTATTTTGTGAAGTGGTAATTGCTCCAAGTTATGATGATGACGCAATTGCAGTTTTACAAGAAAAGAAAAACAGAATTATATTAGTTCAAAATGAAGTTGAATTACCTTCAAGACAAGTGAGAACATGTCTTAACGGTTTGTTAATTCAGGACAGAAATAATATTACAGATACTAAAGAGCATTTAAAAACCGTTACAATTACTGAACCTACTGCTCAGGAAATAGAAGATTTAATTTTTGCATCTAAAATCTGTAAAAACACAAAATCAAACACGATTGTTTTTGCAAAAAACGGAACATTAATTTCCTCAGGTACAGGTCAGACATCAAGAGTTGACGCTTTAGTACAAGCTGTAGATAAAGCAAAAGCTTTTGGATTTGATTTAACCGGCGCTTCAATGGCGAGCGATGCATTTTTCCCGTTTCCGGATTGTGTAGAATTAGCTAAAAATGCAGGAATTACGGCAGTAATTCAGCCCGGAGGTTCAATAAAAGACGAATTAAGCATAAATTATTGCAACGAAAATAATCTTGCAATGGTATTTACAGGAACACGTCATTTTAAACATTAATTTGTTTAACTTTGTTCAAAATAATTTATAACATTTTAAACCCCTAAAAAACTTATGGGATTTTTTGATTTCATGACCGAGGATATTGCGATAGACCTTGGTACCGCAAACACTTTAATCATACATAATGATAAAGTTGTTATTGATAGTCCGTCAATCGTTGCACGTGATCGAATATCAGGCAAAATCATTGCTGTTGGTAAGGAAGCCAATATGATGCAAGGTAAGACGCATGAAAATATCAAAACCATAAGGCCTTTGAAGGATGGTGTTATTGCCGATTTCGATGCTTCGGAAAAGATGATCAACATGTTCATCAAAAGTATACCGGCTTTGAAGAAAAGAATGTTTACTCCGGCTTTACGCATGGTAGTATGTATTCCGTCTGGTATTACTGAAGTGGAGATGAGAGCTGTAAAAGAATCTTGTGAAAGAGTAAACGGAAAAGAAGTGTACTTAATTCATGAGCCAATGGCAGCAGCAATTGGTATTGGTATCGATATTATGCAGCCAAAAGGAAACATGATTGTTGATATTGGTGGTGGTACTACTGAAATCGCAGTTATCGCTTTAGGCGGAATTGTATGTGACAAATCTGTGAAAATTGCAGGTGACGTTTTTACAAATGATATTGTTTATTACATGCGTACTCAACACAATCTTTTTGTGGGAGAAAGTACTGCTGAAAAAATAAAAATTCAAATTGGAGCTGCTATCGAAGATTTAGATGGTCCTCCGGAAGATATGTCAGTTCAGGGTAGAGATTTACTTACCGGTAAACCTAAACAAGTTGATGTTTCTTATAGAGAAATTGCAAAAGCATTAGACAAATCGATTCAGCGTATTGAAGATGCTGTAATGGAAACGTTATCTCAAACTCCTCCAGAATTAGCTGCAGATATTTACAACACTGGTATTTATTTAGCCGGTGGAGGATCTATGTTAAGAGGTCTTGACAAACGTATTTCACAAAAAACAGATTTACCGGTATATATTGCCGAAGATCCGTTAAGAGCTGTAGTTCGTGGAACAGGAATGGCACTTAAAAACATTGCAAAATTCAAAAGTATCTTAATTAAATAAGATTCACATAATCAAATATATTTTTATAAAAGTCAAATTGATCGAATTTGACTTTTATAAAATTTGAAACTTAATAGCATATCCTGAAACAAAATAACCGAACAAGAAATGCAGCAAATTTTTAATTTTATTATAAGAAACAGTAATCGATTGCTGTTTTTGCTGCTTTTAGGTATTTCGTTGGCACTCACAATTCAATCTCATTCCTTTCATAAAAGCAGAGTAATCAGTTCCGCTAATTTTTTAAGCGGCGGTGTTTATGAAAAAATTAATCATGTAAATGAATATTTGAATTTAAGAACCGAAAATGACGAACTGGTACTTGAAAACGCAAGATTAAAAAGTCTTTTATTTAATAAAGAAGATACCACAAAAGCACCTTTACCAGACAGCATTAAGGGAGTAAAACCTGCCGATATTATTGTTTCAAAAGTGATTCATAACTCGTACAATACACACGAAAATTACATTACATTAAATTCCGGCGCTAATGATGGCATAAAACCAGATATGGGTGTTATCAACAGCTTAGGTATTATTGGCGTAATTGACAATACTTCACCAAGATACTCAACAGTGATAAGTATTTTGAATATGAAATCACACATTAATGCCAAATTAAAAAAATCCAATCATTTTGGTTCTTTAACCTGGAACGGAAAGAGCACCGGAGTTGTTCAGCTTGAGGATGTTCCCAGACTAGCTTCTATTAGAAAAGGCGATACAATTGTTACCGGCGGTCAATCTGTGATTTTTCCTGAAGGAATTAACATTGGTACAGTCGACAAAATATACATTAAAACAGGTACTAGTTATTACGTTATAGATGTTAAGTTATTTAATGACATGACAAATTTAGGACACGTATATATTATTAAGAGTAAGGATAGAGATGAACTTATTAATTTAGAAAAAAAGGAAAAAGATGAATAGCGCTTTGTTAGTCAATATTTTTCGATTTATTATGTTACTAACAATTCAGGTTGTTATTTTCAATAATATGAATTTTTTAGGGTACATAAGTCCCTTTCCATATATCTTGTACATTATTTTGTATCCGGTAAACAGCAATAGAGCAGGTTTAATATTTTCCAGCTTTTTGCTTGGATTAACAATGGATATGTTTTGTAATTCCGGCGGAATTCACGCCACGGCATGTGTTATTCTGGCGTATTACAGACCTTATATTTTTAAATTTTCATTTGGATTAAGTTATGAATACCAAACTATCAAACTAAACGAATCTTTAACCCCTGAACGATTTTCATTTATTTTAGTATCAGTTGTGTTACATCATATTGTACTATTCATACTAGAGGCATTTGAATTCAAATTTATCTGGGACATTTTACTCCGAACATTATTTAGTTCTATATTTACAATAATCACCTCAATTATAATAATTTACCTTATTAAGCCCAATAAACGATGAGAAAAGTACTGCTGCCCTCTTTAATTATTATCGCAGCATCTTTGCTGGTGATGAGGGTATTTTATTTGCAAATTGTAGATGATTCTTTTAAATTAAAATCAGAAAATAACGCAATAAAGAAACAGTATGACTATCCGGAAAGAGGTTATATCTACGATAGAAATGGCAAATTACTAGTTGCTAATCAGGCTTCTTATGATATTATGGTTATCCCCAGAGAAATCAAGGAAAACCTGAATGTTAATGAATTCTGTACTTTACTAAACATTACAAAAGAAGACTACGATAAAAGAATCGCAAAAGCTAAAGTCTATAGTCCGCGATTGCCTTCTGTATTTTTATCTCAGTTAAACAAAAATGAATTTGCCGCTTTCCAGGAAAAAATCAGAAAATATGAAGGTTTTTATTTCCAAAAACGTTCTCTTCGTGATTATGAAGTAGATTATGGTGCTAACATTTTTGGTTTCATTACTCAGGTAACCGAAGGACTAATTGCTAAAAACCCATACTATAATAGTGGGGATTTAATAGGTCAACAAGGAGTTGAACAAAGTTATGAAGAAATTTTACGCGGTATAAAAGGTGTAAAATACATTCAAAAAGACAAATACAACAGAGAAATCGGCTCTTATAAAGAGGGTAAATACGATACTATTGCCGTAGCCGGAGAAGACATTAATCTAACAATTGATGCTGAACTTCAAAAATACGGTGAGGAATTAATGATCAATAAAAGAGGAGGAATTGTTGCCATAGAACCTAAAACAGGTGAGATATTGGCATTAGTTACTGCGCCATCTTATGATCCGGGAATTCTTGTTGGAAGACAAAGATCTAAAAATTACACTCTTTTATACCACGATTCAATAGCAAAACCATTATACGACAGAGGACTTTTAGCAGAATATCCTCCAGGTTCTCCATTTAAAATCTTAACCGGTTTAGTGGCTTTGCAGGAAGGTGTAATTAACGAGCAAACTACTTTTATGTGTCATCATGGATTTAGCTACGGTCGAGGTCGTTTTATGAAATGTCACGGTTTTGGTCCCCATCAATTACATAACGGAATTTATAACTCCTGTAACACCTACTTTGCACAGGCGTATATGTTGACTATCAACAAATATAACAATCCGGGTAAAGCAGTTGATGTTTGGAGCGATCACGTAAAAAGTTTTGGACTTGGTCAGTTTATGGGATATGACTTACCAATTGGTAAAAAAGGAAATGTACCAACATCTAAAACCTATAAAAAAATCTATCCTAACGGTGGCTGGAGAAGTACAACTATTGTATCGAATGCTATTGGTCAGGGTGAGGTTTTAATGACACCTATTCAGTTGGCCAATATGATGGCTACGGTTGCCAATCAAGGTTATTATTATACACCTCATATCATTAAAAAGATTGAAGGAAAAAAAATAGACGCTAAATTTACTACCAAGCATGAAACTACAATTGACAAAAAGTATTTTCCTCCGGTAATCAGCGGTTTATTTGATGTTTATAATATGGGAACTGCACATGCACTTCGCGTAGAAGGTATTGATATTTGTGGAAAAACAGGAACAGCTGAAAACTACGCTAAAATTGACGGAGTTAGGACAAAACTTAAAGATCACTCTATTTTTGTGGCTTTTGCTCCAAAAGACAATCCTAAAATTGCTATCGCAATTATGATTGAAAACGGAGGTTTTGGTGCTACAGTTGCTGGACCAATTGCTAGTTTAATGATTGAAAAATATCTAAGAAAGAAAATTACAAGAAATGATTTAGAAATTCGTGTGCTCAACAAGAGTTTAGCAAGCGAATATGCAAAATTAGGAGGAATGACGGAAGCCAGCGCAATTGAATCCACTCCAAAAGATTCTGTTATGAAAGCTAAAATCGTTAAACCAAAAGCAGAAATTAAAAATATTCCTGTAGACACCATTAAAGAAAACTAATAAGATTATTTCAAATGAAAAATCAAAGTGTAAAAAATAACATTGACTGGATAAGCGTTTTTATCTACATTTCGTTAGTGATATTAGGGTGGCTAAACATCTATTCTTCATCACTATTATCAACGGAAGGAACTTATCAAAAACAACTAATTTTCATAGGATGTACAATTCCTTTGATTTTCGTGGTGCTTTTTGTTGATGGAAAGTTTTATGAAAAATATGCCAGCATCATTTTTGGAGTTTCACTATTATCATTAGCCGGTTTATTTCTTTTTGGAAAAACAATTGCCGGTCAAAGATGTTGGTACGCGATAGGAAGTTTCACTTTACAGCCCTCTGAATTTGCAAAAGCTGCAACATCATTAGCATTGGCAAAATACTTAAGTGACACACAAATAAACCTGAAAGATGTAAACAGGCAAGTTCAGGCATTAGCTATTGTTTTTTTACCTGTATTACTAATTTTGCCTCAACCCGATCCCGGAAGTGCTTTAATATATAGTATTTTTATTGTTGTCCTTTATAGAGAAGGATTGCCTTCATGGTATGTCTGGACTGGTTTTATTACTATTTTATTATTTGTATTAACGCTCGTTTTAGAACCTTACGCCGTTATTTTAATTGCTTTGGGAGTTTTAATAATCATACATTTTAAAGGACGGGCCGTCGATCGAAACATTCTTTTAAGCGGTATTTTACTCGCCATTATTTCTGCCTTTGTATTATCTGTAGATTATGTTTTTGATAATATTTTCAAGCAGCATCACCGTGATCGTTTTAATATATTATTAGGTAAAACGGTCGATATGAAAGGTATTGGATATAATACTAATCAATCCGAAATCGCTATTGGTTCAGGAGGCTGGATAGGAAAAGGTTTCCTCGAAGGAACTCAAACTAAAGGAGGATTTGTACCTGAGCAACATACAGATTACATTTTTACCACAGTTGGTGAAGAATGGGGTTTTGCAGGTTCTTTAGTGGTTATAATTCTTTTTGTGGGTTTATTTTTGAGAGTTATTTATTTGGCAGAAAGACAAAAGACAAAATTCAGCAGGGTTTATGGTTATTGCGTTGCCGGAATTTTATTCACTCACTTTTTTGTAAACATAGCAATGGTAATCGGGATTTTCCCGACAATTGGAGTGCCCCTGCCCTTCTTTTCATACGGAGGTTCCGGACTTTGGGGATTCACTATTTTGCTGTTTATCTTCCTGAAGATGGATGCTAATAAAGTTAATGAGTGGTAATATTAAGGAAATTCTAATATAAAACCCAAAATCCAACTTGATAATTGTCTTCATAAACAGAAACACAAATAGTCAGACTTTAATTTAGCCAGCACTTTAAAATCAATAAATTAACAACATATATAATAGTCTTGACAACCTTCTTAAATGATTTCTCAAATCATTTTCAAGCATAAAAAAAGTCCGAAGTTTAAAACTTCGGACTTTTTTTATGACCTGTTTTTAATTAAATCTTTTCGCTTGGTCTCTTTTTTAAAAGTTTTACTAAAACCGGGAATGTAGAAATAATAACGATTATAATAATGATGTATTCGATATGATGTTTTAGATCAATTCCTTGTTTTAAAAATACGCCGTATAAATAATGACCCGCAAAAATCAAGATGAAAGACCATAAAAAAGAACTTAAAACATTATAGAACATGAACTTCTTTTTATCCATAGAAACTATTCCTGCAATAATAGGAGCGAATGTTCTGAATATTGGAAGAAAACGCGCATAAATAATCGCTTTCCCACCATACTTTTCAAAGAAATCTTTTGATTGTAATAAGTACTTTTTCTTGAACCAAAAAGTATCTTCCTTTTTAAATAAATAATAACCGCTTTTTGCTCCAAACCAATATCCTGTCATATTACCTAAAACGCCCATTATTGCAACTAAAGTTGAAAGTAAAAAAACGTTCAAAAAATCAGACGGAATATCAACAACATTCAACATTAAGTCACGACTGTAAATCCCTGCCAAGAAAAGCAAACTATCTCCGGGAAGAAAGAAACCTGCAAAAAGTCCTGTTTCAGCAAATACTATAAACAAAACAATAAATAAACCAATTTGAAAACCTCCGATACTTAATGTTATATAAAATTCGGGGTTGATTAATTGCGTCCAATCAAAATTATTCATAAATGCGTTGGTTATATTTATAAGTTCGTGAAATTAACAATAATTTGCTTCAACACCAATAAAATGCTATATTTTAAAGATAAATTAACTATTGAAAAGCCCAAGTTTTACACTTGGTCCCTTAACATTATTATTCTCTTACATACTTGCAGCAAGCATGTAAATTATCATAATCGGCCTCTGTTGCCTTAACATCCTTAGTATCATGCCCTACTTTAGCGATCGCAGTGTTTAAATCTGTTGAAGATGATTTTTCTTCATTTAAAATCACTGCTAATTGATGGGAACTAATATCCCAAGTCGCTGTTTTTACTCCAGGAACACTAAAAGCCGCCTTTTCAATACGTTTTTTGCATTGCTCACAATTACCATTTACCTCTGTAGTGTATTTTAAATTTTTATTTTTTTTAGTCTGAGCCTGAGCTGAAAAGCCTAAAAAAGTGATCATTGCAATTAAAATTAAATTTGTACTCATGCTTTTTTTATTGTTTTTTTTGTATTCGTGAATCGGTGATTTCATTTTATTTAATATTGTACTGTTATTTAAATTGATTTTTGAAATTGAATTCTTTATTTTATTTTAAATCGTAATCCTGCATAATACATTTGTCCAAAAATTGGCGCGTATGCGATTGATGCATCAAAATTAGGTCCAAAAGGATCTTCGGAACCCAAAATTGCTTTTTCCTGTTTATAATTCCCAATGTTTTCTCCGCCAACATACACTTCTAAAACCGGTGAAATAACTCTGGTAACCTGAACATTCATAACTGCGTATGAAGGTGAGAAATCCGGAAACTGATCTTCAACAGGATTTGATGCCGTGTAAGGTAATTGCTGTTTTCCAGACCAATTAAAAGTATAATCAAACTTCCATTGTTTACTGTCATTGAGATTTGTTTCGTATTCCAGATTTCCTAAAAAACGATGTTTTGATTGTAACGGACGTTGAAAAGTACCGGTTAAATAATCTGTCTGGATATCATAATATTTGTATGCTGTTCTTAAATTGAAATTATGAGCAAGCTCATAGTTAAATTCAACCTGTAAACTATTTGCAAACGAATTTCCTCTTAAATTATAAAAAGAAACCTGCTGTGGACTTTCCATCAAATCGACGACGGCCTGATTCTGAAAATCAGTTCGATAGAAATCAAATCCAGCTTCGGCATTTTTATTGAAAATTTTAAATTTCTGAGAAAAACTTACGCCATAGTTCCATGCAATTTCAGGATTTAAACCATAAATTTTTCCATTTGTATCTAAAATCGAAAACGATCTTGAACTAGCAAACAATTGTTGGTTCTCTGCAAAAATATTCGCAGAACGTTTTCCCCTTCCGGCAGAGAAACGAATTACTCCATCTTTCCACGGATTGTATCTCATGTGCAGACGAGGTGTTACAAAAAAGCCCAAACGATTATGATTATCAACTCTTCCGCCTAAAATCAGACTAAAATTATCGGCATTATCATATGTATATTCAAAAAATGCTCCAACTGAGTTATCAATTCTGCTATAATCATTCACGTTTACAAACTCCTGATATTGATCGTATGTAAAATTCAAACCTGTCGAGAATTTGTGCATCGTGTTGTTGATAATCGAATTGAATATCAAATTCGAATAAAAACTATTTTGCTTAATATCATATAAATTCAGACCAAAATAAGAATTCTGATTATGACTATTAAAAGCATTCTGAAAACCTATACTTTGATAAGGCATATCTTTAAAAACATACCCAATTTTTGTAGAAAGATCAAAACGTTCTGTGTTGATTTCTGAACCCCAAAAATTTGTCGTTCCGCGATCTCTGTCTTTATCAAAATCAACTTCTCCGGTTTGTTTTTTATCATTCATATATCTGAAATTGATAAAACTAACCACACCACTTTCAGGGTTGTAATATTGATAACGATTCAGGACATTAATTTGTTTCCCTAACGGATTATCCAGAAAACCATCATCGTTCATGTCATTTTTTGCAACACGGGCATTTCCATGAACAAACAAACTGGTTGCCCATTTATCAGATAACTTTTTATTAAAATGTGTATTTATCTCAAAACGAGCATCAGTTGAACCATATACGTTTAAAAAGAACGGAATATCACTCAAAGGTTTTAAAAGTTCAGTATTGATTTGTCCTGAAATACTCTCGTAACCATTAATAACACTTCCGGCGCCTTTAGTAATCTGTACACTTTCTATCCATGTTCCAGGTGTAAATGATAATCCATATGCCTGAGAAGCTCCACGTACCGAAGGGATATTTTCTTCGGTAATCATTAAATACGGACTTGTTAAACCAAGCATTTTTATTTGTTTGGTTCCGGTCAGGGCGTCAGAAAAATTGACATCAATTGATGGGTTTGTTTCGAAACTTTCAGCCAGATTACAGCAAGCAGCTTTTAGTAACTCTTTGCTGGTAATCATAGTGGTGTTAGCGGTAAGCGTATAGGATTTTTTAAGTCCTTTTTGCTTTTTGGTGATTTTTACTTCCTCTAAATCTTCTTGCGAAAAAGCAGAGACAGAAAGTAAAATCATACCCAAAAGCATAAGATGTTTTTGCATAAAAAAGATTTTAATTATTTAGAAAATTCTGTTTTTAAAACTTTCCTGAATAAATCAGAAAGTAAAAAACAGCACATTACAAACCACAAAAAGGTTTGATTCTAAACATTAAAATCAGGCGTAAAAAATATATTGTCTGTATAACTTGTATAACGGAGGTGCATTCGCATCAGAATAATACGAAATGATCTGATTACTTTTGAAATTTGGGATTGATAAAAAAGCAATTGGTCTAAATTCCTGAATTACGGCTGGAAATGCAAACTGAAAAAAGAAAAACTTAATGGTTGCATTATCGGATTTTTTCTCAAAATGAACTACTTTGTCTTTACAACAAGATGATTTTTTTTCAGATGCACCACAACATTTCTTTTCAGGAGATGCAGCAACCGAAGTATTTAATGAAACAGAAGCAATTTTTCCTCCGCAATAATGCACATCAAAAGCAAACCCAATGTTGGAAACCAACAAGAGTAAAGCTAAAAATAATCCTGTGCACTTTTTTAAATTCATGTTGCAAAATTACCTAAAAGACTTGAAAAAAGATTTAATTATTTGTTATTTTTTAAGATTTTGCTGCTGATAATAAAACGCAGGAATAAATAACAAGACAAATATGGGCTGAATAATAAACCTTCGGACATAAAAAAGAAGCCAATTTCCGTCAGGAAAATAATTAAGAACGATAAAAAACATCCCTAAAAGTATCACTAAAAAGAATCCATATATTAATGTGCTAAATTTTAAGATTTCAATATCCTGAAATAAAGTATAAATTAAGAGTAATGACAAGACAGTATTTAAAACAAACCGAACTAAAAGTCCCAAAAATAGTTTAAGCGAATCTACTTCGGGAAAAGGCAAGTCTTTAAAATCTGATTCGAAATAAACTAAAAACGGATCATAAAATATTTTATTCTCTAAAGCGCGTACAAGTCCAAAACAAAGTATAATAATAAACGCTATCAGGATTTTGAATTTATGTTCAAACAGTTTATTTAGCATATTTAGAAAATTTATTGATCCAGATTACCCATAAAATAAAAACTGCTCCATAAATAATTAACGGAAAAAGAACGCCGTGCAATATATGTTGGTACTGAGGGAAATGAAACAATAAAACTGCCAGTAAAGCGATTCGGACCACATTAAGGACGTAAATAAATAAAATACCAAACAGGATATAAAGTACTGTGGTTTTGAGTTTTCCTGAAAAAGCAAGTATAAACGAAAAAAACAAAATAAAAATACTTACGGCATTACAGCCTTCAACAATTCTAATGACATATTTTTTATTGTACCAAACTTCTAACCAGGCATTAGAAATACTTTCGTTGATTTTGATATCACAATTAAATAAGTTCATTAATTGTTCTACATTTTTACCCACAACATACGTTATTCCGTCAACATCAGTTGTTTTAAAAGAATCCAGATAAAACTTATAAACTATTGTAAGCAAAATATATGCAGCAAAAAAAGTGCTTATAAATATAAGGAAGGGTTTAAATTGTGTAAGGTATTTTTTCAATGGAAATTTTTTTCAAATTTATGTATTTTTTGAGATTAGCTTTAAATACTTTTGTATAAAATTTTCACATCATGACATTTCAGGAATTACAACCAAAAATAAGCGCTATTGTAGCTGATAGCAATACTCTTAGAGACGAAAAATTATTAGCAATCTGCCAACTTTTAAATGAAAATGTAGAATATTACAACTGGGTTGGGTTTTATTTCGCCAATCACGAGGCTAAAACTTTACATTTAGGTCCTTATGTTGGAGCCGAAACGGATCATACTGTAATCCCTTTTGGAAAAGGAATTTGCGGACAAGTAGCAGAAAGCAATGCAAATTTTGTTGTGCCGGATGTTGCCGCACAAGACAATTATATTGCATGCAGCTTCACTGTAAAGTCTGAAATCGTGGTTCCTTTATTTGTAAACGGACAAAATATTGGTCAAATTGATATTGACAGCCATGTAATTGACCCTTTTACTGAAGCTGACGAAAGGTTTTTAGAATTTGTAAATGAGGAAGTTGCCAAATTATTCTAAAAAAATCGACTTTTAAAGATTCATATAAAAAGATTTTCAGTCCTTAATTGCTAAATCTTCAAATTTTTCAATCTTTAAATTTATTTTTTCGGAAAAAAAGTATTATTTTTGCACGGTCTTACAAAAGATGTATGACATACATAAAAATCATTAAATAATATTGGAATGTATTTAACTAAAGAGAAAAAAGAAGAGATTTTTGCACAACACGGTGAAGCAACAAACACTGGAAAAGCAGAAGCTCAAATCGCATTGTTTACTTACAGAATTAGTCACTTAACTGAGCACTTGAAAAAAAATCGTCATGATTATAACACAGAGCGTTCACTAGTACTATTAGTAGGTAAAAGAAGATCGTTGTTAGATTACTTGAAAAAGAAAGAGATCAACAGATATCGTGAGATTATCAAAGTATTGAATATCAGAAAATAATCAATATAGAAAAGAGGTGCGAAAGTGCCTCTTTTTGTTTTTAGCCCCCTAACCCCCAAAGGGGGAATATCGAAAGATATTTTTATGAATTATAAGCTCCCCCTTTGGGGGTTGGGGGGCTAAAAAGTTTGGTTTTTCATTGGGTTTTAGAATAAACAACAACTACACACAACAACTACAACACAACTAAAACCCATTGTATAACCCATAAGGAAAAAATTTATGATTCCACAATTATTTGTAGAAAGTATCGATTTAGGTGATGGCAGAAGCATCACAATCGAGACAGGACGTTTAGCAAAACAAGCTGATGGTTCTGTAGTAGTAAGAATTGGTAAAACTGTTATTTTAGGAACAGTTGTATCATCAAGAAAAGCAAGTCCAGGTATTGACTTTTTACCGTTAACGGTAGATTACCGCGAAAAATTTGCAGCAGCAGGTCGTTTTCCAGGTGGTTTCTTCAAGAGAGAAGCTCGCCCTAGCGACAGCGAAGTATTAACAATGAGATTGGTTGACCGTGTTTTACGTCCGCTTTTCCCAAGTGATTATCACGCAGAAGTTCAGGTTATGATTCAGTTGATGTCTCATGACGAAGATGTAATGCCGGATGCATTAGCAGGATTAGCCGCTTCGGCAGCACTTGCTTTGTCTGACATTCCTTTTGAAACTTTAATTTCTGAAGCAAGAGTTGGAAGAATTGACGGTAAATTCATCATCAATCCATCTCGCGCACAATTAGAATTATCAGATATTGATATGATGATTGGAGCTTCAACTGATTCTATCGCAATGGTAGAAGGAGAAATGAAAGAAATCTCAGAAGCTGAAATGTTAGAAGCAATTAAATTTGCTCACGAACATATTAAAGTACAAATTGCTGCTCAGGAAAGACTAGCAGCTGCTTTTGGAAAAAAAGAAGTTCGTACTTATGAAACTGAAAAAACTGACGATGCTATTTACGCAAAAGTAAAAGCAGCGGCTTATGATAAAATTTACGCTATTGCAAGTAAAGGTTCGGCTAAACACGAACGTTCTGCTGCATTTGATGCTGTAAAAGAGGAAGTAAAAGCATTATTTACAGAAGAAGAATTAGCAGAAAACGGAGATTTAGTTGCAAAATACTTCTACAAAACTAATAAAGAAGCTGTTCGTAATGTAACTTTAGATTTAGGAACTCGTCTTGACGGAAGAAAAACTACAGAAATCAGACCTATCTGGTGTGAAGTAGATTATTTACCATCTGTTCACGGTTCTGCATTGTTTACACGTGGAGAAACTCAAGCTTTGGCAACTGCAACTTTAGGAACATCAAGAGAAGCAAACCAGATTGATTCACCATCTGAACAAGGAGAAGAAAAATTCTATTTACACTATAACTTCCCACCATTTTCTACAGGAGAAGCTCGTCCTTTAAGAGGAACTTCAAGAAGAGAAGTTGGTCACGGAAACTTAGCACAAAGAGCATTGAAAAACATGATTCCTGCTGAAAATCCATACACTATCAGAGTTGTTTCTGAAGTATTGGAATCAAATGGTTCATCTTCTATGGCTACAGTTTGTGCAGGTACATTAGCATTAATGGATGCTGGTATTCAAATGATTCGTCCAGTTTCCGGAATTGCAATGGGATTAATCACTGATGGTGATCGTTTTGCAGTTTTATCTGATATTTTAGGTGATGAAGATCATTTAGGAGATATGGATTTCAAGGTAACAGGAACTTCAGTAGGTATTACAGCTTGTCAAATGGACATTAAAATTGACGGATTGAAATACGAAATCATGGAGCAGGCTTTAGCTCAGGCTCGTGATGGACGTTTGCATATTTTAGGAAAATTACTTGAAACTCTTGCTAAACCAAATGCAGATGTTAAAGCGCATTCTCCAAAAATCATTACCAGAACTATTCCTGGAAACTTTATTGGAGCATTAATTGGACCTGGTGGAAAAGTAATTCAGGAATTACAAAAAGCTACAGGTACAACTATTGTAATCAACGAAGTAAACGAAGAAGGGGTTATCGAAATCTTAGGTACAGATCCTGCTGGAATTGAGGCGGTATTGGCAAAAATCCAATCTATCACTTTCAAACCTCAAATGGGAGAAGCTTACGAAGTTAAAGTAATCAAAATGCTTGATTTTGGAGCTGTAGTTGAATATACTGCTGCACCAGGAAATGAAGTATTGCTTCACGTATCTGAGCTTGCTTGGGAACGTACTGAAAACGTTACTGATGTTGTTAACATGGGAGATGTTTTTGAAGTTAAATATTTAGGACTTGATCCTAAAACAAGAAAAGAAAAAGTGTCAAGAAAAGCACTTCTTCAAAGACCTCCACGTGAGGAGAAAAAAGAGTAATCAGATCTTAGTTTACTAAAGGTTTATTCATAGAAAACCCCAATTCATTCATTTGAATTGGGGTTTTTCGTTTTTTTTAATTCAAAACTAATCAATTTTCCAAACAACTATCCATTAAACCATTTATGTCTTTTAATTGATTCTCCACGTCTAATTAAATAAGCATGATATGAACTAGGAACATCATGTGTCCATTTAGGTAAAAAATAAATGATCAGGTAAACATCAAGATGCCCTATAATTCCAAAAAATACTGCCAAAAAAAAAGGAATCCCTGCATGACCAAAACCAATCATAGAAACAAATGTAGCTAACAAAGTTACTCCCCATAATTTAGACAAAAGAGAATGAGTACATGTTTCTTTTCCGAATTTTAGAAAACTAAAAACATAAGTCAATCCTTCCATTACAAAAATTGAAATAATAGCATATTTATGGTCACGAATTATTTTAGGATTTAATAACCAGGTACACCAACCCACACAAAGCCAAAAAACCAAATCTACCTGACTATCCATCCTACGTAATTTTTCTGATGATAAGCCAACTTTCCGAGCAATTATACCATCAAAAATATCTGTCAATAACCCAAATATCATTAATAACACTAAAATCATTCGAACATGAACAAAATTACTGTTCGCAATTAAAATCATTACGAAACCTAATACTAATCGATTAGCAATAAGCATAAAAGGAACTTTTTTCATCATCCTACCAGTTTAAAAAAGGCATTGCCCTTTTGTTATTTATATTCCAAAACCCTAATTGAAAACCCTTCGAGTCTGATTTATTAAGAACTCCTATCTGCAGTCCTTTATTAATTCTGGTTTTGTTAAAAACACCAATATGCAATCCTCTTAAATGATACGATTGATTATAAAACCCAATCGTAGAACCTGCTAAATCGTTATTAGCATTATAAATTCCAATCGCAATCCCGTTTTGATTATCAGAAATTGTTCCCAAAACAGTAATTGAAATACCATTAAAATCTACAAACTTATTTGCTGTCGAAACATTTATTCCGTTCATACTTGTAGTCGTAAAAAAACATCCAGAACTTACATTCAAACCATTTAATTTCAAAAATGGCTTATAATCCATGTTTTTAATTTTATAATTATCTTCAAGCTTTTTAATACTATCAGGTTTTCTATTAGTTTTAATAATTTCGGGCAAATACATTAACGCCATAAAAGTCATTAAAGCACCAGCTGCCGGCGCTGGATTTGCTTCTACATTTATACCGTTTATTGTTTGTGAACTCACATGTTTATTTTCTACATGTCCAACTCCAAGAACTAATCCGTTTACCATATCTACTTTTTTAGAAATAGGAGAAAGACTAAAAATTCGCGAATGCTTCTCAATAGAATCTAGAGCCTGAATTTTTAGTTTATCCTGGGCATGTATTGACCCAAAAGCAAAGAAGAAGAATGCCAAAAATGATGTTTTCATTATTATATATTTAAAAATTATCAAGGCAAACTTATTGCAATTATCACATATCAATTTGTATAAATCAATAATTTCATTTTGTATATTTGCGATTATCACAAAAATCATGAAATATCAAGAAATGTTTTTAAAAGCAATTAGAAGTAAAATTTCAACTTCAGTTTCTTTGATAGATGAAATTGCAACTATTTTAGAAATCAGTTATGATGCATCACACCGACGAATATCCGGAAAAAGTAAGTTTTCAATAGATGAAACCATAAAAGTGGCTCATCATTTCAACATTTCTCTGGATAATTTATTTTCGAAAAAAGAAAAAGTTATTGTTGAGAAAACAATCGAAATAGAAACATTAAAAGATATGCGTCAATATTTCAAAACATCAGCAGAACAAATTGAAATATTAACGAAAAGTTCCACAGCTACACTTTTCTATTCTGCGAAGGATATTCCGTTATTTTATTTTATGGACGGAACTATTTTATCAAAATTTAAAGCTTTTGTATGGCTGAATCTTTTAAATACAAATCAGAATAAAGTTTCATTTGAGAATTTTGTGATTGAAGATTCTTTTTCAGAATACATGCTAAAACTTAAAACTGTTTACCAAAATACTATTGTAAATGAAATATGGAACGACACGACAATAAACAGCAGTTTACAGCAAATTTTATATTTTTATGAAGCTGGTTTACTTAATCTGAAAAATGCAAATGCATTATGTATAGACTTGAAGAGAATTATCAATTTGATTAAGGAAAAGTGCAACAATTCTAATAATAAATTTTCTATCTATTATAATGAACTAATATTACTAAATAATAATATGCTAATAGAAACAAATGAAAAATTAACAATGTTTATACCCTACACCCTTTTAGGCTATTTCATTACTGACAATGAAGAGAGCTGTAAAAATGTACATCAATTTTTCAAACAACAAATCATCAATTCTAAGCCTTTAGGACAATCCGGTATTAAGGAGCAAAATCTATTTTTTAATAGAGCAATTAGGAAAATAGATTATTATGTAGAAAAAATAAATTCTCAAGTTGATTTATTTTTCTAAAAAAAGACTAGAAAACCTCAATTCATTCATTTGAATTGGAGTTTTTCGTTTTTGTTCCGAAAACAAGAAAGTAATAAATTACAAGAAAGTTTACTACTTTATTTTTTAACGGGAATTAAACTAAAAAAACATATTAATTTCACCCGTTATTCAAAGAAAAAAAATAACTTTAACCCACCAAAAATAAACGTATTAACCCTAAAAACCCTATTATGACATTGAAAGTCGTTCAAAACAAAAAAATCAACTGTGAAGATTTTAGATTTAAAGACATAAAAAATCTAACTTTCCCCATTCCTCCTTTAGCTTCTGCAAACTTTTATGAGAATGATGGAGTACAAACCCTAAAAATCTGTGCTACTTTATACATCAACTCTGTGGAATCAGAAAAACCGACAGTACAAAAAGCAATAGAAGACGGCAATACTTTCAAAATTTATTTTGATTATGAATGGGATAAAGTCTCTCCAGATACTTATGATGTTTACTATGTAGAAACAGATTACACCTCTGATACTGTTGGAAACATCACAGAAGTTATTTCTTACTTACAATATACAATTCCTGGTGTAGGTGGTGGAGATGGAGATGACCCAAAACTATCAAGAGGCACAAAAACTAGTTTAGCAGATTAACCATAAAAATAATTTTTTACCTCTCAACTTTGTAGGTTTACATTTTATTTATTGATGATTATCTTTTCGTAGTAATATTTGATAATTATTAAATCTACAATTTATAAGCATTATTGCAATCAAGCTTTAGTGATTTTAATATATAGATAATGATTCAAAAAATACTTATATTTCTCTTATTTTCTCTTTTTTTACCTTTAATGGTTTTCTCACAAGAAGAAAAAAAAATGAACTATTTTGATATTGCTATTCAAAAAAAAGCAGAGTCGTCTAAAAATGAAATTAATTTCAAAAAAGCGCAACAATTTTTCTTTAAAAAAGAATGGGATTCCACATTGGTATATTCTATGAAACAATTGAATTCTAATTCTAACTTAGAGACTAAGGCATATTGTCATTATTTCAGAGGCTTTTCATTAAAAAAGAAAGAGCTTTACAAACAAGCACACATTGAATTTGGCCTTATAAACAAATCTTTCCAATATTATTATTTAGTCAATAATAATATTGGAGGTTTGTTTTATTTTGAAGAAAATTTCGAAAAAGCACTTACTTATTTTTTGAAAGCTGAAAACGAAATACTAAATCATAAAGACGAAAGTGAAATAGCCGACCTGTATTCAAATATTGGAATATGTTATATGCATTTAAATCAATTTACTAAAGCAGAATCTTATTTAAAAAAAGATGCTTTTCTAAACCCTAAGCAAATTACAAAAAGCTTAGTTAGATCCTACATAAATATTGCAAACTTCTATTATGAACAATACAAAGATCAAGAAGGCATATACTATTTTAAAAAAGCATACACGTTATCTAAAAGCATAAAGGATTTCAAGCTAAAGGAAAATGCAGCATTTAACATGGCTGTTGTAGAGGAAAATAGAAGTAATTACAAAAAAGCCCTAGACTATAGAAAAGAAGCAGAAGATTGGAAAGATTCCCTCAACAATCAAAACAAAATATGGGCCGTTGCTGACTTTGAGAAAAAATTTGCTGTAGCGCAAAAACAAAAACAAATTAAAGTTCTGCAAGTTGAAAACAAACTTAAAAACACAGAACGCAACAGTTTATTTTTTGCTGCAATTGGCTTACTATTAATCTTAACCGCAGGAGTTTATTTATACGGTCAAAAAGTAAAGAACACTAAAATTATCGTATTGCAAAAAAACAAACTCGATGAACTTAATGCTACAAAAGATCAGTTATTCTCTATAGTTAGTCATGATTTAAGATCATCAGTAAATGCCTTAAAAACAAGTAATGCAAAATTATCTGCCACGCTTGAAACTAAGAATTATAATGAATTAAATCAGCTTATTATCCAAAATAGTACTATCGCAAATGGCGCTTATAGTTTGTTGGATAATTTACTGCATTGGGCGATGCTGCAAACCAAACAATTGTATTTTCATAAAGAATCAGTACATTTATACTCTGTAGTACAGCAAATCGAATACAATTACAAGCCTTTACTTCTTGACAAAGCGATTACTTTTGAAAATTCGGTTTCAAAAAATATTTTCATATTCGTAGATCTTGATTCCTTAAAAATCATACTTCGGAATTTATTGGATAATGCTATTAAATTTTCTAATGAAAATGGAAGTATAAATTTCCATACTCAGGAAACCGATTCTGATTTTTGTGAACTTATTATTCAAGATAACGGAATTGGCATGAATGAAAACACAATTAAAGAACTACTGCAAGAGGGAGAAATATTAGCCAAAAAAAATAATTCTGAAATTATAGGAACCGGTTTAGGCATGCAATTATGCAAACAAATGATAAAGAAAAATAGCGGTACAATAGCTATAGAAAGTGAACTTCATAAAGAGACTAAAATGATATTAACTTTTCCCAAAACAAGAAACAATGGATAATATTAACGTTTTAATCATAGAAGATACTCCTGAACAAAGTGATGCGCTTGTAAAAGTGCTGACTCAAAATAATTATACTGTTACAGGGGTTGCTACAAACTTCACAAACGCACTAAAACTTTTTTATGAAAATACGGTAGACATTATTATCATTGATGTTTTTCTGGACGGAAAACCAGACGGAATTACTTTTGCAGAAACTATTAATATTATACCCAATTCATCTAAACCATTTGTTTTTTTGACGAGTTCACAAGACCGCCAAATTTTTGAAAGAGCTAAGCTTACAAAGCCTTTTAGCTTTTTAATGAAACCCTTTAACGAACTTGAAATTTTGTATGCTATTGAAATGGCTGTTGAAAAATTCTATGCTCAAACAAATGTTTTTATGAGTGAGGAACAAGACACGGTAATTAGCAACGATTATTTGTTTATAAAGAAAAAGAACTCATTAAAAAAAGTAGCCTTAAACGAAATCCTATATATTGAAGTCGAAGAACGATATTGCAATATCATTACCGAAAAAGAAAAATTTGTCATTCAAATTTCCTTGACTAAAATCAGTAATTTACTGGATAAAAATAAATTTGTAAAAACACATCGAAACACAATTGTGAATACTGATAAAATTGAAGAAATTATTCTGGCAGATAATCTTATTATCTTAAAAGGAGATCACAAAATAAACCTAAGTGATACTTATAAGGATTTTCTAAAAAAAATGAATATCCTTTCTTAAAAATCCAAAACCAAATCATACAAATCCTTTCAGTATTCTGAAAGGATTTTTTGTTTACAGGAGATTCATCAAGCTATCAGCATCTTAACTATTTCATGACAAGGAAAATGGCTTTCATGACATTTTTAATTTTAAACCAATTAATGAAAATTACTTTTATGCAAAGAAACCCCAAAATCTATAGACATAAATGAGAATCGCAATAATTAAACAGCCAGAAATGAAAATTCTATCTATTATAAAAAAAATAAAAAATAATCCCTGGGTTGGTATTGCTGTTTCTTTAGCCATAATTATTCCGAGTTTATTTGAAATTCTAGACGATGTTACTATTCTAAGAAAAGAATACATATTATTAATTATTGCATTTCCCCTTTACATAAAATCGCTAAAAAAAATATTCGATGATATGCTTGATGTATCTGACGAATCATCTGAATAAATAAAATTTGTCCTTTTTCAATAAAAAACACCCAACTTAATCTTTTTTAGGCTGCGTGTTTTTTTGTATAATTCAGAAATAATTACCCTAAAATCATCTAAATATAAAAAAATAACATATTTTAACAATAATAAGCTGAGTATTAACATTTTTTTGATATTTTTGAAATGCTTTAACCAAAAACATTCAAATAAACCAATCCTTTGAAAAAAAATCAAAAAAAGCCTTCATATCTTGCAATTATAGGAATATTCTTGATGTTTTATACTTCTTATTCCCAAACTAGTAACGAAACCTCTGTATACAATTGGTTTGATAAAAATCTTGGTGTAGAATCATTAGATTTTGAAAATGGACCAGCGCATTTAAATTTTGATAAAACAGTAAACAATAATAATCGCTATTATATATCGGAAGATTTTAAAAAAGGTAGTATTAATTATAATAGACAGGACTATTTTGATCTATTATTAAATTATGACACTTATAACGATGAAATTGTTTTAAAACCTTATGGAGAATCAAACACTACAAAAATCAACATCATCAAGGAGAATGTCAGCTATTTTAAAATAGGAAATGAAAAATTCATTAAACTTGAAGCATTAAACATTCCTAATTTCAGAAGAGGATATTACGAAGAAGTTTTGGTAGGAAATAATATAACGCTCTTTGTCAAATATTATAAAGACAAGAAAAAAATCAATAAAGATGAAATTGATTTAGTTGAATTTATTCCCAAATATGAATTCGTACTACTAAAAGACAGTAAATTTTATCTTGTCAATACTAAAAAAGAAATCCTGGTATTATTCCCCAATAATAAAAGAAAAATAAATGATTTCTACCTTTTGCATAGAGACTTAAAGAGTGACAATCCAGCTCTATTTACAAAGAATCTATTAAAATTTATCAATAATTAAAATCAGTAGAAATTATTACAATGAGAATATTTATCATCTTTTTATTATTTTTCGGTTTTAATCAATTCATCTATTCACAAGATCAAAATAGCAATATTACTGTTAGTTACAGTAATATAAACAGGATTGATGTTTTAAAAAAAATAGAAGCCTCTACGAACTACAGATTTTATTTTCAGGATGATTGGTTCGACAAGAATGTCTTAATATCCGGCGATTATACAAACAAAACTATAGAGGAAATTTTAAGTAAGGTATTTGCAGATACGGAGCTTAATTTTTACATCAATAAAAACAAAATCATCTTAACTAAGAATAGTATTATCTACGATAAGTTTGGAAACAATAAAACAAAAGATGGTAATATTCCCATCTTTTTTCAACAATACGATTCGGTTAAAAAAAATAAAACAGAAAAAGCAGATCCAATTGCATTAATTGGCAAGGAAACTGTAGATTCTGAAACTGAATTCTATACACTTTCCGGTCATATTACAGATCTGAAAGACGAGAAATCACTGGCAGATATAACTGTAAAAGTTAAAAATACTGCAATCACAACTATCACAAATAAGGAAGGATTTTATAGTGTAAAACTTCCTGTAGGATTGGCAACGATTGAAATTGAATCTTTACTCTACAACAATACTTCCCGTAAAATAATGATCTACAGTAACGGTACTTTAGATTTTTCGATAATTGAAAAAATAAATCAATTAAATGAAGTTTTGGTAAAAGGAAAAAACAGTCAAAACATTAGAACTGCAATAACCGGAGTTACTACAATTGAAGCCGAAGGCATAAAAAACATTCCGCTGGTTCTTGGAGAAAGAGATGTTTTAAAAATTGCCTTAACCATTCCGGGAATAAAAACTGCAGGAGAAGGTTCTTCAGGATTTAATGTCAGAGGCGGAAAAGAAGATCAAAACTTAATGTTACTGGATAATGGAACGATATATAATCCTGCGCATCTCTTTGGATTTTTCTCTTCTCTTAATCCTTATACAATAAACAAAGTGGACATTTATAAAGGTGGAATTCCATCAGAATTTGGCGGCAGATTGTCATCTGTTTTTGATATCACTTCTAAAAACGGAAACACAGAGAAATTTTCCGGCGAAGGAGGTATTGGTCCGGTAACAAGTAATCTTACAGCTTCAATTCCGGTTGTGAAAGGAAAAGCAAGTTTATTAGTTGGCGGAAGAGCAACATATTCTGATTGGATTTTAAAATCATTAGATGACGAAAACCTAAAAAACAGTGAAGCTTCTTTTTATGATTTATTCGCAAAATACACTCATAAAATCAACAAGAACAATGCGGTTGAAGCCACAGGATATTACAGTAAAGATAAGTATAGCATAACGCCGGATTCTTTGTACAGATACAGCAATAGTCTTGTTTCATTAAAATGGAAACATTCGTTTAACGAGAAAAACAACAGTGAATTGAATGTCACAAACAGTGAATATAAATTCAGCATTGATTATGAATCTGCTAATCCAGAATCGTTTCTCTTAAAATATAAGATAAATGAAACTCAGGCAAGTTTAAAATTCAATAGCGAATTCAACAGCAAACATAGATTCACTTACGGAATCGCAAGTAAATTATACAAAGTTAATCCGGGAGAATTATCTCCTAACGGTTCATCTTCATTAATTACGCCAATGAAAATTGAGAATGAAAAAGGATTGGAATCTGCCGTATTTTTTTCAGATAAATTTAAAATTTCAGAAAAATTATTGTTAGATGTTGGCGCCAGATATTCGTACTATTTAGCACTTGGCCCTTCGACTCAAAAAATCTATGAAGATGGCGTGCCCAAAACTCCATCAACTGTAACAGAAGAAAAAGTATATACCAATAATGAAGTCATAAATTCCTCCGGAGGTTTTGAACCCAGAATTGCGTTACGTTATATTTTTGATGAAAGTTTATTTGTAAAAGCTGGCTTTGATAAAAACTATCAATACATTCATTTACTTACCAATAACACTACGCAATCTCCAACAGATACCTGGAAATTATCTGATATAAATGTTAAGCCCGAAAGCGGTTTACAGTATTCATTAGGTATTTTCAAAAAACTGGAATACAATGATCTGGAACTAAGTCTGGAAGGTTACTATAAAACATCAAAAAATATTCTTGATTATAAGGTGGGAGCCAACATACTTTTAAACGAAAATTTAGAGACCGAATTACTTCAGGGGGATGGTAAAGCTTATGGAATTGAACTTTTATTAAAAAAATCAATAGGAAGGCTTAATGGCTGGATTGGATACACTTATTCAAGAACATTTATCAAATTAGACAGTCAGTTTAATGATGAAAAAGTGAATAACGGAGCCTATTTCCCCACTAATTTTGATAAACCTCATGATCTGAGTATTGTACTGAACTATAAATTTACGCATCGCTATAGTTTTTCTTCTAATTTTGTTTATCAAACCGGAAGACCAATTACTTATCCTATAGGTAAATACTCTTATAATGGTGCCGAATACACGCTTTATAGTGATCGAAATAAATTTAGAATACCTGATTATTACAGACTTGATATTGGGTTAAACATTGAAGGAAACCACAAAATAAAAAAGCTAGCGCATAGTTTCTGGAATATATCTGTTTATAATGTATTAGGAAGAAACAATCCGTATTCTATATTTTTTGTAACAAAAGAAGGTCAGGTAAAAGCCTATCAGACTTCTATTTTTGCTGTACCAATACCAACTATTACTTATAATTTTAAATTTTAATCGTTATGAAAAAAATCTTTTTAATTAGATTTCTGATAACAATAATACTTGTATCGGTATTGGGCTGTACAACTCCTTACTCCTATCAGACAAACGCATATGAAGATGTTATTGTAATAGAAGCAACGATAACGAATGAAAGTAAAAATCAGGAAGTAAAAATTTCGCGATCGTATAAACTGGAGGAAAACAAATCTAAATTTGAAACCGAAGCTGTTGTTTATGTAACCGATGATTTAGGCAATAAATATGAATTTGATGAAAGTGATGAATCTTATAAATCTGTAAATACTTTTCAGGCAAATACAGACAGGCAATATCAATTGCATGTACTTACAAAAGATGGAAGATCATACGTTTCAAGTACAGAAACACTGCCACAGCAAACCCAAATAGAGAGTTTAAATGCGACGGCAATTACAAAAAATGGTCAACTTGGTGTTGAAATTACTGTAAACAGCACAGATCCTACTAATAAATCTAAATACTATCGATATGAGTATGAAGAAACCTATAAGGTTGTCGCTCCTAAATGGTTTAATGAAAAGGCTGTAGTTCAATTATTTGCGCCTGGATCAAGTCCAAAAGGGAAAGTTAATTTTGTACCAAGAACTGAAGAAGCCCGCATTTGTTATTTAAGTCAAAAATCCAGCGAATTACTTTTGACCAGCACGAATGATCTGTCTGAAGATAAAGTAATCAATTTTCCTGTTAGGTTTCTTTCAAGCACAGATCCTATAATTAGAAACAGATACAGCATTTTAGTAAAACAATATGTTCAAAGTCTCGCTGCCAACACCTTTTATACTACTTTAAAAGAATTATCAAACACAGGAAGCCTGTTATCTCAGACACAGCCTGGATTTTTCTACGGTAACATACAATCCGTTGATAATCCGGGAGAAAAAGTTATTGGTTATTTTGGTGTGTCCTCTTATTCAGAAAAAAGATTATTCTTCAATTTTACAGATTTACTGCCAGGACAACCTTCACCGGAATATCAATATGATTGTCCTGTATCAATTCCTGAGAGCGAAATTAAAGATTATCTTTTTAAATATTGTTTTAGTAAAGTAAATCCTGATTGTCAGGGAGATTTGATTTTAGACCTTTTGCAAACTGGTCTTAAATCTTATTTTCCAACTGAAGACCCAACAGGATATCTTTTATACCCTATAGAATGCGGAGATTGTACTTCATTTTCATCAAATATAAAACCATCATTTTGGATAGATTAATACATATAGTACTTATAGCTTTGACAGTTGGTTTTCAGCAAATTTCATTTGCACAAAAAAGCAATCCTGTAAGCGAACTGAATGAAATTGACAAAAAACTAAATGAGTCAATTTATATCAGTACAAATGGCAATTCATATTTAACGGGGGAAACTCTATTGTATAAGATTTTCTGCATTGACAAATCAACAAATATCGCGTCAAAATATAGTAAAATTGCCTATTTACAACTTGTTGACAGTAATAAAAAAACCGTTTTTATTCATAAATTATTTCTTGAAAATGGTACGGCTAATAGTGATTATTTTATCCCAACTACTTTAGAAACCGGAAACTATAAATTAATTGGATACACAAACTGGATGCTGAACAAAAAAGTTGTCGAATATTTCGATGTAGACATTTATATCCTAAATCCATATAAAGAAAAATCAACTAATGTCATTTCTCAAAAGGAATCAAGCCCATCAGCAAATATAACGAATGAAAATATTTCTTTTGATTTAAAAAGCAAAACATACTCAAACAGAGATTTAATTGACTTTACAATCAATACAACTTCTGAGGAATTTAAGCAAGGTAATTATAGTATTTCGGTAAGAAAAGCAGATGGTTTTTTATCTCAAAGCAAAACAAATTTTAACGACCTTCAGATAAATAGAAATTCTACAACCGATATAAATAATCCCGAATTTAGTTTACCTGAATTACGTGGAGAGCTTATTTCGGGGAAAATATCCGCAACTGGCGCAGAAGTAAAAAATAAAAAAATTGCACTTTCTATTGTAGGAAAAAATGATATCTTAAAGTTAACTAAAACAGATGCTGAAGGTAAATTTATTTTCAATTTAGAAAAATCAAATTCCGGATCAAATATAGTGGTTCAGATTATTGAGGACAACAAACAGGATTATTCTATTGAAATTGACAAAACAAAGAATATTGACTTCTCAAATTTGAAATTTCCAAGCCTTCAATTCAATTCAGAATTTAAGCAGAATATATCTGAAAGATTAATTTCAAGTCAAATAGAAAATGCATACTACAATATCAAAAAAGACAGCACACTGGCTTCTACAGACACAGTTCCGTTTTATAATAAACTGTCAACGGAATTTAAATTAGATCTTTTTACAAGATTCCCCACTATGGAAGAAACTATTACGGAGGTTGTAAAGGGAGTTGTCTTTGCAAAAAACAAAAATAATTATTCGATACACGTATATGATTACGATCCTAATTATGAATCTGAATTACCCGCTCTAATTGTAGTTGATGGGTTAATCATTGAAGATCTAAAAGAGCTTTTTGCTTACTCACCAAAAAACATTAATAAAATTAATGTTGTAAAAGGAATTTACTATTATGGTGCAAAATCTTTTAATGGGATAGTTGCTTTTACTACCAAAAACGGAGATTATGAGACTAAACTCAAAGGAAATTTCATTTTAAGACCAGAACTTTTAAGACCTCAGTCAAAAAAAGAATATTTTCAACCTGATTATGCAAATAATAAAAACGAAAGAATTCCTGATTACAGACATCAGTTATTATGGACACCAAAAGTTGATTTAAACAATCCTGCACCTGTATTAAAGTTCTATGCATCAGATGTATCAGGCAAATACGAAATAGTATTAGAAGGATTTTCAACTAATGGAAAACCCGTATTTATTAAAGAGATTATAGAGATAAAAGATTCAAATCTGAATTAAATTTCAATAAAACAAAAACTTTTTTCGATATAATTGTAACCTTTTCACATCTCTTTACGTATAACTACTTGTACACTTAAAAATTGAGGAGACAAAAAACATGAGACAACTTAAAATCACCAAGCAGGTAACAAATCGTGAAACTGCATCGTTAGACAAATACCTACAAGAAATTGGAAAAGTTGACCTAATTACCGCTGATGAAGAGGTAGAATTAGCACAAAGAATAAAGGCTGGTGATCAAAAAGCTTTAGAAAAATTAACAAAAGCCAACCTACGTTTCGTTGTATCGGTTGCTAAACAATATCAAAATCAAGGATTAACTCTTCCGGATTTAATTAATGAAGGAAACTTAGGTTTAATTAAAGCGGCTCAACGTTTTGATGAAACTCGTGGTTTCAAATTCATTTCTTACGCTGTATGGTGGATTCGTCAATCGATTCTTCAGGCTTTGGCTGAACAATCGCGTATTGTTCGTTTACCATTAAACAAAATTGGTTCTATCAATAAAATCAACAAAATGTACGCTTTATTAGAGCAATCTAACGAGCGCCCACCTTCTGCTGAAGAAATTGCAAAAGAACTTGATATGACTGTAAATGACGTAAAAGAGTCTATGAAAAACTCTGGTCGTCACCTATCTATGGATGCTCCACTTGTTGAAGGAGAAGATTCTAACCTTTATGACGTTTTACGTTCTGGAGAATCTCCAAACCCTGACAGAGAGTTAATTCACGAATCATTACGTACTGAAATTGAGCGTTCATTAGAAACACTAACTCCAAGAGAAGCTGATGTTGTTCGTTTGTATTTTGGTCTGGGAGATCAACATCCAATGACTTTAGAAGAAATTGGAGAAACTTTCGACCTAACTCGTGAGCGTGTTCGTCAGATTAAAGAAAAAGCAATCCGTAGATTAAAACATACTTCAAGAAGTAAAATTCTTAAAACCTATTTAGGTTAAATAATATTTGTTTCAGGTTTAAAGTTTCAAGTTACTTCCGGGCAATTTGAAACTTTAAACTTGAAACTTTTTTAACGCAAACAACAGTTTGATTGACTGTTCGTTTTTTGATTGATGATTGAAACTCCGGCTGATTACCGGAGTTTTTTATTTTTTATTGGTATGTTTTCTTAACCGCAAAGTCCGCAAAGGTTTTTTATCTTAGGATTTTATAAAACACAAAGTTCGCAAAGCTGTGCAAACTTTGTAAATTCATTAAAAAATCAGCATAAAACCTTGTGAACTTTGCGTATCCCGATAGCTATCGAAATTACGGACTTTGCGGTTAAATAAACTTTACCTACATCATTGCAAAATTTGCGTTTAAAAAAATTATCTTTGCAAAAAATAACACACACAACTACACACAATGAAGAATACACTTATTGCACCTTCTGTTCTTGCAGCTGATTTTGCGAATTTACAACGTGATATCGAAATGATCAATAACAGTCAGGCTGATTGGTTTCATATTGATATTATGGATGGGGTTTTTGTTCCGAATATATCGTTTGGAATGCCGGTTTTAGAAGCAATTTCAAGACATGCAAAAAAAACAATCGATGTACATTTAATGATTGTTGATCCGGATCGATACATCAAAACTTTTGCAGATTTAGGCGCAAATATTTTAAGTGTTCATTATGAAGCTTGTACTCACCTTCACAGAACACTTCAGGCCATTAAAGCCGAAGGAATGAAAGCTGGAGTTGCCATTAATCCTCATACTAATATTGATTTATTAGAAGATGTTATAAACGATATTGACTTAGTTTGCATCATGAGTGTAAATCCAGGTTTTGGAGGACAATCCTTTATCGAGAATACTTATGATAAAGTAAAAAGATTAAAAGCTTTAATTACCCGCAAAAATGCTTCAACAATTATTGAGATTGATGGTGGTGTAACAAGTAAAAATGCAAAACAATTAGTAGAAGCCGGAGCTGATGTTTTAGTTGCAGGAAGCTTTGTTTTTAAAGCAGAAAACCCAAGGCAGACTATTGCTGAATTAAAAACTTTGACCACTTTTTAAGTCGCAAATACAAGTAAATACAAAAGCCGAAGAGAAATCTTCGGCTCTTTTTATAATTAATCTGCACTAATTATATCTTTAAAATTAATTCAGTAAAATTTTCGACTTTCTATATGCTGTCAGACTAATATTTCTATGTTTCTTAAAAAACTTATTGAGATGACTTTCGTCAGAAAAACCAAATTCAGCTACAATCTCATTAATTCTCATATCACTAAAACTCAAGCGATGTTCTATCAACCGAATTTTATAATTTGCGATAAAAGACTGAATAGTTTCTCCACAATGAGTTTTAAAATAACTTCCTAAATAAGTATCAGAAATATCAAACTTCTCTCCTATAACCGCAGCTTTCAATTTTTGAGGAACAAAAATATTTGCCTGTATATAATTAATGATTTCAAGGATTCTTTTATCTGCACTTTCCTTAACACCTGATGGCTTTATTTTGGCAATATTTCTTGCAGCAATTACAATGAGGGCATTTACATAATGAGTAGTTAAATCTTCATCATAAATATCAGTATTATCTATAGAATGTATCAAGGATTCTGCTATTGATTTTACCAGGAATTCATCTGCCTTTCGTTTCAAAATACATCCTGATAAATGTGTCGCATAATGTAACAAACATCCTATGTGATCAATACTTTTTGATTTATATTCCTTTACATATTCACTATTAATCTTAACCAGCAAAAACTCTGTTGTGTCTATAATATCAAAAGTATGGTAATCATTTGGAGTCAGTAACATTAGATTTCCTGTTTGATAAGTAATTGCATTTCCATTAATATGGAGAAATCCATTTCCCGAAAGAACATACACCATCTGAAAAAAACTAAACTGTGAATTTACAATTGGGCATTCGTTTACCTTTTTATAAAGTACCTCTACTGATTGATGCATGTTTTCTTTTCTCATATTACAAAAGTACTTTTTTATCATTTAATTGTACCGAAAAATGAGTCTTATTCAGTTTATTTTTGCTAAAAAATATAATAAAAAATGAAACAAAAATTTTATTCCAGCAAAAACAACATCGTTTTAATCGCTATATGTCTGGCAACATTAATTTTCTCTCTCGAAATTTCAAGTGTTCCTGTTATACTCCCAACACTTGAAAAAGTATTAAACGCAAATCTTAACGATATGCAATGGATCATGAATATTTATACAATAGGCTGCACTACTGTTTTAATGGCAGCAGGAACTCTGGCTGATCGATATGGGAGAAAACGAATTCTGATTATAACTTTAATTCTATTTGGCGTCTCATCTTTAGTTTGTGGTTTGTCAAATAATGTTGCTTTACTGATTGTGAGTCGCTTCTTTCAAGGAATAAGTGGTGGTGCAATGCTAATTTGTCAAGTTGCCACTTTATCACATCAATTTCAAGAAGGAAAAGAACGCAGCAACGCTTTTAGCATTTGGGGGATTATTCTTGGTGTTGGCTTGGGATTTGGTCCCATTATAGGCGGATCAATCATAGCAATATTATCGTGGAAATGGGTATTTCTAATTCATGTTCCGCTAGCTTTGATTGCCGTAATTTTAGTTTATGGCTATGTCGACGAGTCGAAAGATCCTAATGCTAAAAAAATCGATATTTGGGGAATGATTACTTTATCTCTCGCTGTTTTTGGACTCACTTATTTTATTACCCAAGGACCTAATCTAGGTTTTTTGAGTCCAATAGCTTTAAGCAGTATAACGATTACAATAATAAGTTTTATGCTGTTTTTATGGATCGAAAAAACAACTTCATATCCCATGTTTGATTTTTCGGTATTTAAAATTCGTAATTTTTCAGGTGCTATTTTTGGATCAATTGGAATGAATTTTAGCTTTTGGCCCTTTATAATTTATTTTCCTATTTATTTTCAAAGTTGTTTAGGATATGATGTTGTTGCAGTAGGACTTTCTTTGCTCGCATATACACTTCCCACTTTGATCATTCCACCTTTTGCAGAACAACTTTCAGATAAATATCGTTCAGGAATTATAATTCCGGCAGGATTATTTATAATAGGAATTGGTTTTATAGGCATGAGATACGGGATTATAGCCGAAGATCCAAGTTGGCTAACGATGCTTCCCGGTTCTTTATTAGCAGGAATAGGATTAGGTTTAACTAATACGCCGGTAACTAATACAACCACAGGTTCAGTCTCTCCAAGTCGCTCCGGTATGGCTTCTGGAATAGACATGAGTGCAAGGCTCATTACTTTGTCTATTAATATTGCCTTAATGGGTTTTATTCTTGTAAAAGGTATTTCATCCTATTTAAATACTTCTTTTTCCGGAACAATAAATAAAACAACATTACATGCGATGGCAGAAAAAATAGCCTCAGGGAATTTTTCATCATTAAATCAGAAGTTCCCTAAACTAGCCACATTAGATTCTTCAGGAATGATTGTACATAACGCACTTGCTCACGGGTTTGAAATAGTACTTTTTTATGGAGGTATTGGTGTCTGGATCTTAGCTTTATTGAGCTTTATAACCTTCAACACAAAAAACAAAGTAGTTTTTAAACTTGTCAGATGAACTTAAAAATCCTTATCGCTTTTTAAGCCTTTTAAATTTGGGAAGAAATCAATTCCGGTCATTTTTTCTAATGTTTCAATTGGCACTACAAAATCATATAGTGACTTATCGCTATCATTATTTGGCACTAAAAAAGCAATTGCTTTATGTCCTTTACTCGTTTTTGCTAAAATAATTTTATAAAAATAGTTAGGAACAGCCACTTTTTCTGTTCCTATTTTTTTATCAGAATCTTTCAAAATTCCTCCGGTTACAACATAAATATCATTGTATTTACTAGCCCAATAACGGGTTTTCTGTTCTAATCTATTCCAGATTCCGCTATTAAAATCATGATTTTGAGGTGAAATATTTGAGGTGTAAAATGTATCATTATAAGCCTCTTTATCAAACTCCATATCTCCTGCAGGACAAAGATGTCCTTTGTCATATCCTGACTTTTTATAATTTCTCCAATCTGCAGAACCTGTTGTGACTTTTGGATCTTCAATAAAATAAGGGCGTTTGTAATTCGCGTTTTTTAAATATTCTTTCTTTAATTCATAAGCAACCCATTCGGCTTGCTCGAATTGTTCATTATATGAAAGTGTGTAATATTTATGTTTTACAATTTGTTTCGTTGTCGATGAAGGCAAATAAGTATAATTATACAATGAATCTGTACTACTTTGATTTGAAACAAAAGCTTCGTTTTGAGTTTCATTCATTTCATTTTTTTCGCTACTTTCTTTTTTACAGGAAATTAACAAAAAACCTATAACAATTAACGTAATAAAATTCTTCATCTATTATAATTTATGTTCGCTAAACTACAAAAAAAAAGCTCCAAAAAGAGGAACTTTTTGGAGCATTTCAATAACAAATTAATTCTTTAAAGAACTAAGATTTTACTAATTTATCTTTTTTCATTTTTGGCGAAACTGATCCTTTTACAACACCAGTTTTAGATTGCAAATCATCTAAAACATTCAATGCTTCTTCAACATAAACATCTTTAGATAATGCCTGATGCCAAACATCTCTTTTCTCTTTTAAAGTTGCATCACCTTTCATTTCAAGTTCTTCGTATGGCAAAGATTTAAAAACCAGGTTATTTTTGTAATCTGCAATTGGTTTATATTTTTTACCCTCATTTTCAACTTGTTCCTGAGTAGCTTTAAAACTATTGATATTTAAGCTATAGGTGTTTTCTTTATTTTTAACGTCAATCCATTTTGCATTGTCTTCAATCAATTTGAATTGAGCATTTTCAGCAATTCTTCCTTTACTTTTCTCAATCGCTTTAGTAAAGTTTTCATTAGATTTCCATGTACTGTAATCTGCCGGATCAATTTTATCCCACGGCATTGCATTGTCAATATCACGCTCTCCCATTTTTAAGTACGCATAACGATCTGGCATAACCACATCACTATGAACTCCTTCTAACTGAGTTGAGCCTCCATTGATTCTGTAGAACTTTTGTCCTGTAATTTTTAAAGCACCTAAATCACCATAATTTGCATTACGAACAAATTGATTTAAATCCAGCACATTTTGAACCGTTCCTTTACCATAAGTTTGTTTACTCCCAATGATAACTCCACGTTTGTAATCCTGAATTGCAGCAGCCAAAATCTCTGATGCCGAAGCGGAGAAACTGTTCACCATAATTACTAATGGTCCGTCCCACTCGATTTTTTTATCTTTATCGTATAAAACTTCTTTCTTTTTTCCTGCAGATTTTACCTGAACAATTGGTCCTTCTTCAATAAATAAACCTGCAATATCAACTACTGTAGATAAAGATCCTCCTCCGTCATCACGAACGTCAAGAACAATACCGTTGATATCTTCTTTTTTCAGTCTTTCCACTTCAAGAGCAATATCTTTTCCTGCATCACGACCATCTTTATTTTCAAAATCGATATAAAATTTAGGTAAATAAATTACTCCGTATTTCAATCCGTTTCTTTCTACAATACTAGATTTAGCATATGTTTCTTCGATTTCAACAACATCTCTTATAATAGAAATTACCTTAATTGTACCGTCTACTTTTTTAACCGTAAGTTTTACTTCAGTTCCTTTGTGACCTTTAATTTTTTTCACAACATCGTCTAAACGCATCCCTACAACATCTACAGGTTCTTCGTTTCCTTGCGCTACTTTTAAAATTAAATCTCCCGCTTCAAGTTGTTTTCCTTTCCACGCCGGTCCACCGGAAATTAATTCATCTATTTGAGTAAAATCATTTTTCTTAGTTAATCTCGCTCCGATACCTTCCAGTTTTCCACTGATATTAACGTCAAAACGATCTTTTTCTTCCGGAGCAAAATAGCTTGTATGCGGATCAAAACGAGTCATGATTGAGTTTACATATACAGAAAACCAATCTTCTTTATTTAAATCTTTAATCAAACTAAAATTATCATCTAACGATTTTAGTGAACTATCACGAGTTTCTTTCTCTAAAGTTTCAAAAGATTTTACTTTATAAGCAGGATCTGTTTTCTTTTTATCTTCTTCTAATTTTTGCTTGGTTACAAGCGAAGAAAGCGTTGATAATTTGATTTGTTTTCTCCATCTTTCGTTGATTTCAGTTGCATTTTTTGCATAAGGCAGTTTATCATAATCTGCATTAAATGTTTCATCAACATCATAATTGAAAGGCTGAGCTAAAATAGTTTTATAACGTTTTTTGCTTTCTTCCATACGCTTCATCAACCTTGTATAAGTAAGGTTGAAAAAAGTTAAATCTTTGTTCAGAAACTGATCGTCTAACTGCAGCTCATATTGTTTAAATTCATCAATATCAGACTGCAAAAAGAATCTTTTTGAAGGATCTAATGCTTCAATATAATCTTTAAAAATTCCTTTTGAGAATTCGTCGTTTATTTCTGCCGGACTGTAATGTCCTTTTTCAATAACAAATGCAAGCAATTCTAAAAGCGTTTTATCTCTGTTCGGATCCGGATCAGCACTCTTATCTGCATTAATTTTAAAAGCAAATAAGGTTAAAGACAAGCATAATACGGCTATAAGTATTTTATAATTTCTTTTCATAAACTTAATAATAGCATTCATCAAATTTTTTAATCTAAGTTAACGGTAAAATTAATGTCGACTTGCCAAGTTCTCTATAATTTTTTGTTAAAGATATAAAAATGTTTGACGCCTAAAAGTCTTCTTGAATTTAGTTTATAATTTTTATCTATTTGTTAGTATTCTACCAAAATCTGTTATTACATTTGCTTTTACAAGCTTTAATTTTGATAAATCAGAATAAAATCCCCAGCAATGAAAAATGAAAAACCTTTAATATTAGTCACTAATGATGACGGAATTCTTGCACCGGGAATCAGAGCTTTAATCAGCGTTATTGAAACAATTGGAGATGTAATTGTTGTCGCTCCGGATAAACCTCAAAGTGCAATGGGACATGCCATTACAATAAACAATACTTTATTTCTTGACAAAATTTCAAAAGATGAAGATCTTATTACTGAATACAGCTGCTCCGGAACTCCTGTTGATTGTGTGAAATTAGCGGTAAATGAAATTTTAAAACGAAAACCGGATTTATGCGTTTCAGGAATTAATCACGGCTCCAACTCTTCTATAAATGTCATTTATTCAGGAACAATGAGTGCCGCTGTCGAAGCTGGAATAGAAGGTATCCAGGCAATTGGTTTTTCCTTATTAGATTTTGACTGGAATGCTGATTTCGAGCAAATAAAATCTTTTGTAAAAAGGATAACCCTAGAAACACTGAAAAATAAATTACCTCCGGGCGTAGTTTTAAACGTGAATTTTCCAAAATTAAAAGAAAAAGAAATCAAGGGAATAAAAATTTGCCGTCAGGCGAAAGCGTATTACGCGCAGAAATTTGACAAACGCCAGACTCCGTATGGCAAGGATTATTATTGGCTTACCGGAAAATTTACAAACGAAGATCAGGGAGAAGATACAGATGAATGGGCTTTAGAAAACGGATACATTTCTGTAGTTCCTGTGCAGTTTGATTTAACAGCGCATCATTCTATGCAACAACTTAATACCTGGAATTTAAATGAATAAAAAAGACTTACTTATTGGATTTGTAATCGGGATTTTTACTGCTCTACTCGGGAGCTATCTATTCGTTACCTTTTTTACAAGATTTGATATTTCAACAGGAATTCAAACCATAAAACAACAAGGATATATGGGAAAAGTAATAACTATAGGTACCGTTTTAGATCTTGCTGTTTTTTGGCTTTTATTAAACAGAAATGAAGAAATGAAAGCAAGAGGTATCATTTTGGCAGTGATTGTTCTGGCCATTTCAACTTTATTTATTTAAATCTTATCTTTGCTAAGCAAAAAAATTGTTGTGTTTAAAATTGGAACACACTTTCAATAAAATTCATATGAAATATTACATAATTGCAGGTGAAGCCTCTGGAGATTTACACGGTTCAAATTTAATGAAAGCAATTTATGAGGAAGATCCTCAGGCTGACATTAGATTTTGGGGAGGTGATTTAATGCAAAAAGCCGGAGGAACTTTAGTAAAACACTATCGCGAATTAGCTTTTATGGGTTTTGTAGAAGTGATTTTTAATTTAAAAACCATTTTAAACAACATCAAAATCTGCAAAAAAGACATCTTAGAATTTAAGCCTGATGTTTTGATTTTTATCGATTATCCAGGGTTTAATATGCGTATTGCCAAATGGGCAAAAGCTTTAAATTATAAAACCCATTATTATATTTCTCCTCAAATCTGGGCATGGAAAGAAAACCGAATTAAAGCAATCAAGGAAGATGTCGATAAGATGTTTGTGATTTTGCCTTTTGAAAAAAGCTTCTATGAAGACAAACATCATTATCCGGTAGATTTTGTTGGACATCCTTTAATTGATGCAATTCAGAATCAGCCACCTTTTGATGAAACTATATTTAGAAAAGAAAATCAATTGGGCGACAAACCTATTATTGCGGTTTTACCGGGAAGCAGAAAACAGGAAATTACTAAAATGTTAAGCGTGATGTTAAGCGTTGTAGATGATTTTCAGGAGTATGAATTTGTAATTGCAGGCGCTCCCAGTCAGGATTATGAATTCTATCAGCAATTTATAAGCAATAAAAACATCAAATTTATTTCGAATAAAACCTATGATTTATTGCGTTCTTCGACTGCAGCTTTAGTAACGTCCGGAACGGCAACTCTGGAAACTGCCCTTTTTAAAGTTCCTGAAGTAGTTTGCTATAAAGGAAGCTCGATTTCGTACCAAATTGCAAAACGTATTATTACTTTAAAGTATATTTCCCTTGTGAATTTAATTATGGATCAGGAAGTTGTGACAGAATTAATTCAGAGTGAATGTAACACCAAACGTATTAAGGAAGAATTACAAAAATTATTACAACCTGACTATCGTGAAAAACTACTTAAGAATTACGATATTCTGGAGCAAAAATTAGGCGGAGTTGGCGCAAGCAAAAAAACAGCAAAACTTATTGTTGCCGATTTAAAACAAGTTTAAATATTTTTGATTTGAAAAAAATATGCATTTTATTGCTTTTAGCCGTCACTTTTGCTTCTTGTAAATCAACTTCAAGCGCAACCGTTGTAAGCAAAAAGGAACCCAAGAAGGAATCTAAGAAAGAAAACAGATCTTTGGTCAGGAATCTGATTGAAAAAGCTACAGCTAATATTGGCGCACCCTATAAAGCCGGCGGAACAACAAAAAATGGTTTTGATTGTTCCGGATTGGTATTTACTACATTTGCATCAGAAAATATCAAACTGCCAAGACCTTCCTATGAACAAGCAAAAGTGGGTAAAATAATTCAATTTAACGATGCTGAAAAAGGAGATTTAATCTTTTTTAAAACCAACAAAAGCAAACAAATTAATCACGTTGGACTTATTACTGAGGTAAACTCCAATGAAATTAAATTTGTTCATTCTTCTACTTCAAAAGGAGTTATAATATCTTCTACTAAAGAACCGTACTATCAAAGTTCCTTCGTGCAAATCAATAGAATTATTGACTAAACCGAATTAATTAAAATATATCTTTTTTCTTACAAATAATTTAATACTTTTAAACCATGAAAGTATTAGATTTTCCTTTAGTCAAAATTACAATTTGGTTTCTTATTGGTATTTTATTATGTTATTATGGTCAGCCATCACTTGATGTTGCTTCAGTGATATTTATAATTTGTTTATCTGTTTTTATTTTTTCTTACTTTTTAAATAAAAGAAACAAAAAATTCAATTCCTTTTTTGGAATAAGTACATATTTAGTTTCTTTTTTCATTGGCGTTTTAACTTTATTATTTCATACAGATTCTCTTCAAAAATCAAATTATATTCATTGCACAAAAGCATTTCAAACTCCGCAAACCATAACATTTACTTTACGTGAAAAGCTCAAAAGCAATAGTTATAACGATAGATTTACAGCATTAATAAACACTATTGACGGAAAGGTCTATTCAGGAAAGATAATAGTCAACATTCAAAAAGACAGTTCCAAAAATGCTATAATTGGTGACATAATAAAAGTTAAAACTACTCTTCAACGCAATAGTATTAATAAGAATCCTAATCAATTTAATTACAGTAAATATCTCGAAGACAAACAGATTTTCGCACAGGTTTACAGCAGCAAAGCCGAAATTAATATTAATAAAAAAGCAAAAAAAGACATTTGGTATTATTCGGGACGACTACATTCAAGAATAGTGCGCAATCTTGAAAAATCAAATTTTAATAAAGAAGAAATGAATGTTGCATTGGCACTTATTTTAGGGCAACAGCAAGACATTTCAACCGAAATTATTCAGGATTATCAATATTCAGGAGCTACGCATATCCTGTCTGTATCAGGATTGCATGTTGGCTTTATTATGATATTTATAAATTTTATTCTAAAACCTATTCCCAATACCAGAAAGGGATCTTTGATAAAATTAATCTCCATCCTGATTTCATTAACGTTTTTCGCCGTAATTTCAGGTTTATCACCATCTGTTTTGCGATCTGTAGTAATGTTTTCTTTTTTAGCAATTGGAAATCATTTACGCAGAAGCGGCAGTATTTATCATACCCTATTAGTTTCCATTCTTTTAATATTACTTTTTGAACCTTATTTTCTATTTGACGTTGGTTTTCAGTTAAGTTATCTCGCTTTATTCTTCATTGTTTGGTTGCAACCTTTATTAAAAACAATGTGGACTCCACGATATAGAATCCTAATCACCATCTGGAATGCATTAACGGTTTCATTTGCAGCACAAATAGGTACGCTCCCATTGTGTCTGTATTATTTTCATCAGTTTCCCGGATTATTCTTTGTTACAAACATTGTAATTATTCCGTTATTGTCTTTTATAATGATTGCCGGAATTATAGTAATGATATTGGCCGTTTTTATTTCTCCTCCTATTTTAATAATTGAAATTTTCGAAAAAAGTATTTATCTATTAAACAAAACAATTCATATTGTAGCTTCGTTTGAATGGTTTGTTATACGTGATATCAGTTTTAACTCTTACTATCTGGTCACTTTCTATTTGTTTATTATTTCAGTAATTATTTGGAATAAAAAACGGGATTATAATAAATTAGTATTTTTTCTGATCTCTGTGATCCTGTTACAAATTTCATTTATATACACAAAAAAAGAAGTAGAAAACAAACACGAATTAATCGTTTATAATACAAAAAGAAACACTTTAATTTCTGAAAGAAAAGGAAAGGAAATCACACTTTTTACAACTGATACGGTTTCAAAGAATACTACTTTAAATTCTTACCTGGTTGGAAATTTCAGCAAACTAAAATCAACTCAAAAAATTAAAAACGTTTTATTTTTTAACGGAAAAAAAATAGAAATAATTGACAGCACCGGAATTTACAAAAACAAAGTTCAACCCGATATCCTGATTCTTACTCAATCTCCTAAAGTAAACCTTGATCGCATTTTAGAAGATTTACACCCTCAAATAATAATTGCGGATGCTTCAAATTCATATGCGGTTTTGAAAATCTGGAAAATATCCTGCCTTAAAAAAAACATCCCTTTTCACGCAACAAGTGAAAAAGGATATTACAAATTAAACTAGGGAAATTAATTTTCTTACTCTCCGCGCAATATTATTTTTGCTTCAGAGATCCATTTTTTTGCTCCTCCCATTTTATATTCTAATAGGCCAAGTTTATTTATGGTAGGCTTATTTCGCCTGATAGAAGCTGTGGCCAGACAAACTTGTGGTAATTCATCAATCCCTAAAGCTTCTTTTAATTTGACATTCTGCTCTTTCTCTTCACTTGATATTGAAGGATCAGACAAATCAAGTTTTAATAAAATGATATTTTCGCTTGACCAATCCATAAAATCAGGTGTTGCAAAAATTTCATTCTGGATTTTCTGTGAAGTCCCGGAAGCAGTAAAAAAAATCAATAAAGGTTTTCGTTCATCATCGCACATCTTAATGGCATCATTCATATTCGTCTTCCAAACTAAATTTTGCGCCTGCAGAAAAAATGAACCTAAAAAAAACAGTAAAATAAGTAGTTTTGGTGTCATGTTAGTTTTTGGTTTTAGATTGTATTTATTCAACCAATTTAACACAAATACATCATTAAACAATCAAAATAAAACAATTAAATAATTAATACATAACACAAATGATATTAAAACAATAAATATGCAATATTTTTAACAAAATAAAGAAAAAACGCTCTTTAAATAGTAAAGTACTGATTAACAACTAATATCACCCATAAAAAAAAATCCCTTATCGCTATAAGAGATAAGGGATTAATTTGTCATTTAATTAACTATTTATGGATTTAAAATTAAATTTGCATCAGCAATCCAAACTTTGGCTCCGCCTTGTTTAAAAGGAACTATGCCTAAGTTATTAAAAGTCGTTTTGCCTTTTTTAACAGAAGCTAATAAAAGGCATACCTGAGGTAATTCATCAATACCCAAAGCATTTTTCAGCTTTACATTTTGGTCTTTTGCAGTTTCAGACATGTTAGCATCAGCTAAATCAAGTTTAACTAAAATAACGTTATCACGTGACCAAACGGCAAAATCCGGCGTTGCAAAAACTTCATTCGGAATCTTTTGTGAAATACCGGTTGCAGTAAAAAAAATTAATAATGGTCTTTTTTGAGCATCACTTGCAATTATAGCGTCATTCATATCGGTCTTCCAAACTAAATTTTGTGAATGTAGAAAAAATGAACCTAAAAAGAAAAATAGGATAAGTAATTTTCGGGTCATATTAAATTGGTTTTAAGTAGGTTTACGCGACTAAATTAGCATAATATCCTTATGAAACAAATCATATTGAAACAAAAATTACTAAAAAAACAATAAAAACGATAATTCATTAATAAAGCCTTAGTTTTTTAATAAAATCATAAAAATATATCTCCTAAAATAACAAAAACTACTATTCAACATGACAAATAGTACTACAAAAATATCCCTTTTCACACAAAGGCAAAAAGGGATCTACAAATTAAACTAAGAAACTTAATTTAAATTTAATTATTCACTGGGATGCAAAATCAAATTAGATTCTGCAATCCACGCTTTTGCTCCTCCGGGCTTATAGGCGATTTTTCCTAAAGCACTAAATGTTGTTTTATTTTTTCGGACTGAAGCACTTGCAAAACACACTTCCGGCAAATCTTCAACTCCAAATGCGTTTTTCAGTTTAATATTCTGCTCCTTATCACTTTGATCAGCAGAAGAATCAGATAAATCAAGTTTTACAAGAACTACGTTGTCACGCGACCAAACGGCAAAATCCGGTGTTTTAAAAATCTCATTTTGAAGATTGTCCGGTACACCTGAGGCAGTGAATAAAATCAACATTGGTTTTCTTTGTTCATTACTTATTGCAATAGCATCTGTCATGTTTGTTCTCCAAACTAAACTTTGCGAATGCAGGAAATATGAACCTAAAAAAAATAGTAGGATAAGTAATTTTTTAGTCATAATATAATTGGTTATGGTTAGTATAGCACGACTAAATTAACATAATATTTTAATTTTCCAATTTTTATTAATACAAAAAATACATTATGTGTTTTTTTAAACATAATAAAATAAGAAACCCATAAAAATACACAAACAATCCAAGAACTTTTCTTACTAAACAAAAAAAACTCCTTACGCAACCGTAAGGAGTTTTTAAAAATATTGCAAATTTATTTTTTTTAAGATTTTTTAGGATGAACAATTCCCTCTGCAACTGTTAACCAAGCAGATGGTCCACCTGCAACATAACCCGTTTGTCCAAGTCCTTTAAAATTTACTTTTCCGTCTATAGATTCAGCGCTGGTAAAATAAACAGTTGGAAATCCCTGAATCCCGAATGCTTGCTGCAATTCATTATTCTGATTTTTTATTTCAGGAGTCTGAGGCGTTCTTCTAGGATAATCCAATTCGACTAAAACAACATTATCAGTAGCCCATTTTTTAAATTCCGGTGTTTTCAAAACTTCATTCTGTAAACGAATACACCATCCGCACCAATCACTTCCGGTAAAAAACATCAACATTGGTTTTTGTTCTTTATTACTAACCGTAATGGCTTCTCTTACGTCAGTGTACCATTTTAATTCCTGCGCTTGTGTTACAAAGGCTCCAATTAAAAACAATGTTATTAAAAATATTTTTTTCATTTTATTTTATTTTCGACAAATTTAAACAAAAAAAGAATTGGTAAATGTCATCTATTTTACTTCTTGCATTAATTTTCTAATAATTGGCGAAATTGCTATTAAAACAACTCCGGCAACAATAGAATAAATAGCTAATTGATAATATCCTTCAGTATAAGATTGCAGCTTCGAAACCAAATCAGTACCCGTGTTTGATCGTGATATTTCGGCACCTAACTTTCCTGCAAACAATTGTCCGAAGGCGCTGGCAAGAAACCATAATCCCATCATCATACCAAATAATCTTTTTGGAGATAATTTAGTGATGATTGACATCCCTATTGGCCCTAAACAAAGCTCTCCAATTGTCGTTATCAAATAAGCAAAAGTAAATACGTTTAATGACGCAATACCTTTAGAATTTGCAAAGAATTTAGTCAAATAAAAGATATAAAATGACGCTCCTAAAAACAAAAATCCAATTCCGAATTTTATTAATGTATTAGGTTCTATTCTTCTTTTACCCATCCAAATCCACAACAAACCAATCAGCGGACTTAAAACAACTACAAAAAAAGTATTGGAACTATTATTTACAATGTTTGGATCAATGGAGAAAAACAATAATTTGTCATTCAGATTGTCTTTTGCAAAAAGTGATAACGATCCTCCACTCTGCTCATAAATTGCGTTGAATAAAAGATAAAAGAATACAAACAAAAATGCTGCAAAAAGCTTCTTCTGTAATTTTACATCTCCCAACTTGATCAATTCATAAGCAAAATAAGCAACGGCAACTATTCCAATGGTGTACATGAAATAATCTGTGTAATCTGTATTTTTTACCATTATAAAAATAAATGGCAAGCTTAATATTGATAAAGCATATACTGCAATTTCACGAATTCTGCGCTTACCAGGTTCCAGATTCAATAAAGGAGAATCACCAATTGGACCTAAATACTTTTTAGTAAATAAAAAAGTAACCAGACCTAAAAACATTACTACCGCAGCGGATAAAAAGCACAATTGCCATGAATAATATTTTCCCAAATAAATACACAAGGCACCTCCTAAAAGACCACCAACATTTATACCGGCATAAAACATTCCGTAACCTGCATCTCTTCTCCCGTCATCTTCATGATACAACTCTCCAACCATTGAAGAAACATTCGGCTTAAAAAAACCTGTCCCAATAATTGAGAACGCAATACCATAATAAAACATAGTCTGGGGAGAAAAAGCAATCAATAAATTCCCCAGAATCATAACGATTCCACCAAAAAATAATGACTTTTTAAATCCTAAAACCTTATCTGCAAAAATACCTCCAATAAAGGTGAATGCATATACAAAAGCCTGAATAGCTCCGTATTGCAAATTGGCATGTTCATCTTTTAAAAAAAGCTGATCTACCATGAAAAATGTAAGCACTCCACGCATTCCGTAAAAACAAAAACGTTCCCACATTTCAACAAAAAACAAATACCACAGTTGTTTTGGATAATTGCCTTTAAAATTTTGAATTTCTTCTAAAGTAATTTTGTGTTCCATTTTATCTAACACCATGCATCATTTTTTTCAAGAATGGAGTCAAAGCAAACAATACTATTGCAGCAATACCTGTAAGAACTACAAATACCATGAAAAACTCATATAGGTTATGGATTTCAAATCCTGCAAAAAAGTGATTATGAGCGCTAATCTGATGTTTTTCTAAAAGTGATAATTGCTCCGCAGTTGGTATAACTTTATTATCTAAAACGGCCTGAAGATCGATCCCTAATTCTTTTGCTTTTGCAAATTTATCTCCTGTCGCAGGTAAAATAGAACCTAAAGTTCCACCTAAAGCATAACCAGATGCATTAGACAAAAAGAATACTCCGTATAATAAAGATGCAAAACGTTTTGGAGATAATTTCCCTACCAATGATAAACCAATTGGCGACAAACATAACTCAGCACATGTATTTAAGAAATACAATAAAATAAGCCATTTAACCAATAACAAACCTGAAGTTCCAATGTAAGAAACCTGAGTCGCAATCATAAAGAAACTGATAGAAATCACAACTAAACCAACCGCTAATTTTACAGGTGAAATAGGCTCTCTATCCTTCGCTCTTAATGTATCCCAAAGTATACTGAAAGGCACCGCTAATAAAACCACAAATAGTCCGTTAAAAATCTGAACCATTGACGGCGGCATTAACCAACCAAAGAAATTTCTATCTGTTTGATTGTCCGCAATAAAAGTTAATGATGAACCTGCTTGTTCAAAAGCTGCCCAAAAGAAAATAATAAAGAACGAAACGATATAAATTACAATAATTCGATCTCTTTCAATTTTAGTCAAAGAAGTATCTGAAATAATTAATCCAGCCAAAGAAATACCACTAGAATAAATTAGTGTGTAAATTAAATTCTGACCTACACCATAATGAAAAATGAATCCTAAAGCAACAAATGCAATTCCTGCAATAACTAAAGATTTACTAGAAAAATTAGCTTTTTGAGCTTCTCCTTCTTCAAAATCAGAAGCTTCATTTTTAGATGGCAAACCTCCTAATGGTCTTCCTTCGGGAGTAACCACATATTTATTTTTCAAAAAGTAAAAAAGAATTGTTCCTAAAAGCATCGCAACAGAAGCCGCCATGAATCCCCATCTAAAAGCGTGGATATCCCTAATTCCGCCAGCATCTTTTACATCACCTAATAAAGGACAAATAGACTGACCTAAGAAAGCCCCGATATTAATTCCCATGTAGAAAATAGTAAAAGCACTATCTAATTTTGTTTTTTCCTGTTTAGGATATAAACTCCCAACCATACTTGAAATGTTTGGTTTGAAAAATCCGTTACCAAAAACAATAACTCCTAACGCAGAATACATGATAATTTTTGCCAAATCTAAGTTTGATTCAAAAATACTACCACTGGTAAACAACAACATTTGCCCAATAGCCATCAATAATCCACCTAACAAAATACAGTTTCTGTTCCCTAAAAAACGATCGGCAACAAAACCTCCCAACATTGGCGTTAAATAACAAAGTCCAAGGAAACCTCCATATATTAAAGAAGCTTCTTCTTCCTTCATCAATAATGAATTCACAAGAAATAAAGTTAATAAAGCTCGCATTCCATAAAAATTGAATCGCTCCCACATCTCCGTCCCAAACAATACCCAAAGTCCTTTTGGATGCGCAGTTTTTACTTGAGTTTCTCCCATATTCTTCATTATTTATTTAAGGTTTAAAGTTTTATATTATAAATTTTCTTTGATAAAGTTAGTCATTTTATTATAAAGCTGAATTCTCGTTGCACCACCAAAAATACCATGATTTTTATCCGGATATATCTGAGAATCAAATTGTTTATTCGCCTGAATTAACGCTTCCATCATTTGCATTGAGTTTTGCACATGCACGTTGTCATCACCTGATCCGTGGATCAGTAAAAACTTTCCTTTTAATTTTTCAACGTGATTTATTGGCGAATTTTGGTCGTAACCGCTTGCATTTTCCTGAGGTGTCTGCATGTATCTTTCAGTATAAACGCTGTCATAAAAACGCCAGTTGGTTACCGGAGCAACTGCAATTGCCATTTTGAAAACATCGTTTCCTTGAAAAATACAGTTTGAAGCCATAAATCCACCATAACTCCAACCAAAGATTCCAATTCTTGAAGCATCAACATATGGATAAGCACCAAGTACTTTTGCAGCATCAATCTGATCTTCTACTTCGTATTTACCTAATTCTTTCTGAGTTACTTTTTTGAAATCTGCACCTTTAAAACCAGTCCCTCGACCATCAACACAAGCTACAATATAACCTTGTTGTGTAAGAGATAAAAACCAATAATCATCAGAGTTGTTCCAATCGTTATTTACCTGTTGAGATCCCGGACCCGAATATTGGTACATGAAAACAGGATATTTTTTTGAAGGATCAAAATCTTTTGGTTTTAGTATCCATGCATTCAATTCGTTTCCTTTTGCTGTTTTTAAAACAAAAAATTCTTTTGCCGGCAAATTATATGACGCTAGTTTAGCCGAAAGATCTTTATTATTTTCGATAACCTGAATTTCTTTTCCTGTTTTTGACTCATTCAAAGTATAAGTCACAGGCTGTGAGTTACTTGAAAAAGTATTAATAAAGAATTGGAAGTTCGGACTAAAAGTAGCCGAGCTGGTTCCCACTTTTGAAGTTAAACGTACTTTGTTTTTTCCGTCTAAACCAATTCTGTAAATATCTCTGTTGATAGACCCATTTTCTGTAGACTGATAGAAAATAGTTTTGTTTTTTTCGTCGAAACCATAGTAAGATACGACTTCCCAGTTTCCTTTTGTAACCTGATTTTTAAGCTTTCCTGTTTTATCATAAACATAAATATGATTAAAACCGTCTTTTTCGCTTGTCCAGATAAAACTATTGTCTTTTAAAAAGGTTAAATTATCTGTGATATCTACGTAAGCTTTATCTTTTTCATTCAAAACCACTTTTGCCACGGCTGTAGCTCCGTCAACAAATAATAAATCAAGATTATCCTGATGGCGGTTTAAAACCTGAGCTGATAATACATTATTATCATTTGTCCATTGTAATCTCGGAATATAAAAGTCGTTGTAATTTCCTAAATCAACTTTTTTAGTACTATTTCCTGCGGCATCATATATATGTAATGAAACTACCGAATTTTTTTCTCCTGCTTTAGGATATTTAAACGTTTCAATTGTTGGATATAGATCTTTATGAAACATCGACATTGAAAATTCCGGAACAGCGCTTTCGTCAAAACGAATATAGGCTAATTTTTTACTGTCTTTACTCCAGTCAAAAGCCCGCACAAAAGCAAATTCTTCTTCATTAACCCAATCCGTAATACCATTGATGATGGCGTTTTTCTTTCCGTCAGTTGTAACAGCTGTCGATTTTTTTGACGCCACATCATAAACATATAAGTTGTTTTCTTTAGCGTAAGCAATTTTAGTTCCATCAGGTGAAAAAGTAGGTTCCTGAACCTGAAAATCAAAAAGCTTAGTCAATGATTTTGTTGTTATATCATACAGGAAATAATCTGCAGTAAAAGAGTGACGAAAGATTTTATTTGTATTACACGCAATCAGAATCTTTTTTTCTGAAGCATCAAACGTATAACTGTCAATTCCTTCAGCAAGTTCCCTATGATTTTTAGTATCAATTAAATTAGAAACCTTTTTTAAAGTTGCAAAATCATATAAATCAATCTGCATACTTCTACTCGCCTGATCAACGTTTAAAACAGTATATTGATCTGTATTTTTTAATGATTGCAACTCATCCATTCCTTTTGCACGAAATGCTCCATTATAAATATCTTCGACAGTAATTTTTTGTTGACCAAAGACAGCAGCAACTAAAAATAAAAATATTACAGTAATTTTACTCGTATTCATTGAGAATTATTTTAAATATAAAAAAGACCCCAATTTTAGTAAAAAAAATGAACATAATACGCATTTCAACTGTTAAATGTTAAAAAAAATAACGATTGCGTGCTTTTCAAATTTCAAATACATTATAAACAAAACTCTTAAAATGGTATCTTTGCCGCAACTTTATTATTTAAAATACTGAGAATGAACAACGCCGTTGCCGGATTTTCGAAATTATCCAAAAAAGAAAAAATAAACTGGATCGCCAATACCTATTTTTCAAACCCTGAAGAAGCGCTTACGATTATAAGAAATTACTGGAATTCAGACGAAAAGCTACAACAATTGCATGATGAATTCATCGAAAACACTATTACAAACCTTTATATTCCACTAGGAGTTGCTCCTAATTTTTTAATTAACGGAAAGTACAAAACAATTCCAATGGCAATTGAGGAAAGTTCAGTAGTTGCTGCCGCATCAAAAGCAGCAAAATACTGGTCAACAAGAGGCGGTTTTAAAGCAACCGTAATCGACACTCAAAAAATTGGACAAGTGCATTTTACCTATAATGGAGATGCCGAAAAACTACAATCTTTCTTTGACCAAATAAAACCTAATTTTTTCTCTGACACACAAAGCATTACTAAAAACATGCAGCAAAGAGGTGGCGGAATTTTAGATATTAAACTAAAAGACAAAAGAAGTTTACTTGAGAATTATTTTCAGCTTCATGCTACTTTCGAAACAAAAGACAGCATGGGAGCCAACTTTATTAACTCCTGTTTAGAGCAATTTGCAACAACTTTAAAAGATGAATTTCAAAATTCTGATTTATTTTCAGATGACGAAACGCTAAAAGTTGTGATGAGTATTTTATCTAATTATGTTCCTAATTGCATCGTTAGAGCCGAAGTTTCCTGTCCAATCGAAGATCTAACCGAAAAACATATTACAAATCCTCAGGAATTTGCCGAGCGTTTTGTACAAGCAGTTCAAATTGCCGAAGTCGAACCTTTTAGGGCCGTAACACACAACAAAGGAATTATGAACGGAGTTGACGCTGTGATTCTCGCAACCGGAAATGATTTTAGAGCTGTCGAAGCCGGAGTTCATGCTTACGCTTCAAAAAATGGTCAATATGCGAGTTTATCTCATGCAAAAATCGAAGACGGAATTTTCACTTTCTGGCTTGAAATTCCATTAGCTTTAGGAACCGTTGGCGGATTAACTTCTCTACATCCTTTAGTGAAATTATGTTTTGAAATACTTGAAAAACCATCCGCAAAAGAATTAATGGAAATTGTTGCTGTTGCAGGTTTGGCGCAAAACTTTGCCGCTTTACGTTCTTTAACTACAACCGGAATTCAGGAAGGTCACATGAAAATGCATTTAAACAACATCATCAACCAATTTGAAGCCACCGAAGAAGAACGCCGTTTAATTAAATCTCATTTTAAGAAAAATGCCGTTTCACACAGTGCGGTTGTTGAGTTTATTGAAAATTTGAGAAAGTAGTCTAAGCAAACCCAATCAAAGTTGAAGGATAAGGAGCTATTCCCGCTATCCGTTGCAATCTTTTACTTTTTAAAGAAAAAAGCAAAAGGATTTCCACTTCTATCGGGGCTAAAAAACAAAGAATGAAAACAACCTTTTACAGTAACGGAAAACTCTTAATTACAGGAGAATATTTAGTTTTAGATGGTGCAAAAGCATTTGCGTTACCCACAAAATTTGGACAAAATTTAATTGTAGAAAATGGTTCAAACCAGGAAATACAATGGAAAAGTTATGACTTTGATGGACATCTTTGGTACGAAGACACAATTTCATTTTCTGAAATTATAAATAATACTGATTCAAAAAACGAAACGGTAAAAACAACTTTAATTCAGATTTTACATGAAGCTTATCTTTTAAATCCTCATTTCATTAATAATGCCGAAGGGTATATAATAAGCACACAACTTACGTTTCCAAAAAACTGGGGATTAGGCACCTCTTCTACATTGCTGAACAATATTGCTCAATGGACCAATATTGACGCTTTTACGCTATTAAAAAACAGTTTTGGAGGCAGCGGTTACGATATTGCCTGCGCACAAAATAATACACCAATTGTATATCGATTAGAACAGAATTTACCAATAGTTGAAACTGTAGAATTTCATCCTGATTTTACACAAAACATCTATTTTGTCTATTTAAATAAAAAACAAAACAGTAAAGCTGCCATAAACGCCTATTACAATAACAGAAATGGGAATCTGGAGAAAACTATTTTAGACAATAATAAAATCACAGATACTCTTTTAAATGCACAAACTGCAAATGAATTTGCATTAGCTGCAGAAAAACACGAAACACATTTGAGTACAATACTGGAAATGCCAACTATTAAAGAAGCTTCTTTTGCTGATTTTAATGGCACAATTAAAAGTCTTGGTGCCTGGGGCGGAGATTTTGTAATGGTAATTTCAGAAGAAGACCCAACAGTATATTTTTCTGAAAAAGGTTATAAAATAATCCTTTCTTATGATGAAATGATTTTACAGGAATAAATTATTTATTTCAAACCTTCTTAAAACAAAAAAAGTAAACTTTCCAGTTTACTTTTTTTGTTTCTTATTATGATGATTTTTCAAGACGTCGAACTTTTTGAGTTTCCAGCTCATTAGATTCTATAAGAGTATTGTGCAAACGCTCCGCCATTTTTTCAATACTATTTGTAATAGAATCATATACCACTTCCATTCTGCGGTGTTTCTCCTCTTTTACAGCTTTCAAAACATCTTCAACAAAAAGTTTGTCGTATTTTTCAGCTACAGAATCGCGAGTATTTGTTAACCTGATCACATAATCGTTACTCATAATGGTAACCTTAAAATGCTGTTCTTCGTTACTTAAATAATATTTACCGCCCAATTCATCACTATTGATGTCAGTAGTGCCGAGTTTTAAAAGCTCCGTAATTATTCCAAAAATATGATTTTCAATTTTAGAATATACTCTCGGTCTTTTCTTTAATAAATTAAACATAAACATTTAATTCCCCGTAATTAAAGTATTCAGTCATAGCTCTTTTGGTCATTTTATTTAAATGTTAAAATAAAAATTTTAACAAATTAACTGCAATATTTTGAATATCACAAATTTTTTATTTGTATTTCGATTATTCCTATATAATTGAAGAAAATGCGTAGATTATTATTACAAAAACAATAAAAATTTTAGTAAAAAAGAAAAACCCGAAACATCTGTAAGGACGTTCCGGGTTTTTATATTTAGATTTTCTCTACTAAAAACTAGTAGTTAAATTGCAATCTGTTATCTTCAATTTTAGCATTGTTTTTCAACGCTGGTAAAATTCTGCTTGCATCAGATGCACTTTGAGCTTTTACTTTAGCAACATACTCAGCGTGATTCGTTAAAGCAGGTGCTTTTACAGTACTAATGTTTTTTACAACATAAACTCCTGTGTTTCCTTCAATTGGAGCAGAAATTTTGTTTGCAGCTAATGCAAATGCATTTCCAACAACTTTAGGCTCTTGTCCAACTCCACCAGGTAAAACCGGATTGTCTAAAGTTACGTTAGCAGCTTGTTGAACTGCAACACCAGCGCTTTTAGCAACAGCTTCGATTGTTGAACCTGTTAATTTAGCTTTTAGCATTTCAGCTTTTTTCTTGTTTTTCAAGATAGACTCTACATAAGGTCTTGCTAATGTTACAGATACTAAACCTGATTTGTTTTCGCTTTTGTACTGAGCAATTACGTGACCAATATTAGCAATTTCAAAACGCTTAACATCTCCTACATTCGTTTCTTTATCATATGCCCATCTAATAATGTTACGTTGATTTCCTAAAGGACCAAACGCTTCATCCATAGCTTTTGCTGTTACAGGAGGAGATACTTTTAAACCTAACGCTTTTGCAGTAGCATTAAAATCTTTATCAGCAGCATCCATTTCAAATTTAGTTGCCAATGTAAATACTTTATCAGAAGTAGCTTCAGAAGGCTCAATTTTTTGAGCGATTGTAGCTAAACGAATTCCGTCTTGTTTATCCGTAATTTTGATAATGTGAAATCCAAAAGGAGTTTCAACTAAACCAACTTTTCCAATTCCGTTATTGAATACGAAATCGTTGAATGGTTTTACCATTTGGTTTGGACTAAAATATCCTAAATCACCACCTTGTTGTGCAGATGGATCATCAGAACTTGTAAATGCCAACATCATGAAACTATCCGGATTTGCCTGAACCTGAGCAAGAATTTCTTCTGCTTTAGCTTTAGCTTGTTCTTTTGTTCTTTTTTCTTTTTGGTTTGGAGTCTGAGATCCTGTGTAACCTATTAAGATATGACTTGCTTTTGCGTTAACACCAGCTTTAAATCCTAAAGATTTAGAAATAGCATAATATCTTCCAAAAACGTATGGTCCGTAAATTGATCCTGCCGGCAAACTGAATAATTTATCAGCATCTACTGCTGGTAAAGAATTTTTAGCCACATAAGTTGAATCGTAAGGAACATCAGAATTTGAGTTTACAAATTCAGCAATGTTAGTCGCATTTCTAAATCCTGGCAAAGTATCATTTTTACCGGTTTTTGCATTGTACTCCACTCTTCCGTTAAGTAAACCTGTGATTTTAGCTTTGATTTCAGCTTCGTCTTCTTTTGACGCTTTATCTTCAACTAAAACATATTGAATTTCACGAGTTGCATCCGCTTTGAATTTTTTCTCGTTTTTCTTCATATAATCAACGATGTCAGAATCTGAAATTTTAACTTCACTATCTTTAATAGAAGAATATGGTGCAGCAACATAAGCAAAGTTTACTTTGTTAGCTTCCATTTCATATTTCAGTTTTCCTTCACTAGCTGTAGTGTAAAGACCTGATTTTACTAATGTATTGTAGATTTGAAATTTTGCATTCAATTCAGCATCTTTTTCTTTTTCAGAAAGATATTGGGCTGCTTCAGGATTAGTCTTGAAGTATTGTTTAAATTTTACAACGTCAAAACCGCCTGCTGCGTTTAAGAACATTGGGTTTTTACCAATATTTGGATCTGATTTTAAAACTTCAAGTAAGTGTTTTTCACCCACTCTTAATCCTAATTTATCAAATTGAGCTGATAATAATGCGATTGAAACCTCTTGGTCCCAAACTCTGTTTGCAGCTTCAGTGGAAGTAATTCCTTGTCCACTTTTTTCAACATTACTCACTTTAACTCTAAAGTCTTCAAATGAAATATCTTTTCCATCGATGCTTCCCACATCTTTTGAACTTTGACCGAAACTTCCTCTAGTGAAAAGATCTTGTATTATAAATGCAAATAATGCAAGTGCAATAACTCCTATCAATAAAGCGGAACGCTGTCTAATTTTTGCTAAAACTGCCATTTTTATTATCGTTAATTTTATATTCAGTTTGCGAAAATACAATTATCTAGTTAATAACAATACAACTAGCGTTTTATTTTACACAATTTTTTTTATTAATTTAAAAAATCACTCTTTTATTGTCAATTTAACCAATTCAATTTTCTTATTTGTTGCCTCTTCAATTACAAAATAATAGCTGTCAATCACTATTTCCTCGCCTTTTTGAGGGATTTCCTTGGTAGAATTCACAATAAAACCTCCCAATGTTCCGTAAGAATCTTCTTCAGGAATATTCAATTTATATGTTTCGTTAAGATATTCAACATCTAAGCGTGTCGAAAACAAATATTTACCCTCGCCTAACTCTTTTTCAATCAGCTCTTCTTCTTCTGAATCGTGTTCGTCTTCAATTTCGCCAAAAAGTTCTTCGACTATATCTTCAATTGTAATTATCCCGGAAGTTCCTCCGTATTCATCTAAAACAACGGCTACGTTTTTGCGTTTTTTGATTAATAAATTCAACGCATCTTTAATCAGAATGGTTTGTGGCACAAACTCAACGGTCATTAAAACTGACTTTATTGTTTTCGGCTTTTTAAACAAATCAAATGAATGCACATAACCCACAATATCGTCCACCGAATTCTGGCTCACTACTATTTTAGAGTATCCTGTTTCTACAAATAATTGTTTTAAGTCGGCAATACTGTCAAATAAATCGATATCAACAATTTCAGTTCGCGGCGTCATAATATCACGCGCTTTTACACCTGAAAATTCTAATGCATTCTGAAAAATCTGAATTTCCGAATCTACTTCTTCATCATCTTCGACAGAATTCATTTGCTCTGTAATATAATTACCGAGTTCGATTTTACTGAAATACAATTGCACCTGATCGCCTTCTGTTTTGAAAAATTTTCTCAAAACAAAATCCGAAATCCAAATAAAAAAAGTCGAGATATAGTAAAACAATCTGTAAAACAGATAGGCCGGAATTGCAAAAATCTTAATTAATGAATTGGCATAAATCTGAAAAAATACTTTCGGAAAAAATTCTGCGGTTATTAAAACGATAAAAGTCGAGAGAATCGTCTGAACCACTAAACTTGTTAAATTAGAGAAATGAAATCCTAATTTGATAATGCATTCCAGAATCAAATCTCCCATATAAAAACCATACACTACCAATGCGACATTGTTACCAATAAGCATTGCGGCTATAAATTTTGAGGGATTCTCTGTAAGTTTGGTCAGGATTTGAGATAAAAAATTATCTTGTTTCTTTTCGATTTCAAGATAAATTTTATTCGAGGAAATAAAAGCTATTTCCATTCCTGAAAAAAACGCTGATAGTATTAAACATAGTATTATAATACTAATCTCCATTTTTATTGTTTTTTATAATGGTCATCAAATTTCTTGGCATATTTTCTCCTGAAGAAAAACATAAAAATGCTCACACCTGCAATTATAAAGCTTAACCACGCATTTTCAGTATGTGAAATTAGCTTAGTAACCCCATCATAAATGAAGGCAGCTGCAATTATTAAATAAAGATATTGTGTATATTTTAAAATGCCCATAATTATATTTTTTCGTCTGATTCAATTTCACCGCTTACACGTTGCGAATTAATCACTTTAAAATCTTTACTAAAATCTATTCCCTGCCCGTAAGAAACGCCCTTTGCATCAGTAAGCTTAAACTTTCTTTCGGTATAAAACCATTCGTTTTTCTGATCAAAAAACAATTGCTCCGTTTCGAGCATTTGCCCTGTTTCTGACGTTATTTTAACCTTTCCCTGTAAATCAATTACCTGAGTTGGTTTATACGACACAGCATAATTTGAAACGATAAAAGTACGCTTTTGTTTTTTATCATATAAAGTAACATCTATTCCTTTTGGAAATTCGGTGAAAGGAAAATCCAGATTGGAATAATCCAGCATCTTGCGGCTTTTTAAAACTCCTGTTATACGGCCGGAATCGGTATATTTTATATTAACGGTATCTGCGTCACTTCCCGGAACAAACTCTGAGAAGTTAATTTTTTGAACATCCTTAAAATTACTTTCGCATCCAAAAAACAGTGTCACAGTAATAACTGTGACAACGCTTATAATATATCTCTTTGGTAAATTCATTTGCCAAATGTAGTAAATTGTAATGAGCTTAGAAAAACATAAAAATTTATGCTTAGTTGAATTTACTTTTCACGAACCATCTGTCGTTGAAAGAGAAACTCAAACTAACATTGAAATAATTTTCCTGAACTAAATCAGCAGTCATAGTTCCTCTTTTTCCAAATTCCAAACCTACGTTTACATTTGAAAAAGAACCATTTCCAAGAGGAATTCCTGCTCCTAAATTCATTCCAATATCATTGATTGATTGATTATTAACTATCAAACCAAGTTTTTCGTATTTAAGTCCGGCTCTGTATGTAATTCTGCTTAAATAACTGGTGAAAGATGCATAATTAGGAATAAAATATCCACCTACTGCATATTTTTGATACTTTTCATAACTTACATTGTCTGCAGCATTGTAATAATTTGCAAGTTGTCCGTTCCCCTGAAAAGAAGCTGTTGTACCTACAAGCCATTTTCTTGGCTCACCAATACCAACACCAAATGTTACTTTATTAGGTAACTTTAATTTATCTTCATGAGGATCACCTACAACAGGATCTGCATCACCATCTACTGCAATAACTCTTGTATTATCTGCCGTTAAATTAGTAGCAAAAGCATAACTTAAACTCGTAAATAAAGTTAGTTTTTTATCAATCTTAGTCTGATACATTGTACCAAGGCTAAAACCAACACCAGACAATTCAGACGTATTTGTTTCTGCAGTCGCATTTTGAACTCCCGTAACCAGCTCTACGCTTGTTGTTGTGATTTTACCAAAATTATATTGAGCATCAGCCCCAATAGTCCAGTTTTTTTTAATTTTATATCCTAAACCAAAATACACTTTATTAACTCCGCCTTTTCCCTGAAGTTGTGTACTTGTAGCTCCGTCTGTTCCTGTATTGTCGTTTTGAATTTTATATCCAACTGAAGTCACGGGAATCAAACCAAATGATGCTCCGAATTTTCCCATTGGAATTCCTATCGCTAAATAATCAAAAGTTGATCTTTGTGCTTTAGCAGATCCTTCATTCGTTTTTAATGTTGAAGAGCCAAATGTTCCTCCAATTGTAAAAGTAGTTTGTCCCAAACTGGCATAACTTGCTGGATTTTCAATATTCAAATGGATACTATCCTGCTCTACCGAAACTCCTGCCATAGACCTGTTTTCAAGGGTTCCTTTAAATCTCACATCACCAATCCCGAAGAAAGAATAAGGAGAAGCTGTACCCTGTTGAGCAAATGAAACGAACGAGATAAGCAAACATGCGCTTACTATAATTTTTTTAATCATTGTCGATTTTATATTGAAATGTTTGGTTCAAACTTTCTAAAAGAAAATTTGAATTGGCAAATATGGTATTTTTTAATCGTTTAGCCAAAAAATCTGCATCTCCTCCCGTTAAAATTATTATAAAATTTGAAAAGTTTGCCCGATATTCATCGATAAAACCGTCAATCTCATAGACGAAGCCATTGACTACTCCGGAATGAATCGCCTGCGCTGTGGAGTTTCCTATATATAGTTCCGGTGTTTCAAAGGTCAGCAAAGGCAGTTTAGCCGTATAGTTGTGCAAAGCTTCATAGCGCAATCGCAAACCCGGAGAAATCGCTCCGCCCAAATAATTGTCGTTTTCGTCGATGAAATCGTAGGTTATGCAAGTTCCCGCATCAACAACTAACCTGTTTTGTTTCGGAAATTGTAAAGTGGCTCCGGCAGCCAAAACCATTCTGTCAATTCCTAAAGTTTTTGGGGTTGCATATTTATTTACAAAAGGAAAAACATCTTCATGAGTTAAAAAATGAATATTTAAGTATTTTTCGAAAGACAAAAAAGATTGTTTTTCGATATTCCCTACCGAAGCAACAACCAAATCTGAGCAGTTTTGAAATTTTTTTAAAATATTTTCTATTTTTTCCTGAAGTTCATTTTTCTCAAAAACAAAATTTCCAAGAACAGTATTTCCCTCAAAAACAGCTGCTTTAATTCTGGTATTACCAACATCGACAGTTAAAATCATGTTTCCTTTTTTAAAACACAAAGATACGAATTGATTTTTTTTAAAAAATGTTTTGGATAAACGAAAAATGATTCTATCTTTGCACCCGCAATCAGCACGGTGCCTTAGCTCAGATGGTAGAGCAATGGACTGAAAATCCATGTGTCCCTGGTTCGATCCCTGGAGGCACCACCAAAACCCGAATAGTAATATTCGGGTTTTTTGTTTTTAATCACTAACTACCGAATTTAACGAAAAGAGCGCTAAGATATTTTTACTGTCAATTTATTAAAAGGCAAAGTTCGCAAAGCTTTGTATTAACCTGACTTGCCAAATTTGCGCTTTTAATTGATTTTCTACCAAATTATTTTCTACAAATATGTAATCTCTCCATGATATTTTTTTGTTACTCCGTTAGGAGTTAAATATTGGTAGTAGAATATTAAATCTACCAGAAAAATATCCCGTGGGGATTAAACTTTTTAAAGCAGAAGCTCCGATTTAAAATCGCGCAAAGACGCTAAGTCGCAAAGTTTTTAATGATCAATAGGAAAAACTTTAGAGAGAGAAAAAAATTACCACGGAGCACGCGAAGATTTTTTACCAAGGAGGATGGACATAAACACAAAGATCACAAAGCCAGGTCAACCCAAAACTTTGCGCGCTTTGTGTTAAAAATCATCCAGTCTATAAATGTAATCTCTCCATGATATTTTTTTGTTACTCCGTTAGGAGTTAAATATTGGTAGTAGAATATTAAATCTACCAGAAAAATATCCCGTAGGGATTAAACTTTTTAAAAGCCAATTTATTTATTAAATTTTTAAACCAGCAACTTGAATTAATAAATTTTCTTTCTCTACTTTGTGGCAAAATTTATAGAAAATCGTATTTTTGTTTACTACATAATAAGCTGCAATAAAATTGTATCTCACCAAATCGATCTTGTTTTTCACCGAATGTTATTTTTTAAAAAAGTTTTTAAATACCTTTGAATATGAGTACAGCAACAAAACCAAAGCATATTGGGAGAAATATAAGTCGAATAAGAGAACTTAGAGGCATGAAACAGGAAGCTTTAGCATTTTCAATAGGAATAAGCCAGCAATCTGTTTCGAATATTGAAGCAAGTGAAACTATTGATGAAGAAAAACTACAAGCTATTGCCGAAGTTTTAGGAGTATCCGCAGAAGCAATTAAGAATTACAGTGACGAAGCGATATTTAACATCATAAGCAATACCTTCCACAACACTAGCACCGATAATTCTACTTTAATTGCAAGTTCCATGAATTATCAACCAACATTCAATCCTTTAGATAAACTAATGGCGGCAGTAGAAGAAAACAAAAAACTTTACGAACGTTTATTACAATCTGAAAAAGAAAAGAATGAATATCTTGAAAAATTATTAAAGGAAAAATAATCTTTTGAAAATCATATTAAAAACAAATTTCACCGCAAAAACCGGTAAGATTATGCAAAGTTCCCAAAGCTTTATTTTATAAGCTTTGGGAACTTTTTTATTTATAAAGCATTGATAGATGAAATCTTTACGTTCGCTGCGGTAAAAAAAATTACTACCAAAAAACCCAAAGTCAATAATTAAGTTGTTTTTGTTAAAAAAGTACTAACTAAATAAAAAAATATCTTATATATTCGTAAAATGATACTTAATGATTTTATTAATTATTAATAACACATCGCGTTTATGGGTAAAAATTCTACAAAAGGCATTTGGAAAGTAATTTCTGCTTCTTCAATGGGTACAATGATTGAATGGTATGATTTTTATATTTTTGGAAGTTTGGCCGTTGTAATTTCGACAAAATTCTTTCCAAGTGACAATCCAACCGCAGCATTTTTATCAACTTTGGCAACCTTTGCAGCAGGATTTGTAGTGCGTCCGTTTGGTGCATTATTCTTTGGAAGACTTGGCGATATTATTGGAAGGAAATATACTTTTATGGCAACTTTGTTATTAATGGGTGGATCAACATTTTTAATTGGTTGTATTCCGAGTTATGAAACGATTGGCTTTCTTGCTCCTTTATTAGTGTTAATTCTGCGTTTATTGCAAGGACTTGCGCTTGGCGGAGAATATGGCGGAGCGGCTACTTATGTTGCTGAACACGCGCCTGTAGGACAAAAAGGATATTGGACTTCCTGGATTCAGACTACAGCCACAGTTGGTTTATTTATTTCCCTAATGGTTATTCTGGCAACAAAAAATATTCTTTCGGCTGAAGATTTTGATACCTGGGGCTGGCGTGTTCCGTTTTGGGTTTCAATTGTAATGGTGGGAGTTTCGTATCTGATCAGGAAAAATATGGATGAATCTCCGGCATTCGCCAAAGCAAAGAAAGAGGGAACAACAAGCACAAATCCCTTAAAGGAAAGTTTTGGAAACAGATATAATCTCAAATTCGTTTTGCTTGCTTTATTTGGAGCCACAATGGGCCAAGGCGTTGTGTGGTATACGGGACAGTTTTATGCAATGAGTTTCATGAAAACGGTTATGAATATTGATTCATCGCAAGTCGACGGATTATTGGGAATTGCCTTATTATTAGGCACTCCGTTTTTTATTGTTTTTGGCTGGCTCAGTGACAAAATAGGACGAAAATATATTATGATGAGCGGCATGTTGCTGGCTATTTTGTTCTACAGACCTATTTATAAAATGATGTACAATACTACTGATGTCAACCACAAAACCGAACTTACTCAGGCGACGAAAGAAACAATTGAGATCACAAATAATAAAGATTCTATTTACACGACACATAAGGAATATAGTGACGGAACTGTTTTTCTAGAAAAAAAGACGCACTTTGCGAATAAAAAAGAGGCTCAAACCAGTATTTCTATTGCTATCAATTCAAACGACGAATGGACTTTGATTTTATTGGTTTTCATTCAGGTTTTATTTGTAACGATGGTTTACGGACCAATTGCTGCATTTTTAGTGGAAATGTTTCCAACAAAAATACGATATACTTCAATGTCACTTCCTTATCATGTGGGAAATGGAATTTTTGGAGGCTTACTTCCTGCCATTTCAACTTATTTTGTAACGCATTCTAAGGAAGCCGGAAAACCTGAATTTTATCTCGACGGACTTTGGTATCCTATTATTATAGCTTCGGTTTGCTTTGTAATTGGAATGATTTATATCGATAATAAAAACAAAACTAATCACCTTTAATAATATAAATTATGAATACGGTCAAACAAATTTTAGGTGTTTTATGGATCATTCTCGCAGTGGCAGCGGCTTATTTTTGTGTATTTGAATTTGGTTTGCCCAAACTACTTTCAGACAAACAGGATGACGTAGTCTTTGGCATTATTATTCTTTTTATTCTTACTCCGTTAATCGTTTTAGGATTAGGGACTTTTGGCTATTTTGCTGTTCTTGGCGAATATAACAAGGAAAAATTGTAGCAAACAAAAGGGCTGTCCATTACAGACAGCCCCTTTACATTACTAACAAAACCAAATCTTTTGACTTTCTCAGGTATTTTCCCGAAATATTACTTCTTAATAAATTTCATAACCTGAACTTTACCATTTTCATCATTAGCTTTAACTACATATAAACCCGTTTTTAATTCGCTTACGCCAAATTGAAAATCTGAATTTTTATTGGTATTAAAACTTTTAACCAATTGACCGGAAACACTATAAATCTGAACTTTAACAGTGGTTATATTCAAGGTAAAATAATCTGAAACCGGATTTGGATATAAATTAACGGAGTTTCCTTTTTCGAAATCAGTAATGGCTAAATTGGCTGGTTTATTCCCGTAAATCCTGTATTCGCCGGCAGGTATATTTAAAGGAGAATTTACATCTGTAACATTAATCGTTGTATTATCCATTAAATCATACCACGTTCCGGCATATTGAAATCCTGTTGGAATATTTTGTGCAATCACATCAAAATTCGCCAGGATTAAAACATCTTTTAATTGTGTGGCTGATAAATTATTATCGCTAATTTTTATGTTAACAGCTAATGAACTTGCACTTGCCATTGTAGCAGTTCCTGAGAATACTGGTTCTTTTATTTTAAGAGTAATCATTTTTGCCCAATCGTTGTAAATCTTATTTCGGCTTGAGTTTCCTGACCAATTATTTACCCATTGAGGCTGTGGTTTTTTATCTAATTTACAATCTCCTGAAATAGCATCAAAATCTGAGTTTACGGTATTATCATTACACGTAAAAATCGAATTTTCCCAACCTAATTCTCCAAAATGCCAAATCATTTTAGGACCTGGAACTAATAACGAAACCGCTCCAATTGCTGACATTCTTGACAAAGCTGTGTCTAAATCTTTCACATTATAAGTTCCGCCTGAATTTCCGTATTGTATGTTTTTATACATCAGTCTTTCTTCGTCATGACTTTCAGCATATCCCATTAAACGATTTGCCGTAAAACCTCGACTTGTACTTGTCATTCTTGAAATATCACTATCAGATGAGTATCCCATTGACAATTGATTGTACTGATTTGTCATTTTTCCCCACATCATAACTCCTTTGCTTGGCGTTTCGGCAATTCGGTAATTTGCCCATTGCTGTTCTTCGGGATCAGAACCTAAATGCTCAAAAATCGTATAATGTGTAGGATCTAAACTCCAGGAATAATCAGCATATTTCTTTAAAATATCAACTCTGTCTTGTTGATAGGCATTTGTACAAGTCTCATCTGCTGCCGTACAATTTTGCGTAAATCCTTTAGTTAAATCCCAACGGAAACCATCAATTTTATATTCCTCAATCCATTGTTTGACTACGCGTTCTACATAATTCTGAGTTTTAACCGACTGATGATTAAAATCTTCACCTACATTATAAGCATGTTTGGCTACGGTATTAAAATACGGATTTTCGATAGTTGGCGAACCAAAACCATCTCCATCAGGATCATTCATCCACATTCTCACCATTGGATTTCGTCCGAAAGCGTGATTTAACGCCACGTCCAGAATTACTGCGATTCCATTTTGATGGCATAAATCAATCAATTCTTTTAGTTTATCTGATGTTCCGTAAAATTTATCCAAAGCCATATGAAATGACGTATTATAACCCCAGCTTTCATTGCCCTCAAATTCCATTACAGGCATTAATTCGATTGCATTTATTTTAAGCTTTTTAAAATAATCTATTCGGTCAATTAAGCTTTGATAATTTCTGGCTGCATCAAAATCCCTAACTAAAACTTCATAGACTACTAATTTTTCTTTTTCAGGTTTTGCAAAATTGGTTACTTGCCAATTGTACGGATTTTGCCCTGTTTTTAATACCGAAACTTCAAAATTTTGTCCTGCAGGATAAACCGGCATATTAGGATATGAAGTTGCCGGAATCGTAGCGTCATCATAAGGAGACAAAACTAAAGTAGAATATGGATCTGCGGTTTTAACCAATGATGGTGAATTGGCGATTGGAGTTGTTTCGACCACCCAATATTGATACGTATTATTTTCACCAGAAACCAATCCCGTTAATTCTAACCAGAATTTCCCTGAAACCGGATCTTTTTTCATGGCATACGCCGATGAAGGCTGCCAGTTATTGAAACTTCCGGCAACGTAAACAAAGTCTTTTAAAGGCGCATCCAGAACTAACGTCGCTTTTGTAGCATCGGCAGTATTATAATTGATTCCATCAACTAAACCTGACGGCATAGTTTCTGAAACCGTATTGGGATTTACAACAACCGAAAACTTTTTTACAACTGTTGTAACTCCTTGCGTTACCGCTAATTCATAAGTTTGATTATTGGTTATATTAGTATGAGAATAGGTGTAATTTGAAGTGCTTGCATTTGTATCAATTATATTTCCGTTTGCTTTTAATGAATAGCTTGCCGCTCCATTAGTATTGTTAGCGGTAATATTAAAATCGGAACCCGAAGTTATAATCGATGCACTATTTTCAGCAGGATTTGTTAAACTCACCTGAAATGATCCCACTTTTACAAAAAAATCAGAACACGAAGGAGCTTGTTTTAAGGTTTGAGAACCGGCTGCATTTCTAAACACTAAACCCATTTTTGTAGCTTCATTTTGCTGAGTAGTTGTGAGTCCAAAATAAATATTTGGCGTAATAACAATACTCCAGGTGTCGTCTGGATTTTTGGTCATTAAGCCAATTCCGTCATCAGCTCCCCAATTTCCTTTTGCAGATGCCCAGGGATTTGCTTCTGGTCCAATTCCGGAATGCATATATACTTTTGCGGGATTAGCTCCCATTTCATTACAAGTTGATGATGCAAATGAAACCGTAATCGTTACAGGTTCATCGACCTGAAATATCGCTGGTGAAACTGTAATTTGCTGCGCATTCGCAACAATCGACAGTAGAAGTAAAAATAATAGTACAGTTTTTTTCATAATGTGGTTGGGTTGATTGGTTAGTTGGTATAAAAAAGGGCTACCTCACAGATAGCCCTTATTAATTTCAAGAAAAAAATTACTCTTGATTTGGAATCATTAAATAGCTTCCGTCTAAATCATTAAAATAAATAACATATTTAGATTTTGAAACTGGTATATTATCACCTGTTCCTCCTCCTGAAAAAGGAGTATTTCCTCCCCAGGAAACATCCCAAGCGTCATTTGCTCTAAATTTAAGTCCGCCATCTTTTAAAGATGTTATGCCTAAACTCCAAATATGACCATTAAAAGTAGATTTTTTCATAGCTGTTGATGCATCCCAACCTCCTGGCGTACTGTCTCCAATAATACCAACTGTTGTAAATGATTTTGCAGCAGTAGCATCATAAGGAACTAATTTATAAGTTAGTTTTTGTACATCCATTGTAAAAGTATAATATCCATCAGTTGCAATGACAAAACTAGCCGGATCAGGATCAGCATCTTTTCCTCTGTATGCTAAAGTACCATCTGCACCTCCATACATTGGAGCCCAGCTGCCTAAAGTATTAATAGTTTTAAAAGCTCCTGCTTTAAAGAATCCTGTAAAAGTATATTCGTTAGCATTTTTTGGACTTCTGAATAAAATTTGGTTTCCTTTATTATTATCCCAACCAGAAACTGTTGCATCACCTACTAAATACCATTCAACAAAGTTATAATCTACTCTACCAGTATAAGGCGTTACACTAATTGTTATTGCAGTTTTAGAAACTTGCGGAACTCCTCCTGAAACACTTGAAGCAATTTTTACATCAAATAATGAAGCAACTTCTGTTGGTGCTCCAAGATCAATTGCTGCCTGATTCAATTCTTTAACAAGTACTGAAGCCTCTGTGATATTACTTGTTGCAGCAAGAGTTTTTGCAGTTGAAAAATCACCACCTTTTTTATCAATTAATAAGGTATATTTTACTACTACAGCAGCAGAATATTCTGCTTTTGACCAAGTAAATTTAGCAGCTTCATCCAGCCCTTTGTCTACTTCCAGAACAAAAGCTTTCCCTGTCGCAGGCGCGGTAATTTCAGGTGTTACTTCAGCTGAAACAATTTGTCTATTCTCTACATCATCAGCATTACATGAAACAGCTAGAACACCAATAAATGCGATTAAAATTTTATATATATTTTTCATTTTAATGTTTTATAAAGTTAGTATCCAGGATTTTGTTTCAAAGTTGGATTTGCCTGAATATTTCTTGCAGGAATAGGCATTAAATCTCTGAACGCTTCTGTAGCGTTACCATTTATAGACCCGCCTTTCCATTGCCAGATTTTAGACGCACCACTAAATTTTCCAAAACGAATCAAATCTGTTCTTCTGTGACATTCCCAGAATAATTCTCTTCCTCTTTCATCTAAGATAAAATCAAGCGTTAACTGAGGAAGCGTAATTGCTGTTGCACCTGCTCTGGTTCTGATTTGATTGATATAACCTAAAGCAGTAGTAGGATTACCGCTTGAAGCTCCTCTAAGAGTTGCTTCTGCATACATTAAATAAGCATCCGTTAATCTGAACATTGGGAAATCGATATCCGGAATATCATTTCTTTGTGCTGCAGAACCATCAGCATTTTTATTGATGTATTTTGTTACTGCATAACCATCTGTAAAAGTGGACACATTATTAATGTCTTTAGATTGTCCATCTGTATAAAATGTACCTCTCTTATCACCAGTGGCAGTTGCATCAGGAAAAAGGTTTACAAACTCTCTACGAGTTCTAATCCCTTGCCATCCACCATCCATACCTCGTGACGCAGCATCCATGCTACCTCCAATAGAAGCGTGCATAATAAAACTCATTCCTCCACCTGTTGCTCTAATGGCATTACCATCACCAACAATTGGGAAAATAACTTCAGATTGAGCACCATTTCTATTATTATCTGCAGAGAATAAATAACGATAAGGAACATTTGCAAAAGTATATCCTGAACCCGTAATTATTTCATTACATAATGTTGCAGCTTCATTGTTTTTGTCTACACCAATATAAACTTTGGCATTCAAATAAATTTGTGCCAATAAAAATTTAGCAGCAGTTTTATCCACTCTTCCATATTCATTTGCTTTTGAAGCCACTAAACTATTGTCTAAGTCTTTCAATTCAGATTCAACAAAAGCAAAAACTTCTGCTCTTGTTTTTTGTTCTGGATAAAAGAATCCAACCGGATCTTTCTCTGTAGTAATTGGGACATTACCAAATAAATCCATTAAGTTATAATAAGAGAAAGCTCTTAAAAAACGGGCTTCGGCTCTAAAATTAGCGATTTCAGCTTTTAAGCTTGCATCAACACCTCTTGCTGTTAATTTCTCGTCTGTAGTTTGTCTTAAAAACTCATTTGCCACACTAATGTGATAAAATGCTCTTGAAAAAGTCCCTTCTAAAAATTCATTTGCAGGAGACCATGTCTGAGCGTTTAATGTTGGCAAAGTACCATCAGCCCAGGCAATAATTGCCTCATCTGTAGTAAATTCCTGTGTCACAAAAAGCAATCTTAAGTAACTGCTAAAGTCACCGCCAAGTCCTGCAATGTCTGGATTTTTTCCAGGTACTGATGCATCACCATCACCATCATTACCACCAACGTACAAACCTGCGTATAATTTAGCCAGTACTTCTTTGTACGACTTAGGATCTTGAAAAAAGGTTTCAGATAAAAATTCATCATCATCCTTTGGCGTCACGTTTAAGTCGTCCGTACACGAAGTAAGCGTCATACTTAATCCTAAAACGAATAGGAAAAAATAAGATATATATTTAAATGATATTTTCATTTTGTTTGTTTTTAAATTTTTGATTTCAGTCTACTATTAGAAATTCGCATTTACTCCAAACAAGAATGTTCTTGCTCTCGGATATACATTATTATCAATTCCGTTGAATTTCTCAGGATCTAAACCATTGTATTTTGTTAGAATGAAAACATTCTGAACACCAGCTGTAAATCTTAAAGAAGCCGCTTTTATGATTGTTTTATCAAAAGTGTATCCAAGTGTAACGTTATCTAATTTTATGAAAGAAGCATCTTTTACAAAATAGTCAGACAAATAACGTGATGTACCATTATCTTCAAAAGTAAAACCAGTATTATAGTAATCAGAACTTACGTTAGATAAATCAGTTTGTCTTCTTAATCCGGCATCAGAATATCCTAAATTAGAACTTACGTTATCAAAAATTTTGTTTCCAACACTTGCTCTCCAGTTCATTGTAAAATCAAACTTTTTGTAGTTTAAAGTAGAGAATAAACCAAAAGTATAATCCGGAGCCGCTTTTCCTGCTCTGTAACGGTCAGCTGTATCAATTTTTCCATCTGCATTTCTATCTACATAAGCACCTGCAATTGGTCTTTTGTTTGCATCGTATAATTGCTCATATACAAAAAATGAATTTGGTGAATAACCTACTGAGTTGATTAGGATTTTATTTCCGTTTCCACCCGCGATATTATCTCCGGTCAGGTAACCTTGAAAACCAGGAACTGTAATTCCTAATTCAGAGATATTCTGATCAATGTAAGTTGTATTAAAAGCTACATTCCAGGTTAAGTTATCGTTTTTAACAATATCAGAAGCAATACTAAATTCTACCCCTTTTGTTCTTACACTACCAATATTAAAGAAACCTTGATTTCTAAGATTCGCACCATCAGGAACTGCAATATCTGCCAATAAATCTGTTGATTTTTTATCAAAATAGTTAATAGATCCTGTAATTCTGTCGTTAAGGAATCCGTAATCGATACCAACGTTAGATTCTGCCAATTCTTCCCATTTGATGTTTTCGTTATATCCTTCTGGTCTTGCCGTAGAATAAACAGTATTACCAAAAACATATTGTGAGTTAATTGTTCCTAAAGTTACCCTGCGTAAATAATCATACTGAGCAGAGATATCTTGTTGACCAGTTGTACCGTAACCAACTCTTAATTTTAAAGTTGAAACAGTATTATTATCTTTTAAGAAAGCTTCTTCAGATAAATTCCATGCAAAAGCACCACCTGCAAAATTTCCCCATCTGTTATCTTCAGAGAAACGAGAAGTTCCATCTCTTCTATAATTCAAAGTCAATAAATATCTGCTGTCATACCCTAAATTCAAACGTCCGAAGAACGATTGTAAGTTAACGTCAGGATCTGTCGCAACATCCTCATTAGGATTTGGCTGTCTTGTTTCACCAGATGAATATTTTTCTTTTTGAAACAATTGGTAGTTATAACCTGCAGTTGCATCAATTTTAATTTTCCCGATATCCTTAGTGTAATTCAAATAAGCATTTAAGTTTTTATTTTGAAGTGCATCTGTATAACTTGAGTAGTTTCCTAAATTAACATAACCTGGATCACTAAACGGTTTTGGCTGATATCCTAAAGCACTTTGAGTACTTACTTCAGTATAACCGCTACTGTCAAATCTATCAATACCTGCCTCAGCAACAACTCTTAAATCTTCAAAAAAGTGAAGTTTATAATCTACTCTTACATTACCCCATTTTCTGGTAGAAGTTGCTCTTCTGTCATCCTGGTTTAATCTTGCAACAGGATTTCTTGCCGGTAATAACGGTAAGTTTCCGGTTGGTTCTAACCATTCATAATATCCTCCGTAACGAGAACCTGCCTGATATACAGATTGAGTAGGATCAAATCCAATAGCGCTTCCAATAATTGCACCTTCATCCTGAAATTGATTTTTACCAAAAGATAAATTTCCGCTAATATCAATTTTTAAATGATTATCAAATAAAACCGGATTTAACGATATCGATGTCGTAGTTCGTTCAAAAGAAGTGTTTCTTAAGATTCCTGGATTATCAACATTTCCAACAGATAAACGTACCGGTAATTTGTTGAACAAAGCACCACTTACAGAGATATTGTTGTTTGTTGTCAAAGCAGTATGAAAAATTTCATCTTGCCAGTTTGTATTTGCAGTACCTAATAACGCTTGTTGCGCAGGACTTCCTTTTGTATTTACTAATTCACGGTACTGGTCTGCACTCATTACATCAACCGTATTTGCTACAGTATTGATACCAACCTGAGAACTAAAGTTAACTTTTACGCCGCCTTTTGATCCTTTTTTAGTTGTAATAACAATTACACCATTTGCAGCACGAGAACCGTAAATTGCAGCAGCAGAAGCATCTTTTAAAACCGTAAATGACTCAATATCATTAGGGTCAATTGTAGATAATATACTTGTTGCACCACTTGGAACCGCATTACTCAACGGAAGTCCGTCTAATACAATTAAAGGCTCATTTGAAGCATTTAATGATGATCCACCACGAATTCTAATATCAGCTTTTGCTCCGGGAGCTCCTCCTCCGGTTACATTAACACCCGAAATACGACCACTGATTAAACTTTCAGGAGTAACGTTAATTCCTTTATTAAAATCTTTAGCAGCAATTTGTGATACAGAACCTGTTGCATCTTTTTTCTTAACAGTACCATAACCTACTTGTACAACAACTTCCTTAAGTTGGTTTGTATCTTCCTCTAAAGTAACCGGTAATGTTTTTTGTCCGTTAAAGACTATAGTTGACGTTTTATATCCAATAAATGAAACCAAAATTTTGTCTCCATTTTTTAAATTCGATAACTGAAATTTACCGTCAAAATCTGTTGATGTTCCGCCCGGAGCACCTTGTACACTTACATTTACCCCTGGGATTGGTTGTCCCGTTGCCAAGTCGGCAACCGTTCCGGATAAAGTACTTTGAGCTAGTACGCTAAACGGTAACAGAAGGAATAAAAATAACAACTTTTTGTAAATTGTTTTCATACTTTTTGTTTAAATTAGTTTGAGTTTTTGAATGTTAGTTAAGTTTTTAATTTTACTTCGAATTTCAAAATTAGGAATTTATTAACATGGTCAACCACTTACCATTTATATTGTATTACGAAAACGTGATAGTGTTGAAAACTTTCTATATTTTGTAATCTTTTCAGTCAAAAAATGACAAATCAAAAAATAAAAGATACCTTTATTAACAATTAGATTTTTTTCAATAATAACTATGAAACGCAAAATAACCTTAAAACAGATTGCAAGGGAACTTGACGTATCTATTTCAACTGTCTCAAAATCACTTAGGAACAGTCTCGAAATAGGAGAAGAAACACGTTTAAAAGTTCAGGCTTTTGCAAAGTTTTACAACTACAAACCCAACAATATTGCTCTTAGTTTAAAAAATCGAAAAACCAAAAGTATTGGTATTATCATTCCGGAAATTGTACATTATTTTTTCTCTACCGTAATCAACGGAATTGAGCAGGTGGCAAACGAAAACGGCTACAGTGTTGTTATTTGTTTATCTGATGATTCATTTGATAAAGAAGTCTTAAATATGGAAATGTTAGCCAACGGAAGTATCGATGGTTTTATCATGTCACTTTCTAAAGAAACACAATATAAAGGTGATTTTCACCACATTACCGAAGTTATCAATCAGGGAATGCCGGTTGTAATGTTCGACCGTGTTACCAATGATATTTTATGCGACAAAGTTATTATTGATGACAAAGCTGCCGCTTACGAAGCCGTACAAAGTTTGATTGATAATGGCCGAAAAAAAATCGCTCTTGTTACTACTGTTGATTATGTAAGTGTTGGGAAATTAAGAACCGATGGATATGAAAAAGCGCTATTAGACAACGGTTTACCATTCAACGAAGATTTAATTATAAAAATTGAAGACGTTGATACTTGCGAAATCACCATCAGTCAACTTTTACACGACAGGGCTTTTGATGCTGTTTTTGCGGTAAATGAACTTTTTGCCGTAACGATTATAAAAACAGCTAATAAAATGGGATTAAAAGTTCCCGAAGATCTTGCCGTAATTGCATTTACCGACGGAATTATCTCAAAATATTCTACCCCAACGATTACGACTGTAAGCCAGAGTGGTGAAAAAATGGGAAATAAAGCCGCTAAAATGCTGATCGAAAGACTTGAAGCCGGACACGAAGACGACGAAGAAGAAAACGAAAATTATACCACAGAAGTTATAGAAACACATTTGATAAAAAGAGAATCCACTGATTAATTTTCTTAAAATCAACACATTCTAAGACCATAAATGTTATTTATGGTTTTTTTATGATTTGAATTAAAAAAATAATTAATACTTTTACGCCTGCTCAAAGCTTTTACTTTTACTTCGAACCATAAGTAAGTTTTGATAAGCAAAGCGCTTATCGTCTAGTTAATTATTTAATTACGATAATGGAAAAGCGTAAATTAAGTTTCTGGGAAATTTGGAACATGAGTTTCGGTTTCTTGGGAATACAAATGGGATTTGCACTTCAGAATGCAAATGCCAGCAGAATTCTTCAAATTTTTGGCGCCGACGTTCATGAACTATCATGGTTTTGGATTATTGCTCCTCTTATGGGATTAATAGTGCAGCCTGTTATTGGTCATTACAGCGATAAAACCTGGGGGCGATTTGGTCGACGAAAGCCCTTTTTTCTTGTTGGTGCAATCCTGGCTTCGGTTGGATTAATATTAATGCCACAAGCTAATATTTTCATTTCTGTTTTGCCTGCATTATGGGTTGGAGCCGGAATGTTAATGATTATGGATGCCTCTTTCAACATTGCCATGGAGCCATTTCGTGCTTTAGTTGGCGATAATTTAAGAACAGATCAGCGTACTGCAGGCTTTAGTATTCAAACTTCATTAATTGGTTTTGGAGCCGTAATTGGTTCTGCTTTGCCTTATGTTTTAACAAAGTATTTTCAAATTTCAAACAATGCCGCTCCCGGAAGCATTCCTTTAAATCTAAAATTATCTTTTATCATTGGTGCAGCGGTTTTAATTGGTTCGATCTTAGTCACATTATTTACAACAAAAGAATATACTCCGGAAGAATTAGCCAATTTTGAAGATCCGCAAAGTGAAGTCGACGTTCCTACTGAAGAAAAATCAAAACTTACAGATATTTTTACAGATTTTGCAAAAATGCCAACAACAATGCGTCAGCTAAGTTGGGTACAATTTTTCTCGTGGTTTGGATTATTTGGTATGTGGGTTTTTACAACTCCCGCTATTGCTCATCACATTTACGGATTGCCATTAAGCGACACTTCAAGCCAGCAATATCAGGATGCCGGAGACTGGGTTGGAATTCTGTTTGGAGTTTACAATTTAGTTTCTGCAATTATCGCACTATTTTTCCTGCCTTACATCGCTAAAAAAATCGGACGAAAATCAACTCATGCCGTTTCATTAATTATTGGAGGAATTGGATTAATCTCCATTTATTTCATGCCAAATGAAGACTGGGTGGTATTACCAATGATTTTAATTGGAGTTGCCTGGGCAAGTATTCTGGCAATGCCTTATGCTATTCTTGCAGGATCAATTGCGCCTAAAAAAATGGGAGTTTACATGGGAATCTTCAACTTCTTTGTTGTTATTCCGCAAATTGTAAACGCATTAATTGGTGGTCCAATTGTAAAATACCTTTATAATGGCGATGCAATTTACGCCTTAATTACAAGTGGAGTCAGCTTTTTAATTGCTGCACTTTTAGTTTACAAAGTAAAAGATGTTGACGACACTATTCAAAAATAATAAAGAACAATCTCTACTATAATGAGCAAAAAAGCATTCATATTCGACCTTGACGGCGTAATTGTCGATACTGCTAAATATCACTTTTTAGCATGGCAGAAAATTGCCCAATCATTAAACATAAATTTCACACACGAAAACAACGAATTACTTAAAGGAGTAAGTCGCATACGTTCGTTAGATATAATTCTTGAATTAGGGAACGTTCAGGCTTCTCAGGAAGACAAAGACAAATGGCTGATTCAAAAAAACGAAGATTACTTAACTTATTTAGTTGACATGGACGAAAGCGAGATTCTTCCGGGAGTTTTTAAAACCCTTCAACTATTAAAAGAAAAAAATCAGGGAATTGCATTAGGTTCTGCGAGCAAAAATGCCCGACCAATTCTGGAGAAAACAGGAATCCTTTCGTATTTCGATGTTATTGTTGACGGAAACGATGTTACCAATGCCAAACCGGATCCGGAAGTTTTCTTAAAAGCGGCTCAATTATTAAACATTGACCCAAAAGATTCCATTGTATTTGAAGATTCAGTTGCCGGAATTCAAGCGGCAAACATTGGCGGAATGGTAAGTGTAGGAATTGGTGAGGAAACAATTTTACATGAAGCTGATTATATTTTTAAAGATTTCACAGAAATAGACTCACAGTTTATTGAGAAACTGATTAATTAGAAAATAAGTCAATTAGATAATTAGATAATTTTCCAAACTTGAAATTTTCTAATTATCCAACTGAACCATCAACTGATAATTAAAAATATAAATCATTTAATTAAAAACCCGTTGGTGGTAATACAATAAAATTTGAATTAAACACATAGAAACATAGATTTTATGTTTTATGAAAAAAGTAAATCAAAAGAAACTAGTTTCTCACACATAGTCCCGATAGCCATCGGGATTAATGCAAGTGAAACGCCTTATTTGAGTTCAATAATGCCATGTTTCTATGTGTTAAAAGAATTACGCCCAACAAGGTTAAAATAGTAAAATAGTAAAACAACGAGCAATTAATCAGATAAATCAAAAAGCCCAAAAAGGGAATTATCTCATTATCAAATTGCCACATTATCTAATTTGAGAAAATGAATCAAGATTATATAAAACCAGACAATTGGTCCATCATTGAAGAAGGATTTGATGTAGAAAGAGTAAAATCGTCTGAAAGTCTTTTTAGTATCGGAAACGGTGCGATGGGACAACGTGCCAATTTTGAAGAAACGTATTCCGGAGAGACTTTTCAGGGAAGTTATATCGCCGGAATTTATTACCCGGACAAAACAAAAGTAGGCTGGTGGAAAAACGGATATCCTAAATATTTTGCGAAAGTATTGAATGCGCCAAACTGGATAGGAATTGACGTTGAAATCAATGAAGAAAACCTTGATTTAAATACGTGTACCGAAGTTAGAAATTTCCGCAGAGAATTGAATATGAAAGAAGGCTGGTACAACCGTTCTTTTGAAGCTACGTTGAAAAACGGAACTGAAATTGCCGTAAATATTCGTCGTTTTCTTTCTTTAGATTTAGATGAAGCCGGAATTATTAAATATGAAATTACGCCTTTAAACAAAGACGCAAAGATTGTTTACAAACCCTATATTGACGCTGGAGTTACAAATGAAGATGCCAACTGGGAAGAAAAATTTTGGGAACCTCTTGAAGTAAAAAAATCAAATAGTGATGCTTTTGTAACCGCGCAGACTTTTAAAACGCATTTTAAAGTTACGACTTTCATGCACAATACGATTTTTGCAAATGGTGAAAATGTAAATATTTCGCCTTCAACAATCGATTCAACATCAGATAAAGTTCAGTTTACGTACGGAACGATTATCGCAAAAGGACAAACCTCATCAATTCAAAAAATTGGTGGATATACGGTTTCTTTAAACCATGAAAATACTTTGGCTGCAGCCGAAAAAACAATAAAAGCTGCTGTTAATTTAGGATATGATGCTTTGCTTGAAAATCAAATTGATGCCTGGGCTAAAATCTGGGAAATGTCAGATATTACAATCGATGGCGATGTAAAAGCACAACAAGGAATCCGTTTCAATATCTTTCAGTTAAACCAAACATATTTAGGAAAAGATTCTCGTTTGAATATTGGTCCAAAAGGTTTCACCGGAGAAAAATACGGAGGATCAACCTATTGGGATACTGAGGCGTATTGTATTCCGTTTTACATGGCGACAAAAGATCAGCAAGTTGCGAGAAACTTATTGACCTACCGTTTCAATCAATTAGATAAAGCGATTGAAAACGCGAAGGACAATTTAGGTTTCAAAAATGGAGCAGCGCTGTATCCAATGGTTACCATGAATGGAGAAGAATGCCACAACGAATGGGAAATCACACACGAAGAAATTCACAGAAATGGTGCGATTGCTTTTGCGATTTATAACTATTACCGTTTCACCGGAGATTACTCTTATATTCCTGAAAAAGGTCTGGAAGTTCTAATTGGAATTGCGCGTTTTTGGCATCAAAGAGCCTCTTTCTCTAAAGACAAAAATCAGTACGTAATTCTTGGCGTTACAGGTCCAAATGAATACGAAAACAATATCAACAATAATTTCTATACCAATTATATTGCAAAATGGTGTATTGATTATGCATCGGAACAAATTAAAAAAGTCGCTGCAGAATATCCATCAGATCACAAACGCATTTTAGCAAAAGTAAATCTTGCTGAGGCTGAAATTCAGGAATGGAAAAAAGTAGCGGATAATATGTATTTTCCAAAATCAGAAGAATTAGGGGTTTATTTACAGCAAGACGGTTTCTTAGATAAAGATTTAGTTCCTGTAAAAGATTTGGATAAATCACAACGACCAATCAATCAGAAATGGTCTTGGGATCGCGTTTTACGTTCGCCTTATATCAAACAAGCCGACGTTTTACAGTGTTTTTATTTCTTTGAAGATCATTTTTCTAAAGAAGAATTAAAACGCAATTTTGAGTTTTATGAGTCATTTACGGTTCATGAAAGTTCACTTTCGCCTTGCGTACACTCAATTCAGGCTGCACATTTGGATAAAATGGATATGGCGTATACCTTCTATTTAAGAACTTCTCGTCTTGATCTGGATGATTATAATAAAGAAGTCGAAGAAGGTTGTCACATAACGTCAATGGCCGGAACATGGATGAGTATTGTAGAAGGTTTTGGCGGAATGCGTGTTAAAAATGACCAGCTTCATTTTTCTCCAAAAATCCCGAAAGAATGGGAAGGTTACTCTTTTAAAATAAACTTTAGAAATCAAATTCTGAAAGTTGATGTCAATCATAATGAAACCAATTTTACGGTAGACGGCGATCAGGATTTAACTATTGTTGTTAACGGAAATCCTGTAATTGCAAGTAAATTTGTACAAATAAATTAAATTACCCTTAAAACTAAAAAACATGAAAAACTTATTTTTCGCAAGTTTAATCTTGTTTGCTTTTAGCTCGATTGCAGAAGCGCAACAATTAAAATCACCCGAAGGCAAGTTCGTAATGGAATTTTCGCTTCAAAACGACGGAACTCCAACTTATAATTTAAAATACAAGAATAAAGAGGTTATCAAAACCAGTAAATTAGGTCTTGAACTTAAAGATGATAAAAAATCTTTATTGAATGATTTTACGGTTGTTGATACAAAAACTTCGACTTTTGATGAAACCTGGAAACCAGTTTGGGGAGAAGTTGACAATATAAGAAATCATTATAATGAATTGGCTGTTACCCTTAATCAAAAAGGAACCGAAAGACAAATCGTAATTCGTTTCCGTTTATTTGATGACGGTCTAGGATTTAGATATGAATTTCCGGCTCAAAAGAATCTTACTTATTTCGTAATTAAAGAAGAAAGATCTCAATTTGCTATGACTGGAGATCACACTGCTTTTTGGATTCCGGGAGATTATGATACTCAGGAATACGATTATACAAAATCGAAATTATCTGAAATTAGAGGTTTATCTGAAAAAGCTTTTACGGCAAACGTTTCACAAAAAAACTTTTCGCCAACAGGAGTTCAGACTTCTTTAATGTTGAAAACAAACGATGGTTTATATATCAACTTACACGAAGCGGCTTTGATCAATTATTCTTGCATGCACCTGAATCTTGATGATAAAAATATGACTTTCACGTCTTGGTTAACGCCAGACGCAAAAGGAGATAAAGGATACATGCAAGCACCAAGTCATTCGCCTTGGAGAACGATTATGGTAAGCGATGATGCCAGAGAAATCTTAGCTTCAAAAATGACGTATAACTTAAACGATCCATCTAAAATCGAAAATACTTCGTGGATTAAACCTGTAAAATACATTGGCGTTTGGTGGGAAATGATTACAGGGAAAAGCTCTTGGTCGTACACAAACGATTTTCCAACGGTTCAATTGGGAGTTTCTGATTTCTCTAAAGCAAAACCAAGCGGAACGCACGGAGCAAATAATGCTAACGTAAAAAAATACATTGATTTTGCTGCTGCAAATGGTTTCGATGCCGTTTTAGTCGAAGGCTGGAATGAAGGCTGGGAAGACTGGTTCGGACATTCAAAAGATTATGTTTTTGATTTCGTAACACCATATCCTGATTTTGACGTAAAAGGTTTGCACGAATACGCAAAATCAAAAGGAATCAAAATCATCATGCACCATGAAACTTCAGGTTCTGTTCGTAACTACGAGCGCCACATGGATAAAGCGTATCAATTCATGAAAGACAACGGATATGATGCTGTAAAAAGCGGCTATGTTGGAGATATTTTGCCTCGCGGTGAAAATCATTACGATCAATGGATTGTAAATCATTATCAATATGCAATTGAAAAAGCAGCTGATTATAAAATTATGGTGAACGCTCACGAAGCGGTGCGCCCAACCGGAATTGCGAGAACGTACCCTAACTTGATTGGTAACGAAGCCGCAAGAGGAACAGAATACCAGGCATTTGGAGGTTCTAAACCAAATCACGTAACCGTTTTACCATTTACACGTTTAATTGGAGGTCCAATGGATTATACTCCGGGGATCTTCGAAATGGATATCAGCAAAATGAATCCTGACAACAAATCGCATGTAAACAGTACTATTGCAAATCAATTGGCATTGTACGTTACCATGTACAGTCCGTTGCAAATGGCGGCAGATACTCCTGAGAATTACAACCGTTTTCCAGATGCATTCCAATTCATTAAAGATGTAGCGGTAGACTGGTCTGAAAGTAAATATATTGAAGCTGAACCAGGCGATTTTATCACGGTTGCCCGTAAAGCAAAAGGAACAAACAACTGGTTTGTAGGTAATGTAAACGGAGAAACGCCACGTACATCAAACATCGATTTCAGTTTCCTTGAAAAAGGTAAAAAATACACGGCTACCATTTATGCTGATGCAAAAGATGCGCACTACAAAACAAATCCGCAGGCTTATACCATCAAAAAAATTGCTGTAACAAACAAATCAAAATTATCACAATTATCTGCTCCTGGCGGAGGTTATGCGATAAGTATTATTGAAACCAAATAATTTAATTAACGATATAAGAAATGTAAGTCCATTTAAATAGAAATCTCCCCAGTTTTTGTCTTAAATGTTCTTACATTTCTTATATGGTTTAAATTCATCTTTACTATGAACACCCTACAAATAAACCACCATTTCTATAAATTAATCTTAATGGTTTTGTTGTTTTCCGCTTCTGCGAAAGCGCAAATCCAGAAAGTAGAACCACCATTTTGGTACGCAGGAATGAAAAATCCAGAAGTACAGATTATGTTCTACGGAAAAAACATTGCACAATATGAAGCTTCGGTTTCAAATAATGTGGCCATTAAAAACGTAGAGAAAACAGAAAATCCAAACTATCTTTTTGTTACCATTGATACAAAAAACTTAAAGGCTTCAGAATTGGTTTTCTCTTTCAAAACCAAAAATAAAGTTGCCTTTACACAGAAATATTCGCTTAAAGAAAGAAGAGCAAATTCTGCAGAGAGAAAAAGTTACGATGCATCGGATATGATTTACTTAATCATGCCGGATCGTTTTGCTAACGGAAATCCAAAAAATGACAGCGATGCCATTTTAACTGAAAAAGAAAACAGACAAGATCCAAGCGGACGTCACGGCGGAGATATTGAAGGAATTATTAAAAACTTAGATTATATTTCTTCTCTTGGCGCAACAACAATCTGGAGCACGCCTTTATGCGAAGACAACGACAAACAACACTCCTATCATACATACGGGCAATCTGATGTTTACAAAATAGATCCGCGCTACGGAACTAATGAAGACTACGTTCGTTTATCTGCAGAAATGCATAAAAAAGACATGAAACTGGTGATGGATTATGTGACCAATCACTGGGGAATTACACACTGGATGATTAAGGATTTACCAACAAAATCGTGGATCAACCAATTCGAAAACTACACGCAAACACATCACCGTCGTGAGGTACTTACAGATATTCACGCCTCAAAATTAGATCAGGAAGTTTGTGTTGATGGTTGGTTTGTACCTTCAATGCCCGATTTGAATTTAAGAAATCCTTTGGTTGCAAAATACTTAACTCAAAACGCGATTTGGTGGATAGAATTTGCCAATCTTGACGGATTTAGAGTGGATACTTACAATTATTCTGATGCTACGGCAATGGCAAACTGGGCAAAAGCAATCACAACCGAATATCCGAGTTTTAATATTGTTGGTGAAATCTGGATGCACAATCAGGCAAATTTGGCGTATTGGCAAAAAGACAGTAAAATTGGTGCCATCGAAAACTACAATTCGAATTTACCAAGCGTAATGGATTTCACTTTACAAGATCAAATTGGTTCAGCATTTAATGAAAGTGAAGTAACCTGGGATAATGGTATGATTAAATTCTACAACAATTTTGCATTGGATTATTTATATCCAAACACCAACAGCCTTTTAGTTTTTGCCGAAAATCACGATACGGATCGTATCAATCATACTTATAAATACGATTTTACGAAATACAAATTGGTCATGACTTTATTGGCAACCGTTCGCGGAATTCCGCAATTGTATTATGGCTCAGAAATTGGAATGGGCGGCGATAAAGGTAAAAGCGGCGATGCAGCTATTCGTCAGGACTTTCCTGGAGGATGGGCTGGCGATAAAAATAACGCTTTTACTGCAGCAGGAAGAACACCCGAACAAGCTAAATTCTTCGATTTTACTGCAAAATTATTCAACTGGAGAAAATCAAATGATGCAGTTCATTTCGGTAAAATGACACATTATATTCCGGAGAATAATATTTATGTTTATTTCAGATATACCGATTCAAAAACGGTTATGGTGGTTTTCAATAATAATGCTACAGCACAAGTTGTTAAAACAAATCGTTTTAAAGAAAACATCAAAAACTTTAAATCAGGAAAAGATATTTTAACCGGAAAAACATTCGATTTATCATCTGAAATTACTTTAGAACCGAAATCGGCAATTGTTTTAGAATTGGAATAATTTTTTAAACAACGTATATCGTAGAGACGCACAGCATTGCATCTACCGCAAAGTAATTCCGCCAAGAATTCACTAATTTTATAAATAATAATTCGCGAATTCTTGGCGGTTTTTTTGTTCTCTAAGTTGTGTAATCCCTATGGGACAATTACAACCTACAACTAATATTTCTACCAATATTTAACTCCTAACGTAGTATCTCTCGTAGAGATTATATATTGGTAAACAAACATAACCTCAGAAAAAATGTCCCGTAGGGACTACACAATCAGGATAGATTATATGTTATATTGATAATAAATTCGTGGCGGTTTTTTCAATTATATGATTTCCTTTCTTTATCTTTAATATTCTGGCTCAAAATCAGTTTCAATGAATAAAGAAAATACTTCAAAAATACCTTTCGTTTGGGAAGGAGCAAATATATATTTTTTACTAACCGATCGTTTTTACAATGGAAATTTCGACAATGATTTAAATTTCAACCGAACCAAAACTGCCGGAAAACTACGCGGTTTTGAAGGAGGCGATATCATTGGGATCATTAAAAAAATCGACGAAGGTTATTTTGATCAATTAGGAATAAATGTTATTTGGCTTACGCCAATTGTAGAACAAATTCACGATGGAGTTGACGAAGGAACCGGACTTACTTATGGCTATCATGGTTATTGGGCAAGAGACTGGACAGCTTTAGATCCAAACTTCGGAACCAAAGAAGACTTAGCCAATCTGGTTAAAAAAGCACACGCAAAAGGCATCAGAATTATGCTTGACGGCGTTATCAATCATACCGGACCCGTAACTCCCGAAGATCCTATCTGGCCGGAAGACTGGGTACGAACCGGAGTAGTTTGTGATTACAAATCATTCGAAAATACTACCATGTGTACCCTTGTGGATAATCTTCCGGATGTAAGAACCGAAAGTACACAGGAAGTGGAATTGCCGCCTTTTTTAATCGATAAATGGAAAAATGAAAATCGTTATGATAAAGAAATTGAATCATTAAATGATTTTTTTGAAAGAACCGGATATCCAAGAACTCCAAAATATTACATCATAAAATGGTTAACAGATTATATTATAGAATTTGGAGTTGACGGTTACAGATGCGATACCGTAAAACATACTGAAGAAATTGTTTGGTTAGACTTTAAAAAACAATGTGATTATGCATTTGAAACCTGGAAAAAAAATCATCCTTTAGAAGTTCTGGATCAAAATCCGTTTTACACGATTGCCGAAGTGTACGGTTATGAAATAAGTGGTGGATTAGATTATGATTTTGGAGATCGAAAAGTAAATTATTTTCAGCATGGTTTTAACAGCATGATTAATTTCGAGTTTAAACTAGATGCTCAAAATGATTATGAAGTGATATTTTCGAAATATTCAGAAAAACTTCAAAATGAATTAAAAGGTTATAGTGTTCTTAATTATGTATCCTCGCACGATGATCCTGAACCTTTTGATGAGAATCGTAACCGAACTTTTGAATCCGGCACAAAATTACTGCTTTCGCCCGGAATGTCTCAGGTTTATTATGGTGACGAGTCAGGTCGTCCGCTAGTAATTGAAGGCACAGAAGGCGACGCAATATTTAGATCATTTATGAATTGGGAAGATATTGAATCAAATCCCGAAACACAAAATATACTTTTACATTGGCAAAAATTAGGGCAATTCCGAAGAAATCATCCTTCGGTTGGTGCTGGAATTCACCAACAGATTTCAGAAAAGCCATATATTTTCTCCCGAATTTATACGAACGACAATTATAATGATGAAGTTATAATTGGACTTGATTTAGGAACTGGCTCAAAAGAACTTCCTGTCGATTCTATTTTTAAAGATGGAACGCGATTAAAAGATGCTTTTTCAGGAAAAGAAACAGAAGTTCAAGACGGAAAAGCAGTTATCGATTCAGAATTTGGGCTTGTTTTATTGGAACTTGCATAAAAGAGTCCTAAAGTTTTTTTCACGCAGATTTTGCAGATTTGAGCAGATTTAATTTATAAGATTATCTGAGTGAATCTGCTTACATCTTTTTAGAATCTGCCTGAAACAAAAATCATTTTAATCCCATAATCTCTGGCTAAACTTTTTATCTAATCCTAACGCACTTTGCGTAAAACTTTGCGACCTTTGCAGTTAAACTCTCAATACATGCTAAAAATAGCCCATCGCGGTGCAAAAGGATACGAACCTGAGAATACCTTAAGATCTTTCCAGAAAGCATTAGACTTAGATGCTGACGGAATCGAACTTGACGTTCACCTTAGTTCTGACGGACATATTATAGTCATTCACGACGAAACGATTGACAGAACCACCAACGCAAAAGGTTTTGTAAATACTTTCTCTTTAGCTGAATTGAAATCGTTTTTAATCGACGGACAATATAAAATTCCAACTTTAGATGAGGTTTTTACTTTAGTAAATAAAAAATGCCTGATCAATATCGAACTAAAAGGTTTAGGAACTGCGAGCAAAGTTGTTGCCTTAATTGAAGAATATATTTCAGGAAAAAACTGGAATTACAAAAATTTCATCGTTTCAAGTTTTGATTGGGATTTACTTCAGGAAACATCAAATCTAAATTCAAATATTCCTATTGGAGTTTTAACAGAAGAAGATTTGGATACCGCTTTGGCTTTCGCCGAAAAAATAAAAGCATATTCCATTCATCCCGATTATCAGTTATTGAATGCTGAAAACGTAAAACAAATGCAAGAAAAAGGTTTTCTCGTTTTCCCTTGGACAGTTGACAAAGAAGAAGACATTCAAAGAATAAAAAGCTATAACGTAGACGGAATCATCTCTGATTTTCCGGATAGATTATAATTAAAGATACAACATAGATTTCACAGATTAAAAAATGTACTAATCTTTGAAATCTGTGGCAAATAAAAAAATTAGTGCCAATTCGTTTAATTCGCGGCAACCCAAATAAAATGATTAAAAATTTCGACATAATAATTGTTGGCGGAGGCGCAGCAGGTTTTTTTACAGCAATCAATATTGCAGAGAAAAATCCCAAACTAAAAATTGCCATTTTAGAAAGAGGGAAAGAAGTTCTTTCTAAAGTTCGCGTTTCAGGTGGCGGAAGATGCAATGTAACGCACGCTTGTTTTGAGCCAAATGAACTGGTCAAATTTTATCCGCGTGGTGAAAAAGAACTTCGAGGGCCTTTTCATCAATTTTGTTCCGGAGATACAATTGAATGGTTCGAAAAACACGGAGTGGAATTAAAAATCGAAGATGACGGAAGAATGTTTCCGGTTTCCAACTCATCTCAAACTATAATCGATTGTTTCTTAGAAGCAACCGGAAAATTAGGCATTAAAATTCTAACCGGACAAAGTGTACAATCGATTTTTAAAGCCGAAAATCATTGGAAAATTGATACTCAGGATGAAAATTACGCTACCGAAAAATTAGTTTTGGCAACCGGAAGTAATCCTAAAATCTGGGAAATGCTTCAAACACAAGGACACGCAATTGTAAGCCCTGTACCTTCCCTATTTACATTTAATATTAAAGATCCTAGAATAAAAGAATTACCAGGAGTTGCGGCACAAGTTACCGTAAACGTAAAAGATACCAAACTTGAATCTACCGGACCTTTGTTAATCACACATTGGGGAATGAGCGGCCCGGCAATTTTAAAACTTTCGGCTTGGGGAGCACGTACTTTATTTGACAAGAATTATCAGTTTAGCATTTATGTAAATTGGCTAAATGATGTTGAGACTGAAGATGCCGAAAAAATACTGAAAGACTTAAAACAGGAACATGCTAAAAAAGCCGTTTCAAAAAAATCTCCTTTTGATTTCCCAAATCGTTTATGGGAAAGTTTGGTTTTAGCTTCAGCAATTGAAACAGAAACAAAATGGGCAGATTTATCTAAAACACAATTACAAAACTTAGCTTCTCAACTCACAAAAGCAACATTTCAGGTAAATGGAAAAAGTACTTTTAAAGAAGAATTTGTAACTGCAGGCGGAATTCATCTAAAAGAAATCAACTTTAAAACTATGGAAAGTAAATTACATCAAAACCTTTATTTTGCCGGAGAAATTGTCAATATTGATGCTATAACAGGAGGTTTTAATTTTCAAAATGCCTGGACGAGCGGGTTTATCGTTGCAAATAATATATAAAAAATGAAATTTAAAGGAATTATTTTTGATTTAGACGGAACATTGGTAAACTCATTAGAAGATATTTCAGACGCTATGAATATCGTCCTTACCGGTCTAAATCATCCAACTCATACTTACGACACATATCAATATTTTATAGGAAGCGGTCTCCGAAATTTGGTTAGTAAAGCTTTACCTGCATCAAACAATTCTGAGGAACAAATTGAAACCTGTTTTGAATGTATGGTAGATGAATATCGTAAAATCTGCACACTTAAAACAAAACCTTACGAAGGCATTATCGACTTATTGGATAATTTAGTTTCACAAAATATTAAATTAGCTGTTTTCTCCAACAAAGCCGATGAACTTACTAAAAAAATAGCGGCAGAAATATTTCCTGATTATTTTGATAATGTAGTTGGATTAAGTAACGAAGCCCTTAAAAAACCAAATCCGTTTGAAGCCTTAGAAATAGGTAAAAGCTGGAACTTAAAACCCGAAGAAATTCTTTTTGTTGGAGATTCTGATATTGATATGCAGACAGCCACAAACGCTAATATGTTTGCTGTTGGAGTAACATGGGGTTATAGAACAGAAAAAGAACTTTTTGAAAGTGGTGCAAAATTAGTAATTACCCAACCTTTAAATTTACTTGAGATTTTACTCTCAGTTAAATACTAATAAATGAAAGTAAAATTACGTACCACAATATTTTTTTTGACTTATCAAATCGCTATTTCTCAAACAGAAAACCTTTTAAATTAACTTTTCTCTGAAAGAATCTTGATGTAAAAATTAGCCAGAGAATAAACCAGGATTAACAAATACCACTAAATGAAAGTAATATTATTTACAATAATTTCTTTTTTAACTTACCAGCTTTCGATTTCTCAAACAGAAAAATTAATTCACGGAAGAGTCTTTTCTAATAATTATCCGCTTAATAAAGTTGAGGTTATCAATAAGACAGCTAAAACGAGCACAACTACAAATTACTTAGGAGAATTTTCAATTGAAGTACAAGCAAAAGACAGTTTACTATTTTTCGCTAAAGATTACTTTTTTACAAGATTAAAATTAACTCAGGAAAATATTGATCAAAATAATCTTGTTGTCAATATGAGCGCTAAAGCATTTGAGTTGAATGAAGTCGTAGTAACCAATATAAAATTTGATCCGGTCCGCACTTCCCAAAAAGATATAGATGGAATAAAATTTGCAAAAGACAACAATTCTTTACAAAAATATACGGGTGTTTACGATGGAACTATTGCCAATGGTATGGATTTTGGGCGAATGGGTAAAGGAATTTTTAATTTATTTAAAAAAGATAATAAGGACGAACTCAAAAAGAAAACTTCTGAAACTGTTTTTAAAAAGTTGGTTGCGGCTTCAATTCCTCGTGACTTTTTCACAAAAGAATTAAAATTAAAACCTGAAGAAGTTGATTTGTTTATTGATTTCTGTGATGCGGATCCAAGATCTGCAAAACTTATAGAAAATAACAACATCCTAACTACAATGGATTTTTTATACGCTAAACACGAAATGTTTAAGAAAGCAAAATCAGAAGTTCAAAACTAAAACTACTTGTTTAGCCACCAAATACTTGCATTTAAAATTGCGGCAAAAGCAACCCAAGCCATATATGGAATTAACAAATATCCGGCTGTTTTGTTGATTTTCATGAATTTTAAGTACGTCTCGTAAATCATCAGCCATAAAAGCGCAATCTCAATTAAAGCCAACATCGGATTTTTTAATCCGAAGAATAAATACGACCAGATGGCGTTTAATGTCAATTGAATCAAAAAGAAGCCTAAAGCCTTTTTTACTTCTTCGTTTTGTTCCTTTATTTTATCCCAGACTAATCCTGCTGCAACCGCCATTAAAATATATAGTAGTGTCCACATTGGCATAAAAATCCAATTGGGGGGATTAAAAGCTGGTTTTATCAGAGTTGGATACCAGCTTTCTACACTCGGTCTGGTTACAGTACTTGCAGAATATCCTACCATTAAACAAATAACCAGAGCTATGATGATTTTGACAACTTTATTCATTCTATTCAATTTTTATCCAAAAATAGTTAAAAAGAAAGGTTTAACCATATAAGTAATATAAGTTCATTTTAGTTGAAGCGCAACTTATAATTTCTGATATAACTTATAGGGTGAAATATTATAAAAACTATCTTTGCCAAAATTTTATATTTCATGTTTACAGCAACTGATTTTATTCCTAAAAAATATACTTCGACGATAGAAAATGGAAATTTTGAATGGAGCGCTCCCAGCAATATCGCATTAGTGAAATATTGGGGGAAAAAAGCCAATCAAATTCCGGCAAATCCTTCGGTTAGTTTTACACTTAATAATTGCAAGACAATTACTAAATTGGGTTTTGAGAAAAAAAATGCTTCGACTCCAATCAGTATGACAGACAGTTTTTCTTTTGATTTGCTTTTTGAAGGAAAACCAAAAGAAGATTTCAAACCGAAAATTCAAAAATTTTTAGAAAGAATTGAAGTCTATTTGCCATTTTTAAAAGACTATCATTTTACGATTGATACACAAAATACATTTCCGCACAGTTCAGGAATTGCTTCTTCGGCATCTGGAATGGCAGCTTTGGCAATGAATTTTATGAGTTTAGAAAAAGCTTTAAATCCGGAAATGACAGAGGAATACTTTTATCAAAAAGCATCATTTTTGGCACGTTTAGGATCAGGAAGCGCCTGTAGAAGTATAAAAGGAAATGTCGTTGCTTGGGGAAACCAAAAGAATATTGAAGGAAGTTCAGATTTATTTGGAGTTGAGTTCCCATATACTATTCATGAGAACTTTAATAATTATCAGGATACTATTTTATTGGTTGACAAAGGCGAAAAACAAGTTTCGAGTACTATTGGACATGATTTAATGCACAATCATCCATACGCCGAAAGACGTTTTGCTCAGGCACATGAAAACCTGGATCAGTTAATTGCCATTTTTGAAAACGGGAACTTAGAGGAATTCATTAAAGTGGTCGAAAGTGAAGCCTTGACATTACACGCCATGATGATGACGTCAATGCCGTATTTTATCCTGATGAAACCAAATACTTTGCAGATCATTAATGCGATTTGGAAATTTAGGAATGAAACACAAATTCCGGTTTGTTTTACACTTGATGCGGGAGCAAATGTTCATGTTTTATACCCCGAAAACGTTAGCGCCAAAGTACTGCAATTTATTAAAGACGAATTAGTTGTATTTTGCCAGAATGGTCAGTACATTTGCGATCAAATTGGAGACGGTGCAATTGCATTATAATTTTGCGTATCTTTAATTAAAATTTTGATTATGGACATTCAATTAGAAAAAATCAATGCAATGAATATGTTGAAGGAAACTAATGACCCATCACTTATTTTGGCTGTTGCAAAATTGCTAAGAAGAGAGAAAAACGATTGGTGGGATGATTTGACAGAAGCTCAGAAAGAAGATATTGCCCAAAGCGAATTAGAATTTGAAAGAGGAGAATATTCAAGCATTGAAGATGTGATGAAAAAATACAGGTAGTGAATCTTAAAGTAAATATTTCAAAAACAGCTGAAAAGAATTTAGATACTGTTTTGAATTTTATTGAAGCGAGATGGTCTAAAAAATCAAAAGAAATGTTTCTTGTGAAATTTGAAAAGGCAATTTCAATAATCAGCATGAATCCTGAAATTTTCCCTAAATCATCAGTAAATAAAAAATATCGAAAATGTGTTGTAACAAAACAATCAAGCCTCTTGTATAGTTTTGGCTCAAATGAAATTAGAATTCACGCTGTTTTCGACACACGACAAGACCCAAATAAAATTAAGAAAGACATAAAATAAACATGAAAGGACCATTATTTTACTCAAAAATATTACTCTTTGGAGAATACGGAATCATTCGCGACTCTAAAGGACTTTCTATTCCTTATAATTTTTACAATGGTGCTTTAAAGAAAATTGAAGATCCTTCGGCAGAAGCAATCGCATCAAACGCAAGTTTAAGACGTTATAGCACATATCTTGAAGCGTTACAAAATGAGCAGCCAGATTTGGTTTCTTTTGATTTGTTATCTTTAAAAAATGATGTTGAAACAGGCATGTATTTTGACTCAAGTATTCCGCAAGGATACGGAGTTGGTAGCAGCGGTGCACTTTTAGCAGCTATTTACGATAAATATGCTACACATAAAATAACAGTTTTAGAGAATTTGACTCGTGAAAAATTGTTACAGCTAAAAAATATTTTTGCTCAAATGGAGAGTTTTTTCCACGGAAAAAGTTCTGGTTTAGACCCTTTAAACAGCTATTTAAGCATTCCAATTTTAATCAATTCAAAAGATAATATTGAAGCAACCGGCATTCCTACTCAAAGTTTTGACGGAAAAGGTGCTGTCTTTTTATTAGATTCAGGAATTGTAGGCGAAACTGCTCCAATGGTTAATATCTTTATGGAAAACCTAAAAGATAAAGGTTTCCGTACAATGCTTAAGAATCAATTTGTAAAATATACTGATGCCTGTGTAGAAAACTTTTTGCATGGCGACATGAAATCGTTATTTACAAATACTAAAAAACTATCAAAAGTCGTTTTAAACAACTTTAAACCAATGATTCCGGAGCAATTTCACGGAATATGGCAAAACGGAATTGATACAAATGATTACTATCTAAAACTTTGTGGTTCTGGGGGAGGCGGTTACATTCTGGGTTTCACTGAGGATTTAGAGCGCGCAAAAGCATCTTTAAAAGATTATAAATTAGAGGTCGTTTACCAATTCTAAATTTAAACCTCTTTAAAACCAAGCTTATTGAATATGCTTTAATAGAAATCATCACCTGAAAGTTATTTAATATGAATAGTATTTTAAAGATTATCAAAACAACTTTTTTAGGTGGAATTCTATTTCTGGCGCCGTTAGTTTTATTACTGATTATTCTTGAAAAAGGATATCACATCATTCAGAAAATCACGCTTCCTATTATAAGTCATTTCCCAAAAGTAAAAATCTTAGGATTAGCAATTGAGGAAATAGCAGCTATAATGATCCTATTCATTATTTGCATTACTGCCGGTTTAATTGCCAGGACAGCTTACGCAAAAAAACTAATTCAAAGACTAGAAAACGGAATTTTAAGCTTCGTTCCCGGTTATTCGTTTATAAAGAAAACGAATGAAAACATTATGGGCATGGAGTCTAATGAAAATTTAAAAGTTGTATTAGTTCCTACAGATGCAGGTGTGCAATTTGCTTTTTTGATTGAGGAAATAAACGAAAACAACTTTGCAGTATTTATTCCCGCTGCGCCAAATCCATGGAGTGGCTCTGTTTGTTTTGTAGAAAAAAAAGACATCAAAGAAGTTAACATTTCTCAAAAAGAAGCCTTAGCTTGCATTCGCAAATTAGGTTTTGGTTCTAAAGCATTACTAAAAGACAAGCTTTAAGGTTTTTACACCATAACTCTAAATTAAAACAAACTCTAAATTAAACCCCAAAACTAACTTTAAAAAATGTTAAGCAGACAGCATAAACTTTTAGTAATGAAAATTGTTAGTTTGTTCTCAGTAGTGAGAGGTTATAACATTCCGATTATTGTTTTAGCACAATACTTATCTGCTATTTTCATACTAGCTCCGGAAAAAAGAGCCCTTGACATTTTACTTGATCTCAACTTATTCTTTATTGTATTTGCCTCGGCTATTACTATTGCTTCCGGATATATTATTAATAATTTTTATGATAGTCAAAAGGATTTAATTAACAGACCTAACAAATCTATGCTGGACAGATTGGTTAGTCAAAAGACAAAACTTTCCGTTTATTTTACATTGAATTTCATTGCAGTATTAATGGCATCGATTGTTTCCTGGCGTGCTTTTTTATTCTTTTCAGCATATATTTTCCTGATTTGGTTCTACTCTCATAAAATAAAAAAATATGCTATTATTGGCAATTTGACTTCAGCACTTTTAGCTGTTATTCCTTTTTTTGCCATTCTGTTGTATTTTTACAATAAGATTTCATTTGAAGAAATTGAGGACCACATGAGTCATTTTATGGTAATTTCGGCACATGCAGTTTTCTTGTTTTTGTTATTATTAATCAGGGAAATGATTAAAGATCTGGAGAATTTAAAGGGTGATTTAGCCAATAATTACAGAACAATCCCGATAATTTATAATGAAACGGTTTCTAAGCAAATCATCACGGCTTTGACGCTATTAACAATTATTCCGGTTTATATTTTAATCAACATTTATGATGTTGGTTTTATGGATATTTACTTTTACGTCTGTTTTGCTGTTTTATTATTTTTCCTGATTTATTTATGGAAATCAAATTCTAAAGGACAATTTTTACTTTTGCATAACGTGTTGAAATTCCTGATTGTTTCAGGTGTCTGCTGCATTGTGTTGATTAATCCAAGTGTTTTATGGCACGGAAAGAACCTGCTTTTACATCCTTAGAGTGATAGCCCACAGATTGTACGGATTTGACCGGTTTACACTGATTTTTTGTTTGCAATAATTACCACAGAGTTGCGCAAAGCTTAAAAAACTCCGTGAATTTTTGTGAAACCTTTGTGCATCTCTGTGGTAAAGCCTGTCTAAAAAAGAGAATTGCCTGAAAATAACCCCGATTGCAGTGGAAATACTTTTATTTTTTTTCTTTAAAAAAATAAAAGATTGAAATGAAAAGCGGGACAATATGCCTGAAAAAAGCCAATTGCACTGCTCCTGCAACCCTAAAAAATAATAGCTATTAATCTAAGAACAATGAACTTAGGATTATTTAGCAAGAATAAACTATCTTTGCACAAATTACAGAATTTATGAACAATAAGGAAGGCAATAATAAAGGAGGCGGATCGAGACCAAATAGCTCAAGATCAAACTCTAACAAGCCAAAACCTCCTATGGCGAAGCGCGCTCAAGGGCCAAAAAAAGTGAAACCTGCTGTTAAGGCTGCCGAAGAAGAAAAGGCTGAAAAAATCAAAAAACAGAATCAGGCTCCAAAAAGACAAAAAGCTGCAGACGAAATTCGTTTGAACAAATACATCTCTAATTCAGGAGCTTGTTCACGTCGTGATGCTGACATATACATTCAGTCTGGAAACGTTAAAGTAAACGGTATTCCGGTAACTGAAATGGGTTATTTAGTAAAATTAAACGATGTTATTAATTTTGACGGTGTTGTTTTGACTCCTGAAAAGAAAGAATACATCTTATTGAACAAACCTAAAAACTTTACAACAGCTCTTGACGAAGGTCAGGAATACCGTAACGTTCTCGAACTTGTTCGTGGTTCTACAACAGCAAAAATTGCTCCGATTGGTAGAATGGACAAAAATACAACTGGATTATTGTTATTTACTAATGATACAGATATGATTCGTAAATTTACTTTACCAAGTCAGAAATCATCTAAAATCTATCAGGTTTCATTAGATAAAAACTTGAAATTCGAGGATCTGGAAAAAATAAGCAAAGGTTTAGTTCTTGACGGACACCGCGTATTTGTTGAAGAAATTAGTTATATCGAGAAAGAAGCAAAAAGCGAAGTTGGTCTTAAATTACGTTCATCGAATGTAAAAGTGGTTCGTGCAATTTTCGAAAACTTTGACTACGATGTTTTACGTATTGATCGTGTATCATTTGCTGGTTTGACAAAAAAGAATTTACCCCGAGGTAACTGGCGCTTTTTGACCGACCAAGAAATCATCAATTTGAAAAACGTTTAAAAAACGCTTCAAATTACTTAAATACAAATCCTGTTTTACTTTTGTAAGATGGGATTTTTTTATTTAAAAACTGAAAAAGTTATGTCCGAATAAGGTAAAAATTGATCTTCCGATAGATTGGTTTTTTTCTTCGACTGTTTCGAAACATGAAAAACCTAAGATAATTTTGATTCCAGGCGGAATACTATTTAAAATATCTCTTTTTTGATCCTCTAGTAGTAATTTTAAACTATCTAAGATTTGGATATTATTTTTAAGATACGAGATAACTAATAAGGCTGAAAAATTAAGAATCTCTCTTGCTGTCTCACTTTTGATGCCGACTTCATTTGAAACCATCTCAGAAATTCTTCCTTTTTTATTGGCAAAAATTTCTTTCAGCAAATCGTTTCCTTCTAAACGGTAACAATCATCTACTGATAAAATTCGGCCGGATGTAAAATCAATTTCCTGATAAAATGTCGAATCTTCTTTTAGGTGTGAAATTATTCCTTTACAAAAATCCGATTCCTCGGTCCTATTATACAACCCCATTAAAACTGTACCTATTGAAACATCGATTCCTTTAATTAAAAGTGCATCATTTTCAAAATAAAATTTGTTCAATTTTGAAACAACATTAGAAGATATAAAACGTCTAAGTTCAATTTGTAGGTTTGGGGTCATACTTAAATTGTTTTAAAAATTATTTAAATCTATTCAAAATAACCGATAAAGTGAGGCTTTTTATCGTTTATCAGGATAAAAATATAAAATATTTTAACATTTCCAAAAAAACAGCAAATAAATACAATTGTATAATTAACAGTTGTTTAATAAAAAAATCAAGTAGAACCAGCAAACATAACCCTTTAGGTATCAATTCAAATTGAAAATAATTTTTCTTAAAATTATAAAAAATAAGAAAAAAGCTTAATGTATGTTACATAATTAAAACAAAAGGTTTCGATATTCCCATGTTGTATGTAAAAATATACCCAAAAAAATGATACAAAACATAAAGTTGATAAAACTGGATGCCAGAAAACCAAGTAACGATCCAGTTGCGGCTTTTAATGCCCGCTTATGGTTTTTAGAGTCATAGATTAATTCGCCTATAAAAGCCCCAACAAAAGGACCAATGATAACTCCAAAAGGGATAGGAGCCAGAATACCAACAATTAACCCAATATTAGTACCCCAAATTCCGTAAGAGCTTCCGCCAAATTTCTTTGTTCCTTTGGCAGGAATTACATAATCCAAAACTGTAATAATGATCGTTATCACAAGAGTAATTCCTAAAATCCAGTAATTATTTTCGACAGCTTTTGTCAGATATAACAATAACAATCCAACCCAACAACTGGATAAACCGGGCACAACTGGAAGAAAACTTCCAAAAACACCCACAATCACACATATAAAACCGAGCAGCAATAAAAGTAAATCCATAATTTTTTTGTAATTTTGCACTTACAAATCTTTAGTAAAAACCAGTCAATGCAAAGACTTTTGAAATTTGTATTATTATTTTCTTTGATTATTGTAATCAACAATAGTGGCTATGCGCAAGTTAAAAAGCTTTCGGTCGATGACCAATTACTACAGGATAGCATCTATAAAAGTAATAAGAAAAAAGTTTTAAATTTTTCTATGAAAGAATTTGATACACTTTTCTTTGAATACTTTAATCGCAAAATTGATCCAAATGTTGTTTTAACAAAAAAAGATTTTTACAATTACACGGTTCAAATTGCCACTTTCTCAGACCGACTGGCAAAATTATATCCTGAACAAAAAGAAGTTGCAGCACAAAACAAAGAAAAATGGCTTTCAGAAAGCTATGAAGATTATCTGCAATACAAAACTTCCCAAAAAAAATAATTGTATTTTTATACCAATAATCATTTCATTCAATTCAACATCAAAATCTTGAAGCATTTTTTCCTTTTATTAATTATTTTATTTTTCAATTCTTGTCAATATTTTGAGAAGCAGGTTCCGTCTGAAAAAGAATTACTTCAAAAAGAATTAAAATCAATAAACTGGAAGGAAGTTGATGAATATCCATCAGTCGCCAATTGCGAAAAAATTGCCGATAAAAAACTGCGCCAGCAATGTTTTTTTCAGGTAATGGCACAACTTATTCAGGAAAAATTAGATATCGATACACTTTCAATATTATATCCGGAACTCGATACTATCGAAGTAAAAGTGACCGTTTTCCCTAATTCCACTATGGAATTTGAACCACAGTTTCCTAAAGATTCTGTTGCTTATGATACCATTAAAATAGACAGTATTTTACGCGCTCGTTTGATTGATTTCCCAAAAGTAAATCCTGCACTAAAACGCGGACTTCCGGTAAAAACTCAATTTATTTTGCCGGTAATTTTAAAGGCTAAAGAGAAGAAATAGTTTTTTTAAAACCATATAAGTGATATAAGTTCATTAAACCAGCTCCTATTATAGAAGTTTTAACGAGCTATTCCTGCTGTACTTCGCGGAGTTTATTTGCGATTCTTCGTTTCTCAAGATGAAGATTGAAAACAGAAAACACAAAAAAAAATCCGTATAAATCCGCGTCTTTGCGAAGCAAATCCCTGCCATCCGTGTGCCATTCTAACTTCCCTAAATAATCCCAAAGTTTTAGAATTTGGAATTTATTTACCAAATCTTCTTCCTTTCCATTCGTACGAACCCAGCAAACTGTAAAATGCCACAGTCACACTAAAAAAAGGATAAAGCAAGCTACTTAAAACCAAGCTTTTTATTCTGGTTTTAGTTAAAAATTGATTTGTTTTATAAAGAAGTATAAAGTCAATCGTGAACTTTAAAAAAGCAAACAAAAAGAACAATTGGTAATGCAAAATTCTGAGTATAAAAAACAAAAAACCAATTACAAAACTCAAATTCCCAAAGAAAACAATCAAGCCCAGAAACTTCCCGAAATTACTTTGATATGAAGATGTTTTTGCTGCCCAACGCACTCTTTGATAAAATAAAGATTTCCAGTTTTCTGTTGGTTTTGTAACGACAATTGCTTCTTCTGACTTTAAATAATGAACCTGATCGGGGAATAAGTTAGCTGCTTTTTGCAAAAGAAAAACATCATCGCCACTGGCAATTTTATTGTTTCCATCAAATCCGTTTAGTTTTTCGAACAATGATTTTGTGTACGCAAAATTAGCTCCATTACACATAAAAGCCTTTTTAAGTCCAAAACTTCCTATTGTTGCACCTTGTAAGCTCGTTAAATCTAATTGTTGAAAATGATGCAAGAATAAATTTTCGCATTCATAAGTAACTGCGCCAGCAAGCATAGAAACGTTATTCTGGTGAATATAATTGTCAAATGTAATGAGCCAGTTCTCTGGCACTACGCAATCAGCATCAGTTGTAATAACCCAAGTTGTTTTAACCTGTTGCATTGCAGTTGAAATAGCATCTTTTTTAGGCGAATTCGAAACTCTGATATTGTCAATTATCGAAACTTGGAATTTGGAACTTAAAATTTGGAATTTCTCCTTCGAACTATCATCCACTAAAATTACTTCGAACAAATCAGTTGGATAATTCAACTTTGAAAAACTGTTTAAAAGATTCGGCAAATTTTCGGCTTCATTACGAAACGGAACTATAATAGTAAAACTAGTTTGCGGTTTTAAATCTGTTTTTTGATACTTTTTTGCTTTAGCAAAACCATATATAAGTACAATAATGCCGAACAAGTAAGTAACTAAAAATAAACTTATAACAGTGGCAATCATAACTTTAGTTTAAAATCAATATTCATAAGCAAATGTAGTCCCAACGGGACATTTTATCGTCGTGTATTCTATTTTATACCAATATTTAGCTCCTACGGAGTATTTGCCGGAATTATCAATTGTTGTATTCCCTATAAAAAACACTAAAACATATCTCGGAGAGATTATATATTGGTAACAAAAAGCAGCCCTTATATCATGCCAAATGTCCCGTAGGGACTATACAAATCTTTTAATTATATAAAATACAATTACTAATTTACCTGACTAGCAGAACTTTTAAAATTCAACACATAATAAGCACCAATGACTACAGGTAAAACAACATTAAGAAACCACATCAAAGTACTTATAAAAACAACAATCCATTCGTTTACACCTAAAATACCAAAGAAATAAATCGCCACACTTCCTTTTACAGCAAAGTCTAAAAATTGAAATGTTGGTAATGAAGATGCTAAAAAATAAACTACTGCAATTGTAGCAATCAAAGTGAAATAAGGCAAATGAACATCAAAAGCCAAAAACAAAAAGTAATATTGATGCGAGAATACCAAATAACGTAAAGTTCCTAAAAAAATATTTTTACGATGAATTGCTTTTGGAATTTCATTAATCTTATGCAATAATTTTTCAATGGAATATCCTTTGATTTTTATTTTCTTCAATGACAACAAAACAACAAAAAGCAATACAAAACCTCCAAACAAAATACCAACGGTTTGAGCTGTAATAACTTCATATTTTGAATTGAAATATAACAACCCGAAAATCCCAAAAATTACAGTTAGAATCATTTGGATTCCGTTGCAAATCAAATTCAGAAAAACTACTTTTTTAGCTTCAGATTTTGGATAAAATAATGCTTTTCCGGCATATTCTCCTACTCCATTTGGCGTGAAGATTCCTGCTGTTAAAGCAGCCAAAACCTGTTTTGTAGCTTCGCCGAGAGAAATTTCGTGAATTACTTTGGCTAGATTCTGCCACTTTAAAATCTCGAAATAACGATTCAAAACACTTAAAAGCAATATAAAACCAATCCCTGAAACGGACTGATTTTTACGAAACAGTGTGATGAACTTCTGCCAGTCTAATTTGTCATTGTGCGCCAACTGATTATAAATAAAATAAAATGCGCCACCTACAATCAAAAGTTTGACCAGAAGAACCAGGAATTGTTTAGCTTTGTGAGGAATTGAAATCATGCTGCAAAAGTAATCAATTTGAAAATGTGGCAATTTGAAAATTAGAAAATGAATAAGAACATTTTATAGAAATTTTCTAACTTGAAACCTGAAACTTGAAACAAAAAACACTTGACAAAAGAACGCATCATATTAGGTATTGACCCCGGAACCACAATTATGGGTTTTGGATTGATAAAAGTCATCAATAAAAAAATGGAGTTTCTGCAATTGAACGAATTGCAACTTTCCAAATACGACAATCATTACCAAAAACTGAAAATCATTTTTGAACGCACAATCGAACTAATCGAAACACATCATCCGGACGAAATTGCGATTGAGGCACCTTTCTTTGGTAAAAACGTACAATCGATGTTAAAGTTAGGTCGTGCGCAAGGCGTGGCAATGGCAGCAGGACTTTCAAGAGACATCCCTATAACCGAATATGAACCTAAAAAGATCAAAATGGCAATTACCGGAAACGGAAATGCCAGTAAAGAACAAGTTGCAAAAATGCTGCAACAACTTTTGGGTTTAAAAGAGTTACCGAAAAATCTGGATTCAACTGATGGTTTAGCGGCCGCGGTTTGTCATTTCTTTAATTCAGGTAAAATCGTTGCCGGAAAAAGTTACACAGGCTGGGATGCTTTTGTAAAACAAAACGAAGAACGAGTTAAAAAATAATGTGTCAATTGAGGAAATTTGATAATTAGATAATTTTAACACAACAAATTAATTATCTAATTGACTCATTATCTAATTATCTAATTAAAATGTCAGGTATCTACATTCATATTCCTTTTTGCAAGCAGGCTTGCCATTATTGCGACTTTCATTTTTCGACTTCGATGAAAAAGAAAGATGATATGGTTTTGGCTTTAGCCAAAGAAATTGCCATGCGTAAAAATGAGTTTTCAACTGAAATTGTAGAAACTATTTATTTTGGCGGCGGAACTCCTTCGGTATTATCAAATGACGAAATAAACTTTTTAATTGCTGAAGTTTATAAAAATTACAAAGTCGTTGCAAATCCTGAAATCACACTCGAAGCTAATCCTGATGATTTATCCACAGAAAGAATTCTCGAATTATCTAAAAGCCCAATAAACCGTTTGAGTATTGGAATTCAGTCTTTTTATGAAGAAGATTTGCAGCTGATGAATCGTGCTCATAATTCGGTGGAAGCCATAAATTGTTTGACAGAAGCAACTAAATATTTTGACAATATTTCGCTTGATTTGATTTACGGAATTCCGGGATTAACTGATGAAATGTGGAGAAAAAATATTGAAACGGCATTGTCATTTGGCATTCCGCACATATCGAGTTACGCTTTAACAGTTGAACCCAAAACAGCTTTAAGAAAACTAATCGATACCGGAAAAATTGCCGAACCTCAGGACGAAGTTGCTTCGAATCATTTTATGATTTTGGTTGAAACACTTCAAAAAAATGGTTTTATTCATTACGAATTGTCCAATTTCGGGAAAGAGGGTTATTTCTCTAAAAATAATTCGGCGTATTGGTTAGGCAAAAAATACATCGGAATCGGTCCTTCAGCACACAGTTATGATGGAGAGAAAAGAGGCTGGAATATCGCTAATAATTCTCTTTACATAAAATCAATTCAGAACGATGAACTTCCAATAGAAACTGAAATCCTCACGATTTCTGATCGTTATAACGAATATATTATGACTGGTTTGAGAACAATTTGGGGTGTTTCATTAGGAAGAATTGAAACTGAATTTGGTTTAGAATATTTGAATTATTTACAAAATCAAAGTCAGAAATTCTTAGATGATGATCTGCTTTTCATTGAACACAATATCTTAAAACCAACTCCAAAAGGAAAATTTTTGACAGATGGAATTGCTTCAGATTTATTTTATCTAAATTTGGAATAAGGTCTAACCGCAAGGTTCGCTAAGGTTTACGCAAAGAACGCTTTTTTGTAGGAATAAATTTATATTAAATAAATTTTAAACGTAGATTTGAGTTTTAATATTTATAATTAATACTCATGTCAGAAAATGAATTATCACGAATTGTGTTTGATTGCGCCTTAAAAGTTCATCAAAATCTAGGACCCGGACTTCTGGAAAGTGCTTATGAAGAATGCCTTTTTTATGAATTAAAAAAATCAGGTTTAGCAATTGAAAAGCAAAAACCTCTCCCTTTAATTTACGAAGAAATAAAATTAGAAATTGGTTATCGATTAGATATTATAATTGAAAATAAATTAATTTTGGAAATAAAATCGGTTGATGCTTTAAATGAAATCCATTTCGCTCAACTATTAACTTATTTAAAATTAACAAATTGCAAATTAGGTTTACTTATAAATTTTAATGTCGTTTTAATAAAGAATGGAATTCGCAGGGTTGTAAATAAACTTTAGCTTCTTAATTTAAAGAGACAATTAATAAAACCTTGCGAACTTTGCGTAGAACCTTTGCGACCCTTGCGGTTAGAACTATGATAGCAAAAATAAACAACTTCGAAATCGACTTATCAAAACCCATTGATATCTCAATTCCGCTAACGAATACAGACGAAAACCCAATTGCTTGGTATATTGAAAAACCAGTGATTGAACCTGTAGTTTTTGGAGACTGGATCGGGAAAGTTTCTGAAGGAAAATCATCGACTAATTTCAATAATATTTTCTTCAATCCACACGGACATGGAACTCACACTGAATGTTTAGGACATATAACAAATGATTTCTATAGTATTAATCAATCTTTGAAACAATTCTTTTTTTTTGCAAAATTAATTACGGTTGAGCCGGAAAATATTGGTGAGGATTTGGTGATTACCAAAGATCACATTTCGACTTCGCTTAATGGGACAAATGCATCGAATCCAGTCAGCATGAAAACTGAAGCTTTGATTATCAGAACACTTCCCAATCAAAAAGACAAAAAATCAAGAAAATACTCGAATACAAATCCGCCTTATTTATCTGAAGAGGCAGCGATTTTCATCCGCGAAAGCGAAATTCAGCATTTATTAATTGATTTGCCAAGTGTCGACAAAGAACATGACGAAGGTAAATTATTAGCACACAAAGCATTTTGGAATGTAAAAGATACTTTAAACTTAAATCCAGATGCCAGATTTAATGCAACAATTACCGAAATGATTTTTGCAGCAAATGAAATCGAAGATGGAGATTATATACTAAATATTCAAATTGCTTCATTTGAAAACGACGCAAGTCCTTCAAAACCAACACTATATAAGATCTTATAAACGTTCGCCACGAATTACACTAATTTGCACTAATTTTTATATGCAAAAACAGAAAAAATAATTCGTGATAATTCGTGTAATTCTTGGCAAAAAAACAAATTATGATTATAGTATCTACAGATAAAACTAAACTCGACGTTCCTTTTATACAAAACTTCTTAAAAGATATTTATTGGGCGGCAGGACGAACTATCGAAGAAGTTCAGACAACAATTGATGCTTCGGTCTGTTTTGGAATTTATTTAAATGATAAACAAATTGGCTTTGCCAGAGTAATTACAGATTATGTGGTTTTTGGATATGTGATGGATGTCTTTATTATCGAAGAACACCGTGGAAAAGGATATTCGTCTATTTTAATTGAAGCAATGATGAACGAACCCATTCTTAAAAATATTCAAATATGGAGATTGGCTACGACCGATGCTCATTTTTTATATCGTAAATTTGGTTTTAAACAATTAGAACATCCTGAAAAATTAATGGAGAAAAAACTATGATGAAAACTGTTATAAAACTGGAAGAATTTGGCTTATTTGCGCTTGGAATTTATTTATTTAGCCTTTTAAATTATCAATGGTGGTGGTTTTTGGTTTTGCTTTTAGCTCCGGATCTTTCTATGATTGGTTATGCTTTTGGGAATAAAGCAGGTGCTTTTTTCTACAATGTATTTCATCATAAAGGACTCGCAGTTTTGCTTTATATGACAGGTTGTTATTTGCAAATTGAAATTTTACAGCTTATCGGAATTATTCTGTTTTCTCATTCGGCAATGGATAGAATTTTTGGCTACGGCTTGAAATATGATAAAGGTTTTAAATACACGCATTTAGGAGAAATTGGTAAATAAAAAATGATATGAATCTGGAAACGTATTACGAATATTGCCTTTCAAAAAAAGGAGTCAGCGAACATTTTCCTTTTGATGAAGACACTTTGGTTTTTAAAGTTGGAGGTAAAATGTTTGCCTTATCATCTTTATTGCAATGGGAGAAAAACGAAGCTTCTGTTAATTTAAAGTGTGATCCTGAACGTGCTCAGGAATTACGAGCTGAATATGATGAGATAAAACCAGGCTTTCATATGAGCAAAGTACATTGGAACACAATTGCTTTAAACGGAAGTTTATCTACTGCTTTTGTCAAAGAATTAATTGATCATTCGTATGAATTGGTTTTCAAAAGTTTGACAAAGAAAATTCAGAATGAAATTATTGAATTAGAAAATTAGGCATTACATTTGTAACGTAAGACAAAAAACTTAACCACTCAATTAATTTGCAACTTAGCAACTTATAGAACATGAAAGAACAATTTAAAAAATTTCTGAACGAAGAACAAGATCCAAAAGCGATTGAAAAAATTACTTCAAAACTCAATGATTTATTGATGAAAGGTGAAGAAGTTGGATATATTGCTGTTCAAAAAAAACCGGCAATTACTGTTTTTCCTGATAGTATTGTATTAACAAATAAAAGAATCATCATTTGTGAACCTAAAAATCTAGGTCTTTCAATGAATTTCACAGATTATACCTGGGATACTGTTGCTGGTGCTTTTGTAAAAGAAAACATTTTAGGTTCTGAATTCTCATTTAACACCAATACTGATTTATCAATTTCTATTGATTATATCCCGAAGATTCAGGCCAGAAAAATATATACTTACGCAAAAGAGCAATTGGATTTACTTAAAAATCCTGCTTTTGCCGAAACTCCAATTGTAGAAACTGCACAAATCATTGAAGAAGAAGACGACATTGAAGATGACGTAGAAGAAGTTGAAGCTGAAGAAGTAACGAATTATGCTGAAATCATGCCTGCTACAACTCCATCTTATACAGAAACTTATGAGCCAATTCAACAAACTCAGCCTTCAACAGGAGATCGCAAATTAAGTGATTTATCTAAAGAAGAACTTTTTGATAAATTGCAGAATTACAAAAAATTGCTGGATAACGGATTAATCATGCAAGGCGAATATGATACTTATAAAAAAGAAATATTGAGTTACATGTAATTTAGTCTGAAAGTCTAAAGTTATAAAGTCAAAAGAAAGCCCGAAATAGAAATTCTATTTCGGGCTTCTATTTTTATGTAATCCAATTGAATTTCAGACTTTCGACTTTCAAACTTTAGGACTTAAAGAGTTGCTTTCTGTTTTTCTACAAAACTATGCGCCTGCAGTTCTAATAACTCCGTCGCTTTCCTGCGTTGAAGATCATACAAGCTTTTATCTTCTGCAATATCAGCATATACTTTATCATGCATTTGAGCACTTGTTTTCACCAATAATTCACGTTGGTATTTATTTTGCGTCAAAGTTGCTTTCATCGCTGTTTCGGCTTCTTCTTGTTTAAAATCAAATTCGCCTTTTGGGGCTAATAATTTCGCTATAATCGGAGACGTTTCAATCGCCAGAAACAACAACATAATAAAGAATGATGGCAACCACGGCAATTTATCCAAAGCATTAATACGCGCCATCAATCCGTCAAAACCTTCAATAATAGGCTGAGTTTGCGAAACTTTTTTATCTAAATCTGCTTGTAATTTTTGTCCTGTTTTTTCTTTTTCGGCAATTTTAGCTTCGTTTGCTGTCTTTAAAGCTGCAAATTCTTTTAAAGATGCATCGTGCTTTTCTCGTTTCTCTTTATAAACAGGTCCTTTACCCAGTTTTTTAGTTCCGGTAGTTCCCTCAGCTTCTGTGATATAGGTTGAGTACAGTGCATTTACTTCTTTTTCTTTTTTAAGAATATCATCTTTTAAAGCAGCGATTTCGGCTTTATTTTTATCTACATCTGATTTAAAATAATTACCAACTTGTTTTTTATTGGCTAATTCCATTTCATTTTTCTCTTTTAATAAAACGGTATTGATTTCTTTTTCGAAAATTTTAATCTCCAAAGGCTTAGAAATTACGATAGCAATAATAACTGCCAGCATAATTCTAGGTGTAGCTTGCAGAAATTCATCAAAAAAACGATCTCTTTTTTTGATCGTTGAAACGATAAATCGGTCTAAATTAAAGATTAATAAACTCCATACAAACCCAAAAGCCAAAGCCGGATAAATAGAATCAAAAACAGTAAAAAGCGCATAAGCACTGGCAAGGAAAGCCATAACTGCGGTAAAGAAAACGGTGGCGCCAATACCAACATATTTGGTTTGTTCGCCTTCTGAGCAACCTTCGAGTAAGTCCCGATCAGCTCCGGAACATAGGATAAAAAATTGTTTTAACATGATTGATGATTTTTGATTGTGATTGATAGGGCAAATTTAACGCCAAAAATTTAATTCTGAGTTAATTAGTTGATTTGTTTTTATTTGGCTGTCAATAATTTAGCTTTGAGATGTTATTTAAATATCATCTCGTTTTGATTTTAACGCGATAATCATAACACTACCTTAATTTTTTTCAACGCCTTTAATAACATTAAGGTTCTAGTTTCGCAACAAATCAAACTAAAACACAATGAAAAAAATTTATTTAGTAGTAACATTCATGCTATTAGCCTTTTCAGGTTATGCTCAAAAAGCCATAATCTCAGGAAAAGTATTAGATATTGATGATAAACTTCCTTTACCAGGAGCAATGATTCAAATTGTAGGTGAAAATAAATACACAGTTTCAGATTATAATGGTCGTTTTGAATTACTAAACATCAATGTTGGGACTTATAAAGTAGAAGTCAAATATATAGGATATACCGCCATAACACAGGAAATTACTGTAGAACAAGGCAAAAATAACGTTCTTGATTTTGCCCTTAAAACATCAGGAACTGAGTTGAACGAAGTAGTGGTTGGAGACATTTTAAAAGGTCAGGCCAAAGCTTTGAATCAACAAAAAAACAGCAAGAACATCGGAAATATTATTTCATCTGATCAAATGGGACGTTTTCCGGATGCCAATGTTGGAGACGCTTTAAAACGTGTTCCGGGTATTACGATGCAAAATGATCAGGGTGAAGCCCGTAACATTATTATTAGAGGTTTAGCTCCGTCATTGAACTCGGTAACTTTAAATGGCGACCGAATTCCGTCTGCGGAAGGAGATAACAGAAACGTACAAATGGACTTAATTCCATCTGATATGATTTCTACTATTGAAGTCAACAAAACCTTAACTTCAGATATGGATGCAGATGCGATTGGAGGTTCTGTAAATTTAGTAACCAGAGCAACTCCTAATGGCGAAAGAATCTCTGCAACTCTTGCCGGAGGTTATTTGCCAATTCGTGAACACGCTTCTTACACAGCAGGTTTAGTTTACGGAAATCGTTTTTTAGACAACAAACTTGGCGCTGTTTTTAGCGGATCCTATAATAATGTAGATTACGGATCTGATAATATCGAAAACGAATGGGTAAAAGATGATTTTGGGAATGAATATCTGCAAGCTTCAGAAATTAGAAAATATGATGTACAGCGTATTCGTCGTAGCGGATCTGTGGCTTTAGATTATAAATTTGACGAAAACAACACCATTTTTGCCAATGCGATTTACAACTGGAGAGACGACAGAGAAAACCGTTTCAGAACCACTTATGATGACATCGAACCAATTTATAACGGGGAACAAATCACCGGTTTTGAAGGTCGTGTAAAACGCCAGACAAAAGGTGGAGTTGATAATAATCGAAATAAAAACAGACGATTAGAAGATCAGCGCGTTCAGAATTATTCGATTCGTGGAGAACATTTAATCAACTCAAAATTAGATTTAGACTGGTCTGCAAATTATGCCAAAGCCAGAGAATATCGTCCGCAAGAGCGTTATATTGAATACCGCCAGAAAGGTCTTGAAATGACTGAAGATTTATCTGACATCAGATTTCCTTTAATGACAACCGTTGGAGAATCTACAGATGAATTCAAATTTGACTCTGTTACAGAAAACACAGATGAAACAAGCGAAAGTGAATTTGGAGCAAAAGTTAATATTCGTTTTCCTTTTACTATTATTCCTTCTGAAAAAGGACGATTGAGAACCGGACTTAGACTTCGATTGAAAGAAAAAGAAAGAAATAACAACTTCTATTCTTACGAGCCAGTCAACGACGGAATGGAATTATTATCTGAAGTTCCAAACAGTTATTATGATGGAAAGAACTTTAATCCGGGAAGCAAATATATTTCGGGAAGTTTTGCTTCTGCCAGTTTCTTAGGCAGTTTAGATTTAAATAATGCCGCATTATTTGACAAGGAATCAAATCCGGCAGAATATTTAGCCGTAAATTATAATGCCAAAGAAAGCATTTATGCCGCTTATGTAAGATGGGATCAGGATTTTAACGATAAACTATCTATGGTTTTAGGTTTTAGAGTTGAAAATACTCACATCGATTATACCGGAAATCGCGTTTTAGACGAAGAAGAATTAGAAAGCGAAATCAACACTAAAAACGCTTATACGAACTTATTACCAAGTATCTCTTTGCAATATAATGCGACAAAAGATTTAGTTTTAAGAGCGGCTGTTACAACGGCTTTGGCAAGACCTAATTATTATGCATTGGCTCCTTACGTAAACAACATTGCTGCTGATAAAGAAATTACAGCCGGAAATCCGGATCTTGATGCAACCTATTCATACAATTACGATTTCATGGCCGAGAATTATTTCAAATCTGTTGGTTTAATTTCAGGAGGTATTTTCTACAAAAGATTAGATAATTTCATTTACAATTATAGCGATAATCAATATACGGATGCAAAATTTGCTGCAGATTTCCCCAATCAGGCAAACCCTGTTCCTGCTGGTGAAAACTGGTCTTTTTTACAATCCAGAAATGGAGATACGGTTGATGTTTATGGTTTTGAAGTCGCATTTCAACGTCAGTTAGATTTCCTTCCGGGGAAATTCCTAAAAGGATTTGGTATTTATTTAAACTATACTTACACAAAATCAAAAGCAAAAGGAATTGCTGATGAAGACGGAAACCAAAGAAATAACATCAGTCTTCCGGGCACAACTCCACATATGTTTAACGGATCATTGTCCTGGGAAAACAAACGTTTTTCTGCCAGAGTTTCGACCAACTTTACGTCAGATTATTTAGATGAATTAGGTTCTGAATCGTATAAAGACAGTTATTACGACAAACAATTTTTCTTAGATGCCAATGCTTCTTTCAAGATTACACCAAAACTTCGTCTTTTTGCCGAGGCCAACAACTTAACCAACCAGCCTTTACGCTACTATCAGGGATTTGAGGCGCATACCAAACAAGAAGAGTACTATCAAGCCCGATACAATTTTGGTTTGAAACTTGACTTGTAATAATCAATTTATAAAATTCTTAAATTAGGCAGAGCTTAGCGGTTCTGTCTAATTTATTCAAATGAAATCCGTAATGAAAAATAAATCTATAATCTCATTTTTACTTTTAAGCACATTAATCGTCGCTTGTAAAGATGACAAACTCGCGCCAGTTGCTGCAAATGCAGTAAAACCAACTGTTGTTACCGAAGCTTTACCACATGATACAGATGATCCTTCTATCTGGATTCACCCAACGGATGCTTCTAAAAGTATTATTGTAGGAACTGATAAAGATACCGATGGCGGTTTGTATGCTTTTGATTTAAAGGGAAAAATCGTTGCAAAATCAGAGGTTTTAAAACGCCCAAACAATGTGGATATCGCTTATGGCTTAGTAATTGATGGAAAAAAAATTGACGTTGCCGTAACTACAGAACGTGAATCGAACAAAATAAGAATTTTTAGTTTACCTGATTTAAAAGCAATTGATAACGGAGGAATTTCCGTTTTTGATGGTGAAAAATTACGTGACCCAATGGGAATTGCTTTGTATACCCGAAAAGTCGATGGTAAAATATTTGCTATCGTAGGAAGAAAATCAGGACCTTCGGGAAGTTATTTATGGCAATATGAACTTTCAGGAAGTGGAAAATTTGTTACAGCAAAAGTCGTTAGAAAATTTGGCGCTTACAGCGGAAAGAAAGAAATTGAAGCCATTGCAGTAGATAACGAATTAGGAACTGTTTTGTATTGCGACGAACAGTTCGGGATCAGGAAATACAAAGCTGATCCTGCTTTAAAAGACAATAAAGAATTAGCTATTTTCGGAAAAACGGGTTTTAAAGCCGATAATGAAGGAATTGCGATTTACAAAAAAACTGATTCTACGGGATATATTTTAGTATCTAATCAGCAAGCCAATACTTTTATGGTTTACCCAAGAGAAGGCGCAAAAGGAAATCCAAACGATTATCCTTTACTAGCCGAAATTCCAACATCAACAATTGAATGTGATGGTGCCGATGTAACCAGCGTAAATTTAGGAGGAAACTTTAAAAACGGACTTTTTGTAGCCATGAGCAACGGAATGACTTTTCATTATTATGCCTGGGATTTGATCCAGAAACGTATCGACGATAGAAAATAGTTTTCAGTCACGGTCGCAGTTTTCAGTTTCTCAACTGTGAATGAATACCGAGACTGAAAACTGAGACTGAGACTGAGACTGAGACTGAGACTGAGACTGAAACTGAGACTGAGACTGAGACTGAGACTGAGACTGAGACTGAGACTGAGACTGAGACTGAGACTGAGACTGAGACTTGAAACCAACAAAAAAGCTGTTCATCACTGAACAGCTTTTTTTAGTTTGAATTAGTAATCTTCCTTATTCTGTAATCGGTGCTCCGGCTAAGATTTCAGCGTTTGCAAACTCTTCAAATTTGGCGAAATTAGCTTTAAATTTCTGAGCCAATTCAATTGCTTTTTTATCGTATAACTCAGGATCTTCCCAAGTATTTCTAGGATTTAAAATTTCACTTGGAACATTCGGGCAAGATTGTGGTTTTGCAATTCCAAATACTGCATGATTTTTAAATTCCACGTTATCCAATTCCCCGTTTAATGCAGCGGTAATCATGGCACGCGTGTATTTTAGTTTCATACGGCTTCCTGTTCCGTAAGCTCCACCTGTCCAGCCTGTGTTGATTAACCAAACTTTTACATCTGCATCTTTCATTTTTTTCGTTAGCATTTCAGCGTAACGCGTTGGGTGTAAAGGCATAAATGGTGCACCAAAACAAGCCGAAAAATTAGGTTGCGGTTCTGTAACTCCTGCTTCTGTTCCTGCAACTTTAGCTGTATATCCTGAGATAAAATGGTACGCTGCCTGACCCGGAGTTAATTTTGAGATTGGAGGCAAAATTCCGAAAGAATCTGCCGTTAAGAAAAATATATTTTTAGGATTATGACCAATAGATCCTGGCTGAATATTATCAATATGTGTTATTGGGTAACTTACACGAGTATTTTGTGTAATTGAAACATCATCATAATCAACTTCGTTTGTTCCTGCTTTGAAAACCACATTTTCTAAAAGCGCTCCTTTTTTGATCGCTCTAAAAATGTCCGGTTCGTTTTCTTCAGTTAAATTAATCACTTTTGCATAGCAACCTCCTTCGAAGTTAAAAACTGTGTTTTCTGCAGTCCAACCGTGTTCATCGTCTCCAATTAACTTACGTGCGGGATCTGCTGATAAAGTTGTTTTTCCTGTTCCTGATAATCCAAAGAAAATGGCTGTATCTCCGGCTTCACCAACATTGGCACTGCAATGCATTGGTAATGTATTTTCAAAAACCGGTAAAATGAAGTTTAAAGCAGAAAAAATCCCCTTTTTCATTTCTCCTGTATAACCTGTTCCGCCAATAAGTGCTACTTTTTTAGTAAAATCTAGAATAGCAAAATTAGACTGGCGCGTTCCGTCTACAGCAGGATCTGCCATAAAACTTGGAGCACAGATTACAGTCCATTCCGGTGTAAAATTAGCTAACTCAGATTCTTCTGGTCTTAAAAACATATTGTAGCAAAACAAGTTTGACCACGCAGTTTCTGTAACAACACGAACATTTAATCTATAATTGGCATCAGAACAAACATAAGAATCACGTACAAAAACTTCTTTGTTTGATAAAAACTGAGTTACCTTATTGTATAGTTTCTCAAAAGCTTCAGATGAAAACGGAATATTTACATTTCCCCACCAGACTTTGTCCTCTGTAATACTGTCTTTTACAATAAAACGATCCTGAGGAGAACGTCCTGTAAATTCACCCGTATTAATTGCCAGTGCGCCTGTAGAATTCTCAACACCTTGGCCTGATTGCAAAGTGATCGCATGCAATTCATCAGCAGATAATTGGTAACGAACTTTTGCATTTTCAATTCCTAATTCATTTAACGAAATCGATTGCGTGAAAACTGTGTGACTGTCCATAAATTTTTAGTTGTGTGTGATAATTTATAAGATGCAAAATTATAGATTTATTATTAATCCTCTAAAAATATTTAGATTTTACTTTTATTTATATCAATAAAGTAAAATCTGACCTTTAAATTAGTAAAACAAAAAAATAACCGCCTCTAATTTGTTTTCTTATAATCCAGTATATGAATTTGTTATATTATTTCCTCATTAAAGCAAAAAACAAAATAAATTCACATAAACAGGATGATATGTTATTTATGAGACAAAATTAAAGATTAATTTTTAGATAGAATTTTTTATTCGGCATTTTATGATTTTTTCCTAAAAATTGTGACAAATAATACTGCCCAAGCAATAATTAATAGAAATCCTCCTAGAGGAGTTGCGAATACAATAATTTTAAAATCGAAGATTGTAAGACTTTTAGTTGCTAATAAATAGATTGATCCACTAAACAGAATTACGCCTGAAACAACTAAATTATAGATAGTTTTAACCGTTTTTTCGGCGATATCTTTTCTGGTAGAAAGAAAAAGTAAAAACAAGGCGTGATACATTTGGTAACGAACACCAACTTCAAAAGTACTTAACTCTTCAACAGCTAGATATTTCTTTAGCAAATGCGCGCCAAAAGCACCAAAAATGATGGCGATCATTCCCATAAAAGCGCCGGCTAAAACAATTTTTCTTTTCATGTTTTCTATACTTTATTTATCCAGCAAAAATACTTCAATACATTTTAAAAAGCATTTTAGTTTTTAAAAATCTTTTATGGAAAAAGGAATTCATTATGTTTTGGCTTCAAAATAAAAAATAATGCATTTTTATAAAATTAAAATTGTTACATATTTAACAATTTAATATATTTGTGTTATATATTTAAAACATGAGAAGCATTTTAATCATTGGAGCCGGTAGATCTGCATCGTCGCTGATACGCTATTTATTATCAAAATCAGAAACTGAAAATCTACATCTGGTTGTAGCGGATTTATCTTTGGCTTTAGCCGAAAAAAAGACACAAAATCATCCTAATGCGACTCCAATTGCTTTGAATATTTTTGATACTAATGAAAGGAAATCGGCAATTGAAAAAGCTTCGATAGTAATCTCAATGTTGCCTGCTCATTTACATATTGAAATTGCAAAAGACTGTCTTGAATTCAAAAAACATCTTGTTACCGCCTCTTATATAAGTGATGCGATGCAAGGACTTGACGAAGAGGTTAAAAAAAGCAATTTAATTTTTATGAACGAAATTGGTCTTGATCCGGGAATCGATCATATGAGTGCCATGAAAGTTATAGACGAAATAAGAGAAAAAGGTGGCAATATGTTACTTTTTGAATCTTTTTGCGGCGGATTAGTCGCTCCAGAATGTGACAATAATTTATGGAATTACAAATTTACGTGGGCACCCAGAAACGTAGTTTTAGCAGGACAAGGCGGCGCAGCAAAATTTATTCAGGAAGGAACTTATAAATATATCCCCTACGGAACAGTTTTTCGCAGAACTGAATTTCTGGAAGTTGAAGGTTACGGTAAATTCGAAGCCTACTCTAACCGGGATTCGCTCAAATACAGATCGATTTATGGTTTAGACGATATCCTGACTTTATATCGCGGAACGATTAGAAGAGTTGGATATTCTAAAGCATGGAATATGTTTGTGCAATTAGGCATGACCGATGACAGCTACATTATGGAAGGTTCTGAAAACATGAGTTACCGCGAGTTTGTGAATTCGTTTTTACCTTATCATCCCACAGATTCTGTAGAAATCAAAACCCGATTGATTTTAAAAATTGATCAGGACGATATTATGTGGGATAAATTGCTGGAATTAGATTTATTTAACCCTGACAAAAAGGTGAATTTACCCAATGCAACTCCGGCACAAATTTTAGAAAAAATATTATCAGATAGCTGGACTTTAGAACCCAATGATAAGGATATGATTGTCATGTATCACAAATTTGGATACATATTAAACGGTAAAAAACAGCAAATCGATTCAAAAATGGTTTGTACCGGCGACGATCAAACGTATACAGCAATGGCAAAAACGGTTGGACTACCGGTTGCAATGGCGACATTATTGATTTTGAACGGAAAAATCACAACTCCAGGCGTACAACTTCCTATAAAAAAAGAAGTGTATTTACCTATTTTACAAGAATTAGAAGAATATGGGGTTATTTTTAACGAACAGGAAATGCCTTATTTTGGATATAATCCAGATCTTTTTTAAGCTCTGGGTTTGTTAGTTTTTTAGAATTTTTTTTTTTAGTTTTTTATTTATCCGCTTCTATATTTCAGAAGCGGATTTTTTTTTAAAAGGGACAAAGGTGTAGAGAGGCAAAGGTTCAAAGTTCAAAATTTTTGTTTCAGGTTTCAGGTTTCAAGTTGCTGAACGTTGAATAGGCTCCGGCTTTAGCTGGGGTTTTAATAAAGAATAGCGAGAAATGGCTTTAGCCGAATAAATCCTTATGCAATCAAAATATTTTGGCTAAAGCCAATTCATTTTACCTAAAAACCCCTAGCTAAAGCTAGGGCTATTCAATTTTGGCGCTAAAAAACCTTTGTTCCTTTGAGCCTCTGCAACTCTGAACCTCTTTTTTTACTTTTCAGGCTGAACCGTAATTGGCAAACTATACATTACCCGAACGGCTTTTCCTTTTTGAGTGGCAGCGATCCATTTTGGTGAAAGTTTCAAAACCCGAATTGCCTCATTTCCTATTCCGTAACCGGCATCTTTTAGAATTATAATATCTGATAGACTTCCGTCTTTTTCAATAATAAATTGCATATTGGTTTTGCCTTCAATCTTATTTTTACCGACTTCTTTTGGCATTTTAAAATTTTTACCGACAAACTTATAGAACTCTGCAATACCTCCCGGGAATTCTGGCAATTTTTCAACGTCGGCTATTTTATAAAGGTCTTTGTCTTTAACTTCGGCTTTGTTTGTCACTTTTTGGGCAATCGATTTTGTGCTAAAAGCAATTAGTAATACAGCCGAAATAACACCAACACTAAATACTTTAAATACAATTTTAATCGGAGATTCTTTTTTGGTCATCATGAGTAAACGTTTTTTAGTTATTAAATAATTAATATTACTTGCCAGAGCAATAGTGGTTGTATTGGATGCAAAGTCAAGTAATAAATTTTGATAATTTCGAACAGAATCAAACTGTTTATTTACAGCTTCATCTGCCAGAAATTCGTGATTAAGTTTAATTGATTTTTTATAAAGCAAAAGCAATGGATTGAACCAAAAAACGATTTGCAAAACTTCGATAAAAAGAATATCCAAAGTATGCTTTTGCTCTAAATGTGCTTTTTCGTGCGCTATTAATTCTGATGGAATTTTGCCTTTTTCGAATTCATTTTTATTGATAAAAATAGATTTCCAAAATGAATGCGGCAAAATAGATTCTTCGATTAAAACTATCTTTTCTCCGTTTATAAATTGCGTTTCATTGTTCTTTATTCTCTTATAAAATGAATACAAATTAAAAATAAACCGAATCGTCAACAACAAAACCATAAAACCATAAACAACTCCAGTTAAAACAATTATAAAATCATTTATTGAAATCATTTCTATATTTTGATTGTTCTTTTGAATAACCAGTTCGTCTAATTGAACCAATCCCATTTTATCCGAAAATGCCGCGCCAAACGAAATAATCTGCAACGGAATCACGAAACTAAAAACCAAACTTGCTAGCAAATAAGCGCGATTAAAACGAAACATTTTCTCGTTTTCTAATGCTAATTTATATACTGCATAAAAAATCAAAAGCAGTATTCCTGATTTTAAAAGATAGAGTATCATTTTTTCTTTTTTTGAATTTCTGAATCGATTATTTTTCTAAGTTCTTCTAATTCTGAAGTTGATAAATTGGTTTCTTTTGTAAAAAAAGAAGCAAATTGTGACGCCGAATTATTAAAGAAACTGCTAATTAATCCGTTTACGTGTTTAGAGAAATAAACGGTTTTTTCGACTAAAGGATAATATTCCCTTGAATTTCCGAATTCGTTATACGCAACGAATTTCTTGTCAATCATTCGCTTTAAAAGCGTTGCAACAGTTGTTGTTGCGGGTTTTGGTTCCGGATATGCTTCAAGCAAATCTTTCATAAAAGCCTTTTCAAGCTTCCAGAGATGTTCCATTAATTGTTCTTCTGAGTTGGATAGTTGCATGTTTATATTTTTGAGGTTCTGAGTTGCTGAGATTCTGAATTACTAAGTTTTTTGCCACGAATTACACTAATTTTCTCGAATTTTGATTATTTATGCCTTCTTGTTGCTTGCGTCTTGTTTCTTTATTCTTGCTTCTTGCTTCTTGCATCTTTATTCTTGCTTCTTGTATATTACTAAAAAAAAATCTGCGCCAATCGGTAAAAATCCGTTAAACCCGTGGGCTATTCTATTACTTTTTCTGAAATTAAATCTCCATTGCTATAGTTTTTAATTTCGGTCAGTTTTCCTTTATCCGAGTAGAATTTCCAATCACCAAAATAAAACCAATGTGTTTCTTCTGAATTGGTTTCTAATTTTGTATTTCCTTTTGATTGTATTTTTCCGTTTTCATAATAATATTTCACGAAGCAAATTCCGTTTTTGTATTTCTCGGTTTTGTAGATTTTTCCGTTAATGTATGATTTCCACTTTTTTACCGGTACGTCATGTTTATAATATTCAAATGACTTATATCTGATGCTATCTTGAGTATAATCATCAACCCAAACGCCTTCTTTTTTATGATCAATCTTTTGATTTATGAGTTTGCTTTTACAACCCAAAAGCAAGATTCCGAAAAAAAATAGTAAAAGAAAGTTTTTCATATTTTTAATTTAACTCTACAATTATAGATTGTGTTCTACAAATGTAGAGTTATTTTTTTAATATGCAAGAAAAAGTTGCTAAGTTTCTAAGGATCTGAGTTTTTAGAATACACAAAGTGCAAAGGTTTTTGAATAGACCCCAGCTTTAGCTGGGGTCTACTGTAGGAATAAAGAGCATGGCTTTAGCCAAATAAATTCTCAGGCGTTTAAAAATTTGGCTAAAGCCAATTCTTTTCATCTAAAAAATCCCCTGGCTAAAGCTAGGGGCTATTCAATTCTGATGCAAAAAACCTTTGTCGCTTTGTTCCTCTACAACTTTGAACCTTTTTTAAACCTTTGCACCTTATTTAAGCGTTAGGGATAGAAGCGATATCCTTTTTGTTTTTTCTTTAAAAACAAAAAGATATAGTGGATAGCCCGACCGTAGGGAACGCCCATAAAAAAATCCGCTCATTGCTGAACGGATTTCATATTATTTGAGATATATCTTTTCAAAATTTAAAGCTTCAATAAAGATGAACCTAAAAAAACTTTGTGTCTGAGTGCCTTTGTGGCAAAAGAAAACTTCGTGGCAAATTTTACTTACTTAATTCTACAAAATATTTGTAAAACAACGGAATAGTTTCGATTCCTTTTAAGAAATTGAAGATTCCGAAGTGTTCGTTTGGTGAGTGAATTGCATCAGAATCCAAACCAAAGCCCATTAAAATCGTTTTGCTTTTTAATTCTTTTTCGAATAAAGCAACAATAGGAATACTTCCGCCTGAACGAACCGGAATTGCCGGAACTCCAAACGTTTCTGTATAAGCTTTATTTGCCGCCTGATACCCAATACTGTCAATTGGCGTAACATAACCTTGTCCGCCATGATGAGGCGTCACTTTTACGGTAACTCCTGACGGAGCAATGCTCGTGAAATGTTTCGTGAACAATTCTGTAATTTCATGCCAATCCTGATTTGGAACCAAACGCATGGAAATTTTTGCAAAAGCTTTGCTCGCAATAACCGTTTTTGCTCCTTCGCCCTGATATCCGCCCCAGATTCCGTTTACGTCTAATGTTGGACGAATGGAGTTGCGTTCGTTGGTTACATATCCTTTCTCGCCGTAAACATCGTTTAAGGCTAGAGCATTTTTATATTTTTCTAAGCTGAAAGGCGCTTTTGCCATTTCGGCTCTTTCCTCTGTAGATAATTCCTGAACTTTATCGTAGAAACCCGGAATGGTAATATGATTGTCTTCATCATGCAAAGAAGCGATCATTTTTGCCAAAACATTAATTGGGTTCGCCACTGCCCCACCGTATAAACCTGAATGTAAATCACGGTTTGGACCTGTAACTTCAACCTCTACATAACTCAAACCACGTAAACCTGTCGTGATAGACGGTTGTTGGTTAGAGATCATTCCGGTATCTGAAATTAAAATAACGTCGTTTTTTAGTTTTTCCTGATTGCGTTCTACAAACCAAGCTAAACTTGCAGAACCTACTTCTTCCTCGCCTTCAATCATGAATTTTACATTACATGGCAAAGAATTGGTTTGCACCATAAGCTCTAACGCTTTTACGTGCATGTACATTTGTCCTTTATCATCACAAGCTCCACGAGCGAAGATTGCGCCTTCGGGATGAATTTCGGTTTTTTTGATTACAGGTTCAAATGGTGGCGAGGTCCATAATTCGATTGGATCCGGTGGCTGAACATCATAATGTCCGTAAACTAAAACGGTAGGCAAATTTGGGTCGATAATTTTCTCTCCGTAGATGATTGGATAACCCGGAGTATCGCAAATTTCGACTAAATCGCAGCCTGCTTTTGATAAACTTTCCTTAACAGCCTCGGCAGTATCAATAACATCTTGCGAATATGCAGTGTCAGCACTTACCGACGGAATTTTTAATAATTCGATCAATTCATTGATAAACCGATCTTTATGTTGTTGAACGTATGACTTTATATTTTCCATTTATGTGATTTTTATAGAATTTCAAAAATACAAAAAATAGAATTAATATTTTTTTACAAAAATGCTTTGAAAATTAGAAGTTATGTTTATCTTTGCACCCACAATTGAGCGGATATGGTGAAATTGGTAGACATGCCAGACTTAGGATCTGGTGCCGCAAGGCGTGTAGGTTCGAGTCCTATTATCCGCACTGAAAAAAGCTTCTGAGAAATCAGAAGCTTTTTTGTTTTTAGGCTTTGCCGAATTTTACGAGCATTTTTTGAACCATATAAGTTCATTTATTGGTTCGCGAAATCATTTACAAAGATGAATACAAAATAGCCACCCACATTGTCAAACCCGACAGGTTTTAAAACCTGTCGGGTTTAGAATGATCCGTAATAAATTAAAGTAACCCCAAAAGTTTGTCATTTCGACCGAAGGAAGAAATCACATCATAAACTCCGCTAAGAATATCATCAATCTTTGTCAAATTTCTTGCGAAGAATGGATTGAAATCCATCCCTACAATATGCTCCGTTCCTCCGGAACTCTTTGTAAAATTCCGGAGGAATCATTTATTTTGTAGCTAGGGATTTCAATCCCTTGAACACAAAGTAACCACAAACAGTGTCATTTCGACCGAAGGGAGAAATCACACTAGAGACTCCGCAAAGAATATGTCAATCTTTGTTAAATTTATTGCGAAGAATGGATTGAAATCCATCCCTACAATATGCTCCGTTCCTCCGGAACTCTTTGTAAAATTCCGGAGGAATCATTTATTTTGTAGCTAGGGATTTCAATCCCTTGAACACAAAGTAACCAC